>JAGMBO010000057.1 GCA_023129715.1 Candidatus Eiseniibacteriota bacterium | reverse complement strand
CTCCGCAGAGCCGACGACCGGGGCGGGCTCCGGGGGCGCCTCGCGGTACTCCCGCTCGGCGACGCTCGGAATCGGCGCGGCGGGCGCCGGACCAGGGGCAAACGCCGGCTCGCCGCGCACCGCGACGGTCCGCGCCTCCGTCTCCCCCGCGTCACGCGCCTCGCGCGGGGCGACCGCCCGCGCACGGTCGCCGAAGCCGGTCGCAATCAGGGTCACGCGGATCTCGTCCTTCATGGCTGGATCGACGACCGACCCGAAGATCACATTCGCGTCGGGACCGGCCGACTCGAGGATCAGGTTCGAGGCCTCGTCGACCTCGGTCAGGGTCATATCCTCGCCACCCATGAAATTGACCAGCAGCGCCTGCGCGCCGGCGATCGAGACGTCTTCGAGCAAGGGGCTGGAGATAGCCATGTCGGCAGCCATGCGGGCGCGATCGGGTCCCTGGCCGAAGCCCATGCCCATCAGCGCATTCCCCATGCCCGCCATCACACTGCGCACGTCGGCGAAGTCGACATTGATCAATCCCGGCACGGTGATGATCTCCGAGATGCCCTTCGTGGCGTGGCAGAGTACGTCATCGGCAACCCGCAGCGCCTCGTTGAGCGGTGTCGAGCGATCAACTACGTGAAGCAGCCGCTGATTCGGAATCACGATCAGGGTGTCGACCGCCTCACGCAGCTCCTCGAGGCCCTCCTCGGCCTGACGCATGCGGCGGCGCCCCTCGAAGGTGAACGGCCGGGTGACGATCCCCACGGTGAGGGCGCCCAGTTCGCGCGCCAGCTGGGCGACGATCGGACTCGCCCCGGTGCCCGTGCCTCCGCCCATGCCGGCGGCGATGAAGACCATGTCGGCGCCCTTGAGATGATCGCGCAACAGATCGGCATCCTCCTCGGCCGACCTGCGTCCGAGGGCGGGATCGCCGCCTGAACCGAGTCCCCCGGTGACCTCCTCGCCGATCTGGATCCGATGGGGACACGCCGAAGCGTGCAACGCCTGGGCATCGGTGTTGGCAACCAGGAACTCGACGCCGCGGATCTCGCTGGCAATCATCCGATTGACAGCATTGCCGCCGGCGCCGCCCAGGCCGAGCACCTTGAGCATGGCTGGCGAACGCTGTTCTTGGGTCACTTCAATGAGCATCCCTGCTCCTTTCGTCGACGGGGTCTCCGTCCGCAACGAGCTCCCTGCTCCAGGCTGTTCAAAGCTGTCCCCCGCGAGACCGGCCGACCGGTCTCCACGGAGAATCCTCCGCGGGCCCCCTCGGGTGGTGGGCCTCTATCGGCAGGCCGCGCGCCGTGGCGGCCTCTGTTCTCGGCGCCGCGCGTCCCTACCCCAGGAAGGGAACACGCGCTCGAATCCACTCCCGCCAACGGGCAGCCTTCGGCCACCCGACGGCGCCATTGACGCGCAGCTGCTGGGTCGTCCCGTAGTGCACCAGACCCAGGCTGGTAGCGTAGCGGGGGTCGTCCGCCAGGTCGGCCACCCCCCGAGTCCCCTGGGGCCAGCCAATGCGCGCCGGCATCTCGAAGACTCCCTCGGCCAGCTCGGCGATCCCACGCAGCCGGGCCGTCCCCCCGGTGATGACAATCCCGGCCGCCAGCACGTCGGTGCCCGGAAGGCGGGCGATCTCCTCGCGCGCCAGCACGAGGATCTCCTCGACCCGCGGCTCGGTGATCGCGGCCAACACCGGCAGGCTCACCATCCGCGGGGTGCGTCCACCCACGCCGGGAATCTCCAGCCTGCCGGCGTTGTCGACCAGCCTGGTCAGGGCACAGCCATGGGTAACCTTGATCTGTTCGGCGGCATCGAGGGGCGTGCGCAATCCGATCGCGATATCATTGGTGATCTGGGCGCCCCCCATGCTGATCACCGCCGTATGATGCACGCTGCCCCCGAAGTAGACCGCCAGATCGGTCGTCCCCGCCCCGATATCGAGCAGGACGACCCCCAGGCGGCGCTCATCCTCCTCGAGCACCGACCAGGCGCTCGCCAGGGGAACCGCGACGAGCTCGTGGATCCGGTAGCCCGCTCGCTCGACCGCCTTGGCCAAATTGCGCACCGCGGTGGCGGAGGCGGTGATGATATGCACCTCGGCTTCCAGACGGACGCCCGACATCCCGATCGGATCCTTGATCCCCGCCTGATCGTCGACCAGAAACTCCTGGGGGATGACATGCAGGATCGCCCGCGAGGAGGGAATCGCCAGCGCTCGCGCCGCCTCGACGACGCGCTGCAGATCATCCGCCGTGACCTCGTTGTCCCGCCCCGAGACGGCGATCACGCCGCGGCTGTTGATCGAACGGAGGTGATCGCCCGCCATTCCCGCATAGACCCCGCGCACCGACGTGCCCGCCATCTGCTCCGCCTGCGAGAGGGCGCCATGGACTGCCTCGACGGTCGCCTCGAGATCGACCAGATTCCCTTGGCGCAGTCCGGCGCAGGGTGTTTCCCCAACCCCGAGCAGGGCGATCTCACCGGAGGCCGCGGCCTCCGCGATCACCGCGCATACCTTGGTCGTGCCGATATCCAGCCCGGTGACGATCTGCGCTGCTGACATCGCGGCTCGGCTCCTTTCTCAACCCAGACCGGGTGCGCCCACGCCCGAGGAGGGCAATCGCACCACGATCTGCTCACGGAAGCGCAGGTCGACGACGGCATCCTGCTCGCCCCGCTCGCGTAGATCGGCCATGACCGTCGCCCAGGCCGTAAGACGCGTGGCCGAGAGCGGGCCCCGCCCCCAGATCACCGTTGGGCCATGGCTCCAGAAGAGTTCATAGGTCCCATCAGCGAGCAGATGCGCCTCCGAGACCCCGCGCCAGAGCAGCGGATAGCCCTCGCGCAGGCGCACCAGCAAGGCCGTCAGGTCGGGCGCGCCCGGCAGATCGAGAATCTCCCCGGGCGCCAGACGGGGCGCGGGCTCGGCCGCCTCCCAGGTCACCAGCGGCAAATCGGCGGCGGCCGCCACCACCGGCGCCAAGAGCATCCCATCGGGGGCCACCTCACAGCGCGTGCCACCCGCACCGACGACCATCGCCACCGGTTGGCGCTCGGTCACCACGACGCGCAGCCGCCGCAACCAGGTGTAGTCGATCGCGACCTGCGCGATGCGCGGCCACGAGAGCAAGCGCTCACGCAGCGCCTCGTGATCGAGGCGGGACCAGGCGATCCCCGGCGGAACCGCCAAGATCTCGACGATCTCCTCGGGCGAGAAGCTGCCCGGTCCCACGATCTCGACCTCGACCGCCCGGATCCGGGTGACCTCATCGAGCAACGGCCGCCCCGCGGTGGCCAGCGCCGCGCCGGCGACGGCGAGCAGGCCCGCAGCGATCAGCCACCGCCGGGTCCCTCCCCGGCGCCTGCCGGCATAGGCGGCATCGGCCGGAATCCGCCGGTGCTCGATCATCGCCCCCCCCCTTCGGGCTCGCCGGGACGTGCCCCGCACTGCTCCTCGACCACGGCGCTCGCGGCACACCCGGGACTTCCCAGACGCGCGAGAATGCGGTCCCCCCATTGGGAGACCGTTCCCGCCCCGAGGGTGATGAGGACATCGCCCGCCCCGAGAATGGATGCGCAGCGCTCGATCGCCCGATCTTCGTCGGCGACGTACTCGAGCTCCACCCGGCTCGCGCGGCGGATCGGATCGCAGAGACCTGCGCTGGTCACCCCCGGCAGCGGGGTCTCCCCCGCCGCGTAGATCTCGCTGAGCAAGACGAGGTCGGCGTCGCGGAAGGCCTGGGCGAACTCCGCCGCCAGCGCCGCGGTGCGGCTGTAGCGGTGCGGCTGGAAGAGCACGACCAAGCGGCGGCCGGGAAAAACCTCGCGCGCGGAGCGCAAGACCGCCGCGATCTCCGTGGGATGGTGTCCATAGTCGTCAATGACGGTCACGCCGTGGGACTCACCGCGCAGCTCGAAGCGCCGAGCGACGCCCGCAAAGGTCCCCAGGGTCTCGCGAATCCTCGCCGCCGGAACTCCGAGAAAGAGCGCCACGGCAACGCAGGCAAGCGCATTGAGCGCATTGTGAATCCCGGGCAAGGGCACGGCGAACTCGCCGAGGTCGCGACCGTCGGCGGCGACGCCGAAGCGCGAACCGCGGGGCGTGGGAACCAGCGAGGTCAGTTGCACCCGGCAATCGTCGGTCCGACCGTAGGTCACCACCGGCTTGTTGATCTCCGGCAGCAGCTCCCGCAGATGGGGATCTTCCCCGCAGGCCACGACCACGCCGTAGAAGGGCACTCCGCGCGCGAAACGCAAGAAGGCCGCCCGAATCTTCTCAAGGCTGCCGTAGTGATCGAGGTGCTCGCGGTCGATGTTGGTGATCACCGCGACGGTCGGTAGGATCTGCAAGAAGGAACCGTCGCTCTCGTCGGCCTCGGCGACGAAAATGTCACCCGCCCCCATCCGCGCGTTCGATCCGAGGGCCCGCAAACGGCCCCCGACGATGACGGTCGGATCGAGACCCGCCTCGCAGAGCACATGGCCGATCAGCGAGGTTGTCGTCGTCTTACCATGGGCGCCCGCGACGGCGATGCCATACTTCAACCGCATGATCTCGGCGAGCATCTCGCCACGCAGCAGGACCGGAAGGCCGAGACGGCGCGCCTCGCACACCTCGGGGTTCTCTTCCCCCACCGCCGAGGAGACAACCACCAGATCACTGCCGCGCACATATTCGGCGGCGTGACCGGCATGGATGCGCGCCCCCATGCGCTCGAGCCGCTCGACCGCCTCGGTGCCCGTCACCAGGTCCGATCCGCTCACCGCATAATCCAGGGTTAGCAGAATCTCGGCCAAGCCGCACATACCGGTGCCGCCGATGCCGACAAAGTGCGTCCTCTGGATCACCCCCTGGATCATCGCCGTCCCCTTCGCGGACCCTCTCGCGGACCCTCTCGCCGGCCCTCTCGCGGACCCTCTCGGCGGCCTTCTCGCCGGCCCGCGCCAGCCCGCTGCTCACGGTCGCGCTCACGGTCGCGCTCGCCGACATCCTCCTCGACTCCATTGCCCGGACCGAACCGCGCCAGCGCGGCGGCGATTTTCTCGGCCGCACGGGGACGCGCCTTGAGCAACGCATTACTGGACATTTCGCGCAGTTTTCGAGGCGTGTCAATCACCTTTGCGATCTCGGAAGCGAGTCGTTTTCCGTGCAACCTGCGGTCGGGAATCATCACCGCCGAACCAACCTCGACGAAGCTCTTGGCGTTGCCGGTCTGATGGTCGCGGGCCGCGTAGGGATAGGGCACGAGGATCGCCGCCTTGCCGCACACCGCCACCTCGGCCAGCGTCATGGCGCCGGCGCGACAGACGACCAGATCGGCGACCGCATAGGCATCTCCCATCTCGCTGATGAACGAGCACACCCGCACGCGCGGGGCCATGTCGCGCAGCCGGCGTGAGACCCAGCGGAAGTCGCGGCGCCCGGTCTGCAGAATCCACTGCAGATCGCTGCGCTGGCTCGCCAGCCGGCGCACCGCACCGACGGCGGCGCGGTTGATCGAGCGGGCGCCCTGACTGCCTCCGAGTACCAGGATCGTGGTGGCGTCGCGCCGCAGATCGTAGTGCCGCAGCGCACGCGGGCGATTGCCGCGCAGCACATCCGGGCGAATCGGATTGCCACTCAGCTTCAGGTGGCTGCGCCGGGCGAAGTGGCGCCGCGCCGCCGGGTCGTTGAGATGCACCTCCTGGGCGATCCGCGCCAGGAACCGGTTGGTCAGCCCGGGAACGCTGTTCTGCTCGTGCAGGATCAGCGGCTTCCCGAGCAGGCCGCCGGCAATCGCCACCGGCCCGGAGACATAGCCACCGGTGGCAAAGACGACGTCGGGCCGGAACCTGCGCAGAATGCCCAACGACATCACCAAGCCGTGCAGCGTGGTCCCGATCACGGCGGGCATCGCCAACAACTTGCGCCCCAGCAGGCCGCGCGCCGGGATCGCCCGGAAGGGTAGACCGGCCTCGGGCACCACCTTGGTCTCGATGCCCCGCCGACCGCCGACGAAGAGAATCTCGACCTCGGGCATGCTGCGCCGCAGAGCCTCGGCGACCGCCAGTCCTGGAAAAACGTGGCCTCCCGTGCCCCCGCCGGTGATCAAAACTCTCACCGTGATGTCCTCCCAAACTGTGGTTCGTTCATCAGGAGCGGCCCTCCATAGGCGCCCTCCCGCCCAAAGGGGGTACCCCGCCGCGAGACCGCCAGGACCAGGCCCAGCCCGGTCAGGTTGGCCACCAGAGCACTGCCGCCAAAGGAAACCAGCGGATAGGGCACACCGGTCGTCGGAGCCCAGCCGAGACAGACGGCCGCGTGCAGCAGACTCGCCAGGATCACCTGGATCCCGATCCCATAGGCAAGCAGCCCGGCAAACGAAGAGGTCGCTCTGCGACCAATCAAGAAGATCCGGGCAACGATGATACCGGTCAACAGAAGCAGCCCCACCAATCCGAGCAGACCCAGCTCCTCGGTGATGATGCTCAGGATGAAGTCGGTGTGGGCGTCGGGCAGAAAGAAGTTCTTCTGCATCCCCTTGCCGAGGCCCAGGCCGGCCAACCCACCCGACCCCACGCCGATGATCGACTGCTTGACCTGGTAGGCCGGATCGCTCCCGCCGCGGCCGAGAAACTCCTGCACCATCTCCATGAAGCTGGCCAATCGCCCCTGGTGGTAGCCCCGCATGACGAGGCTGGTCAGGGCGAGGCCCCCACCGCTGATCACCCCGAGACGCCAGAGCGATCCCCCGGCGAGGAAGACCAACAGCAGGCCGCTCGCCGCGGTCAGCAAGGCAAGGCTCAGGTGGGGCTGGATGGCAATCAAGCCGGCGGTGAGCAGCACCACGCCGACCGGCGGCAGCATCCCGCGCCAGGTGCCGAGCCGCTCGCGCGAACCCGAGAGCAGGCCCGCCAGGCAGATCATCAGCGCTACGCGGGCAAACTCGGCGGGTTGCACCAGGCTGCTGCCGATCGGTAGCCAGCGCGTGGCGCCATGCACCTCGACCCCCGGGCCCGATGGAATCACCAGCACGCCGATGACGATCAACGCCACCGCCCAGACCGTCCAGGCGACGCGCTGCGAGAGGTAGCGGATATCGAGGCAGGCGAGACCGAGCAAGATCACCAAGCCCAGGGCGGCCCGAGCGAGTTGGCTCTGCAAGTAGAAAAGGTCGTTGCCCCGGTGGGAGACGATACCTAAGGCGCTGCTGCTCGAGTAGACCATCAGCAGGCCCCAGGCGAGCAGCACCAGGACCGCGCCGAGCAGGATCCGGTCGGGACGCCCCGGAGCCGCCGCGATCCAGCCCGCGCGCGCCCCGCTTCGCCGCCAAAGCCCCATCCTCATCTCCTCCGCGGTGACTCTCCCCCGGCCGGCGCCGGGGCATCCGCGCCCTGCAGGGCGCGGACCAGTGCCTTGAACTGCTCACCTCGATCCCGATAGTCGCGGAACATGTCGAAACTTGCACACCCCGGCGAGAGCAGCACGACCCCGCTCCCCCCTGTGCTAGCCAACGCCCGCTGCACCGCGGCTTCCAGGCTCGGCGCCGTTTCCGCCGGCACCTCCGGGTAGGCCGCCCGGATGCGCGCCGCCGCCTCGCCGATCGCGACCAGGTGGCGGACGCGCTCGCCCACCAGCGCGGCGATCGACTCGAAGGTGCCCTGCTTGTCGCGCCCGCCGGCGATCAGAACGACCGGATCGGCGAAGCTCTGCAGCGCCACACGCAACGAGTCGACATTGGTCGCCTTCGAGTCGTTGACGAAGACGACCCCGCCGACTTCTCCGGCCGGCTCGAGCCGGTGGGGCAGACCGGGAAAATCGCGCAGCCCCGGCAGCAGGCGCGCGGGCTTCTCCGTCACCGAAGCAGCCAGCGCGAAGGCGGCCATCGCGTTGACCTGGTTGTGCTGGCCGGGCAGCGCCAGCTCGCCGACCGGCAGCAGGCAGCGCTCGTCCTCCCGGTCGCGCCACCAGAGACCACCCGCGTGCACGAAGAGCGCGGTGGAAGCCCCGCGGTCGACCGGATCGCAGAGCAGCGTGCGGGCGCGGCTGCGCCCGGCCGCCGCGGCGAGCAGACCGGGGCCGAGCGCCAACAGATCATCCCGGTCCTGGTTGCGGGTCAACGCCCACTTGGCCTCGGCGTAGGCGGTGTAGGTGCCATGGCGGTCGAGGTGATCAGGACTGATGTTGAGAATCGTCGCCGCGCGGGGATGGAAGGTCGGGCAGTCCTCGAGCTGGAAGCTCGAGACCTCGACGACAAAGGTCGCCGCCGGCGTCTCGCGCGCGGCCGTCGAGAAGGGGTGGCCGATATTGCCGCAGGCCACCGCCGCAATGCCGGCGTGCTCGAGCAGGTGCGCCGCCCAGGCGGTCGTCGTCGACTTGCCGTTGGTGCCGGTGACCGCGAGCACCGCAGTGGTCACTCCGGCGGCGGCGAGCTCGATCTCCGAGACGACCGGCACTCCCCCCCCGCGGGCCGCAACGACCAGGGGATGATCGGCCGGAACCCCGGGGCTGCGGACGAGCAGGGCGCAATCGCCGAGCGCCCCCGCAGCCTCCGCGGGCCGCCCCCCGATCACCAGCTCCGCCCGCGCGTCTCCCCGCGCCGCCCAGCGCGCCGCCAGATCGTGAGGCGGAGCGTCTTCGAACGCCCGCACGCGGGCGCCCCGGGCGAGCAGCCACTCGACCGCCGCCCATCCGGAACGCCCCAGGCCAACGACCCCGATGCGCCGTCCAGCCAGTTCGATCGGCAGTTGCGCTGCAGCCACGTGCTGCTCCCCCCCCCCCGGCTATTGGAGCTTGATCGTCGACAACGTCACCAGCGCCAGGAGAATCGAGACGATCCAGAAACGGATCACGATCTTCGATTCCGGCCAGTTGCCCAACTCGAAGTGATGGTGCAGGGGCGCCATGCGGAAGATGCGCCGGCCCCGCAGGCGATAGGAGAGCACCTGAAGAATCACCGAGAGCACCTCGGCGACGAAGAGCCCCCCCACGATCAGCAAGAGCAGCTCGCGCTTGATCAGGACCGCGACCATGCCGAGCGCGCCCCCGAGGGCGAGACTACCCGTATCACCCATGAAGACCTCGGCCGGGTGGGCGTTAAACCAGAGAAACCCGAGCCCCGCGCCGAGGAAGGCGGAGCAGTAGACGGTCAACTCCCCACAGCCGGCGAGCAGGGGAATGTTCAAGTACTCGGAGAAACCGGCATGCCCCGAGACATAGGCCAACGCACCGAAGGCCGCCGCCGCCGGCAACACCATCCCGATCGCCAAGCCGTCGAGTCCATCAGAAAGGTTGACCGCATTGCTCGCTCCGGTGACGACGAGCGCGACGAAGGGAACGTAGAGCAGTCCGAGATTGAGAAACGTGTCCTTGAGAAAGGGCACCGCGGTGCGCATCGTCAGATCGCCATAGAGCGAAGAGCCGATGACGATCGCTCCCACCACCAGACCCAGGGTGAACTGCACGATCAGCTTGTAACGGCCCGGCAGGCCGTTGCGCCGGCCGCGGACGATGTGCAGGTAGTCGTCGAGGAACCCGAGGCCGCCGAGCACGATCGTCGTTCCGAGAATGAGCTGGATCTGCCGATTGGCCACATCCGCCCAGAGCAGCGTCGGGATCGCAATCGCCGCCAAGATGAGCAGCCCCCCCATCGTCGGCGTGCCCTCCTTGACCTGGTGGGACCGCGGGCCATCACTGCGCACGAGCTGCCCGATGCGCCAGGCGCGCAGCCGGCGGATCATCCAGGGACCAAGGAGGAAACAGAGCAGCAGGGCGGTGACCGCCGCGTAGACCGACCGGAAGCTGATGTAGCGAAAAACATTGAAGACGACCGAGTAGTCGGAGAGCGGCGTGAGCAGGTAGTAGAGCATGCCTAGAGTCCCTCCTCTCCGTACTCGGGTCCGATCACGCCGAGCGCCGTAGCCACCTGTTCGAGCGCCGCCGCGCGCGCGCCCTTCAGGTAGACGACATCACCGCGCTTCAGATAGTCGCGCAGAAAACGCACGACATCCTTTGGATCGTTGGACCAGAGCACCTGCGACACCCCCGCTTTCTGCGCCTCGGGCGCGGTGATCCGCGCTTCCTCACCCAGGAACAGCCCCGCATCGCAGCCTCCCGCCGCCCGGCCGACCTCGCGGTGGATCGCCTCGGCCTCATCGCCGAGCTCGCGCATGCCGCCGAAGACGAAGATGCGCCGCCCGGAGATCTCGCTCACCGAGAGAAAGCGCAGGCCATGCAGGACCGACTCGGGCGAGGCGTTGTACATGTCCAGGATCCAGGTCACCCCGGCGGCGGTCTGCACCGGATCGAGGCGCCCGGCGAGCGCGGGCACCCGCCCGAGCGACTGCAGATCGAAGTGCTCAACACCAAGGGCACGCACGCCCGCGAGCGCCGCGAGCGCGGCACGCACGCCCGCCTCACCGAGCAGGTTGATCCGCGTCTGCCCCACCGGATCGGCGAGGGTCAGTTCGGTCCCATCGAGCTGGTAGTGCGCCTCGCCGGCGCGCACGTCGGCCTGCGGGCTCCAGCCGAAGCGCAGCACCCTGCCCGACCAGCGCTCGGCAACGGCGCGCTCCAAGCGGGAATCGTCATCGGGGATGATCACCGTGCCCTCGGGCGGAAGGGCCTCGAGCAGCTCCAGCTTGGCGGCGAGGATTTGCTCCACGCTGCCGAAGGGCCCGACATGGGCACGGCCGATGCAAGTGATCAGGGCGGCATCCGGCCGGGCAACGGCCACCAAGCGCGCGATCTCTCCCGGACGGTTGGCGCCCAGCTCGAGCACCGCCCAACGGTCCGCGGAGCGCAGCTGCAGCAGACTCCAGGGCAGACCGATCTCGTTGTTGCGGTTCCCCAACGTGCCGACGACGCCTCCTTCTTGCTCGCGCAGCAGCGCGAGCGCCATCTCCTTGGTGCTCGTCTTTCCGCTCGACCCGGTGATCGCCAGGACGCGCGGGGCGATCCGCGCGCGCAGGGCGCCCGCCCAGGCCTGCAAGGCGGCCAGCGGATCTTCCACCAACAGGTGGACCCCCTTCGCCCGCGCCGCCTTGCGCCGGCTCCACCAGGCGCGTCGCGCCACGACCGCCGCGGCCCCCTGATCGAAGGCCTCCCCGATGAACTCGTGACCGTCGACCCGCTCGCCCCCCAGGGCGATGAAGATCTCACCCCCATGGATCCGGCGGCTGTCGAGGACCACGCCGGAGACGATCAGCGAGGAAACCAGACGCCAATCCTCGGGTGAAATGCCGGCAACGGTCGCCTTGACCATCCGGGCGATCGCCCCCAGCGACCAGGGATGCTCATCCGACCCCTTGGGTGTCTGTGCGCAGGCGTCGTTCACCAATCCCTACCCCCTGCCACGCGCGGGAGGGGCTTCGCCCCCTGCGGATGCCCCGCTGGCGACACTCGGGTGCCGGGCCAACAGGCTGCGCAGCACCTCGCGGTCGTCGAACCGTTCCACGCGATCGGCAAAGACCTGCAGCGTCTCGGCGCCGCGGCCCGCGGCAACCATGACATCCCCGGCCTGCAGGCCCTGGAGCGCGCGGGTGAAAGCGGCCCGTCGATCCAACTCGATCTCCCCCGGCGTCCCCGTCGCGGCGAGTCCCTGGGCTACCGCGCGGGCGATCTCCGCCGCCGGCTCGGAACGCGGGTTGTCGCTGGTGATGATCACCCGGTCGGCGAGACGTCCCGCAGCCTTGCCCATCGGCTCGCGCTTCCGCCGGTCCCGGTCGCCCCCGCATCCAAAGACGACCACCAGCCTCCCTGCCCCCAGCCCGCGGGCGGCCGCCAGGAGGTGCTCCAAGCCATCGACAGTGTGGGCGTAGTCGACGACCACGGCGAAGGCCTGCCCTTCGCGAATCAGCTCGAAGCGCCCCGGAATGGCAGCCAGGTGCGGTGTCGCTGCCGCGATCGTCTGCGGCGCAACGCCGAGCGCGTGGGCGATCGCCGCCGCGGCGAGCAGGTTCGCAACATGGAATTCACCGGCAACCGTCGTCTGCAGCACCGCGGTCTCGCCGGCGAAGGAAACGGTGAGCGAAATGCCGGCGGTGCCGCTCGCGGCCCGCTCCAGGCGCACCCGAGCCTCGGGGTGGCGCCCATAGGTCAGGGCCGACTCCCCCAGGCGCCCGGCCAACTCGCCGCCGAGCGCGTCGTCGAGGTTCACGACGGCCCGGACTTCCCGTCGCTCGAGGCATCCGCCGCGGGTCGCTCGGTCGAAAAGCTTCGCCTTCGCCGCGCGATAGGCCTCCCGGTCGCCGTGGAAATCGAGATGGTCGCTCGAGACGTGGGTCAAGGCGACGACGGAGAACTGGGTCCCAAAGAGGCGCTCCTGGTCGAGCGCGTGGGAGGAAACCTCGGCGACGACGTCGGTCACCCCGCGATCGCGCAAAGCCGCCAGGGTCGCCTGAAAGAGGGGCGCCTCGGGCGTCGTCGGCTGCCAGGATCGCGCCGGCTCACCCGCCGGCGCGATCACGCCTGGCTGCCCGCCCGCGCTCGCTGCCGGCGGCCCGGTCCAAGGGTGCCATTCTCCATGCTCGTCGCAGATGCCCAGCGTGCCCAGCGCAACCGCCGGCCGGCCGGCCGCGAGCAGCAGCTGGTGAAGAAACAGCGCGGTGCTCGTCTTTCCGTCGGTTCCCGTGATGCCCGTCAGGCACAGCGCCGCGGCGGGCTCACCATGGAAGATCGCCGCCAACAGGCCCAACGCCCGGCGCGCCGAGCAGACTCGCAGCACCGGACCGGGACCGGGAGGAACCTGCCCGTCACCCTCGATCATCACCGCCGCCGCGCCGCGGCGCCACGCCTCGCCGACGAAGGCCTTGCCATCGTGCCGCCGCCCCACGATGGCGACGAAGAGATCGCCCGGCGCGACCCTCCGGCTGTCGAGGACCAGGCCACCGATCTCGATCGCCGACCAGCCCTCCCGGGCCGTCGCATGACTACCCGCGGGCCACCAGAGATCAGCGGGCAGCCCCTCAGCGAGGTCCGTCAGCGGCATCACAGGCAAGGTCCATCCTCCGCAGGGATTCATCCCGCGCCCGGGAACGGCGCGGCGAGGCCCAGATTTCGCAGAGCGTTTCGGCGGGAACGTCGCTTCCCGCCTCGGGGGATTGGCGGACGACCCATCCCGATCCATGTACGCCGGCGGTCAGACCCGCTTCGGAGAGCAGGGCGACCGCCTCGCGCAGGGCAAGACCCGCGACTCGCGGAATGCGTAGCGTGCCGTGCGGATCCCGTCCGGCCAGAGCGAGCCGCACCACGCTTCCGGGAGTCACCGTGGCATAGGGCGCCGGCGAGAGGCGCGCCACCCGCGGTCCGCGGCCTTCCAGGACGGGCAGCAGGCCGGCACGATGAAGAACCCGCCGGGCGGCTTGAGGATCCAGGCCGCGCACATCGGGAACAATCACCGGGCAGGTCTCCGGAAGATGCATGGGCGTCGCCTCCCACCCCCCCTCTTCCATGAACCAGGTCAGATCGCGCAGGATGCTCGCGAAGATCGGCGCGGCCGCCTCTCCGGCATGTTGCTCTCCGGTCACGGAAAGACAGACCTCGATCAGGCAACGGGGACGCGTGTGCGGCGCGAAGCCGATGAAACCCAAGACATGGTCGTCGCGCGAGTAGCATCCCGCCTGTGGATCGTACACCTGCGCCGTGCCGGTCTTGCCGGCGGGCGGAATGCAGGACACCTCGGCCGCGCGGCCGGTGCCTTCGGTCACGACCCGCCGCAGCAGGGTCGTCATGGTCGCCGCGGTCTCGGGGCTCATCACCCGCCGCACCACTTGCGCATCACGCTGCTCGACCACCTGCCCCCGGGCATCGAGCGTAGCGCGCACGAGAATCGGCCGCATCAGGAAGCCGCCATTGGCAATCGCGCCATAGGCCAGCGCCATCTGCAGCCCGGTGACCGAGATCTCCTGGCCATAGGCCATCGTCGCCAGCGAGCGCCCCGACCATCCCTCCCGCAGGGGATGGGGCACCTGGCCGGTCGCCTCCCCGCCCAGACGAATGCCGGTCGCCTGCCCGAAACCAAGCGCCTGCGCCATCCCGCAGACGCGCTCCCACCCGATCTGCTCGGCGATCAGCCCGTTGCCGATGTTCGAGGAGTGAATCAGCACCTCCCCCGCGGTGACCCGATCGAGTTTCTTCAGATCCCGGATTGGCGCCCCGCCGACGATGCGCACGCCGCCGAGGCAATCGATCGTATCGGCGGGGGCAACCAGACCCGACTCGAGCGCGGCGGAGAAGGTGGTGATCTTGAACGTGCTGCCCGGCTCGAACTGATCCATCACGCCGCAGACCCTCAGCGGTTCGGCGGAGCCGGGTGGGCCGGCCAGGGGATCGAAACAGGGTTCGCCGCACAGGGCGAGGATCTCACCGGTCCAGGGATCGAGCACCAGGGCAAAACCGCTCTGCGCGCCGATCCGGGCCATACCTTCCTGCAAGCGGAAGCGGACGATCTCATCGATGCGCGCGTCGATCGTCAGCAAGAGGCCGCCGCCCGGTTGCGCGGGGCGCAGCGCCTTCGGCGGCCTCGTCTGTTGGGGGCGTCCCGCACCGGTCACGTAGCAGAGCTTGCGCCCCGGCTCGCCGCGGAGCCAGTCGTTGAAACAGGCCTCCAGGCCCGAGAGGCCCCGGTCGTCGACTCCCACCAGACCGAGGACCTGCGGCGCGACCGGCCCCAGGGGGTAGAAACGCTTGATCTCCGGCTCGAGGCGCACGCAGTCATACTGCGCGGAAAGCCGGCGGGCGAGCGCCTCGGGAACCCAGCGCCGGGTGATCCAGCGGTACGAACCGGCGGGGGATGCGATCCGCCACGCCTCCCGGGCGGTGCACACCCCAGCGCCCTGCAGATCGCGGGCCAGCCGCTCGAGTTGCTCCGCCTTGCCGCCGACCACCGCCAGGGAGGCATTCTCGACGCTGCAGGCGAGCAGGCTGCCGTTGCGGTCGAGGATCCGGCCCCGCAGCGGCGGCACCTTGACGACTTGGGTCTGCTGGCGCTCGGCGAGCTCACGGTAGTACTCATGACGAATCAGCGTGAGGTGCCCGGCGCGCAGGAGGAGCAGGAGGGCGATGACCGTCGCGCTACCCAGAAGCCAGCCGAGCCGTCCCCGTTCTCCCCGGCTCATTCCTCTCCCCCATCCTGGTGGCGCGTCGCGACCGCCTCGTGCCCAACCGGCTGCGCGGCCTGGACCGCCCCCGCCCCGGAGACGAACTCCAGGACCGCCAGGGGGAAGGAGGGTTCGGCGGCCGGCGGGGCCGGGTCGCGAACGAGGGCGAGGATCTGTTGCTGGTCGGGCGCGCGGAGTCCGAGCGTCTCGCTGCGCGGCACGATCCGCGAGAGATCGGTGCGCGCCGTCAGCGCGCGTTGGCCGGCGCGCAACTCCTGTTCGAGGGCCTCGCGCTCGGTGCGCAGTTCGACGAGTTCCAACCGCAGGAGCTGGGATTGAAGGTCTTGACGCATCGAGAGGAAGAGTGCTCCGAAGAGCAGTGCGCCGGCGAGCAGCAGCCAGGCGTTGCCGCGCAGGCGGCTCGCGCGGCGGGTCGGCACCCAGGTTCTTAGGAAGCCGGTGTCTCCGGAACGCGTTGGAAGGCCCGCAGCCGCGCGCTGCGTGCCCGCCGGTTGCGCCGCACCTCCTCCGGCAACGCCTGCTGCGGCCGTTTCTCGAGCGGAATCAGACGGAAGCGCTCTCCCGTGCGCGGATCGCGGAAGGGTGTGCGGCGGAGCTGCTTGATGCGACGATCTTCCTGTGATTGGTAGGAAAGCACACACAGGATACCCCCCGTCCCCAGGATCTCCGGCATCGTCGCCAGCGCACGATCGAGACCCGCTAGCTCACGGTTGACTTCCATGCGCACGGCGGCGAAGACACTCGAGAGCAGTTTCGGCGTCGCCCGCCGTCCGAGACCGCGCCGTAGGCAGGCGACCAGATCGCTGGTTCGCTCAAGGCGTTCCTGCCGCCGCCAGGCCAGAATCGCGCGGGCGATCGCCCGCGGGCTGGCGCGCGTCGTGCCCGCGGCGAGCAGTTGCTCGAGGCGCGACGGGTTGATCCGGCGGAGTAGCTCACGAGCCGGCGTTCCCTCCCACGGGTCGAACCGCATGTCGAGGGGGCCATCGAGCTGGAACGAGAAGCCGCGCTGCGCGTCGTCCAAGGCGCTCGATCGCAACCCCAAGTCGAGCAGGATCCCATCGACCCGCTCCCAGCCGAGCTGCGGCAAGACGTCGGCGAGGTTGGCGAAATCGCTTTGGACCAGGTGAACCCGCTCCCCGTAAGTGGCCAGGGCCTCGCCGGCGGCCCGCAACGCCTCCGGATCCCGATCGAGCCCCAGTAGCTGGCTGGATGATTGGGTCGCATCCAGAATGGCCTGGGCATGTCCCCCGTCACCGACCGTGCCGTCGACGTAGCGCCCATCGGCGCGAGTCACCAGGACGGCGACCACCTCGCGCACCATGACCGGCGCATGGATCACGGCACGGACGGCTGTTGGGGAACAGCGGGAAAGCGGGGACTTTCCCGAGGAGGACACGAGGCAGGGAGCTCAGTTTTTTGCCTTTTGTCCACACCGTCCCCGCTTCCTACCGCCGTCCCAACACCGGGTTCAATTCACGCCCAACACCACCAAGCCATGCGGATCGCGACCATAGGGCAATGTTGACGCTCCCAGACCACAACCCGCAGGACTCGGCAGTGGCGGACTGCCCAAGCCACTGCGTTCCGCCAGGTCACGCCAGTCGAGGGCGCCGCCCAGCTCGAGAATGCCCCGGAGGTACTCGGAGAGCCCGACGAAGCGCAACTGCGCCCCGCGCGCCTCCAGCTCCCGGGCCAAGGCGATCAACAGCGTTCCCGCGCGGAAATGCACATGGCGCGTCTCGCTGAAGTCAAAAAGCACCAGGCTGCCGTCCGGCAGGCCGAGGCCCGCGAAGAGGGAGATCAATCGCTGGCACTCATCGAGCCCCCAGTCTCCTTGCAGGCGGCTCCAGAGCATCAGCCCCCGCGACTCAACGGATGACTGCAACTGGATCACAGGCTCCCCTTCTCCGTTCCCCGGCGGTCGAGATACTCTGCCATCAGGCGATCATGCTCGGCGGGATCTTCGAGCGGCGGGTTCTCCACCGCGAAGCGCGACGGGTTCCAGACCTCGATCCGATTGAAATTGCCGAAGAAGACCGCCTCCTTCTCCAACCCTGCGACCTTGACCTGCTTCTCGGTCAGCGAGATCCTCCCGCTGTTGTCGATGCGCGCGACGTTCCCATAGAGCGCCATCGTGCTGCGCAGACGCAGGGCTCCTTCGTCGCCCCCGAGAATCGCCCGGAAGAGGTCAGGCGAGAGTTCGTTCCAGAGGCCCGGTGGAATCAGCAGGAGGCATCCCTTGTGCCCGACCGTCACGATCAGCTGGGGGGTCGGCTCGACCGAGCCGAGCAGCTCGCGGAGCTTGGCCGGTAGGGTCAGGCGCCGCTTGCTGTCGATGGTGCAGTCCCAGGTTCCCAGAAACGGGAGCTGCATCGCCGCGACCCTCCGGTGTGTGGCTCAGGAATCCGGTCTCCGGGCGCATCGCCCGGCACGGGACTCCACAACATACCTCTGTGACCCCTCTTGCGACCTTTTGCCCCACAATGTCCCACGCGCACCTTAGCGGCAGGACCTTTACGCGGTCAACTCCTTTTTCTTCCCTGGGGGAGAAACTGCCTGGAGCGAAGGGGGCTATCCTGTAACTCTATAGCGTGATGGGAATTGAAGGATTGATTCCGCGGCGCGGAAGGACCGATTCCTGAATCGTTCGCGGCCGGCGGGCCGCGGGCTCAGGACGGTCGGAACCCGCCGGCAAGCGTCTCCACCCACCGGCGCGCGAGCACCCGTCGTTCATGGCCCGCCAGAGGCCCACGCGACGCCCCCGGCAGGGGCGCTTCACCGCGGACAAAGCGCTCGTAGTGCCGGCCGAGCTCGCGGGCCACGCCCTTGCAATCGGCGGGCCGGAAGCACTTCCCCGCCTCGAGATCCTCGATCATGCGCCACGCGGCCCCGGGAGGCAGGAGCCCCAGAATCGGCCTGCCCGAGCGGAGGTACTCGAAGATCTTGCCCGGCAGGATCAGTGCACCGCGCTCGCTGTCCTGCTCCAGCAAGAGCAGCAGGTGGCTCGCGAGCATCTCGGCGACGATGCGGCCATGGGTCTGCGGCGGCTCGAAGGAAACGCATGCCTCCAGGCCGAGGCGTCCGGCATCTTCCCGGTCGCCGGCATAGGCAGGCCCGATGAAGCGTACCCCCAGGCGGCCGGCCGCCCCCGGCGTCCGGTCGAGAAACAGGCGGAGTCCATCGAGAAAGGGACGGGCCGGGCGTTCGGGATTCAGCTGTCCCGCATGCAGGATCTGCATCTTCTCACCCGCGGGCGCACGCCCCTCGAGGGGCGCGAAGTCCTCTTCATCATAGCCATTGGTGATCACCGCCACTTTGGCCGCATCGAGGCGCGGGTAGCGGCGCAGGTAGTCGACGCGCGTTGCCTCAGAGGTGAACACGACCCGCTCGGCCGCCTCCAGGACGCTCCGCTCGAGTGACTCCTGGCGGCGCCGATGCCAGCCGGTGGGCGGAGCAAAGGCCATGCGCCTCGTCCAGGGATCGCGGAAGTCCGCCGCCCAGGGAACGCCATGGCGGGCGGCCAGTCGTCGGCCGATCAGGTGAGTGCTGTCGGGTGACGAGGTCGTCAAGATCCAATCGAACTCCTGTTCCCGCAACAACCGATCCCCTGCCCGGCAGGCAAAGGGCACCCATCCGACATAGCTGTCGGGCATCATCACCCAGCCGGCGAGACGGCGCAGGCGCCGGATGGCGCCCACCGACGAGCGCAGCCCGTCGGCGCGCCCCGCCTGGCGCGGTGCGAGCCGCCGCAGCAGGCCGAGCCCGGTCAGGGAATTGGTGCGCACGATGGTCACCCGCGGCCCCAACTCCCCCGCCAGAGCGGCGTCGGTCATCCAGTAGTCGGCGCCCCTCACGGTGACGACCGTCGGATCCCAGCCCTCCTCCGGAAGGTACTTGGCGAGCTTGACGATGCGCTGGACGCCCGCGCCCCCCAGGGGAGGGAAGAAATAGGCGAAGATCAGGATTCGTCTGCGTCGCGCCACCTTGCCTACCCTCTTAGAGGACCACTCGGGCGCCGGGGCCGGATGGTGTCTGCGGGAACGGCACCCCTTGAATGCTCGCGATCCGAGCGCGCCGATCTAGTACGGATCGCAGGGGAGATCGAGAACGGCAACCTGCCCCGTCAACCAACCGCCGGGGGTATTGGCGCGGATGACATACAGCCCGGGGGCGACCCATGCGCCATCCTCGTCCCGCCCATCCCAGATCGCATCGCCCTGCCACTTCTCCTCGAACCGGCCCACGATCGCCCCCGAGAGGTCGACGATCGTGCCGCGCGCCGCGCGGCCGGGGCTGCGCGCCAAGCGCAGGGGAAGTCCGCAGCGCGGATTGTAGGGATTGGGGTAGACATGCAGCTCGCTCCCCGTGCGCGCGCCCCCGATCGCGCCAGGGATGAAATGCGAGAGCCCCCGCTCGGTCCCGACCCATAGCCCGCGGCCATCGGTGTCGACGGCAAGCACGGTCGCATCCGGCGAGACCAACTCGGGCGGGGCGAAGCTCTGGAGGTGGTAGCTCCCGGCCACATCGCGATAGATCCGCGTCACCCCGGCGCCGCGAATCGCGGCCCAGGCGGCACCGTCCCTGGTCACCGCGATGTCGGTGACCTCGCTGCCGGGCAGCGTGAAGGGCCCCGGCGGAAACGTGCGCCAGCTCGCCTGCCGATAGAGCGCGACCCCCGCGATCGTTCCGATCCAGATCTCGCCGTCCCGGGCCGCCACCGCGCGCACGCCGTCGCTCGGCAGGGGATTCCCGGGAGACTCGGCGCCGTAGGAGACCCAGGCCCAATCGGCGAGGTAGGGCAGGCCCTGCTCATCGAGCATGCAGCGGGTCACCCCCTCGCTCTGATAGCCGATCCAGAGCTCACGACCGTCGAGGGCCAAGGCAGAGACCTTGTTCGCGCGCAGGCGACCGGCGGTGCTCTCGGTCGTGTAGTTGCTCACCTGCCCCGTTTGGCGGTCGAGATGATAGAGACCTTGGGCGACGGGCGCGCTGCCCTCGTACCAGGAGGCGAACCAGAGGTTGCCGTGCGCATCGGTCACCGAATCGTAGACGTTGAAAACCGAGTCGTAGACCGCCACCGCCCCGGTGGCGGCATCCCACTGGTTGAGATAGCAGGAATCGCTCGGGCTGCTGCAACAGCAGTGGCCGACCCAGACCTGGCCGTCCTGAACCTGAAGATCGAGAACCCACGTGTCGCTGAGCGCCGAGTTGGTCTCATCGAAGAACGACCAGCCCCGACCATCGAGCCGAGCGATCTTCCATCCCTTGATCCGCGCGGCCAACGCGGCCCACACGCAGCCGTCGGCAGCGACCGTCAAGGCGCGGTAGTTGCCGAGGGGATGCGGGCCATCGTGGCGATGCTGCAGCCAGGTGCCGCCGACATACTCCCAGAGGCCGTCGGCACCCTCGCCCAGCCAATGCAGTCCGGTGCGGGTCATCCCGGTGCCGACCCAGATGACCCCGTCGGCGTCCTCGGCGATGCACTGGGCGTGCATCGTGCCGAACCGCTCCCAGAAACGTTCCGCCGCATTCCAGCGGAAGACTCCCGCCCCGATGCCGGAGGTGGCGAGCAAGAGATTGCGCGGGCCGGCGTGAAGATCGCGCACTTCGGTTCCCGCGGGCAGACCGTCCCGTCGCCCCTCCCACTGCGTTCCATTCCAGACGCTCACCCCGCCGCGGTCGGCGCACAGCAGGCTCTCCTCCCAGGCGGCGAACTCGATGATCTCGCGACTGAAGAGCCCCTCGCTGACCGTCTCCCACAAGCCGGTGCTCGCGTAGGCGAGGCGGGCGACGCCGCCGGCGCCCGCCGCGGGCAGGGCGCCCAGCCAGAGGGAGCCGTGGTACTCGATGCCGGCGGAGATCTCCCAGCCGGGTACACCGCAGATATCGAGTCCCTCCTGGCAGGTTTCCCGCACCTCACCCTCGTAGAAGGCGACAAAACCGCCGCGGGATCCGATGATCCGCCAGGGATCGTCTTCCCGGATCGTCAGGATCTCGTCTCCCGCGATCGGCCATGTGAGGGCGGTGTAGTTGAACCAGAGTCCGCGGTCCGGATCGTAGATCGAGAGGCCTGATGCGGAGGTGCCGAAGGCGACCCGGCCGTCGGCCAGGATGGAAACGGCCGTCAACGTGTCGCTCGCCAACCCCTCCGCGCTCCGCGTCCAATCACGGAACTCACCGGTCTCGAAATCGTAGAAGAGCGCTCCGCCGCCGGTGGCGCACCAGATCCCGTCGGCGGCGACCGCCAGATCACGGATGTCGTTCATGTAGAGATGAGTGATCCACGATCCGCTCACCTCCTGGGCGGGTGGCGCTGCAACCGTCGCCAGCGCCAGCAGCAGTGCAGCAAGCAGCGTCCTGATCACGACCTCTCTCCTCTCTCGGCCCCGCGGTCGAAGAGCGCCTGGAGGGCGATGCGCAGATCCTCCCCCAGGCTCCAGCGATGGGCATACGCCTGGTTCTGGGCAAGTATGCGCGCCAGTCCCGCCTCCCCATCCTGCGCATACCCGGCGAGCGGGCTGAGGATTCCCGCCGGCGCATCGGGGGCAGTGCGGCGGTAGGCCTCATCGGCGGCCGACCACTGCTCCGGGGTCAGGGCGGTAATGCCGACGAAGCTCATCGCTCCCCCCACGACCGAGAGCAGCGCGGGATAGTGTGCCAGGCAGGGCAGCCGGCGCAACAGCCACGGGCGTCCCGGGTAGCGCCGCAGGACGCAGGTCCGCCCGCCACGGCTGATGCGCGTCTCCGCGAGCAAGGGGGCGCCCCTCTGGCCTGCCCGAACCAGGAGGTGGGCGGGGAACCCGACGGCCAGCAGGAACAGAGCGAGACCAAGATCGAGACCGCGTTTTAGCCAGCCCCCGACCCGCCGCCGGCCTTCTCCGAGTCCCAGGGCGCCGAAACCCATGAAGTCCCGGAGCTGGTCGGCCTGGCGCACGAACTGCTCGCCGAGCGGCACGTAGATCACCGGCAGCCCGCTGTGCAAGAGGCGCGGCAGCAACCGCCCCAGCAACTCAGCGTGTTCCCGACTCTCGAAGACGACCACCTCAGCGATGCGCTCGTTCTCCAGAAAGCGGATCCGGCGCTCCACCGGATCGCCCCCGCCCCCGGCGATGGGCTCGGTCTCCTCCTCGTGGGCCAGGGTGATCGGCTCGTAGCCGAACCGTCCATGCTCGGCGAAGCGGCGCTCGAGCTCGCGCAGCTGCTCGCGCGGGGCGAAAACGCCCAAGCGCCGCAGTTGAATGCGCCGTTGCCGAACCCCAGCCACTAGGCGCCGCAAGGCCTCGCGTCCCAACGCCACCAGCACGAGTCCGTAGGGAAAGTAGATCAGCACGGTAAAGCGCGAGAGGGGCCGCGTCGTGAAGAGGAAGGTTGCCCCCAGGACGATCAGCGAGATGATCGCGATGCCCTTGACGAGCTGGAAGAACTCACACCAGCGATTGCGCCACACCTCGCCCCGGTAGAGACCGAGGAAGGAGAAGGTCAGAACCGCAATCAGGTCGGCGAAGGGAATGAAGCGCGCGTAGACCTGGAGGGCGAAGACGGGCTTGGCCGCCTCCCAACCGGGGAAGAGCGAGCCTAAGGCGTAGCGCGTGAAGTAGGCCGCCAGAAAGGCGGCCGAGAGCAACACCAGGTCGGAGAGCAGGGTGGCCAACGTGCGCAGCCGCGTCGCCTGGCGCTTCCAGACGTAGAGCACCAGGCTCCACTTCTCGTAGAAGCGCAGCGCCGACTCCAGATGCATCCGCTGGCCGCGCGTGAGGAAGCCACCGGCACTGGCGCGCTGATGGGCATGGATCATCTCCGCCTGTGGTACGTAGACGACCCGCCATCCGCGCCGCTGCATCCGGCTGCACCAGTCGACATCCTCGAAGTAGAGAAAGAAACGCTCGTCCATCCCCCCGACGTCGGCGACCGCCGCGCGCCGCACCATGATCGCACCGCCGATCAACCAGTCGACGTCGCGGACATCGTTGTGGTCCCAGTCCATCATCAGGTGGTCGCGCACCGCCCGCGCGTTGGGCCACAGGCGGCCGAGCGGCGTGCGCCGCAGCAGGATCACGCGCAAGGTGTAGGAGGTGCGGGCGGAATACTGCAGCGAGCCGTCGGGGTCTAAGAGCCTCGGTCCGACGATGCCGGCCGCCGGTTCGGCGCGCATGAAGTCCACGAGCGCATCGATCGCCCCGGGCCGGACTTCGATGTCGGGATTCAGGATCAGGAAGAACTCCCCGCGCGCCTCCGCCAGCCCCTGGTTGATCGCCCGCCCATAGCCGAGGTTCTTCTCGTTGTGGAGACAGCGGGCACCGAAACGCTGCGCCAGCCGCCCGGCGGCGTCGTCGAGCGGGTCGTTGTCGAGGATCAAGATCTCACTCGTCGCCTCGCCCGGCGCAGCGGCGATCGTCTCCAAACAGCGCTCGAGCAGATGCGGCGTGCGGTAGTGGACCAGGATGATCGAGACCACGGGTGGCGCCGGCGACAGGGAAGCCGGAGAGGACATCAGCCCGCTCCTCCCACCCCAGCGCGCGGCGGGGCGCTCCCCAGCGGCGCGCTCCCGTTCAGCGGACGGGGCGCACGGGGCCGCGGCAAGGACCGCAATAGATTGGCGAGGCCCAGGCGCCAGACGACGAAGATCGCTTCCCAGACGATCCGGCGGTTCATCTTCGAGACCCCCGCGCGCCGTTCGACGAAGATGATCGGGATCTCCCGGATGCGGAAGCCCCGGCGCCAGGCCTGATAGGTCGTCTCGATCTGGAAGGAGTAGCCGTCGCTGTGGATGCCGTCGAGATCAAGCGCCGCCAGCACCTCCCGGCGAAAGCACTTGAACCCCCCGGTGGCGTCTTTGAAGGGCAGGCGCGTGATGATGCGGGTGTAGAGATTGGCCCCGTAGCTCAGGAAGAGGCGCTTGAGCGGCCAGTTGACGACCGTGACCCCGTTGAGGTAGCGCGACCCGAGCACGAGGTCATCCTCCTCCATCGCGGCGAGGAACTCGGGAATCGCGGCGGGGTCGTGGGAGAAATCGGCGTCCATCTGGAAGACGAACTCGGTATCGGTCTTGGCCAGCGCGTAGTGGAAGCCGGCCACGTAGGCCGATCCGAGGCCGAGCTTGCCCTCGCGTTCGAGCAGGTGAATGCGTCGGTCGTCCTGCGCCAGTGCCTTGACCAACTCCGCGGTGCCGTCGGGAGACGCATCATCGACGACCAGGATCTCGAGCCGCTCCGGCACAACCAGCAGCTGCGAGATCAGCTCGCCGATCGTCTCGCGCTCGTTGTAGGTCGGAATCACCACGAGGCACTTGTGCCGGGCCGCCGCCTCGGCCGGCGCCATTGCTCCTGCCGGCGCCGGGTTTCGTACCGCACGTGGGGCATCCGCTAGCTGCGTCATCTTTCCCTCCCCGGAACCCCCCCCCTCACGCCTCACGGTCGGCGTCGGCTTCCCGGAACCAGCCAATCGTCAGTTCGAGCGCCCGCTGGACATCGACGTGGGGTTCCCAGCCGAGCCGGCGACGTGCCAGATCGATGTTCGGCTGACGCACCTTGGGATCGTCCTCGGGTAGCGGCTTGAAGATGAGCTCGCTGCGACTGCCCGTCAGGCGCCGGATGTGCTCGGCCATCTCGAGCACCGTCATCTCCTGGGGATTGCCGATGTTGACCGGATCGTTGATCGTCGAGTTCAGCAGGGCGTCGATGCCGCGGGTCAGGTCGGTGATGTAGCCGAAGCTGCGTGTCTGCCGCCCGTCACCGAAGATGGTCATCGGCTCCCCACGCAGCGCCTGATTGATGAAGACCGGCACCGCCCGGCCGTCCTCACGCCGCATGCGCGGCCCGAAGGTGTTGAAAATGCGAACGATCTTGGTGTCGACGCCATGATAGCGGTGATAGGCCATCGTCAGCGCCTCGGCGAAGCGCTTCGCCTCGTCGTAGACGCCGCGCAAACCGGTCGGATTGACGTTGCCCCAGTAGTCCTCGGTCTGCGGATGGACCTGGGGGTCTCCATAGACCTCCGAGGTCGAGGCGAGCAGGAAGCGCGCCTTCCTGGCGAGCGCCAGTCCGAGTGCCTTGTGGGTGCCGAGCGCGCCGACCTTCAGCGTATGGATCGGCAGGCGCAGGTAGTCGATCGGACTGGCGGGAGACGCGAAATGCAGGACCGCGTCGAGGGGCCCGTCGACATACATGTAGTTGGTCACGTCGTACTCGATGAAGCTGAAGCGGGCATCGCGGATGTGGGCGATGTTGCGCACACTCCCGGTGAGCAGGTTGTCCATGCAGATGACTTCATGGCCCTGCTCGAGGAAGTAGTCGCAGAGATGCGACCCAATGAATCCTGCACCACCGGTGATCAGTATCCTCACCCTGCCTCCCTTCGCTGACCGAGTGCTCCGGCGATCCCCACCCCAGACGACCGGCTAGGCCGTCGGCGGATCCCGCCGTGCGCCGGATCCCGCGCCCTCCGCCGGCAACCGGCGGCGCTCGGGATAGACCTCCCCCTCGCGATAGGCGTTGGCGATCATCTCCGCCAGCAGCCCCATCGAAATGAACTGGATGCCGAGAATGACCATGATCACGCCGAAGATCAACATCGGGCGCACGCGGAGGGCGCCCTCGATCAGCCAGATGCCCGCCATGTAGAGATTGATGCCGAGACCGACGGTCAGGAAGGCGATCCCGATGCGCCCGAAGACATGCAGCGGATTGCGTTGCGACGAGCCGAGGAAGACCACGGTCAACAGGTCGAGGAATCCGTTGAGGAAGCGAGCGCCCCCATACTTGCTCGCCCCACGGCACCGCGGGTGATGGCGCACCTCGCGCTCACCGACCCGGAACCCAAGGCGGTCGGCCAACACTGGCAGGTAGCGATGCAACTCGCCGTAGACGCGAATCGTCTTGGCCGCCTCCCGCCGGTAGGCCTTGAACCCGCAATTGAAATCGTGCAGGGGAATCCCGGTGACCCAGGCGGTCAGCACATTCCAGAACCGCGAGGGCCAACGTTTGCTGATCGGATCCCGGCGGTGGCGCTTCCAACCCGAGACGAGATCGTAGCCCTGCGCCAGCATCTCAAGGAAGCCGGGGATCTCCTCCGGATCGTCCTGCAGATCCCCGTCCATCGTCAGGATCACCTCGCCCCGCGCCTCGCGGAAGCCGACCGAGAGCGCCGCCGCCTTGCCGAAATTGCGCCGGAAGCTGATCGCCCGTACATGGGAATCCGCGGCGGTGATGGCCTCGAGCACCGCGAGCGTGCCGTCGCGGGAACCATCGTCGATGAAGAGGATCTCGTAGGGCCGACCGATCTCGCCGAGCACGCCGGCCAGGCTGGCATACAGCGGTTCGAGACTCCCCTCTTCGTCGAAGACCGGGATGACGACCGAGATCTCAATCGGATTCATGGTCCGCTCCCGTTGGTCCGCTCGGCCGATGGTCCACTCCCGTTGGTCCGCTCGGCCGGGCGAGTTCCGGCGCGGCGCCGGCAAGCAGTTCGGTCATCCAGCCGGTCATTCGGCGCAGGCCTTCTTCCAGAGAAACCGTCGGCTGGAAGGCCAGTTCCTCGCGCGCACGCCTGGTGTCGGCGCGCGTCGCCTGCGGATCCCCCGCCGGCCGCGCCTCGCGCCGCACGCGTGGCGGCCGGCCGGTCACCCGCTCGAGAATCGCGAGCAAGTCGTTGAGGCTGGCGGGTGATCCTCCACCGATATTGTAGACCATGCCCGGCCGCCCCACCCGGGCCGCCGCCAGCGTGGCGGCCACGACGTCGTCGACGTAGGTGAAGTCGCGGGTCTGCGTGCCATCACCGAAGAGGACCAGCTCGCGATCCTCGAGCAAGGCGCGCACGAAGCGGTGCAGAGCCATGTCGGGCCGTTGCCGCGGACCATAGACGGTGAAGTAGCGCAGGGCGATCCCCGGCAGGCCATAGCTGGCGTGATAGGCGCGCACCAGCGCCTCGGCCGCCAACTTGCTGACCCCATAGGGCGAGATCGGCAGGCAGGTCGCCGACTCGGGCGTCTCCCCACCCACCTGCTCACCATAGACCGAGGAGCTGGAGGCGAAGACGAGCCGCGCGACCGGCGTCTCGCGCAGGGCCTCGAGCAGCCGTTGCGTGGCGGTGATGTTGATGCGCACGTAGTCGGCGAACGGCGCCCCCCAGCTGTGCCGCACGCCCGGTCGGGCCGCCAAATGGTAGACGACGTCGACCCCGGCAAGCAGGGGCGCCAGCGGCACCGACCCGAGGTCCCCCTCCTGCCACTGGAACCCGGGCTCCGCCCGGAGGGGGGCGAGATTGCGCTGCTTCAACGAGCGATCGTAATAGGGATCGAAGTCGTCGATGCCGCGGACGCCGATCCCCTCGGCGAGCAGCCGTGCGGCGAGGTGAGAGCCGATGAACCCCGCGACCCCGGTGACCAGCGCAACTGCCATCAGGGTGTGCCCTCCGGCACCTGGAGGAGATCTCCAGGCGGCTCCCGGCCCGTTCCCCGGGTCTCGCCCGGCGCAGCGCTCTCGGTTTCATCTCCCGTCGAACCGAGCAGATCTTCCAACGCCCGGCGGGTGACCGCGTCGTCGGGGTGACGCACCAGCCACTGGCGGATCACCTGCACACCCTCCTCCTCTTGACCCTGCGTCCAGAGATGCGTGAAGAGCATGCGGCAGAGATCGAAGTCGTCGGGGAATTGGCGGAAGGCTTCGCGATAGATCACCTCCGCCTCCCCCATCCGCCCCTGCGCCTCGACCGCCGCGCCGAGGAGACGGTAGGTCTCCGGAGAGCGTGCATCGGAAGAGCGGCTGCCCAGCTCGATCAGTTCCCGGAAGGCTCCCTCGGCGGTCTGGTACTCCTCCCGCTCCAGCCGCAGATAGCCGATCGTGTAGAGCACGCCCGGGAAGGCGGGGTTGATCCGGCGCGCGTACTCGAGCGCCTCGAGCGCCCGCTCGTCCTCGTTGCGTCGCAGGTGTCCATGGGCGAGACGCACGTAGGCCGCGACGTAGTTCTGGATCAGCTTGCGCGCATTGTCGTCCTTATAGACACTCGGATCGTAGTAGCCTTCCTCGTCGAGCAGACCGCGATAGAGAAAGACCTCGCGCATGTTGTGCCAGGTGGTGCCGAAATCGACCCGCTCGGGCTCGCCCTTCTCGGGCACGACGCGGAAGACCAGGCCCTCCATGACGAGGTGCTCCTCGAGCCCCATCTCATCGGGGACGGTGACCGCCAGATAGATCGGGCGGTTGGGATTCTGTTGGATGATGTGCTCGACCATGATGTCCTTGATCCAGACGACCTCGCCGCTGGGCAACATCACCCCCTGAAGCCGGCTGATCTCCTTGTCCGTCATGGCGATGCGCACGCGCGGCTCGTAGTCACGGATCTGGCGGATGTACCAGTGGGTATTGAGCAGGCTGAGGTTGACGACGCGGACATCCTTGCGCACGCCCTCGACCTCCTGAATGTACCAGAGCGGGAAAGTGTCATTGTCACCGTTGGTTAGGATGATCGCATCCTCTTCCAGCGGGTGGAGCATGTTGTAGGCATAGTCCCGCGCGACAAGGAAGTGCGTCCGGTCGTGGGCATGCCAACCATGGTTGAGCTGGAAGAGCGAGAGGGCCACCAGGATCGCCGCCGCCCCGAGACCGAACAGCCGCCCGCCGGGCGGCTCGCGCTGCTCGCCATCGACCTCCTGCGGCTCACCGCGCAGCCAGCGCGCGATCGCCACCACACCGAGCCCGATCCAGAGCGCGAAGAAGTGATAGCCGACGACGAAGAAGTAGTCCCGATTGCGGACCTCGTTTTCCTTGAAGTTGAGATAGAAGACGAGGAAAACGCTGCTGAAGAAGATCAGGGTCGCCGCCAGGACCCAGCGGCGCCTGTCCTTGACCAACTGGGCGATGCCGCCGATGAAGCCGATCGCGAAGGGCAGCAGCATCGAGAACCAGCCGGGGCGGATCCCGAGGTGGAACTGGTCTTTCCAGTACTGATAGAAGTGCCTGTCGAACTGCACGGCCCAGGAGGCCTGCCGTTTCAGGAAGGGATTCGGCGGCTTGTACTGATCCCGCGAGAGCACCAGCCAGAGTTCCTTCCAGGTGCTCGGATCGGCCTCGTTGATCGCCGGATCGAGCCGCGCACGGATCAACAGGAAGAGCTGGACGCTGAGACCGATCGCCGCAAGGACGACGATCCAGAAAACGAGGTTGTGCCGCCCGAGGCGCGGCCAGCGCCAGGCGACCCCACCGGCGAAGAGCAACACCGCCAGGCAGAGGCCGGAGATCACCGAGGCGCCCACGGCACGGGCGACGATGAAGAGCGCCAACGCAAGAACCGCCAGCAACAAGGTCAGCAAGAAGTCGCGATTGAAGATCGTCTGCGGTGAGATGATCAAGACGTACAGGAGAATCGCCGGGGCGACGAGCATCGACCCCATGTGGATCCCGATCGCCACCACGAGCAGATAACCGATCAGGAGCAGGTAGCTGTTGTTGCGGTCTCGGTCGGAGCCGGAGGCCTCCCACTTGAGCACCAGCCAGACGACAAAGACCATCACCAAGGAACTCAGCCCATAGACTTCCGCCTCGGTGGCGTTCTCCCAGAAGGTCCGGGAGAAGGCGGCGAAGAAGGCGCCGGCCATGCCGCCGGCGATGGCGATCAGCAGATCGACCCGCGTCTCACGCCCCCGGGTCCAGCGGCGGGCGAAGTTGACGATGATTAGATATGAGAAGAGGATCGTCAGCGCGGAGGAAAGCGCCGAGAGGAAGTTGACCCGCATGGCGATCTGCCCGATCGGCACGAGGCTGAAAACCTTGCCGATCAGCACGTAGAGCGGTGTGCCCGGCGGGTGCGGAATGCCGAGCACGTGCGAGGTGGCGATGAACTCCCCGCTGTCCCAGAAGGGACAGCTCTGCGCCATGGTGAGCAGGTAGACGAGTTGGGTAACGGCAAAGACGATGATCCCGCCCCAGACGACCGGATCTCTCAAACGCCGTGCCAGCCAGTCCATCAGGCCCCCTTCCAATCCGTGATGATCTCTTCCGCGAGTTGGAACGTCTCCTTGGCCGAGCGCTCCCAGTTGAACTCGGTGGCCCAGCTCATCCCCGCGCGTCCCAGCTGCCACCAAAGGTCGTCGTCGGTGAGCAGGCGCCGCAGCGCCCCGGCGAGCGCCGGGACGTCTCCGTGGGGCACGAGGTAACCGGTCTCACCGTTGCGCACCGACTCGCGCAACCCCGGCGCATCGCTCGCCACCGCCGGGATGCCGAGCGCGTTGGCCTCGATCACCGAGAGTCCCCACCCCTCTTTGGGCGAGGTATAGGCAAGCACCCGGGTCCGCGAGAGCGTTGCGAGCTTCTCCGCTCCCGATTGAAACCCGAGAAAGCGCACATGGTTCTCGAGTCCCATCCGGGCCACGAGCGCCTCGAGCGCCGGGCGGTAGTCCCCCTCGCCGACAATCCAGTACTCGGCCTCCGGCACCTCGCGCAGGATCGCCGGCAGCGCCTGAATGACCAGGTCGATACGCTTGTACTTCTTGATCCGCCCCAGGTAGAGCACGACCGGCCCGGGAGCAACGCCCCGGCGCGCCAGCGGGCGGTAGTAGTCGTGGTCGATGCCGGCGCGGATCAGCCGTAGCGCCTCGCGCGGAAGGCCGCGGGCGACTAAGTCTTCGAGGGTCGTCTGCGAGAGCACCGAGAAGCGGCACCGGCGGTAGACGCTGGGGATGAACCGCTCGTAGAGGTAAACATACAGCGCCAAGGGAAAGGAGGCTTGCTGGAAGACGGTCGTGCCGAAGAGATGGGGCACGACTCCGAGCACCGGTGCCCGCCGCTGGAAGCGCGGGGTGAAGAAGGGGATCTTGTTGATGTCCTCGACGACCAGATCGACCTGCTCGCGGGCGAGCAGCCGGCGGAGCATCCCCGGGGCCCGGAAGTTGAACGTGTACTGGCAGCCGGCGCGCAGGATGCGCATACCCTCGATCTCCTCCTCGCGCGGCGCACCGGGCCAATGGCCGACGAGGAAGGTCACCTTGTGGCCCCACCTGACGAGGCGGCGAAAGATCTCGTAGATGATCACCTCGGCACCGCCGAATTCGGGATGGCGGATATCACGGTAGCTGACCACGGCGAAATGGTATGCCGCCCCACCCAATGGTCTTCCCTCTTCAGTTCCCGGAGCCGCCGCGGCGGTCTCGGGGTCCATCCCTAGTCAACCGGCCGGCGGGCCAATACGTTCACCATCGCGAAGGTGTACGGCCCTAACCGCTTATTACGTAACCAGTTGCGAATCGCCCTCGCCAGGGGCCCGATCCCCCAGAGCTCCGGCGGGTACCTCGGCAGACGCCCACAGCGCGCGCGCATCAGGCTGTAGCGCAGCGAGCGGTACCAGAAACCGGGCACCATCCAATCCCCTCCGACGCGGACGACTTCATACCCCGTCCAGGTCACCCAATCGCGGAGCTGCCCCGGGGAGTACTCGGTTTCCCAGCCCGCGAACCAGCGATTCAGGGCGATCATCACATGCTTCGCCAGGGTATAGGGATGATAGCGCTGCGGCACGTCGATCAGGCAATGGCCCCCCGGCGCCGTCGCCCGGAAGTTCTCGCGCAGCAGCGGCCGGGGATCCCGGAAGTGCTCCATGAGGCCCTGATGGAAGAGCAAGTCGAAGGATCCGTCACGGAAGGGCATGCGAGTCGCATCCCCGCACACACAGGCGACCGGAATGCCGGCGGCGGCGGCGACGCTGCGGATGACCTGGAAGGAACTCATCACGTAGTCCAAGACGAAGATCCGCGCGCCTCGGCGAGCCAAAGCGATGCTGTCGCGACCACTGCCCGCCCCGACTTCCAGAACGCGGCATCCCCCGAGCGGCAGATCGGCGAGCGGCTCGAGCAGGCGTCCCTCGTTCGAGTAGACGTCTTCGATCTCCTGACGCTCCCGCCAGTAGCGATCCCAATGATCCGGCGTCGACGCGCGCATCAAACCGATTCCTCGGTCGTCGATCCTGAGCCACCAGCCTTGCCCGCCGCCGGGCGGCCCTTGACCCTAAGTGCATAATCAGGCCGGAAGTTACCACAGGCAACCGGGGCCGTCCACGGAGAGGTCAAGCCCCTGTCTCGAACTCCCCTGGCCGGGCCCGCCGGGCGACGGGATCGAGCACTCCGTTGACGAAGGCAGCACTCCGATCGTCACCGTAGCGGTGCGCCAGCCGCAAGGTCTCGTCCAAGACGACCCGCGCCGGAGTGTCCTTGAAATAGAGCAGCTCGGCAGCCCCGAGGCGCAGGATGGCCCGGATGACCGCCCCGAGGCGGGCGAGATCCCAGTTCTCGAGCCCCGCCTGCAGGGTCTCATCCAGCCGCGTCCGGTGGCGGGTGACGGCACGCAGCAGGACCTCGGCATGGCGCCGGCCCTCTTCGGTAAAGCGAAAGCGGCCGAAGGCGAGGTCGAGCACCTCGCGGGCGTCGTCCCCGGTGATCTCGGCCTCGTAGAGCACGCGCATGACTAGGTCGCGCGCCTTCGGCCGCCCGCCGCGCCGGGTCGTGGGCTGAGACATGCTAGGCCTCCGGCAAGCGGAGCAGGTGAACCATCTCGATTCCTGCCGAGGCCGCCTCCCAGCCACGACCACCCCCCTTGACGCCGCTGCGCTCGATGGCTTGCTCAGTGGTCTCGGCGGTGATCACCCCAAAAATCGCCGGCACGCCCGTGTCCCAGCCGACCTGGGCGACGCCGCGCGAGACCTCTTTGGCGATGTACTCGAAATGTGTCGTCTCGCCCCGGATGATGCACCCCAGGGCCAGGATCAAGTCGAACGACTTGCTCGCCGCCCGCTGGCGGGCCACCAGGGGAAGTTCAAAGGAGCCGGGAACCCAGACGAGATCGATCGCCTCCTCGGCGCAGCCATGCTGTCCGAGGCACTCCCGAGCACCCGCAACCAACCGCTCGGTCACCATGCGCCCATAGCGGCTCGCCACGATGCAGACTCTCAGGCCGCGCGCATCCAACGGCGCCACAAACTCACGTACCATCTTGCCTCCTACCTCCTCGTCTGAGCGCCTCCCCCGGCGGCGGACCTGCAGCCCGCCGCCGGGGATGCGCGACCGTCTCAGGGGCTGACCACTGGTCCGCAGGGTGCGTCGGACTCGTAACAGTGGCCCAACTTCTCACGCTTCGTCTCGAGATACTGATAGTTGTAGGGTGTCGGATCCATCACCAACGAGACCCGCGCGACGATCTCGAGGCCGTGGCCTTCCAGCCCGACCCGCTTCGCCGGGTTGTTGGTCAGCAGGCGGATGCGGTGGCACCCGAGCTGGGTCAAGATCTGCGCGCCGATGCCATAGTCACGCTCATCGGGCTTGAACCCGAGATGGAGATTGGCCTCGACCGTATCGAGGCCGCGATCTTGCAGCGCATAGGCGCGCATCTTGTTCGCCAAGCCGATGCCCCGCCCCTCCTGGCGCATGTAGAGCAGGACGCCGCCCTGCGCGGAAATCACTTCCAAGGCCCGCCGAAGCTGCTGCCCACAGTCGCAGCGCGCGCTGAAGAGCGCATCCCCGGTCAGGCACTCTGAGTGCACGCGCACCAACACCGGCCGTTCCGCGGTCACCTCACCGCGCACGAGCGCCAGGTGATGAGACCCATCCAGCTCGCTCTCGAAGGTGTGGATGCGGAACATCCCGAAGTGCGTCGGGAAAGGCGACTCGGCAACCTGATGGACGAGGGTCTCGTGACGCCGGCGATAGGCGATCAGATCAGCGACCGAAACGAGTCGCAGATCGAAGCGACCCGCCAGGGCACGCAGCTCCGGCAGACGCGCCATGGCTCCATCATCGCTCATGACTTCGCAGAGCACGCCGGCGGGATAGAGCCCGGCCAAGCGGGCGAGATCGAGACTCCCCTCGGTGTGGCCCGCCCGCCGCAGCGTTCCGCCGGGAACCGCCCGCAGCGGGAAGACATGTCCGGGACGGGCGAGATCCTCGGGCTGCGTGCGGGGGGCGATCAGCGCGCGCACGGTCTGGGCACGATCGTGGGCCGAGATGCCGGTGGTCGTCCCCGTCACCGCATCGACCGAGATGGTGAAGGGCGTCCCCATCTTGGCGGTGTTGCGCGCCACCATGGGGGGCAGGTCGAGTTCCCGCAGCCGCCCCTCGCCCAAGGAGACGCACACCAATCCGCGGCCATGCTTAGCCATGAAGTTGATCATCTCGGGCGTGACCTTCTCGGCCGCACCGATCAGGTCGCCCTCGTTCTCCCGATCCTCGTCATCGACGACGATCACGAGCTGGCCGGATCGGATGGCGGCAATCGCATCCTCGATCCGATCGAAGTCCCGCCCGGCTACCCGTTCTTGGCTCCCCTGGCAACTCACGTCTCCACCTCCTGCCCTATCCGGTCCCGCGGCCCGGGATGGCGCCGCGGGCCGAGAGGGACTCGACATACTTGGCAACGAGATCGACCTCAAGATTGACCGGCCGGCCCGGCCGGTAGTTCCCCAGCAGCGTGCAGGCGAGCGTCTTGGGTATGATAAAGAGGCGGCAGACGCCCCCGCGCACCGCCCCCACGGTCAGACTCACCCCGTCGACTGCAAGCGATCCCTTGGCAACCAGGTAGCGGCGCAGCGGCGGGGGAATCTGCAGAGCGAGCACCGTTTCACGCCCCTCGCGGCCCGCACGAACCACCCGCCCGAGCCCGTCGACATGCCCCTGCACCAGGTGGCCCCCCAGACGGTTTTCCGCCCGCAGGGCCGGCTCGAGATGCAGCCGATCCCCCCGACGCCAGTCTCGCGCCGTGGAACGGCGGAGGCTCTCGGTGATCGCCGCAACGGTGAAGCCGCTGCCCCCGGCCGCGAGCCGTTCGACGGTCAGGCAGAGGCCGTGGCAGGCAACCGAATCCCCAGCCGAGAGCGCAGGCGCCAAGCGCGGTGCCTCGATCTCGAAGCGGACCCCTCCGGCAAAGGGACTTCGCCGGCGAATGAGGCCGATCTCCTCGATGAGCCCGGTGAACATCTCAAGTTCCCCCGCGCCTCGACCCCTCGCCCCGGAGTTCGAGCTCCGGCAAGGCCGGCTCTTCTTCACCCAGGAGCCGGGCGGCCTGCGGGCTGAGCGCGTGGATGAGGATGTCGGGACCGACCCGTTCCTGGCGGGTGATCGTCAACCCGAGCCGCCCGGTCAGCGTGGTCACGCCCAAGTCTCCGCACCAGCTCCGGGCGCCCCCAAGAAGGATCCCGGCCAGGAAGAGACGCAGGCGCCCCACGAGCCCGGCCCGGAAGAGCGCCGTCGTCAGGGTCGCACCTCCCTCGACGACGACATCGAGCAAGCCCTCAGCGGCACACCGTCGTGCAAGTGCATGCAGATCCACCCCGGCGCCCCCCCCTGCCTCGGGAAGGCGCCAACAGCGAATCCCGCGCTCCTCCAAAGCCCGAATCCGCGCCTGCGGGGCCCGCGCGCCACAGGCAACGACCCAGGGGCCACCCGTGGGGCTCACCGTCAGAGAATCCCCAACTCCCTCGGCCGCGACCCGGCAACGTGAATCGACGACGATCCGCACCGGCTGATGGGGCCAGGCGGCAGCCGCCTGGGGTAGCTCCCGGCGCAGGGCCCGCAGCGGGTCGCGTCGGGGGCGGGCCGTCAGACGGGGCCGATCCGTCAACAGCGTCCCCCGCCCGATCAGCAGGGCATCACACTCGGCCCGCCACCGGGCGACCCGCTCGCGCGCATGGGGGCCGGTGATCCAGCGGCTCGAGCCATCCCCGGCCGCCAGGCGGCCATCCAGGCTGGAGGCGATCTTGGCTGTCAGCAGCGCCCGACCCGTCGCCTGATGCCACAGAAAGGGAGCATTGAGCGTCCGGGCGGCCCGAGCCAGCAGACCGCTCTCAACCTGCAGACCCGCCGCTCGCAGACAGGCGAATCCACTTCCGGCAACCTGGGGATTGGGGTCCTCGATCGCGGCCACGACGCGGCGAAATCCTGCCCGTACGATCGCCGGAGCACACGGGGGCGTCTTCCCCTTGTGGCTGCAGGGCTCGAGATTGATGATCAGGGTCGCCCCGGTCAGCGACCCGGCGGGCGCCCCGGCGATCAGCGCCGCCTCGGCGTGTGGTCCGCCAAAGTGCAGGTGGACGCCCCGAGCGACAATCTCCCCATCCCGCACCGCGACGGCCCCGACTCGCGGATTGGGGTGCGTCCGGCCGCAGCCCAGACGCGCCAGCCGCAGGGCCAGACGCATCCAGCGCTGCTCCAAGGCGAACTGCGACCCGCCCTGGCCGCTCCCTCCCGCTCCGCGCTCCACCCGAGGCCTCCAGGCAACAGAAAAGGAGCCACCCTGCGGGGCTCCTCCTGCCGGAAGGCGACGGCCGCACCCGGAATCCGGGCCGGTGACCGGCCCCGCGCGCTGCGCGGGCGGTCGATCCCGACGCCTCTCTCCCTCTCCCATCCAGACTCTTACTGTCGGCTTCCGACTTCCACGGAATCCACCAGGCCCCACTGGCACCCGGTTCGCGGGCTATCACCGCCGGTCGGGAATTGCACCCCGCCCCGAAGGAGAACTCTATCGTCGTTCACAAGGAGACTAGTATGCACTCTCCCGCCGCGGCTGTCCAGTCGCCAACCTGCCCCCCTACTTCCCCTCTCGTTCCCGCCCTTCAGGCCCTTCAGGCCCTTCAGGCCCCTCGCGCCCCTCAGGCCCCTCCAGCTCCTCCCCCCCCTTCGTCTCCGTCTGGGCCTCGAGATCCTCCAGCAACGCCCGCGCCGCCAGCACCTCCCCGCGCGGCACCAGCACCTGCCCCCAGTACCCGAGGCCGCTCGCCATGATCCCGTCGAGCCAGGGCACCTGGGCCGAGCGGATCCGCGCATCGATCCCCGCCGAGACGAGCAGGCTGCGCACATGAATCGCTGCCGTTTCGTCCTGCGCCGCATACACCGGATAGAGATCGACCCACTCGTACTCTCCCGCACCGGTCCCCCGCCCCTGTTCCCGCCCCCCCTCGTCACTCCCTCCGTTCATGCTTCCCCCTCCCTCACTCTCAGCCGCCCATCCCGCCCCTCTGCCTCGTTCTCAGCCGCTCATCCCGCCCCTCTGCCTCGCTCCCGACCCCCATCCGGCCCTTCTTTGCCCCAGCTCCCCGGCCCACCCGCGCCCGTTCGCCCCTTTCCTCCAACGAAAAAGCGGGGTGTGTGGACAACGCCACACACCCCGTCAGTCGCTCTTCCAGGAGGTACGACCTGGAATCTTGACCCATAGCGCCCGCGGCCCCCTTCCCGGGACCGGCCAGCCCTACTCGTAAGTCCCTAGTCGAGGACCTTGAACTCGATCCGCCGGTTGCGATAGCGACCCTGCTCGCTGTCGTTGCTCGCAACCGGGTGTCCCTCACCCAAACCCTCGGCCATCAGACGCTCGGCGCCGATGCCCTTCTCGACCAGGTAGTCCCTCACGGCCTCCGCACGCCGCAGCGACAGACCCGTGTTGTACTCCTCGCCGCCGACGCTGTCGGTGTGCCCCTCGATGCGCACGCGCACATCGGGGCTCTCTCTAAGAACCTCGGCGATCCGCTCCAGCGCAGGGATCGGGTCGGTGCCCATGAATTCGGCGCTGTTGAACTTGAAGTTGATGTTCAACATCGGGAACTCGATCGGCGCCTCGTCCGGGCAACCATCGGTGTCCTCGAAACGGTTGAACGTCTCGGCCGCGTTCGGGCACTTGTCGTCCCTGTCCAGGATGCCGTCGCCATCGTTGTCAATGTCGGGGCAGCCGTCCATGTCCTGGAAGCCGTCGAAATCCTCCGCCCGGCCGGGACAATCGTCGTCGACGTCGGGTATCCCGTCGCCGTCGTTGTCGACGTCGGGACAACCGTCCTGATCCTCGAAGCCGTCGAAGTCTTCGGCCGCGTGCGGACAGGCGTCCATCTTGTCGGGGATGCCGTCGAGGTCGCTGTCCTTCATGCGCGGCTCGTAGTCGAAGCCCTCGCAGTCCTCACCGAAGCGCAGGGTCACGCCGACCCGATGGCTCTCGTCCATGAAGTCCTGCGGCTCCTCGATGAACGCATAGTTGAACTCAACGAACCTCACCGCCACGCCAACGCCCGCGGTCAGGGCTCCGTCGTTCAACCCGAGGCGCAGCGCACCACCGAAGTCCTCGCCCATCGGGAAGGCGTACTCGGTGCCCGCATGGAACTTCAGGTCGTCCTCGTCCTCGACATGATCAAAGTCGAGCGCGAACGTGAAGCCCTGGAGCGGCATCAGCGCAAAACCGCCCCGCAGGTTCATCGGCGCGACGTTGGCATCCTCGTCCCCGCCGATCTCGGTCGCCACATCGCGCAGGGCCACACCGAAGCGCACCCACTCGAGCGGCTGGATCCCGATTCCGAAGTCGAAGCCATAGCCGTCGACGCCGTCATCGCCGGCAACGTCCGCGTCAAGACCCTGATGCAGGTACTTGATCGTCGCGCCGAAGGTGACGTAGTCCATGGCATAGGCGCCATGCAGCATGACCGCAAGATCCGAATAGTCGAAATCCCCAAGAAACGCTCCCTGGGTATCTCGCTGCTCGATGTCCTTCATCCCCGCCGTCAGCAGGCTTAGCCCAAGCGCTCCCCACCCCGTGTGATGGGACGCACCCAGGTAGCTCATGTTGCGGTCGTCGGACATGCCGAGCGCATACATGGCCGAGACCTGCGTTCCACAGGACCAGCCCAGGGCACCCGGGTTCCAGTAGCCGACGGTCGCATCGCTGCCCGCGGCGACGTAGGCCCCTCCCATCCCCAGTGCGCGGGTGCCGACACCCATCCGCATGAAGGGAATCGCATGATTGCTGGAGTCTTCGTTGTCAGCACCGGCAAATGCGACCCCGGGCGGGACCAGGAAGAGCCCCAGGACGAGGAGCAGAGCCCATGTCATGACCCCCCTACTCCTTCTCAACATCGTCGTACCTCCTTCTGTGAACCCGAATGGTCTGTACCACGAACCGGCCGTCTCTTCAGACGAGACTTCAATCAGCGGGACCCGTCCTTGCGGGCGGGCCCCGCCGTCAATGGCTACTCTCTCCAGATGACCGCCTTGATCGTCGCCGCCTTGCGCGCCGAGCCGTCGAACGCCTCGAGCCGGATCAGGTACGCCCCGTTGGCGAGCTCCGTTCCATCCGACGCCTGCCCGGCCCACCGCAGGTCGCTCCACACGCCGGCGGCATAGGGCTCGTGGCTGGCAATCGTCGTCACGTACTCACCCGCGAAGTCGTAGACCTTCGCCGTGATCTCGGCATGGCGGCTCAGGTTGAAGTGGATGATCGCCTCGTAGTCATCCGGGTTGACCGGGTTCGGATAGATGTAGGTCTCGCTCATAGCCAGCGTCCTACTCTCCACGATGATCGGCACCGACACGACGGCGGTGTTGCCGGTCATGTCCGCAGCCGTCACCACGAGGGAGTAGCGGCCCATGTCGAGACCACCCTCAACACAACCACTGATGATGTCACCGGCAATCTCGAAATCGGTGATCTCGATCTCCGCACCATCAGGACCCATCATCACCACCTCGGCGGTCGCGCCGCCCGAGCCGGCGTCGACGAGCTGGGCCTCGAAGCAGAAGCTCTCACTCGGCTCGGTGAAGCCCCCGGCCGGCGAGATCAGCTCGACGGTGGGCGCCGTCATGTCGACGATGAAGCGCTGCTCCACGTACTCGGAGCCCGCGTTGCCCGCCCAGTCGAGCACACCCTGCTCGTAGATGTGCATGCGCGAGTTGTGGTCCACGTAGCAGTCGAGCCAGAAGGTACCGAGGGTGTCCTGAACGCCGTCCGTGTTAGGTACGATGATCAAGCCGCCCTCGCAGCCCTCCGTGTAGTCCCCATACTGCTCGATCCGCTTCTTGCTGTAGATGACCACCTCGATGACATCCCCGTCGCCGATGTCGTGGGTCACCCCACCCGCCATGATCGGCAGGCCGGCGATCAGCGTGTCATCGGGCGTGTAGTAGTTGCCCTCGAGCGTGTCGACCTCGCTCGGCGTGTGATACGGCGGGATCATGTAGGGGATGAGCTCGTCGGCGGTGCCGCTGTGCAGCAGCAGCCGCTCTTCGATCTCATCGATCTCGACCTGGTCGTCCTCGTCGTGGACCAACCAGAGGTCGTACTTGATGCCGCGCAGGTTGCAATCGCACTCCTCGCAGTCGTCGCACTCGATGTCGGTCGGGCGCACCAGCAGGCCGGCGTCGTCATCGTAGAAGTAAACGGTCAGCATGTTCTCCATCTGCGCCGGATTCAGGTAGCCCGAAACGTTGTGCAGAACCGGATTATCCGTCCAGCCGCCATGGAACTCGACGATCGGCGGATCGGCGTCGACGAAGAACCGCGCGCCCGGCGCACCCGCCGGCAGCTCGACCCACTCGTCCACTCCGTCATCCGTCTTGTACATGATGTTCAGCGTGTGCCACCCGTGCTCCAGCCACCAGGGCTGCTGCGTCGTGTGGTAGTAGGTCACCTCGAACATCGTGCCGTCGAGGTTCTTCTGGCGGATCACCAACTCGCCGTCGCCCCGTGCCCAGTGGTCAGGATCATTGTCGGGATCGCCACCGTCCGGCATCCAGGCGGCGACCAGCTGCTGCTGCTCACCATCCTTGCCGATCCAGATCTCCACCGTCGTGGAGTCGATCTCCTCGATACCGGTCGTGTTGAGGTCGGCGATGATGATCGGGTCCCGATCGGTGTAGTTCCACCGGCCCGGATAGGGGCTATCCGGCGTGAAACTCAGCACCGCCACCGGAGCATCCCAGGTCGGTGCGAAGAGTGCATAGAAGGCATCCGCGCACTCCAGCTCGTTGGTCATGAAGCTGACCCGGTTGGCCTGGGCATCGACGGTGATGTGCGTGATGTCGGTGCCCTCCCAGTGGCCGAAGTCCTCATGCGCCGTGTCGTAGAGACGCACGGTCAGGTAGGGCTCGATCGCCGCAGCGCGCTCTTCACTACCCGCGGCCTCGATCAGCGCCGCGTCGTCATAGTCGATGGTCGCGCTCAGGTAGTAGCCGTCGTTGAAGTCGATGTCGTTATCGCCGGCGATCGGGTTCATGTAGTAGTTCGTGCGTTCCAGCATCGTCATGAACCGCGCCTGGTCAGCGCTCAACGTGGGCGCGTCGGTGCCCGGCGCCAGCAAGAGGCACGCCTCGACACCACTGCCGCTCGGGACGTAGGCCGACGCATTCAGATAGTAGAACGATGTGTCGGCCGCCACGTACCCCGGCACCCAGTGGACGCCGTTCGTCCCCAAGGCGTTGGTGATGTAGCGCGACCAGACATAGGTGCTGTGGATGTCGATCTGCTCGCACTCACCGAGAGCATTGGCGAAGACGGTGATCTTGCCGCAGTCCTCCACCGGCAGATCGAGCACACCTCGCCAGATCGTCGGATCGTCGATCATCCTCTCCATGTAGATGCAGCTAGCATTGCTGCAGTAGCCGATCGGGTCGTAGTTCCAGTCCCAGGTGTCCGGGTGGACGTAGAGCACATGCGGCTTCACACTCGCGTCGTTGGTCTGAACGGTCACGATCATCTGCGTCGGACACTCACCGCCGACCACGCTCAGGGTCGGCTCGGAGATCTCGTCACAGGCCTCGTTCTCGATCGGGACCAGGTCGAGCGAGCCGTCCGGGTGCTCATAGACCTTCACCGCCGCCACCGGCGGGTTCGGATCCTGATTCATGTCGCAGTCCCTGGCGATCGCTCGCAGCAGCAACTCGTCGCCGACCTCGAAGCTGCCCAGCTCGAGCCGGGAGCTCCAGATGTCGCAGAGCTCCGTCGGCATGTTGTTCGCGTCGTCATCGGAAAGCCCGAAGGGCACCCAGGTCTCGCCGGCATCCTCACTGTACTGGAACTGCACCTCATCCATCGCATCGTCACAGTAGGCGATCGCATAGACGTCGCAGTAGACCGGGGGATCGTCCCCGTGAGGCAGCTCGCAGGGATCCCAGCCGGCGATCCGCGCCCGCGGCGGCTGCCGATCGAGGATCTGCAGATCGACCGCGGCACTAGTGTACTCGTTGCACTCCTCGTCGTGGATGACGATGCGCGCGTGGTAGTACCCCTCGGAGAGCCCGCTCGTGTTCCAGTCGACGCTGGTGACGACGTGCTCGTAGATGGTGTCGTCCGGTGCCTGCCACAGGCCCACATCCCGCCACTCGCCGGAAGTACTCTTGCCGGTGGCGTACTGGGCCTGGAAGAGGATCTCCTCCACACCCGTGCCGAAACCGGGCAATCCCTCCTCGATGTCATCGGCGGTCGCCCAGAGGGTGATCACATCACCCAGGGTGATCTCGATGACCTGCGTCGGGAAGTAGTCGACCTCGTTGACCACCACGCGGGTGACCTCGCCCCAGGGGTCATCGACATCGATCACGATCCGCACGGCCACGATCGCCTGGTACATGTTCCCGGCATCGTCATACAGGGTCAGCCGGACATCGTAGAAGTTGCTCTCGAGACAGTCGTCGTCGATGTCCCAGACATCCGCGAACGTTCCGGTGCTGGCGTCGAAGACGGCATTGCCGGAGTCGTAGCAGACTGTCCAGTTCTCCTCGAGATCCGGGTCACCCGAGAATTTCCACTCCCAGACAACCGACTCTTCGTCGATGTCGGTTGCCGTGGAGGTGAAGATCAGCTCATAGATGTCGTCGTCGGTCTCCCAATTGGACCGACACTCCTTCATGTCGTCCCACGGCGTGACCATCGTAATCGTCGGCGCGTCGAAGTCGACGAAGACCGTGAAGATCGGTCCCTGAATCGGCCGTCCGGTCTCGCTATCGAAGTCCGTGTGGCCGACGTCGTCGGTCGCCACCGCGAAGACCTCGATCGTCTGTCCGGCCAACGCCCGCAGATCCCAGTCGTAGATCCGCCACGTGTGGAGATTCTCGGGATCCCGGGTGACGTCCGCATCGATTAGCTGCGGCGCCTCGCCCGGCAGGGCCCACATGAACTCCACCCGCTCGACGTCGTTGTCGCCTTCCAGAATCTCGGCCATCAGGTACCAGAAGTCGCGCGCGTGGACGGGGCTGTCCAGATGGGGCATCTGGATCAACCTGTTGTCGCCCGTGGCACGACGCACTCCGGTGATCGTCGCCACCGGCGCCTTCGTGTCGACGACCGTGAAGGTGATGTAGCGGTCATCCTCGAAGGCATCGGTCTTGTCTTCGGTGTTCACGAGCAGATCAGCCGCGTCGCAGGCGACGTGGTAGTCGACACCCACGACCGGATCGACCAGCGGGAACGGGACGTCCATCATGTCGAAGTCCCAGTCGAAGACGTACGGCCGCGTCTTGTCTGGATTGACGTCACTGGCATCGACGCCCCAGGCGTTCTGGACCATCGTCCACGCGTCGGGGCGGTTCAGATCGGTCGCCCGCTTGTAGTAGAAGGTGACCTCGTCGTCGGCGATGCCGTCCACGTCGGTCGTGGCGAACAGCGTCATGAACGAGTTGCGCTCGACCGTGATGCTCGGCTGCACGCCTTCGGTGTAGGGATCCGCGTCCGGCGTCGCCTGCGGGGCGGTGTTGTCCACCGTCACCACGGCATGGCCGGACATATCCTTGGCGCCCCACTCCTCGACGTTCCCCTCGAGGTCATAGGCGATCGGCACGATCGTGTAGACCCCGTCGGGATAGAGCGGCTCGCCATAGTCATCCAGATCCTTGGTGTCCCAGATCACGTGCCACAGGTAGTTGCCCATTCCATAGGCCGGGACGCACTCGTCGGTGTCGACGAGGAGCGTATCTCCGGCCGGAGTGATCGCGTAGAACTCGACCCGCTCCAGGCCGATGTCGTCGATCTGCGTGCGCGCGACCAGGGTCACCGTGTGCGAAACCATGACCTGCTCACCGAGCTCGCCCCCGAGGACGATTTCATCGATGTAGCGCGGCCAGGTGAAGCCCGGATCGCCGATCGTGCCCCAGCCATCGACAAACGGCTGGCCGTTGAGCGCGTAGCTGGCCCCGTAGTAGAAGGCACCGTAATCGATCGCCACGTCACCCGGCGTGTAGTCGCCGTCGTCATCCATGTCGATGAACAACGCATCGTGGCCACCGGTGCCCTGCTTCTCGATCTCGCTCTCACAGTCGGTCCCGTAGATCATGTCGTTGGTGCCGGCGTACCAGTCGTCGAGCCAGGTGACCTCGGCCGGAACCGCCCAGATCTTCGTGTACACCGGCTTGATGTTGTCCTCGACGGTGATCGTGAGCTCACTCGTATCCCAGTTGTGCGCGCTGTCATAGAAGACGACCCGCACGTCGTAATCAGTATCCTGCACCAGCGGATAGGGCGTCTCCCACGTCGCCGTGCCGTGCCACATGGCATAGGGCGTGTCCAGATCCACAACCGTGAGCTCGATCGGCTCGATCTCCTCGGTCGCCGGATTCGGATCGATCACCTCCCAATCGGGAGGAACTCCGACCTCCGGCGCCTCGCGATACTCGAGGCGCACGGTGACGACGTCGGTCGTGGTGTCGGCCAGCACGAACTCGAAGGTGACCGGCTCACCCGACTCAACCTGCGGCTCATCCGGGTTGGTCAGATCATGGTTGAAGTCGAAGGCGGTCGGATCGTCGACGTCGACGGTCCAGATCTTCCACAGGTTGTTGGCGTCATAGAGGATATTGGCATTGCCGGCATAGTCGGTCGCCAGCCCGCGGATGTCCATGACCCCGCTGATGCCCACCAGCTCGCAGTGGTCACGGAAGTTGTCCAGCGGCAGCCACCAGACGTAGTAGGTCGTCTTGGCCGCGTCGAAGGTCAGGTTCGGCTCGTAGTCGAACATATCCATCGCGAACGGCGCCCACTCGCCGAGCGCGTGCGTCCCGTCCTGGTGCCACTCGAGCGTGATGCCCGCAATGTCGGCATCCGGAGTGATCACCATGAAGGCGAGATCTCCGGTCGCCGGATCGGGCGTCAGCACCATCGACTGCTGGTCGACGACACCGTCGTTGTAGTACCAGGCCCAGGGCGCGAAGCCGTCGTAGTAGCCGGCGATCGGCTCGTAGAGCACCGCCGGGGGCGTGTGGTCGACCGCAACCTCCTGAGTCAACGGCGCCTCATCGGCGTTGGCGTCGACATCGGCCGCGATCGCCCGAATCGTGTAGAGCCCCTCCGGCAGCGGATGGGTATCCCACACGGTCTCCCACTCGGCGTAGAAGTCGAGGTCACCGGCGTCGTGCGTCAGATCGCCCGCGGGAATCACCGCGATGGTCACCCAGTCTTCCTTGGCCGGCGCCGTGTACTGAACCGTGACCGTTGCGATGTGCTCCCAGCCGGCCGGATCGACGACCACACCCTTGAGCATCGCCTCGGGGCCATGGAGCGCCACGTGCGCATCCGTCAGCGGCGTCCAGCTCGTGGCACCGGTCGTCTTGGCCCACATCGGATAGGCCTCTGGTCCGGTGATGTCGTTGACGATCACCAGGACTTCAGCCGGGTCGTGATCCTCATTGCCCGCATAGTCGGCGGCCACCGCGCGGAAGCGGATGTAGGAATCCTCTTCGCCGAGGTAGTCGGCCGTGTTGAACATCACCTCGTAGGGCTCGGTCACGTCGAAGTCGGCGTCCGAGCCATCCTCGGGCGTGATGTCGACGTTCTCGAAACCGTCGCCCTTGTCGAACTGGAAGAGGACATGGTGGATGTCGGTCCCCTTGGCGATCTCCTCGTACTCGGTGATCTCCGCAGTCAGGGTGATGGTCGAGCCGTAGGGATAGACCAAACCCTCGCCGGGGCTGGTCAGCACGGCGGCCGGCTCGGTCTCATCGAGCGTGAACTCGCGGATCCCATTGGCATCGGCCGGGTCGCTGTAGTTGTGCCCATCGTCGAGGGCCAGCACCCGGAAGGCCATCATCGAGGTCGACTCGTCGGCCTCATCCCAGGTCCCGTCACCGTCGTTGTCGAAGCCATCCATCTCCGGATCGGGAATCGTGCCCTGCATCGACCAACCGTCGGTACGATTCGTGTCGATCGCGGCACCGAACTCGAGCCAGACCGGATCACCCTCACCCGCCTTGACCGCCGTGTAGTTCGGACAGTACTGGAAGAGGGCCTCGGCCACGGTGATCACGTCGAAGTCGGCCGCCGGCGGGTCGGTAATCGTCGCGTAGACCATCACCGTGTCGCCCGCGCCGAAGCGCGTGCTGCTGGCCGTGACCTCGTCGACGCTCGGCGCAACCGGGTCATAGACGAATTTGACGTTCATCTCGGTGACACCGCGGTTGCCCACGTCGTCGAATGCCTCGGCATAGACCTCCCACACCGACGTCACGGTCCCGAAGTCCGGGCCACTGACGAACCAGAAGGGCGGGAAGGGCACGCTGATCGAGGAGACCCCATTGTCCGCGCCGGGCTGGGTAATCGATCCCTTGACCATGAACTTGTCGATCATGGCCTCCCAGTTGCGCGGATCGAGCACCTCCTCGTCCCAGTCGTTGCCGTCCTGGTCGATCATGAAGGTGTAGCTCGTTACCGTCCCCGTCGGCACCGGCACGTTGGACACCTGCCAGACACCGTCGGTCGGGGTCATCTCGTGGATCAGGCCGTTGAAGTTCAGCCCCACGTTCTCGAATCCATACAGCACTTCGGGGAAGTCGGACTCATAGAGCGTGAAGGTCATCTCGACATACTCGGCGTCCGCGGGGATCTCCTCCATCGGCAGCGAGGTCACCACACCAGCCTCGTCCTCGAAGACGAGGTTGACGTTGAGGATGTCGCTATCGGCCTCGCCCTTCCCCTTACGCCCCTCGGCGACGAAGAACTCGTGCTCGATGCCCGAAAGCTTCCACTCGATTCTGCCTTCCTCGCCGCCCCACTCCTCGTCGGTGCCTTCCCAGGAATCGAACGAGGGGTTGCCGGGCCAGAAGGCGTCCAGGTCGGCGTTGCGGAGCCCCTGGGCGAAGAGCGTGATATGCGGCGCCTCCTCGTCGAGCAGCATCACATACTGCCCCTCGGAAACGTCTTCGCCCATCAGCCCGCAGTCCTCATCGCCGGGTGCGCCGACGTAGAGGGTCGCGATGATGTCGTAGGCCACCGTGTACGGTGAATCCGGCTCGGGCACGCCACCGTGGGGCTGATCCCACGCGGCGGCGTAGTAGCCGTCGCTCACATCGGGCTCATCGTCGGTCGACTCAGCGTCCGGCGTCTGCCAGAGATAGTCGTAGCCGGTGATGTTGTAGCTGACCAGAATCTCGGCCTCGGTCCCCGGAATCGCCAGGAACTCGACGACATCGTCACCGGCATCGTAGGTCCAGCCGGTGGCATCACCGCTGAGGATCAGGGCATCAGCGTCCTCGTAGAAGGTGTACTCGACGTCATCGATCGTGAGGACCGCATGATCCGCGGGATCTCCGAAGATCCCCGGCACCAGATCCATCGTCATGTAGGTCGCATGCTCCGGATGCGGCGTGACCCGCGTCGGGTCGATCTCCACATCCAGTACGCGTTCGGCGTAGAGGAACGCCACCGTGGCATCCTCGTTGGCCGGTACAACCTCCGCCTCGAACCAGAGCTCGCTGCCCGGCAGGCCGTCGTGGGCCGGCTCGACCCAGACGTCGGTCAGATCGGTGACGATCGTGGCCTCGTCCTCCAGCAAGCGGAAGCGGTTCGGGTTTTCGTAGGGCGGCGTGGCGTTGCCGTTGTTGTCGGTCGCCTCGACATAGAACTCATAGACGCCGCTGCCGTTGTCGGCCAGGAACTGCGCCAGGTTGACGTCGAACGGATAGTCGTAGCTCGTGTTGGCCGTCGTGTAGCCACCGTCCGCCATGCTCTGCCAGGGGTTGTCCCACTCGTAGAGCATCGGGGTGACGCACTCGGGTGCGCGGCGCCACATCAGGTCGACGTTCTCGATCGCCGTGGCATCCTCGCCCGTGGTCATCACCGTGATCTCGTCGTCACCGCCCACGAACTGATAGACCCCGTCGCCGTCGGAGATTGACGGGAACACATCGTCGATGAGTTCGTCGTCCATCTTCACCCAGACGACGTCGGTCTCGGGTGCGTTGGTCTCGCCGAGCACCAGCTGCAGCACAGCCGGGTTCGGGTCGGCGTTGGCCGACTGATCGGTCGCCACCGCCCGCAGCTCGACGTTGGTGTCGCTGATCAGGTGCAGCGCACCAATGTGCATGTAGACGAAGTAGGGCGCGATGCGATCCTCGGGATTGTCGATGTCCTCATCGGTCATCCCATCGTTGTCGTCATCGTCGCCGTTATCATCCTCTTCGACCAAGTAGAGGAGCGCGCCGGGGATATCGACGTTGAAGAGCGGCAGCAGTGGCGTGCCGGCCGGCGTGTTGATCTCGCCGTTGGCGCCCTTATACAGCACCAGATCACCCTTGCTCTCGTCGAAGACGAAGTCTCCGTCGTCGAGGATGATCTCGTCCTCGTCGGAGAAGCCGGGGATCCCGTCGATGTCGGCGTAGAAGTCGTTGTCGTCGTTGACGTCCATCGGCGTCCAGTCCCCGAGCTCGGCATGCCCCGGAATCCGGAACTCGATCTGGACGTGCTCGACGTCCGCATCTGAGCACTCGGCCAGGATCCCGAACCAGCCGGTCTGACCGTTGATGTAGATCCCGTCGATCGCCGGCTCGGCGGAAGCGTCGGGATAGGTCAGCTCGGTAATCGTCGCTACCGGCGGCTCGGTATCGATCGAGAGCGTCTCCCACGGAATCGGCTTGTTGGGGCGATCCTCATCGATGTTGTAGAGGATGTCGGTCGCCTTGGCCCGCACCAGGAAGTCACCCTCGAGTCCGGTCACGTCCCACTGCACATGCCACAGGTTGAGCATGCCGGTGCCCTGCGCCGGAGTGTTCGGCGAGAGGTTCTCGCGGAAGATCCACTGCGTCGCATCGAACGGGAAGTCGCCCGTGCGGAACTCGGTGTCCTCGAAGGCGGTCAGCTCGAGCAGCCCCTCGCCCAGGATCTCGGTACCGTCGCCCAGCAAGACAATGTCGTTGCCCGGCGTGTACCACATGTCCTCATCGGCATCGAGGATGATCGGGTCGCGCTCGCTGTAGCCGTCCCCGTCGTAGTCGATATAGGCCTCGGCGCTGTCGCCGGTGACCGTGTACCCGCGGAAGGCGTGGAAGCCAGGCGTGCCCTCCTCGAGATCGAAGATCATGTCCGCGCCGCGATAGAGCGTCACGTCACCACGCGAACCGGGCAAGTCGGTGGCGCTGCCGATGTCGGTGGCGATGTGGACCCACTCGGTCTTGGCGTCGTCGGGCTCACCATTGCCGTTCAAGTCCTCGTAGAACTCGAACTCGACCTCCTCGAGGTCGTAGTCGTGGATCCAGTTGAGCGCGTAGAGCTCGAAGGGATCGGTCGGGTTCTCACGATAGGGGGGCTCGATGTAGGCCCGCAGACCCTCGTCGACCACCGTGATCATCGCGATATCATAGGTCGTCGTATTGCAGTTGCCCTCGATGTCGCAGGCCCAGACCCGCAGGTCGTAGGAGCCCGTCTCGAGCGCAGCGGTGTTCAGCGTCACCGCGACCGGCAGGGTCAGGTCGACGGAGAGCGTATCGCCGGTGACCTCGTCGACGATCACATCACCCTCGATCGTCTCGAGCATCGTCCAATCGCCGGCTCCGGCGGGCCGGTACTCGAGGACCACCCGGATGACATCGTGATCGTAGGTCGCCACCATGCCCGTGTCCGGGGCGAAGAGCGCCCAGACATCGATCGTCTCACCGACCGGGACCTGCAGCGGGCCGATCACGTCGCGGTAGTAGTACGGATTGGCCGTATCGCCGATGTTCATGTGATCACCGGCGGGATGCGTATTCATCGTCTCGTGGATCAGCGTGAACCAGGTCACCGGCGGGCGGCAGTCCTCAATCCGCGCCTCGAAGACACAGGTCGAGTCGGGATCCTGGACGTTGCCGAACTCATCCTCGCCGTAGGCCCGGAACTGCGCCAGCACGTAGTCGTCGGGCGGGTCGTTGCTGATCACGAAGAGCGAGTCGAAGGCCGCCGTGTAGGGCCGCGACTCATCCTGATGCGCCCAGTCGGCGCCCCAGTCGCTCCAGGTCGTGCCTTCGTCGGTCGAGAAACGCGCCTCGAAGAAGATCTTGACCGCATCGTCATCGTCGGTCGTCGTCAGGTCGAGGTGGGCGTCCTCGCAGATCGTCGTGTCGCCATCGGCACACTGCTCTAGCTGGACGACGGGGTCGGTCACGTCCGAGGTGAACGTGATCGGAGCGGCGTAGGAGTACTGCACGTTGCCCGCCTGGTCATAGGCGGCGATGCGCAGGTCGTACTCCTCGCTGCCGTCGGGAACCGTGCCGAACATGATCTGCGCCAGGTGCCAGAAGTCGATGTTCTCGTCCCCGTGCAGCAGGTACCAGTTGAACTCCGCCGCGGTGGTGCTGTCACCCCAGGGGAAGGCCGGCGGGTCGATCATCGCCCCGCCATTTGCATCGAGGATGCCGTAGCTCGGGCCGCGGAAGTCGGTCAGACCGCGGATGTCGTTGATCACGTCACTCGGCATCCCATCGGGGGCATCCCCGAGGACATAGGGCGCGGCCACGTAGAAGGGACCGCTGTAGGCGCTGTCGGCGACACAGAAGAAGCGCTGCGTGGTCCCGCCGTCGGCGATCAGCTCGATCGCCTCGGCATCGACGATTCCGTCCTCGTTGTCGTCCGAGATCGCGCTGTAGGTCTCGTCCTCGGGCGTGCCCAGGGCGCCGCCGCCGTTGTCGTCGGGAACGCCGTCGAAGTCGTCGTCGATGTCGTTGCTGCGCGTCTCGTCGATGTTGAACCAGATGATGCGGTGATAGACCGCACCCCCGCCCACGTCCCAATAGGGCTCGAAGACGTAGAAGGCGTCGTTGTCATTGTCGATCCGGTCGGTCGTCCGGTAGATCAAGTCGGGATTGACCGCATTCGCGTCGGCGGTCGAGTCCTGGCTGGCGTCGACGACCTCCGGATCCTGGAAGTCGATCCCCTCGCCGGGCTCGTCGATCTCGCCGTCGTCGTCGTTGTCGATGCCGTCGGTGTCGTAGCCCATCAAGGCGACATCGCGGTCGTCGTCGAAGCCGGCGACACCCGGGGTGTCGGCATCGGCGTTCCAGCCGGCCGGATCGAGCGTGAGATGCTCCCACGTCGCCTTCGAGCTCTCCTTGATCTGGGCGACCGAGAAGAGCACGTCGTTGTCGCTGTGGGTCTCCATCAGCACGTCGAGGTAGCGGCCCATGTGATAGACCGGATTGGTCGGGAGGATCACGTTGTCGGCCGGGTCGGCCGCGGTCAGGAACGCGGCGGCGGTGTAGAACTCGGTGATCTTGGCGACCGTCGGGGCGACCTCGTCGAGCTCGCAGATGAAGGGTGTGGTGTGCTCGTCGAGCTCGGTGGTCGCATCGATATAGACGTCGCGCAGGCCGAAGGGCGCCGGCAGATCATCGATCTCGCCGAAGTTGCTCGTGCCCGTCGAGTCGGTGACCGTATCGAGGACCTGGAAGCCCCTGACGACGTCGTTGTACAGGTCTTCGTCGCCCGAGGCGAGCAGGCGGATCTCGTACCAGCCGTGCTCATCCTCGTCCGCCGAGTCGAGGTTCAAGTCGTAGTCGGTGCTGCCTGCGGGAGGCGTCTCGAGCGGGTCGCGGGGCGCATCGCAGAGATCGTCGCCATCCCGGTCGACGAAGGTCTCCCCGGCATTGTAGTAGCCGTTGCCGTTCTCATCGAAGAAGGGCTCGGGGAAGTCCATCACGCCGTCGTCATCAAGGTCGATGAGGGGGTCGTGGGCGACCCAGTCGCCGTCGTTGTCGATCTCGTCGGAACCCATCGACCACATCGGAATCGAGTCGAGCTCGAAGCTCCCCAGCGACGTCGGCAACGCCGTGCGGTTGTCGATGAAGGTCATGTCGGCCCAGACCTCGAGCAGGTCACTAAGGGCCGTTGTCGGCGAGGCCGGGTCGCCGGTGGCGTCGTCGGCCTGCATGATGATGTTGACGTAATCATCACCCTTGTAGATCTGGTAGGGGTTGAACAGGTCCATCACCGAACCGTCGACGATCGACGGCAGGGCGATGTCGTTCAGGATCACGGCGAACGAGTCGCTGAAGGCCCCCTCCTGCCAGGCGAAGACGAAGAACGCCTGCAGGGTGTCGGGATCGACCGTCGGGTCGCCGAGCACGACCGGGTCGAACGAGCCGTTCGGATTGACCGGACCGGTCCCCAGCTCGATGCTGCTGCCCAAGGGATCGTCGCCGTCGAAGATGAAGACATGCGTACCGCAGGGCAAGGCGTTGGCATCACCAAACATCGAGCGCGTCCAGCTCGTGTCGGCCGGGGCAAAGACCCCGGTCACATGGATGATGTCGTCGTCGTTCTCGTCGAAGTCGCGCGGCGGGCAAACCGGGCCGGCAATGATCGGGGTGGTGAATTTCAGCACCGCATCCTCATCCCCGTCGGCCATGTTACCCCAGAAGGTCGCCGGGACGAGCATGAAGTACAGCTCGTCGCCGTGGACGATCGCGTGTCCGTCGGTCGTCGGGTTGCCCTGCTCGATGTCGACCGCACAGCTCATGACACTGCCGTTGACCGTCACCGGCGTCAGGTTCGACGCCACCAACGCGCTCTGGCGGTAGTTATCGATGAAGAGATCATCGAGATCGGTGCCCGGCTGATTGGTGAAGAAGACGAAGTACTGATCCGAGTCGTCGACCAGCCCCGTCTCGCGCCAGGCGATGAAGGCGGTGTCGGCGTCGGTCACGCTGTTGTAGCGCTTGTACGTCAGGCTGGGCACCTCGGCGAGGCGCACGCGCGCGGGCTCGCTGTCGTCCATGATCGGAATCAGCGATTCACCGTCGCAGCCGTCCGTCGTGGTGACGAGGCCCTCGATGCTCGTGTCGGTGGCAATCTTGACGTAGTAGCCATTTGGGAGGCGGGCGCCGCCGAGCGCGGTCGAGTTGTTGATCCCGCTCACCACCACGTGGCCGAAGCCGTTGGTGTTGTCGACCTGGAAGGTGATCTCACTCCAGAAGTCGGGTACGTCGGGAACCAGCTCGAAGTCGAGCGCCGTGACATCGGCCAGAGCGAGCTCCTGGCTGAACCAGAGATGGAGCTGATCGTTGTCGGCGTCGTCGGTGCCGCGGTCGAAGTAGGCCGCGCGGCTGATTCCGACACCCGCCTTGCAGCGCGACATGCGCATCGGGCCCTCGACGCCCTGGTAGTCGATGTGGGCATAGTCGGGCACCACATACATCTCTGCGTCAATCGCTGGATCACCGTCCGCGGTCACCGGATTGGTGATCACGATGACGTTGGAGTAGAAGTTCCCCTGCGGCTGGCGCCGCTGCTCGGCCAGCAGACTGAAAACGTACGTGACCGACTGCCAGGAAATCGAATACTGGTCGTCGACGTCCTGGAGACTCCCGGCCGGGACCGGCTGGTCGAAAACCAGCCAGATCTCGTCGTCGTCCTGCGTGCCGGTGGCGCCCGTCCCCCCGTCATTGTAGTAGGCGGCCATCAGGACGGGACCGTCGTTGTTGAAGGCGACCTTCTGCGCCATCGCATTCTGCAGGTCGTCATCGGCGGTCCACTCGACATCCCCGGCGGCGAGCCAGAGCTTCGAGATCCCCGTATAGATCTGCAGCATCGTGTCGGCCGCGGCTGCGGGCGCGATCCCGATCAGGCGCCCCGAGGCGGTGTTGTCGATGTCATTGATGAACTCGGGCGTCCCGGTGAAGAGGCCGGTCGCATCGGCGATCGTGACCGGGTGGTCGAAGATCACCGTGATCGAGTCGGGATCGAAGATGGGATCGTGGACATTCGAGGCGTCCCAATTGCCGTGGTACGTGATGTCGACGATCACCGGCCCCTCGGTCACCGGCACCATGCCGACGTCCTTGTTGTCGCTGCCGTCGGTCCCGAGGAAGGAGCTCCAGACGACCCCCACCGAATCGATCGCCGGCAGGATCTCGGAATCGAGGTCGGTGAGCACCGCCATTTTCCCCGTCACGCCGTCGATGCGCTCAAGGGTCGCCGCCTCGAAGCCATGGAAGACGAAGTCCTCGATGGCGATCGTGCCGACGTTGACCGGCTCGTTGAAGACGACGAAGAGCGAGTCCTGCTCGCCGGTATACGTCGTATCGTTTGACTCGGCGTCCCAGAACGTCGCCGCGATGATGTGCGGGCCACCCTCGATCGGGAAGGAGGAATAGAAGAACGCTGCCTCATCCCCCGCCGCACTGGCCAACACCTCGGCCTGCGCCGGCGCAGCGAACAGCCCGGCAATTGCCAAAGCGAAAACCGTGACGAAGAAGACAGAAGACTTTCCTGTCCAGTTCATGCCTTGTCCCTCCTTCACATGAGACCGCGAACCGCGAAGGAATCCTTGGTGAGCCGATTGAACCCTCGTAGGGCTTCCGATCAACTGCTTCGTGATCAGCACCGCCGTCCTCCTTAGGAAACTCCCCACTATTGGCGGGTCAACCATGCCCGACCAACCAACCTCGTCCCCGCGGTCCAGCGCGAAACACTCCCCGGCCGTGAGCCGTGGAGAACGAGATCATTACCACCTGGTGACAGCGAAAGGCAGGAAAGGGAGATGGCGGGATCGCCAGCCCCGAAAGTGCTTCTGAAAAAGGGTCGGCAGGATGCGCCCGGCCTTGAGCGAGTCTCTCGCCGGCCGCCCTCTCTACTCTCCGTCAGAAACATCCTTGTTTCGCTCACAATCCCTACTTGTATGTTGCGGTTACCATTTGCGCGGTACTATTGCCGCGCCGGAAAAACCTGTCAATCGAAAAACATTCTCCCCGGGGCAGCATTCCCCCCAGGGCTCTCACCGATTCTCTGCGCGCGGCAGATGGCCCAAGACGCGCTCTTGAAAACAGCTGCGACAACCTACCACGCCCCTTCAATTCCTGTCAATCTTGGTCCTCCTCAGCCTCATCCGAGCCGACCCAGACTGATTCGGCTCGCCCCGTGACCTTCATTACCTCTTTTGATCTCAGGTCCTTGGGCCCATTCGGGGCGGAATTCGACCACTTGCGGAGCAACCCCGTGACCTTGCCGTCCCCCAGGCCCCAGCGGACTTGAGCCGCCTGGGGATCGAACCCAGGACCCTCGGCTTAAAAGGCCGATGCTCTACCGACTGAGCTAGCGGCTCTCCCTTCCCGCATGGCGCGGCTCCAGGTCGCCCCGCCCAGGCAACGCGCATCCTAGCGATGCCGGAACCCAAGTCAAGGACTAGATTTGACTATCTCGTGCCGGGCCGGCCCCACCGAAACAGCTCCGACCGGTACCCCGGTCTCCTCGGCCAGTCCCTCGAGATAGTGGCGGGCGGCAGCAGGCAGCGCCTCCCAGGAACGGCAGGCGCTCAGATCATCTTGCCAACCTGCGAATTCCCTATACTTGGGAACGCTGCGCTCCAGCTCTCGGGTCGAGAACCGGATCACCCCGGGAGCCGAATCGGCTTCCGTCTCCGGCATTCGATAGGCATTGGCTAACTTCACGGGTTCGATTTCTCGCAGAATGTCCAGCTTAGTAACGATGAGTTCGTCGACACCGTTGATTCGACAGCTCCGGCGGGCCAGAACGGCATCGTACCACCCGCACCGGCGCGGCCGCCGCGTGGTGGCCCCGAACTCACCCGCCCGCTCCCTGAAGGCGACGGCCATCTGGCCGCTGAATTCGGTGGGAAAGGGGCCCAGCCCGACGCGGGTGGCGTAGGCCTTGACGACCCCGATCACCCGGCGGATGCGTTGCGGGGGAACGCCCAAGCCGGTGCAGACCCCCCCGATCGTCGTATTGGACGAGGTGACGAAGGGGTAGGTTCCATGATCGATGTCGAGCCACGCCCCCTGGGCGCCTTCCGCCAGGATGCGCGCCCCGCGATCGTCCTCGCTCAGGAGCAGGTCGGTCAGATCACAGATCCACGGGCCGAGCAGGACCCCCGCCTCCTCCAAACGGGCCGCAACCGCGCCGAAATCGTCCCCCACGGCGGCATCGAAGGCCTGCTCGTCTGCCCCGCACGCGCGGCGCAGCGTCTCCCAGAGGCTCGCCAGGCGGTCGCGGAAGCGCGCCGGTGCCAGGAGATCCTCGGCCCGCAGGCCCCGTCGGATCACCTTGTCGGCGTAGGCCGGGCCGATCCCACGCCCCGTTGTGCCGATCGCCCGATCGACCGCGGTCAGCGCCTCGTAGGCCCGATGGATCGGCGTTGCCAGATGCGCGCAGGCGCTGATGCGCAGGCGCCCCTCGAGCGAGATGCCCATGCCCTGGAGATAGCGGATCTCCTCGACGAGGGCCTGCGCGTCGAGGACGACCCCATTCCCGATCGCGCAGCGTACCGCGGGATGGAGAATCCCGCTCGGCACGAGGTGGAGCACGACCGGCCGGCCCTCGCGGATCATGGTGTGCCCGGCGTTGGCGCCCCCCTGGAAACGAGCGACCCAGTCGGATTCCTGCGCGAGCAGGTCGACAATCTTGCCCTTGCCCTCGTCACCCCATTGGCAGCCCAGAATCACACGGATCGACATCTCCGGTCTCCTCACTCTGCGGGCCCACCTGCAGGCACTCTGCAGGCCACCCTGCAGCCCACTCTACAGCCACCCTGCGGGCCACTCTCTGCAGGCCAGCCACCCCGCGGGCCACTCTCTGCAGGCCACCCCGCGGCCACTCTGCAGCGCCACCCTGCAGGCACTCTGCTGCCCGGCAGCACCGGCAGTAGGGCAAGGCGCCGCGAACTTACGGCGACGGGAGCATACCTCTAGGCGGGACCGATTGCACCGGCCCGAGCGGCCGGCGCGGACTCAGGCCGCGGGGGGGACGAGGGTCAGCGGCTCGGGCGGAGGGTTCCGGCGAGCCGCGCCCCGCACGGGCAGCGACTCGAGTCCCAGAGCGAGCACGTCGTCCATGGTCGCCACGAATTCGATCTCGAGTCCGGCGGTAATCTCGGGGGCAAGCTCGGCGACGTGGCGCGCGTTCGCCGCCGGCACGAGGAGACGCTGAGCGCCGATTCGGCGGGCGGCGAGCGCCTTCTCGGCAAGTCCGCCGACGGCCAGCAGATGGCCGCGCAGCGTGATCTCGCCGCTCAGCGCGACACCGGAGCGCGTGGGAATCCCAGTCAGCGCGGAAACCAGCGCCAAGGCGATCGTCGCCCCCGCGGAGGGTCCATCCTTCGGGACCGCTCCCTCGGGCAGATGGATATGGATGTCCGACCGGCGGTAGAAACGCCGATCGATCCCGAGTTGCGCGGCCCGCGCCCGAACGAAGGAAAGGGCCGCCTGCGCCGACTCCCGCAGAGTATCACCGAGCCGGCCGGTCAGGAGCAGTTCACCGCGCCCCGGGAGGACCCCGACCTCAACAGTCAGCACCTCGCCCCCTGCCGCCGTCCAGGCGAGCCCGGTCGCGATTCCCACGCGGGACTGCCGCTCGTGAGCCTGCTCGGCGAAGGGCGCCACGCCGAGCAGGTCCCCAAGCACCTCCCTGGTCAACCGCAGACCGAGTGTGCGCCGCGCGCGGGGGGGGCGCAGCGCCGCGAGTACCGGCTCCGCGCCTCCCGCCTTCAGCGTCGCGGCCCGCCGACAGATCCGGGCAATCGTGCGCTCCAACTCGCGCACGCCCGCCTCCCGCGTGTATTCGCGGATCAGGGCCAGTAGCGCCTCGTCGTCGATCTCCAGATCCCGACGCTGCAACCCATTGGCCGCAACTTGGCGCGGGAGCAGGAAACGGCGGGCGATGGCCAGCTTCTCGCTCTCGAGGTAGCCGGGAATCCGGATGACTTCCAGGCGATCGCGCAGCGGAGCGGGGATGGCATCAAGGGCGTTGGCGGTCGTCACGAAGAGCACCCGCGAGAGGTCATAGTCGACCTCGAGGTAGTGGTCGCTGAAGGCGCAGTTCTGCTCGGGATCGAGGACTTCGAGCAACGCCGCCGCCGGGTCTCCCCGGTAGTCGGCGCCGAGCTTGTCGATCTCATCGAGCAGGATGACCGGGTTGACGACCTCCGCGCGGCGCATCGCCTGCAGGATGCGCCCCGGCAGGCTGCCCACGTACGTGCGCCGGTGGCCGCGGATCTCCGCCTCGTCGCGCACGCCGCCGAGGCTCATGCGGATGAAACGGCGGCCGAGAGCGCGGGCGATGCCGCGCCCCAGGGAGGTCTTGCCCACTCCGGGCGGCCCAGCCAGGCAGAGGATCGGCCCCCGCACTTCGCGCGAGAGCTTGACCACCGCGATCAGTTCGAGAATGCGCTGCTTGACCTCGGCGAGCCCATGATGGTCCTCATCGAGGATGCGCTGCGCGCGGGCCAAATCGGTGCGGTCGCGCGTCTGCGCGCTCCAAGGCAAGTGCACGAGCCAATCGAGATAGGTGCGCGCCACCGCGGCCTCGGGAGAGACCGGCGCAGTGCGCGCCAGGCGCTGCAACTCACGGCGGGCCCGTTCAGCCGCCACCGCCGGCATCCCGGCAGCCGCGATCGCCCGGGCAAGTTCCTCCTGGTCGTCCTCGGGGGGATGTGCCGCCTGCGCCGGCGGCTCCGCGGCGTCGGCCGCCGCCCCGTACGCGGCGCCTCCATCGGCGCAGGCCGCCCTGCCGGCCGCCGACTCGAGCCGCAGCCCTTCGAGCTCGGCAGCCAGGATCCGCTCGATCAGGCGCAGGCGTCGAATCGGGTCGCGGCACTCGAGGAGCCGCTGTCTGACCGAAACGCGCGTGCGCAGCTGAGCCGCCAGGCGCCAACCGAGCGTGAGCTGATCGTCCACGCCCTGGATCCCGAGCAGCGCCTCCTGGGGCAGGCGTCGATCGCGGCGCACGAGTTCAGCGAAGGCCTCCTTGACCGCGGCCAGCAGGCGCGGCGGGGCCGACGCCGCGGTGGCCGGCGGCGGGTCGAGCTCGATCTCAGCGCGGGGGATCCGCCCGCTGCGCCGCAGCGCAGTCAGGCGCGCGGTCGCCAGCCCCTCGATCAGGATCCGGCGGCTGCCGTCGGGCAGGCGGAAGATCTGCAACACGCGCGCGACCGTCCCCACCTGATAGAGATCGCGCCGCTGGGGCCGCGCTGTTTCGGCCTCGCGTTGGGCAACCAGCAGCACGAACTTGTCGGCCGCCACGGCGGCATCGAGCGCCGCCACCGAGGGGGGACGGTGCACGAAGAGTGGTGCGGTGGTGCGGGGAAAGAGCACCGTGTCACGCAACGGCATCACCGGCAGCCGCGCGGGGAATTCGAGCGCCTCGGCCGTCTCGGGATGCCGCAGCTGGAACGTGCCCGGCGCGGGCGGATCAGGCCTCTCTCTGCGACTCACGGTATCGAATCTCGGGTGACGCCCCCTGGGTGATCACCTCCTCGGTGACCAGGCAGACCTCGGCGTCTTTCCAGGTCGGTAGGTCGTACATGATGTCGAGCATCGCGTCCTCGAGCACCGCCCGCAGACCGCGCGCACCCGTCTTGCGCTGCGCCGCCAGCTGGCAGATCGCCTGCAATGCCTGCTCGGTGAACTCGAGATGGACATCCTCCATGTCGAAGAACTTCTGATACTGCTTGACCAGCGCGTTCTTCGGACGCACGAGTATCTCGAGGAGGGCGGCGTCGTCGAGCTCGCCCAAGGCGACCGTCACCGGCAGCCGGCCGACCAGCTCGGGGATCAACCCGTACTTGAGCAGGTCTTCGGGCTCGATCTGCGCGTAGATCTCGGTGCTACTGAGTTCCTTGCTGGCGCGGTTCTTCGCACCGAAACCGATGCTCTGTTTCCCGATCCGGCGCTCGACGAGCTGTTGGATGCCCTCGAAGGCGCCGCCGCAGATGAAGAGGATTTCCTTGGAGTCGATCTCGATGTACTTCTGCTGGGGATGCTTGCGCCCCCCCTGCGGAGGCACGTTGGCCACCGTGCCTTCGAGGATCTTCAGCAGCGCCTGCTGCACACCCTCCCCGGAGACGTCACGGGTGATCGAGGGATTCTCGCTCTTGCGGGCGATCTTGTCGATTTCATCGATGTAGATGATCCCCCGCTGCGCGGCGGAGACGTTGTAGTCGGCGGCCTGGAGCAAGCGCAACAGGATGTTCTCGACATCTTCACCAACGTAGCCGGCCTCGGTCAGTGTGGTGGCATCGGCGATGGCGAAGGGCACCCGCAGAAAACGCGAGAGCGTCCGGGCCAGCAGCGTCTTGCCCGAGCCGGAAGGGCCGATCAACAGGACGTTGCCCTTCTCCAACTCGACATCGCCGCCCGTCTGGGAACTGGTGATGCGCTTGTAGTGGTTATACACGGAAACGGCGAGCACGCGCTTGGCACGATCCTGCCCGACGACATACTCATCGAGCATTCCGACGACCTCGTTCGGCTTCGGTAGATCTTCCTTGGCGGTCGGGACCGCCGGGGTAACTTCCCCTTCAAGGATCTCGTTGCACAGCCGGACGCACTCGCTGCAGATGTAGACACCCGGTCCCGAGATGAGGCGGGCGACATCTTCCTGGCCGCGCCCGCAAAAGGAGCAGCGGATCGGCTGCGGCGTCCCCGAACGCTTCTTCATGGGCTCTCCTCGACCGCCCCGCGCTGCCGCGCCGGGGGGCTGCCATCACCACGACTACTCCAAGCATCGGCCGGGCTTACTTCTTCTTGACAATCACCTCGTCGACCAGCCCGTACTTCTGCGCCTCCTCGGCCGACATGAAGCAATTGCGGTCGGTATCCTTGCTGATGCGCTCGAGATCCTGCTTGGTGTGGTGCGCCAGGATCTCGTTGATCTTCTCGCGCAGCGTCAGGATCTCCCGGGTATAAATCTCCATGTCGCTCGCCTGCCCCCGGCTGCCGCCCATCGGCTGGTGGATCATGATCCGCGAGTGCGGCAGGGCGCTGCGCTTGCCCTCGGCGCCGGCGGCGAGCAGCAAGGCACCCATGCTGGCCGCCTGGCCCATGCAAATCGTGGCGACATCGGGCTTGATGAACTGCATCGTATCGTAGATCGCCAATCCCGCCGAGACGACGCCACCGGGCGAGTGGATGTAGAGATGCACGTCGCGGTCGGGATCCTCGGCTTCGAGGAAGAGCAGCTGAGCGATGACCACATTGGCGGTGATGTCATCGATCACCGTCCCGACGAAGATGATCCGGTCGCGCAGCAGGCGGGAGAAGATATCGTAGGCTCGCTCGCCCCGCGTCGACTGCTCGACGACGATCGGCACCAACGAGAGCAGCTCCTCCTGCTCGCGGGCGCCCTGCGGCGCGAAGGTCCCCGGGGTCCAGGCGCCGAGCGCGGGTGCGCGCCCCCCCCCACCCCGGCGGCCGGCCGACTCCCCGAGACCGGCAACACTGGTTGGGCTCCATCCTCCGAGGCTGACCAGCCCCACTGCCTGGCGCGCGTGGTCCTGCTGCATCCCTGCATCCTCCTACTATGGCTTCTCCGCGGGGGGCGGCGTCTCCTCCTCCCCCGCGGGCGCGACCGTCACCGGCGCCTCCGGCGGGGTAGGCGCCGTGCGCACCTCCCGTACCTTGACCTTGCCCACGAGGGCGTCGAAAACCTTGCGCTCGAAGAGGAACTGCCGGAAACGGTCGAGATCGCCAAGGTCCTTGCGCACCTCCTCAACCGAACGCCGCTCCTCACGCGCCCGCCTCGCGACCTCCCCCTCGACCTCCGCCTCAGTAACCCGCACCCCTTCCCGCTCCGCCACCTTGGAGAGCAGGAAGTCCCGGCGCTGGATCCGCTCCACGCGCGGCCGGTAGGCCTTGGCCGCGGCCTCCCGGTCGAGCTCGGAGTTCTGCTCCGCGAGCTGCTTGAGCAGTCGCTCGACCGCTCCATCGATCGCCGCCGCAGGCAGATCGAAAGCATTGGCTGCAATCAGCCGCTCGACGATCTCCTCTTCCAGCCGTTCCCGGGCGGCGAAGCGCTTCTCGCTCTCGAGACGCAGACGCACCCGCGCCCGCAGCCCCTCGAGGTCGAGATTGGCATCCAACCTCTGAGCCAATGAATCGTCGAGCGGGGGCAGCTTCTTCTCTTGAATCTGCACCGCTCGGAGACGATAGCGACGGGTCGCCCCCCGCAGGCTCTCCTCGCCGTAGTCCTTTGGATAGGTGACCGATAGCTCCCGCGCCTCGGAGGGGCGGATCCCGTCGGCCGCCTCGCGGAACTCGGGCAACAGCGTCGGGGCGCCGACCTCGAGGGTGACCTTCTCGCGCCGGGTCCCCTTCAATCGTTGGCCCTGCGCATCGATCGAGTCGAGTTCCGCCGAGAGCAGATCCCCCACCTGCGCCGGGCGCTCAACCGGAACCGCCTCGGCGGCCCGCTCCCGGATCTGACCGAGAAAGGCCTCGATCTCCTCGGGCGTCACCTCCTCGGTGCGTTGTTCGACCTCCATGCCCTCGTAGGGAACCAACTCGACCTCCGGCCAGACCGAGAAGGCCACTGTGAAGCTCAGCGGTTCGCCCGCCTGGTAACGGATCGCCGAGAGGTCGCCGGGGGCGGCGGGATGCACGCCCTGTTCCCCCAGGGCGCGATCGATCGAGCGGGGAACCAGCTCGGTCAGCAGGGCCCGCTCGATCTCCTCGTGGAACCGGACGCGCACGACCTGGTCGGGCACCTTCCCGGGACGGAATCCCGGGAAGGCGTGCCGACGGCGGAACGCGCCGATCAGCTCATCGATGAACGCATTGACCTCTTCGACATCCAGCTGGATCTCGAGTTCCTTGCGCAACGGCCCCGGTTCCCGCACTTCGACCTTCAATCCGCAACCTCCCCTCGGTGGCGCCCCTCGCCTGCCCGCGGCCCGCGGGCTGAGCTTGCGAGAGGGGGGACTCGAACCCCCATGATGTCTCCATCACTGGATCCTAAATCCAGCGCGTCTACCAGTTCCGCCACTCTCGCTCCGCCATCGCCGCCTGCCGGAGGCGCCGCCGGGCTCACGAATCGTGCAAGACCCCATGCCCGGAGGGATTATAGGCTCGGCCGCGAGAGGCTGTCCAGCCGCCCCCCCCCCGCGTGCCGGGCGGAGATGGCACGGAAAAGCCAAGAACGGGCGGCTAGCGGCCCTTGAATCGCGCCGCGCGCTTCTCGAGAAACGCCGCGCACCCCTCGCGCATGTCCTCCGTGGTCCAGAGAAGCCCGAAAAGCGCCTGCTCCAGCCAAGACCCCTCTTCGAGGGTGCCGTCGAGGCCCCGGTTGATCGCATCGATCGCGAAGCCCACCGCAACGGGGCCGCGCGAGGCGATCGTCCCGGCGATACCCTCGCACGTCGGAATCAATTCCTCGAGCTCGACCACCCGGTTGACGAGCCCCGCCTGCAGCGCCTCCTCAGCGCGCAGGGCCGCGCCGGTGAGCACCATCTCCATGGCGCGCCCCCTGCCCACCAGGCGTGGTAGGCGTTGCGTGCCGGCATAGCCGGGGATCAGGCCCAGAGTCACCTCGGGCAGTCCGAGCCGGGCGTTGCGGCTGGCGATGCGGAAGTGACAACAGAGCGCCAGCTCGAGCCCGCCCCCCAGGGCATAGCCGTTGACCGCGGCGATCACCGGCTTGCGCAGCCGCGCGATGCCTTCCATCACCGACTGGCCGAGAGCGGAGAGTTCACGCGCCTCGGTCGGGCTGAGCCGCGCCAATTCGGCGATATCGGCCCCGGCGGCGAAGGCCTTCTCGCCGCTGCCGGTCAGAATCGCCGCCCGGACGGCATCGTCCGCCTCGATGGCGGCGAAGGAATCGCGCAGCTCGAAGAACACCTCCCGATTGATCGCGTTCAGTTTCTCGGGGCGGTTGATCGTCACCCGCGCAACCGCGTCCCTTGTCTCGCAGAGCAAGTACTTGCCACCCATACCCAATCACTCCTTCTCTGCCGGTGCGCTCCGCCCGATCCCGGGCCTCCCGCGGCGCGGTGCCTCGACCGGCACACGCCACCCGCGCGGAAGTGCCCAGCAGCGACGCAAACGCAGCCCAACGCAAACTTTGGCAGCCTAGGCGCAGCCTCCCGCAATGTCAATCCTCGGCGCGGCGCCGGGGCTGGGCGCCGGGCCCCAGCGGCAGCGGCAGCAGAAGCAGCAGCAGCAGCGGCACCAACAGCGATCGCGCACAATTGACCATCTGCGGGTCGATTGCCTATGATCCCCCTTCCATGCAACCGAAGAAACAGGACCGGCCCCGGATAGGGCGCCGGCGTCGAGGAGCAGACCGGTCAGGCACCGGTCCGATCGAGGAGGAGAGCCGATGAGCGAGGAACCCCGGATTGCCGACCTTCACCGCCGCCGCGACGCGGTCTCTGCCGCAGGGGGGCCGGAACGGATCGAGCGGCGCCATGCGGAGGGGCGTCTGACCGCCCGCGAGCGCATCGAGCATCTCCTCGACCCGGGTAGCTTCCAGGAGATGGGGACCTTCGTCACCCACCGCTGCACCGATTTCCGGATGCAGGAGCGCAAGTTTCCCGGCGATGGCGTCGTCTCCGGCTCCGGCCGGATCACCGGCCGCCAGGTCTACGCCTACGCACAAGACTTCACCGTTCTCGGGGGGACGCTCTCGGAATCAAACGCGCGCAAGATCTGCACGGTCATGGAGCATGCCTTGAAGAACGGCTGCCCGCTGATCGGACTCAACGACTCGGGCGGGGCGCGCATTCAGGAAGGCGTGACCAGCCTCGGCGGCTACGCCGACATCTTCCTGCGCAACACGCTCGCCTCGGGCGTCATTCCGCAGCTCTCCGCGGTGATGGGGCCGGCCGCGGGCGGCGCGGTCTATTCGCCGGCGCTGACCGACTTCATCATCATGGTCCAGGGAACGAGCCACATGTTCGTCACCGGCCCCGATGTCGTCAAGGCGGTGACCCAGGAAGACGTCAGCTTCGAAGAGCTCGGCGGCGCCAGCGCCCACAGCACGAAGAGCGGAGTCGCCCATTTCGCCGCCCGCGACGACCGCCATGCGCTCGACCTGATCAAGCGCCTGCTCTCCTATCTCCCGCAGAACAACATGAGCGACCCGCCCTACGAGGAACCGGCCGACGATCCCGACCGGGAGGATCCCGCCCTCGACACGCTGGTTCCGCCCGAACCCGACAAGCCCTACGACATGCACGAGGTGATCCGGCGCGTGATGGACCAGGACTCGTTTCTCGAGGTCCATGAGCACTACGCGGCCAACATCATCGTCGGCTTCGCCCGCCTGGGCGGCCGCAGCATCGGCATCGTTGCCAACCAGCCCCGCTTCCTCGCCGGCGTGCTCGACATCGAGTGCTCGCGCAAGGGGGGGCGCTTCGTGCGTTTCTGCGATGCGTTCAACATCCCAATCATCACCTTCGAAGACGTCCCCGGTTTCATGCCCGGCACGGCCCAGGAGTGGGGTGGAATCATCACCAACGGCGCCAAGCTGCTCTACGCCTACTGCGAGGCAACGGTGCCGAAGCTGACGGTGATTACGCGCAAGGCCTACGGGGGCGCCTACTGCGTGATGAATTCGAAACACATCCGCGGCGACGTCAACATCGCCTGGCCGAGCGCGGAGATCGCGGTGATGGGCGCCGAGGGCGCGGTCAAGATCATCTATCGCAAGCACCTCAAGGAGGCCCAGGATCCGCAGGCCGAGCAGCAGCGGATCGTCCGGGAGTTCCGCGATTCCTTTGCGAATCCCTACGTCGCCGCAAGCCACGGCTACCTGGACGATGTCATCGAACCCCGCGCCACGCGGCCCTACTTGATCAAGGCACTGGCGGCTCTGGCGAACAAGCGTCTCCAGAACCCACCCAAGAAGCATGGCAACATACCGCTCTGATCCGACCCGCCCGCCGTTGTCCCGGCGGAGACCGCCCGGACGCCCCGTGCGCCGCAGCGCCGTCGGCGATCCGGCGGCGGGAGAGCACGCACAGCGAGGCAAGCGACGATGAGTGCAGAGCATCACTCCCCCGGCGACGCGCGCGCCGAATGGAAAGCCGCCGCACGCAAGCAGAAGCAGCGCAAGGAGCGCTTCCAGGCTTCCTCGGTCGAAGTCGCCCCGCTCTATGACGCCGACGATCTGCGCGATCTCGACACGGCGAATTCGGTCGGCTACCCCGCCTGCTATCCCTTCACCCGCGGCATACAGGCCACGATGTACCGCGGCCGGCTGTGGACGATGCGCCAGTACGCCGGATTCGGCACCGCCGAGCAGACCAACCGCCGCTTCCGCTACCTGCTCGGCCAGGGGCAGACCGGCCTCTCGGTCGCCTTCGACCTGCCGACCCAAATGGGCTACGACTCCGATGCCCCCGAGGCGGCGGGCGAGGTCGGCAAGGTGGGAGTGGCAATCGATACGCTGGCCGACATGGAGAGCCTCTTCCGCGAGATCCCTCTCGATCAGGTCTCCACGTCGATGACGATCAACTCACCGGCGGCCGTGCTGCTGTTGATGTACCAGGCCCTCGCCGAGCAGCAGGGCGTCGCACCGGCCGATCTGAAGGGCACGATCCAGAACGACGTGCTGAAGGAATACGAGGCGCGCGGCACCTTCATCTTCCCTCCCGAACCAAGCCTGCGCCTGACGACCGACATCTTCGAGTACTGTAAGGCTCACCTGCCGCGCTGGAACACGATCTCGATCAGCGGCTATCACATCCGCGAGGCGGGATCGACGGCCGTCCAGGAAGTCGCCTTCACCCTCGCCAACGGAATGACCTATGTCCAGGCAGCCATCGATCGCGGCTTGGGCGTCGATGAATTCGCGCCGCGCCTCTCCTTCTTCTTCAACGCCCACAATCACCTGCTCGAAGAGGTTGCCAAGTTCCGCGCCGCGCGGCGCCTGTGGGCCGAGATCATGCGTGAGCGTTTCCGCGCGCGCAGTCCGAAGAGCTGGCTGCTGCGCTTCCACACGCAGACGGCCGGCTGCACCTTGACCGCGCAACAGCCGGAGAACAACGCCGTGCGCGTCGCCTACCAGGCGCTCGCCGCCGTGCTGGGAGGCACGCAATCGCTGCACACCAACAGCCGCGACGAGGCGATCTGCCTGCCCTCGGAGAGCTCGGTGCTGCTCGCCTTGCGCACGCAGCAGATCCTGGCGGAGGAAACCGGGATCACCGACACGATCGATCCGCTGGGCGGTTCGTATGCCATCGAGTCGCTGACCGCCGAGCTTGCCGCGCGGGCGCGCGAGTTGATCGAACGCATCGAGTCGCTCGGCGGGGTGCTCAAGGCGATCGAGACCGGCTTCATCCAGCACGAGATCCACAGGAGCGCCTACCGTTATCAACGCGCGGTCGACGAGCAGGAAACGATCGTCGTGGGCGTCAACCGCAACGTGCTCGACGAGGAGGTTCCCGAACCGGAGTTCCGGCTCGATCCCGAGCTCGAACGCCGCCAAGCCGCCCGCCTGGCGGCGGTGCGCAATGAACGCGACGGCGCCGCGGCCGCCGCGGCACTCGACCGGCTAATGCAGGCGGCGCGCGCGGGAGAGAATCTGATGGAGCCGCTCCACGCCTGCGTAACCCGCTATGTCAGCGTCGGGGAGATCTGCGGGCGGCTGCGCGAGATTTATGGCGCCTACCGCGACCCGGGATTCCTGTAGGGAGGCAATCAGATGATCCGCAAGATCGACCACATCGGCATCGCGGTCGCCCGTGCCGAGGAAGCGCTGGCCATCTACCGGGATGCGCTGGGGCTCGAGCTGGTGGCGACCGAGACAGTGAGCAGCCAGAAGATCGTTTGCTACCACCTCAAGGTTGGGGAATCGAACTTCGAGCTCCTCGTGCCCAGTGATCCCGAGAGCGTGATCGCCAAGTTCCTCGCGCGCAAGGGTCCCGGAATCCACCACATCGCACTGGCGGTGGACGATCTCCCCGGCGAGATCGAGCGGCTCAAGGCGCGGGGGCTCCAACCCTTGGCGGAGAAGCCGAGTCGCGGCGCGGGAGGCAAGCAGATCATGTTCTTCCACCCGAAGACGACCGGCGGGATCCTGATCGAGCTCTGCGAAGGCGGGGATCACTGAGGGATCGGGGCAGGCCCGAACCTGGGCTGAGCACCTCGCGCCTGACTCCACGCGGGTGCCTGGGCAGCCCGTGGGGCCGAATTCCGCGCGGGCGCCTGGGCAGACCCGGACCGGGCCAGCCGCTACTCCCCGCGCAGCAGGCAGCGCGCGATCACCAGGCGCTGCATCTCGCTCGTGCCCTCGTAGATCTCGGTCACGCGCGCATCCCGGTAGTAGCGCTCGACGGCATACTCCTTCATGTAGCCATAGCCGCCATGGATCTGGAGCGCCTGGTGGGTCACCCAGGTGGCGACCTCGGAGGCGTTGAGCTTCGCCATCGCCGCCTGGCGGGTGAAGGGGCGACCCTGGTCCTTGAGCCAGGCGGCATGGCGCACGAGCAGCCGGCTCCCCTCGAGGCGCGTGCTCATCTCGGCGAGCTTCGACTGGATCGCCTGGAAATGCACCAAGGGGTGGCCGAACTGCTGGCGCACCTTGGCGTAGGCGAGCGCCTCCTGCAGCGCCGCCTGGGCGATGCCGACCGCCTGCGCGCCGACGCCGATGCGGCCGCTGTCGAGGCTCTTCATCGCAATCTTGAACCCCACCCCCTCCTCACCGATGCGATTGGCCACCGGTACGCGGCAATCCTCGAGGAAGATCTCCATGGTATCCGACGCCCGCAGGCCCATCTTCTCTTCCTTGCGCCCGAGAATCAGGCCGGCCGTCTCGCGCTCGACGAGAAACGCACTGATGCCGCGGTGGAGTGGCCGCGCCTGCGGGTCGGTGCGCGCCATCAGCAGGTAGAAGCTCGCCAGCGAACCCCCCGAGACGAAGACCTTCGTGCCGTTGAGCACGTAGTCGTCGCCGTCGCGGCGAGCGCTGGTCTTCAGGGAGGCGGCGTCGCTGCCGCTCTCGGGCTCCGAGAGACAGAAGGCACCGATCTCGCCCGCGGCCATGTGCGGCAGGAAGCGCCGGCGCTGCTCTTCATTGCCGAAAAGCATCAGGGGATGGGCGGCCACCGAGGAGTGGACGCTGAGCAGAATCGAGATCCCCGCGCAGGCGCGCGCGAGTTCCTCGATGATCGCCGCGTAGGTGACCGTGTCGAGGCCGAGCCCTCCGTAAGCCTCGGGAACCTGGGCGCCGAAGAGTCCCAGTTCACGCATCTGGTCGATGATCTCGGCCGGAATCTGCGCCTCGGCATCCATGGCCCGCGCGCGCGGCGCGATCTCCCCCTGGGCGAATTCGCGCACGCCATGAAGGAGCATCTCCTGGTCGTCGGACAGCCCAAGGTTCACGTTCGTGGTCCTCGCCTTGGGGCCGCACGTCATACGCCGCATTCGGGCGGGGCGCGGCCCCTGCCGCCCCACCCACGACTCCGCTTCAGCCGCGCAGCAGGCGACGGGCGATGATCAGGCGCTGGATTTCCGAGGTGCCCTCGTAGAGCTCGGTGATCTTGGCGTCCCGGAAGTGGCGCTCGACCTGATAGTCCTGCGTGTAGCCGTAGCCGCCATGCACCTGAATCGCCGCGTCACAGACCTCGACCGCGATCCGACTGGCGTAGAGCTTCGCCTGCGCCGAGGCGGTCACGTAGTCGCCCCCCGTATCGCGCAGCACCGCCGCACGCAGCGTGAGCAGGTGGGCCGCCTCGATCTTGGTCGCCATGTCGGCCAGCATCCACTGGATCGCCTGGAAGTCACCGATCGGACGACCGAACTGCTGGCGTTCCTTGGCGTGGTTGATCGCCCGCTCGTGCGCCGCGCGGGCGATGCCGACCGCCTGGGCAGCGATCCCGATCCGCCCCGAGTCGAGCGCCTCCATGGCGACTTTGAAGCCCCGTCCCGGCTCGCCGAGAACGTTCTCCCGCGGCACGCGCGCATCCTCGAGAATGATCTCGTAGGTCGTCGAGCCGCGGATGCCGAGGGTTTTCTCGCGTGTCCCCCGACGGAATCCGGGGAAGTCCTCCTCGACGATGAAGGCGGTGATCCCGCGGGTCTTCTTCTCCGGGTCGGTGCTGGCGAAGACGAGGAAGACGTTTGCGATCCCACCATTGGTGACGAAGAGCTTGGTTCCGTTGAGGATGTAGTCGTCGCCATCCTCCACCGCGCGGGTCTTCACATTGCCGGCGTCTGAGCCGGCGTCGGCCTCGGTCAGGCAGTAGGCGCCCAGTTTGATCCCCTGCGCCAGCGGAACGAGGTACTTCTTCTTCTGCTCCTCGTTGGCGAACATGCGCAGCGGCTCGCAGACGAGCGAATTGTTGACGTCCATGATCACACAGGTCGAGGCGCAGCCGCGGGCGATCTCCTCCATGGCGAGGACGTAGCTGACATCATCCAGCCCGGCCCCCCCATACTCCTCCGGCACGAGCATGCCGAGAAAGCCGAGACCGCCGAGCTTCTTGACCGCCTCCATGGGCGGTTCGCGAGTCTCGTCGACAGCCTCGGCGATCGGGATCAGTTCATTCTCGGCAAACTCCCGGGCCGTCTGCTGAATCATCTGTTGCTCTTCGGTCAACGCGAAGTCCATGCCTTTCCTCCTGCGCCGTATTGCCGCCGGTTCTCGCGGGCGGCCCTAGGCTTGCGTCTCATGTCGCGCGGCCACCCATTTGCGGACGTAGGCGACCCCCTCGGATGTCGGCGTTCCGGGCCCGAAAATCTCCCCCACGCCGAGTTCCTTCAGCCGGCGAGCATCGGCCCGCGGAATCACCCCCCCACCGATGACGTGAATCCCCTCCGCCCCCTGTGCGCGCAGCAGCTCGAGCACGCGCGGGAAAATCGTCATGTGGGCGCCGGAGAGCACCGAGATCGAGAGAATGTCGACATCTTCCTGAATCGCGGCATCGACGATCATCTCCGGCGTCTGATGCAGCCCGGTGTAGATGACCTCGAACCCGGCATCCCGGAACGCGCTGGCAACAACCTTGGCGCCGCGATCGTGACCATCGAGCCCCGGTTTGGCGACCAGGACCCGGATCTTCTCTTCCATCGCTCCCTCCGTCTCGTTTCGCTCAGCTCGGATCCGCTCAGATGGGATCAGATCTGCTCAGCCCAACTCGATCCCCGCAACCCAGCGATAGGGTGAGAGGTCGCCTGCCATGATGCGCTCGACCGCCCCATCGAGCTGCTCGTCGATCTGCGCCGCCTTCCAGGCGCGCTCGAGCAGGATGCGACTGAGCAGCATCTGCAACCGTCGCCGCAGCTTCTCGGCACGGAAGCGTTCGAGGCGTGGGCGATCCTCCTGGAGCCAGGCAAGATGCCGCTCCGCCTCGGCGAGCACCTGCTCAATGCCTTCATCGGACGTCGCCACCGTCGGACAGATCGGCGGCACCCAGCCCTCGGGGCGGCTCCACTGCGTGATCTGCATGGTCACCGAGATATCGCGCATCAGGCGGTCGCCGCCCTCGCGGTCGTACTTGTTGATCACGAAGACATCGGCGATCTCCATGATGCCCGCCTTCATCACCTGGACGGCATCGCCCGACTCGGGCACGAGCACGAGCACAACCGTATCGGCGAGTTCGACGATCTCGAGTTCCGATTGCCCGACACCGACCGTCTCGATCAGGATCCAGTCGAATCCCGCCGCATCGAGAACCTCGCTCGCCTCATGGGTCGTCGCCGCCACCCCGCCGAGACTGCCGCGGGAAGCCATGCTGCGAACAAAGAACCCCTCGTCGCCCGCCGCCCCCGGCATTCGCACCCGGTCTCCGAGAATCGCTCCGCCTGAGAAGGGGCTGGTCGGGTCGACCGCCAGCACCGCGACCCGTTGGCCGCGTCGGCGCAAGAGCATGGCAACGGCATGGACCAACGTGCTCTTGCCCGATCCCGGGGGGCCGGTGATGCCGATGCGGCGGGCGTGTCCAATGCGCGGAAAGACCAGATCGAGGAGTTCGCGGCCCACCCGGCTGCTGTCCTCAACCTGAGAGAGAGAACGGGCGATCGCGAGCCGATCTCGACGGAACAACCCATCCGCGAGATGCTCGGCCCGTTCTCGAGCGCCGCCTCGGGCTCCTTTGCTCCCCACTCCGGTCACGATGCCCCCGCCGCCGCCCGATTCGCGCCCAGGCCCGGCAGACCCGACCCGTCCGAGACAACCCACCGGCGTCGGCATGCCGCAGGATGCCTTGGGCATGACAAGAGAGGAACCTTAGCAATCGTTCCCCAGGCCTGTCAACGAGGGGGAGCGGCGGCGTAGCCCTGTAAGTGTCTCAGAAGCAAGCCAAAGGGACGTTGCTCGACGGCCACCGCGTCGAAACGCACGCCCTGCTCCGGCGGCAGCCCGAGCCGAGCCGGCAGGTAGCGGGCCGCCCGGGCGAGATGGGCGCGCTTGCGCCGGCCGATGCTCTCCTCAGGACGACCACGTTCAGGCGAGGAGCGCATCCGGACCTCCACCAGGGCGACGGTGCCTCTGCGAGCAACGACCAGGTCGATTTCCCCCGGCCCGCAGCGCAGGTTGCGAGCCAGGATCCGGTAGCCCTGCATCTCCAGATAGAGGGCGGCAATCCCCTCGGCGAGACGGCCCTGAGCCGTCGTGCTGCGCCCGCCCGGGCGGCTGCGATGATCGCTGTTCACGGGTTCCTCCGATCCGGCGCGGTCTCGGGCCGTGGGCTGAGCAGGGGGGTAGAGAGCGCTGTCGCCTCGGACGACCGATACGTCCGCTAGCCGATCTCGTACCAGGCCTGTGATGGGGCTCGCTCGCCGCACCGGCCCAGCGCCTCCCGCACGGGGGAAAAGGTGAGGCGGTGCTGGGGTGTCACACCCCACCGGGCCAACGCCGCGAGGTGTTCACGCGTGGCGTAGCCGACGTGGCGCTCGAAGCCGTAGGCGGGGTATTCGCGCGCGAGGTCGGCCATCAGACGATCGCGGGAGACCTTGGCGACGATGCTCGCCGCCGCAATCGAGAGCGACCGCCGATCCCCCCCGACGAGGGCCCGTTGCGGAAGCTCACAGTCGGGAATTGCAAACCCGTCGACGAGGAGCGCCTCGGGAACAACGGAGAGCCGTGTGATCGCCCGGCGCATGGCGAGGAAGCTTGCCTGGCGGATGTTGAGCGCATCGATTTCGCGACAATCGGCGAGGGCCCAGGCGCAATGGGCGTCGGAAGCCTCGAGAGCGGCAAAGAGGCGTTCGCGTTCCCGGCGCGAGAGCAGCTTCGAGTCGTTCAGTCCGCGGGGCGGGTGCCGGTCGAGGATCACCGCGGCGGCGACGACGGGACCGGCCAGGCAGCCGCGGCCGACCTCATCGACGCCGGCGACAAGCGCGAATCCCCGCCGTTTCCAAAGGCCTTCGAAACGCCGCGTCGGCCCGAGCGTCGCCATCGCCGGCGGGGCCTACTGCTCGGCCGCAGCAGCGTCGCCGCCATCCTCGGCCGCTACCTCGGGCACCGCCGCCGGCTTAGGCGCCGGGTGCTTGATGCGCCCATCGTAGGCGCGCTCGCGGATCCGGGCGCTCCGGCCCTTGCGGCCGCGCAGATAGGTCAACTTGGCGCGCCGCACACGACCGCGACGGATGACCTCGATCTCGGTCACATTGGGCGAGTGAACCGGAAAGACGCGCTCCACGGCGACGCCGTCGCTGATCTTGCGCACGGTAAAGGTCTCGCGGGTGCCGGAGCCTGAACGGGCGATCACGACCCCCTGGAACAGCTGCGCGCGAACCTTTTCGCCTTCGACGACGCGCACGGCAACCCGGACGGTGTCTCCGGACCCAAACTTGGGGAGTTCCCCCTTCAGGTGCGGCGCTTCGACATTTCTCAGGACGTCCATCGTTCTCTCCCATCCCCTTGGCCCAGAGTCGCCCTCCGGAGCCGAATCCCGCTAACTCTCCGACCCCGCCTCATCGAGGCTCGCCAGGTGGCGCCGGTCCTCATCCTCCAGCCGGGCGTTCAACAACAGGTCAGGACGCCGCGCGCGTGTGCGCCGCAGGACATCCTGCCGGCGCCAGCGGCGGATCTCAGCATGATGTCCCGAGAGCAGGACCTCCGGGACCTTGCATCCTCGCCATGTCTCCGGCCGCGTATAATAGGCGCAATCGAGCAACCGCGTCGAGAAGCTGTCGCCCCGCGCGGAATCAAGATCTCCCAGAACACCCGGGATCAATCTCAACAGGCCATCGACCAGGATCATCGCGGCCAGTTCCCCGCCCGAGATCACGAAGTCCCCGAGCGAGATCTCCCGGTCGACCAGTGTGCGAATCCGCTCGTCGACCCCCTTGTACCGGCCGCAGATCAAGACGAGATCCGCCCCCGCGGCCCGCGCTTCGAAAAACCCTTGCTGCAACCGCTCGCCCTGCGGGCTCAGCAAGATCACCTCGCGGCGCGCCCGCGCGGGAGGCAGCGCCTCGAGCGCCCGGGCAACCGGCGCGATCTTCAGGATCATCCCCGGGCCGCCTCCGTAGGGACGGTCGTCGATCGTGCGGTGCCGGTCGTCGGTGTAATCGCGCAAGTTGACGATCCGCACTTCGGCGAGCCCGCTCTCGATCGCGATCTTGATGATCCCTTCGGCGTCGAGACTCCCAAAGAGGGCCGGAAAACCGGTCAGAACCGTCACCGTGACACAGGGATCCGCCCGATTCACGGTTCGATCATCCCCTCCAGGTTCTTGAGGTTCATCGTCCCCTGCTCCAGATCGATGCCGACGATGGCATCCTCGATTGCCGGAACCAGAACCTCGCGTCCATCGTGGCGGACGCAGTAGACGTCATTACCTCCGGTCGTCCAGACCTCCTCCAGGAGGCCGATGAAGCGCCCGTCGGCGGCATAGACCTTCAGTCCGATGAGCTGGAAGTGGTAGTAGCGCCCCTCCTCCAACGGAGGCAAGTCGCGCGCCCGAACCTCCAGCGGGCAATTGACCCATTCCTTGACCGCCTCGATGCTTTCACGCCCGGCGAAAACGACCACGAACTTCTTCGACAACGCGCGCGCCCGAACAATGGTCGCCGGCACCCGCCCGTGCGGCGTGACGACTTGTACCTTCTCCCCGGGGTGGAAGCGGGCCGAGGTATCTCCCGTGTAGTGAATGACGACCTCGCCCTTCAGTCCAAAGGGCCTGCCAACCCGGCCAACGGGCACCCAAGTCTCCTCACCGTGGCGATCCATTCCTGCTCCCCGCCCGGTGCCGACCCCCTGGGCGCATTGATTCCGCGCGCAGTCCCGCGGAGACCAAGGCGGCTACTCCAAGATCTCCAGCACGGCGCGCTTGCCCTCCTTCGTCGCCGCCGCCGAAAGCAGCGTACGAATGGCACGAATCGTCCGGCCGTGCTTGCCGATGACCTTGCCGAGGTCACCCTCGCCGACGCGCAGCTCGTAGACGGTCGTCTTCTCGCCGACCACCTCGCGAATCACGACTTCGTCCGGTCGGTCCACCAATGCTTGGGTCAAATACTCGATAAGTGCTTTCATGGCTCTCCTCTCGTCTCGGGCGCCCCAGCCCCTCGCTCGCATTCTCCGAGGGCGCTCGTGTTCAGCCCCGATGTCGCTTGCTCTATCCGCATGCGCCGGTCCCCGTGGCCGACGACTCCATCGTTCCCTTGAAGCAGCTGTCGGGCCGGTGGCGGCCCTCCCCCCGGCTGCACCAGGGTGCTCTCCTAGACCTCGGGAGAGGTCTCCTCTCCCGGCGCATCACCCGTGCCAGCCTCCACCCCGGCACTCGCCGCCGGTTCCGGCCCGGCGGCCTCCGGTGGAGCTTCCACCGGCTTGGGCACCGCGGCTGCCCCTGCCGGCGCCGCCAGCGGCGCGCCCGCCGCCATGCGCTTCGCGCTGCGCCGGATCAAATGGCGCACCGCCTCGGAAGGCTGGGCGCCCTTGCCGATCCACCCGCTGACGCGCGCATGATCGAGCGAGATCACGTCTGGATCGGGAATGGGATCATAGTAGCCCACCTTTTCGATGAATGCCCCATCCCGGGCCCGGCGGGAGTCAGCAACCACCACCCGGTAGAAGGGTCGATTGCGGGCCCCGGCCCGTTGCAGCCGAATCACAACCGCCACTGTGTGTCCTCCCCTGCTCTCCCTACGACAGTCCCTGGAACGCGTTCGGGAGCTTGCCTCCCTTGCGCAGCCGCCCAAACATGCGGCGCATCTGATCGAAATCCCGCAGGAGGCGGTTGACCTCCTGAACACTCGTGCCGCTGCCGCGGGCGATCCGCTTGCGCCGGGATCCATTGAGGATCTCCGGCCGCCGCCGCTCATGCAGCGTCATCGAGAGGACGATCGCCTCGACCCGGCCGATGTCCTTCTCTCCGACGGCGACGTTCTTCAGCGCCTTGCCGCCGAGGCCGGGGATCAGCTTGATCAGATCCTCCAACGGCCCCATCTTGCGCACTTCCCGCATCTGGCGCAGGAAGTGTTCGAGCGTGAACTCCTCCTTGGCCAGACGCGTCTGGAGCTGGGCCGCCTCTTCGAGATCGACCGTCTCCTGTGCGCGCTCGACGAGCGCGAGCACATCACCCATGCCCAGGATGCGCGAGGCCATCCCGGCTGGATGGAAGGGCTCGAGCGCTTCGATACCCTCCCCGGTGCCGACAAAGAGAATCGGTACGCCGGTCGCCGCCCGTGTGCTCAGCGCGGCGCCCCCGCGGCCATCCCCCTCCATCTTCGTGAGCACGACCCCCGCGAGCGTCAGCCGCTCGTGGAAGGCCTCACTGACCGCCACCGCCTCCTGGCCGGTCAGCCCATCGACGACCAGCAGGATCTGGTGGGGGTCGACGGCCGCGCGAACCTGCGCGAGTTCGGCCATCATCGCCTCGTCGATCTGCAACCGCCCGGCCGTATCGACAAGGTAGTAGTCGGCCCCAAGCTTGCGCGCTTGTTCCCACCCCCGGCGGGCGACGCCCGCCGCGTCCCGCTCACCCGGCTCGGCATAGACCTGAGCGCCGATCCCGGACCCCAGGGTCTGCAACTGATCGACCGCTGCCGGCCGGTGGACGTCCACGGCGCCGAGCAACACAACCTTGCCCTGCTTCTTCAGCCGCGCGGCGACCTTGGCCACCGTGGTCGTCTTGCCCGATCCCTGCAAACCCACGAAGAGGATCCGCGTCGGGATCTCGGCGCTCTCGGCGAGTTGCGCCGTCTCGCCGCCCAGGAGCTCGACCAAGGCTTCATGGACGACCTTGACGAGCTGCTGGCCCGGCGAAAGGCTGCGCAGCACCGTGACGCCGAGGGCCCGCCCCTCGACCTGACGGATGAAGTCGCGGGCAACCTTGTAATTGACGTCGGCCTCGAGCAGGGCCCGGCGAACCTCGCGCAGTGTCTCGCGGATGTTCTCCGGGCTCAGTTTCCCCCGCCCCCGCAGGCGTGAGAAAGTCTCTTCCAGCCGACCCGCCAGCGCCTCAAACATCGGAATTAGCCCGATCGAAGCGTTTCTTGCCAATCGTCACGAAGCAAGGAGTCTAGCACCGTCGGCGCCGGGGCATCAAGGACGAAAGCATACCTCACCCGCCCCCGACCCGACCGAGATCACACGCTCGGGGCATCGCTCAGCCGGCGGCAGGCCCCACTGCCGCCTCGGCCGCCCGCAGGATCTCGCGCATCGCCGCCGCCCGGTCGGCGCGCCCAAAGACCGCCGTGCCGGCGACGAAGAGCTCGGCCCCCGCCGCTGCGCAGTGCCCCGCGGTGCGGGCATCGATGCCCCCATCGACCTCCAGGCGGTAGCGCCAGGCACGGGCCTCGCGCAGGCGGGCGGCCGCCTCGAGCCGACCGATCTGACCATCGCGGAACGCCTGTCCGCCGAAACCGGGCTCGACCGTCATGATCAGGACCAGATCGAGCACATCCCCGGCCGCCTCGAGCCAGGGAAGCGGATCGGTCGCCGGCCGGAAAGAGAGCCCCAGGCGGCACCCGAGCACCCCGAGCCGGCCTCCCGCCTCCCGCAGGCGGGCCAGCCCGGCCGCGGTGGGCGCGGGGCACCCGGCCAGCGCCTCGGCGTGCAGAGTCAGTAGGTCGGCGCCCGCCCGGGCAAAGGGCTCGAGGTAGGCGAGCGGATCGGCAATCATCAGGTGGGTATCGAGGAACAGCTGAGTAGCTTGCCGGATCGAGCGGACCAGGGGAGCGCCGAAGGTGATATTGGGCACGAAATGTCCATCCATCACATCGAGATGCAGGATGGCCGCCCCCCCCTCCTTGATCGAGCGGATCTCCTCCGCCAGGTGGCCGAAATCGGCCGCCAGCAGAGATGGCGCTACCTGCACCCCAGCGGGTATCGCTCTTGGCTGCGGCATCCCACCCTCGATCCTGGCATGGCCCGCCGCGACCCTCAGCGCCCGGCGAGCAGCTCCACGGTGCCTCCCGACTCGATCGGGTAGCCGGGCGGGGGGGTCTGGTCGACCACGGCTGGCGCCTGCGCCTGCCCCCCGGGCCACCTGCGCCGGCCGACCTCGAACCCCGCGGCGCTCAGGAACGCCTCCGCGCGCCGGACGTCGGCACCCCGCACATCGGGCATCAGGATCAGCCGCCGGGAGGCCCCGCGGCTGACGAGCAGATCGACCGAGCCGCGTCCCCGCAAGGGCGTGCCCGGGCGCGGACTGGCGGCCACGATGTGGTTCGACGCCACGTCGGCGCTGTAGACGTGGCTCAGACGCCCCTGCTGCAGGCCCGCCCGCAGCAGGAGAAAGCGCGCATGCACCAGGCTCTCCCCCTCAAGCGCGGGAACTCGCAACGCCTCGGGCCCCAGACTGACTACAAGATCGACTGCACGGCCGCACTTGACTCGGAATCCAGGGGTCGGGGCATGACGGAGGATGTGGCCGATGGGAATGTGATCGTTGTAGGCCTCCGTCCGCAACCCCAACCGCAGCTGCTGGGCTTCCAGGAGCGGCTCGACCTCGGCCGCGGGAAGTCCACGGAGATCGGGGACGATGGCTTCCTGGTCATGCCGCACGATTCTCGGCATGACGATGAGCTGGAAGAAGAGCACGCCGCACATCGCACCCAGGACGGCAAGCAGGGCACGGTGCAGCCAGCGGCTGCGGGCGATTCGGGCCGGCAGACGTGCAAGGCGGCCGGCCCAGCGCTGCCCGCGAGCCCAGCCCGCCGCTTTTCCCGTCGGTGACGCGCTCATTGCTCTCCTCGACGCCGCGCCGCCCTGTGCTCATCTCGACTCAGCGCCACCCTGTGCTCATCTCGACTCAGCGGCGCGGACGGCGCACCTCGCGCCCACAACACCTATGCAGGATCTCTCCGCAGCAGCGTGGCGTAAAGCCCTTCCATTCCCAGAACCCCGGGCAGAATCTGCAGGATCCCCTCGCCCGCCTGTAACTCGGCCGGCAGCCCTGCGGGCGGCGGCGCGGCGCGGAAGTCGCGGTGGCCGGCGAGAAACGCCGCCCGCCGATCGTCGGTCTCCTCGGGCTCGAGTGTGCAGACACTGTAGACCAACCACCCGCCCGGGGCGACCAGCCCGGCGGCCGCATCCAGCAGTTCCTCCTGCAGCGCCGCGGCTCGCCGGATCGCCTCCGGCGAACGCAGCCAGCGCGCATCGGGGCGCCGGCGCAGCACGCCGAGCGATGAACAGGGCGCATCCAGGAGCACCCGCCGGGCGATGGGCCGCAATGGGGAACACCGGCCGTCGGCGACGATCACGTGCAGGTGATCGAGGGAGAGACGGCGCGCGCTGGCCACGATCTCGCGGGCCCGCGGTGCCGCGAGATCGGCGCCGAAGACGCGCACGCTCGGCCCGCGCTCGGCGATGTGCGTGGTCTTGGTGCCGGGCGCCGCACAGAGATCGAAAACCGGGCCCGCCGCCGGATCGGGCCAGAGATGAGCGACGAGCATCTGGCTTTCATCCTGGACCGTCACCTCACCCTGGGAGATGTAGGCATCGATACCCGCATCGAAGGCCCCGCCCAGCCGCAACGCCTCCTCCAGCAGACGGCCCGATTCGACTGCGATACTCCGCGCACGCAATTGCTCGGCGACCCGCGCAGCCCCCGCGGCTCCGCCCCGCGCGCGCAGATGCAGCTCGGGGGTGGCGTTGTTCCACGCGCAGATCTCCCGGGTCCGCTCGAGACCCCAGCGGGCAACCCATCGCTCGAGCAGCCAGGCCGGGTGCGAGAGTTCTCCCACCAGCCCCGCAACCCCCTCGCCGCGCGCCCAGTCGGTCGCGCGGGGTGGCTTGGCGAGCAAGCCGCGCAACACGCCATTGACCATCCGCGCCTTGCCCTCGCCACGCCAGGTGCGCGCCAGGGTGACCGCGGTCGCCACGACGGCATAGTCGGGAATCCGGGTCAGGTGGAAGAGCTGTGTATAGGCCATGCGCAAGAGACTGCGCATGGCGGGATCGAGCGAGTCGAGTCCGCGGCTGAGCCGCCCGTCGAGCACGCGATCGGCCCGTCCCCGCCAACGCAACGTCGTCTGAACCAGAATCGTCACCAGCCGCCGGGAGCGGGCATCGAGGCCGCTGCGGGCCAGCAGCTGCCGGCGCAAGGGATCGCTGGGGCGATGCTGCTCGTCCGCTTCGGCAAGAATGCGCAACGCCAGCGAACGAGGATCAGCCACGGCTCGCCGTCCCGGGGGCCGTGGGGTGCGCAGTGAGACGATCCCCAGCGCTCAGACGGCGGCCGCAGCAAAACGCATAGCCTTCCTGCGCCTGGCAGCTGGCCGGTTGCACGCGCAGCAGCGCCACCGCGCCGGGCTGTGTGGCAACCAGCGGAGGACGCCCCTTTCCGATCTCCAACAGGGTTCCCGGAGCAACGTCCCGCGGGGTCTCATCGACCACCTCGACCGCGAGCACCTTGACCCGCACGTTCTTGCAGAAGGTATAGGTCCCCGGCCAGGGGTCGAAAGCCCGCACGACGCGGGCCACCTGCCGAGCCGGCAGGCGCCAGTCGAGCAGCCCGTCGGTTCGGCAGAGACGGGGCGCAAAACTCGCCCGCTCGGGATCTTGGTCGCGAGGCTTGAGCCGCCCCTTGACTAGCTCGGGCAGGGTCGCGACGACGAGCGCGGCGCCCAGTTGCGCGAGGCGGGCCGCCAGGACCCCCGCCGTCTCCCCCGGCTCGATCGCGGTGACTCGCTGGGCAAGGATCGGGCCCGCATCGACGGCGGCGACCATCCGGTAGAGGGTCACGCCGGTCTCCGGATCGCCCCGCAGGATCGCGCGCTGGACCGGCGAGAGGCCTCGATACTGCGGCAGAAGCGAGGGATGCAGATTGAGACAACCGTAGCGGGGCATCTCAAGTAGGCGCCGCCGGAAGATCTTGCCATAGGCAACCGTCAGGATCAGATCGGGTCGCAGATCTGCAAGGTGCTCGAGTTCCGCCCGCCGCTGAAGCACCTCGGGCTGGCGCAGGGGAAGGCCGCGGAGTCGGGCTTCCCCTGCAACCGGGGGAGGGACCACGCGCAGGCCGCGGCCGACGGGTCGCGGGGGCTGCGTGTAGACCGCCACTGGAACCAGGCCCGTATCGCAGAGCCGGGTCAGCGTCGGGACCGCGAAGCGCGGCGTTCCCATGAAGACGATCCGCAATTCGCTATCCCTCCGACCGGGCTACAGCACGTCGTTTCTCGATATGCGCGCGCCTAGTCGTCTAGCGCTGCTTCTGCAGAACCTGTTGCACGTGGCTGCGCGAGACTTCGACCTTGGTGTTCTCGGCGATTTTCAGGACCAGGATCGGCACTCCATCGAGCTCCTTCGTCCCGACAACATTGCCGATCAGTCCGCCCGAGGTGAGCACACGATCGCCGGTCTGGACGTTCCCGAGCATCTCCTGGTGCTTGCGCTGCTGTTTCTGCTGCGGACGCAGGATCAGCATGTAGAAGATGAGAAAGATCAGGACGAAGGGCAGCAACATCATCAGGGGATTGCCCCCCTCACCACCGCTCCCCCCCCCACCGGTCATCCAGGTCAACAAGACTGGCATGGATCCTCCTTCCCGTGCCGGGCGCTCTCCCCAGGCGGCCTCTGCGCCCAGCGTGCCCGCAGCTCATCCGCAAACTCTGCAAAGCGGCCGGCGACGATCGCCTCCCGGATCCGCTCCATCAACTGCTGGTAGAAGGCGACGCTGTGCAGCGTCGCCAACCGTCCCGCCAGATACTCGCCGACCTGGAAGAGATGTCGCAAGTAGGCGCGTGTGTACCGCCGGCAGGTTGGACATCCGCACTCCGGGTCGACCGGACGCTGATCCTCGGCGAAGATGGCATTCTTGACAATCATCTTCCCCGCCCAGGTGAAGAGCGTCCCCTTGCGCGCGTTGCGGGTCGGGAGGACGCAATCGAATAGATCGATGCCGCGGGCGACCGCGGCCAGGATGTCTGCGGGCGTGCCGACACCCATCATGTAGCGAGGCCGCTCCTCCGGCAACACGGTCACCCCTGCCTCGAGTGCCGGCCAGCGCTGTTCGGGTGGCTCCCCGACCGCGAAGCCGCCGAGAGCATAGCCGTCGAACTCAAGATCGACAAGGCGCTCGGCGCAGGTCCGGCGCAAGTCGGGGAAGGTCCCCCCCTGGACGATGCCGAAGAGCGCTCCGGGCCGGATCGCCTGCTCTGCAGCCTGCGCCCAGTAGCGCCGCGACCGTTCCGCCCAACTCAGTGTGAGGGCCATCTCCCGCTCGGTCTGTTCGCGCCCGGCCGGCTGCGGCGTGCAGACATCGAGCACCATGCGGATGTCGCTGCCGAGCTGTCCCTGGATGTCGAGCACTCCCTCGGGCGTCAGGAAGTGGGGCGAGCCATCGAGGTGGGAGCGGAATTCGATGCCGTCGGGATGGATGCGCCGCAGATTGGCGAGGCTGTAGACCTGGAAACCGCCGCTGTCGGTCAGGATCCCCCCGCGCCAGCCCATGAAGCGATGCAGCCCGCCGAGGCGGGCGATGCGCTCCGCCCCGGGGCGCAAGTGGAGGTGATACGTGTTGGCGAGAATCAGGCGGCTTCCGAGCGCCTCGAGATCTTCCGACCCCAGGGTCTTGACCGAGGCCCGCGTACCGACCGGCATGAAGGCCGGGGTCCGGACCTCGAGATCCCCGATCATCAGGCGCCCCATCCGCGGGCCATCTCCCGGACCGGTGATCAGCTCGAATTGGACAGCGTGGTTCCCAGACATCGTGCGGGCGATCCTACCGAATCACGAGCCCCAAGGGCTAGCGCTACCACTCCCCAAGGAATCGCGCCCCCCCCCGGCGCCCCGCGCGCGTCTGGGGACGGCGAACCGAGCCTGCAGAGGACGGGGCATGGCGCGGAGAGGCTGGCGGCGTTCGCCCGACCTCCATGCAGCGAGCTCACAGAATCAACATCGCGTCGCCGTAACTGTAGAAGCGGTAGCCCTCCGCCAACGCCTCCCGATACGCCGCCAATACGCGCTCCCGCTCGACGAAGGCCGCCACCAACATCAGCAGGCTGGTGCGCGGCAGGTGGAAGTTGGTGATCAGCGCATCGGCGATCCGGAAGACGTAGGGTGGACGGATAAAGAGGCGCGTCTCCCCTTCACCCGGGATGAGTTCCCCGGCAGCGCTCGCGCAGCTCTCTAGCAAGCGCACCGATGTGGTGCCGACCGCGACCACGCGCCCGCCGGCGGCCCGCGTACCGGCAATCGTCTCGGCCGCAACGGAGGACAGGCGGTAGAACTCGCCATGCAGCTCGCCACCCGCGAGTTCGGCGCGTCCCAGCGGGCGGAACGTGCCCGGTCCGATATGCAGGGTCACCTGCGTGATGCCGATGCCGGCCGCGGTGAGTTCCCGCAAGAGACCGGGAGTGAAGTGGAGGCCGGCGGTCGGGGCCGCCACCGCACCCGGCTCCTCGGCATAGACCGTCTGATACCAGGAGCGATCCTCGGGCGTATCGTCTCGCCGAATGTAGGGCGGCAGCGGCATGTGGCCGGCGCGCTCGAGCAGATCATCAACGTCTCCCGGTCCCTGAAAGGCGATCTCCCAGGAACTCCCCTCCAGCTGGCGCACCAGCCGGGCCCGAGCCCCCTCGCCGAGATCGATCTCCTGGCCCGGCCGCAGGCGCCCCGACATCCGCGGCATCGCCTCCCACAGCCCCTCTCCTCGCCGGCGGACGAGCAGGAGTTCCGCACGCCCCCCGCCGGGCAACTTGCGGCCTAGCAGGCGCGCCGGGATGACGCGCGTGTCGTTGAGCACGAGCAGGTCGCCGCGCCTGAGCAGGTGGGGCAGATCGCAGAAGCGACGGTGCTCGACGCCGGCAGAGTCGCGGCGCAGGATCAGCAGGCGGGAGGCGTCGCGCGGCTGGGCGGGGCGTTGCGCGACCGCCTCGGGGGGCAAGACATAGTCATAGTCCCGCAGGACCTGGTCATGATCACCGGAACCGGGCACGACGTTCACTCAGATCAGCCGCTCCTGTGGCTCGCGGGGCGTCTCCCCGAGCACCTCGTAGGCGAGGCGGGTCGCCGTGCGTCCCCGACGGGTGCGCTCGATATAGCCCTGCTGGATCAGGAAGGGCTCGAGGAGGTCCTCGAGGGTGTCCTCTTCCTCGCCCAGGACGGCGGCAAGCGTGCCCAGCCCCACGGGGCCGCCCCCATACTTGACCACGATCGCCTCGAGCAGGCGGCGATCCATCTCGTGCAAGCCGCGATCGTCGATGCGTAGCAGTTCGAGCGCCTGGCACGCGATCTCGGGCGTGATCTCCCCGGCATCGTGGACCTCGGCATAGTCACGCACGCGGCGCAGGAGCCGGTTGGCGATGCGCGGCGTTCCGCGAGCGCGGGCGGCGATCTCACCGGCGCCCGCCGGGGCGAGTGGGGTCTTTAGGATCTCGGCCGAACGGCAGATCATCGTCGCCAGATCAGCGACCGGATAGAAGTCGAGATGCCCGGTGAACCCGAAACGGCCGCGCAGCGGAGCGGTCAGCAAGCCGATGCGGGTCGTCGCCCCGACTAGCGCGAAGGGGGCGAGATTGAGACGCACGGAGCGTGCCGCAGGGCCCCGATCGAGGACGACATCCAGGCGAAAGTCCTCCATGGCGCTGTAGAGGTACTCCTCGACCACCCGCGGCAGGCGGTGGATCTCATCGACGAAGAGCAGACCCCCCGGTGTGAGGCTCGTCAGCAGGCCGACGAGATCGCTCGCCCGTTCCAGTGCCGGCCCGCTGGTGCCGATCATCGGCACGCCCATCTCGGCCGAGAGCAGATGAGCCAGCGTGGTCTTCCCAAGCCCCGGGGGACCGTAGAAGAGCAGGTGCTCGAGCGGATCCCCCCGCTTGCGGGCAGCGCGGATCAAGATCGAGAGGTTCTGTTTCAAGTCCTCCTGGCCGATGAACTCGGCCAGATTGCGGGGGCGCAGCGAGCGGTCCGGAATCGGCTCCCCCGTCTGGAGGTGAGGATCGAGGGCCTCCCCTTCTCTGGTGAAGACTTCGTCGGCCACCGCGCGCACTCCTCCCTGATGCTGATTCCGCAGCCTAGCACGCCGGCGCAAGACTCGGCAACGCCGCCACCCGCCCCGGCGCGCCGGTCACGACGACCCTGTCCGGTCGGGTCCTCGCGGGCCGCGCCACAGGTCGAGCTACGGCGGGCTAGGAGCGGCTGCGCTGGCGGCGCAGGGCGGCGGCCACGAGCGTCGCCGGGTCGTCGTTCTCCCCCGCCTCGCGGGCGGCAGCGCCGATCAAGGTGACCGCTTCGGGCTGCGCAACACCGAGCGAGACGAGCGCATCGATCGCATCCTGGATGACGGGCGTCCGGCCTACGGCGATCGCGGCGCCGGCGGCGTCTTTGAGCTTTCCGGAGAGCTCGAGCACGATGCGCGCCGCGGTGCGCTTGCCGATGCCGGGCACGGCGGCGAAGCGCGATGCCTCCCCCGCCTCGAGGGCCGCCCGGATCTCGTCGAAGGAGAGATGCGAGAGGATGTTCATCGCCACACGCGGGCCGATGCCGGTGATGCCGAGGAGAACGCGGAAGAGGTCGCGTTGCGCCCGATCGACGAAGGCGAAGAGCTGCCAGCTCTCGGGACGAACCAGCAGGTGGGTCGCCAGATGAATGGTCGGAGCATCCGCGGTGCCCTCGAGCAGGGTGTCCAGGCGACTGCGCAGGCCGGCGGGCACCTGCACGAGCAGGCCCAGTCCTCCGACCTCGACGATCGCCCCCTCGTCATGAAGCGCCGCAAGCCGACCACGGATGCTCTCAATCACCCTCGTACTCCTGGGAGACCGCCCATCCCACCAGCCCCCACGGGGGCGGCCAGGCGATGGGCATGGCAAATCGCCACCGCCAGGGCGTCAGCCTCATCGAAGGAAAGCTCAGCAGGCGCCCCCGCGATCAACCGCACGACCATTGTACGCACTTGCTCCTTCGTCGCGCCCCCGGTACCCGTCACCGCCCGCTTGATCAGACGCGGCGCATACTCGAACAAGGGAAGTCGCGCCGCCAAGACACTCACGATCAGCGCCCCGCGCGCATGTCCGAGGATCAAGGCGGAGCGGACATGGCGTCCAACGAAGGACTCCTCGAGCGCGACTTGATCGGGGCGCTCTTCGGCCAGCACTCCGCTCAGACCTTGGTGCAGGGCCAGCAGCCGCTCGGAGAGCGACTTGCCGCGGGCGGGCCGCAGCAAACCACTGCGGCGCCACCGCAACTCGCCGTGCTCGAAAGCAACGAGTCCGAAACCCGTCGCGACCGAGCCGGGATCGAGCCCCAAGAGCAGCATGCCATCCTCCTGCGCCCCGGAGACAAGAACGGGGCCGGGTCCCGCGAGACCCGCCCCCATCGTAGCCGGAAGCCTTCGTCCTACTCAAGCACCGCACGCGACCGGCGGGGCGGGGATCACCTGCCCTTCAGCTTCTCCATCGTCTCGGGGGAAACATCGAAGTTCGAGTAGACTTTCTGAACATCGTCATGATCTTCGAGGGCATCGAGCAGTCGCATCAGCTTGACAGCGTCTTCTTCCTCGAGCATCACCATCGTCTGGGGCACGCGCGAGGCCTCACTCGAGAGCACCTGGATCCCGGCATCGCCCAGCGCCTTGGAGATCGATTCCAGATCGGGGATCGGGGAGTAGATCTCGAATGCATCGTCGGAGTCGCTGTTGACATCCTCCGCACCGGCCTCGAGAACGACCTCCAGGAGGCGGTCTTCGGAAACCGCGTCCTGGGAAACCGTCACCACGCCCTTGGGATCGAAGAGCCAGCCAACACAGCCATTCTCTCCCAGGTTACCGCCATACTTGCTGAAAACGTGGCGGATCTCGGCGGTCGTGCGGTTCTTGTTGTCGGTCAGGACCTCGACATAGATCGCCACACCGGAGGTGCCGTAGCCTTCATAGGTGTTCTCTTCGTAGGTCGCCCCAGGGAGTTCGCCAGTGCCCTTCTTGATCGCCCGCTCGATGTTGGCCGACGGCATGTTGGCCGCCTTGGCCGTGGTTATCGCCGTGCGCAAACGCGAGTTCGCACTGGAATCGCCGCCGCCTTCACGGGCGGCGATGATGATCTCGCGAATGCAGCGCGTGAAAATCTTGCCGCGCTGGGCATCCAGCTTGCCCTTCTTGCGCTTGATCGTACTCCACTTCGAGTGGCCACTCATTGCGCCTCCGCCTCCTGCCGCCGGACCCCACGCCCGCCGACGATACTCCGCCTTCCCGCGGGAAAGGCGGGCACACCGGCGGCGGGCCCCGGCCGCTAGCTCTTGGCCTCTTCCATTTCCTTCTGGAGCGTCGCCACTAGCTTGTCCATGACCTCGCGGGGGACCTCTTCGTGGCGTGACAACTCCATCCGGTAGCGCCCCCGCCCCTGGGTCATCGAACGCAGGCTCGCCATGTAGCTGAAGAGCTCACCGAGCGGCGCTTCGGCGTTGACCTTCTGGCGCTTGCCCTGTTGCTCCATGCCGAGAATGCGCCCTCTGCGGCTGCTCAGGTCACCCATGATGTCACCGGTCGCCGACTCCGGTACGACGATCTCAAGCTTCATGATCGGCTCGAGCAGCACCGGACCGCACTTGCCGAAGCCCTCCTTGAAAGCCATCGTCGCCGCCATCTTGAAGGCTTGCTCGGAAGAGTCGACATCGTGATAAGAACCGTAGTGCAGAGTTGCCCTGACGTCGACGACCGGATAGCCGACCAACACGCCGCGATCCATCGTCTCGCGGATTCCCTTCTGCACCGCCGGGATGAACTTCGAGGGCACCACGCCCCCGACGATCGCATCGACGAACTCGAAACCGCCACCGCGCGGCAGCGGCTCAATCTTCAGGTGCACGTCTCCGTACTGGCCGCGCCCACCCGTCTGCTTCTTGTACCGGCCCTGAATGTCGTCAACCGACCGGCGGATCGTCTCGCGATAGGCGATGCGCGGTTTCTTCGTCTCGACATCGATCTTGGTGCGCGCCTTCATTCGCTCGATCTGCACGTCAAGGTGTTGATCGCCCATGCCGCTGATCAGCGTCTGACGCAGCGCCGAGTCGACCCGCACCCGGAAGGTCGGATCGAAGTCCTGCAGACGGGTGAAACCGCCGGTGATCTTTTCTTCGTCGCCCTTGCCGCTCCCGGTGACCGCCACCGTGTGCAGAGGCTCGGAGAAGGGAATCGGGGTGATCAGCACACGCTGGTCCTTCGAGGTGATCGTGTCGTTGGTCGTTGCCGCCTTGATGCGTGCCACGGCGGCGATGTCCCCACACACGAGACCCTCCAGGTCGATGCGTTCCTTGCCCCGCAGGGCGTAGATCGTCCCAAGGCGGACACTGGTCTGCTTGCGCCCATCGTAGTAATCCCCCGGGGTCAGCTTGCCCGAGAAGCAACGCATGACCGAGTATTCCCCGAGGCGCTCGTCGTGGTAGGTCTTGAAAATGAACGCGACCGGCGGTCCATCGATGCGGCCTTCGAAGGCGGCGGCCTCCTCCTGGCCCTCACGCAGCGCCTGGGGTGCGGACGCCTCGAGGGGAGAGGGCCCCCAGCCGGTGATGAACTCGAGCAAGCGATCGAGCCCGAGCATCGTTTCCGCCGAGGCGATGAGAATCGGATTGACGATCCCCTGGTGGAATCCGGCGTTCAGGCCCTGGGTGATCTCATCCGGCGAGAGGCTGCCCTCCTCGAGATACTTCTCAAGCAGCGCATCCTCGGTCTCGGCGGCCGCCTCGGTCAGCTTGCCGCGGATCTCATCGAGTTCGCCCTGCATCTCACCGGGCACCTCACCCGCCTTGCTCTGCCCCTTGCCCGCGTCGGTATAGGCTGTCCCGGCGACCACGTCGATGAAGCCCTTCAGATCAGCCGCGGAACCAAGCGGCAGGCAGAAAGGCACCGCGCGCTCAGAGAGCTCTGCCTGAATCTTGCTCACCGAACTCGCGAAATCAGCCTGCTCCTTGTCCATCTGGTTGACGACAAAGAAAACCGGCTTGTTCACCTCCTGAACCATCTCGAAGAGACGCTCCGTATCCGGCTCGACACCGGCGGTGGCATTGACGACCACCATGGCGAGATCGCACACCTGCAGCGCTGCTTCCACCTCACCGATAAAGTCCGCCACTCCAGGCGTATCGACGAAGTTGATCTTGAACCCATTCCATTCGATGGGTGCGAAAGCCATGCTGAGGGACATCTTGCGCTTGGTCTCCTCAGGACTCGAGTCGAGTGTGCTGCTGCCCTCGGCGGGATCACCGCGGCGACTCGTGGCCCCGGTCATGAAGAGAAGCGACTCGCAGAGCAGAGTCTTGCCGGAGCCACCATGCCCCAGGACGCAGACGTTGCGGATCTTGCCCGTGTCGTATGACTTCACTGCTCCTCCCTTTCCCACAACGCTCAGATGGCAGGGCCGGTCCGATGCGCAGACGCGCGCATCCGCCGCGCCCGCGCGCCTACCCGCCAACCCAAGCGGCGACGTCTCAAGCGACGAAGGATGTTAGCAAAGCCTTCCGCAACCTGCAATCAGGGATCCGCTCGCAGGTGTGGCTCCGGGAACGCGCAGGCGTCGCTGCGGGAACGCGAAAGGCCTAGTGGGTGCACTCGGGGTCGACGAAGCGGATGATCAGAGCCGACACCTTCTCGGTCGCCGGCCCGGGCAACGCGCGGCGAACATCTCTGCCCGTGGAAGGAGGTACATGGCCCACCGGTCTAAGCTCCGGCTCCTCATCTTCGGTGCGCACACGGATGAGACCGAACAGTCTGCGCTCCTCCACCTCGGTCTCGGTCGGCTCCAAGTAGGCATCCAACCAGGCCTCGAATTCCTCGCGGGAGGCGGGAACGTCAGCCGTGCGCGCAACATCGTCTCCCCGCGCACCAGTTAGGATCAAGGCATCGCCCCCCATCTGCCGGGCGCGATCCACCGCTCGGCCCCAGGCCTCCGGCCCCTCGGCAATCACATTGCCGACGATCTCGAAGCTGCACACCGGTAGCGCCCCCTCGAAGAGACTCACCGGGTGCGACGCAGGCAGGGGCTGCACTTGAGCGGCAATCTGCTTCGAGCGAACGACCGTTGTCGGTCCGCGCGAGCACCCAGACCCTGTGGCCCAGATGGCTACGGCCGCCAGAAGCGCCGTTGCCCCAAGCGACTGTCCCATCGCTCCTGCTCCTCTCGACCCAAAGATCGCCGCTCCCCGGAAGCCAATCAGCAGAATACGCCCCTACGACTAGCGCGACAACCGTACCAGAGAAAAAACAAGAAGGGCGCTCGTGCTCTCTGACACGAGCGCCCTCGCAAAGATCCCCGGCGGCGACCTACTCTCCCACGCAGTTTCCCACGCAGTACCATCGGCGCTGGAGGGCTTAACTTCCGTGTTCGGAATGGGAAC
>JAGMBO010000056.1 GCA_023129715.1 Candidatus Eiseniibacteriota bacterium | reverse complement strand
CGAACTAACCGCACGGGACACTAGGCCGTGTTTGCTTTTCGCACCCCGACCCGCACCGCCGGTCCGCTCTCGAGCTTGACCTCAGCGGACGCGTCCATCTGATCCGCCTGCTCAGCGGTCAGCTCGACCGCCAGCGTCTCGTTGCGAATGTACTCATTGTGCCGGCTAAAGAGCCCGTCGATCGCATCGCCCACGTCGCCCGAATCGCCCCCCGGGGCCGCGTCGGCAACGCTCGCCGCCTGGTAGGCAACCCGAATCCGGTCCTCGACCTGATAGCCCGCCTGCTTGCGCAGGTCCTGGATCCGGCGGATGACCTCGCGCGCCCATCCTTCCAGGCGCAACTCATCGGTGATCTCGGTGTCGAACGCGGCCAGTGTGTAGTGATCGTGCGCCAGCGTGTAATTGCCCGTCGGCTCGTAGACGAGCTGATACTCATCGGGGCTGAGCAGGAATCCGTCGACGCGCAGGCCCCCGTCGCTCGTAAGCTCATGCTCCCCGGCCTTGACCTTCGCCGCCAGCTCCTTCATCTGCGGCCCATACTTCTTCCCGAGCACCGCGAAGTTGAGCCTTACCGCCCGGCGGGCGAACTCACCGACCTCGGTCGCCGAGAGATCGACTTCCTTGACATTCAGCTCGTCGCGTAACTGGGCGATCATCTCCTCGTGCAGCGCCTCGGCGAGCGCGGGCATCTGCAGCTTGCCCTGCAGGGGCACCACCCAAAGACGCGCCAGCGGTTGCCGCACCTTGATGCGTGCCTTCTCCCGCGCGGCCCGTCCCAAGCTGACGGTCCGCAGCACGAAATCCATCGCCCCGTTGAGCGATTCATCGACCAGTTCGGGACGCTCCTCGGGATAGGGCGTCAGGTGGACGCTGTCGGGCGTCGCCGTTCCATCGAACCCCAGTCTCAGGACGGACTGATTCCCGGCCGACCGGACGCGTTTCGTAAGGTTCCGATAGATCGCTTCCGCGACAAAGGGCACGATTGGGGCCAGGAGTCGCGCGTAGGTCAGCACGACATGATAGAGCGTCCGGTGCGCGGCGCGCTTGTCCGCGTCACTCTCCGACTTCCAGAAACGCCGCCGTGAGCGGCGGACATACCAGGTCGAGAGGCCATCGAGGAAGCGATCCGCATCCCGCAGCGCCCCGGTCACATCGAAGGTATCGAGATTACCGCGCATGTCGGCGACAAGCTGGTAGAGCGCGGAGAGGATCCAACGGTCAAGCGCGTTGGGGCTCTTGCCAACTTCCGCCGGATCGGCGTCCGCGGCCGGGTCGAACCCATCGAGTTCCGCATAGGTCACCAGGAACGAGTAGACATTCCACAGGGTGATCAGACGGCGGCGCAGCTCATCGGCCGTCGCGAAGCCGAAGCGCAGGTTCTGATTCGGGTTGAAGGCGCAATAGTACCAGCGCATGACATCGGCGCCCATCTTCTCGACCGCCTCGTCGAACCAGATCGCATTGCCTTTGCTGCGATGCATTGCCTCGCCATGTTCGTCGAGTAGCTTCTCGTAACTGAAGACAGCCTTATAGGGCGGACGATTCTCGAGCGTCACCGACATGAACATCATCGCGTAAAACCAGAGCCGCACCTGCTCGCGCATCTCGCAGACCAACTCGGTGGGGAACCAGGCTTCCCAATAGGACCGGTCCTCGAGGTACTTCAGCGTCGAGTAGGGCACGATGCCCGCATCCATCCAGCAGTCCCCGACGTCGGGCGTGCGCTCGGCGGTCTCTCCGCAGCCCTCATGCTGGCAGCGGATCCGAACCGCATCGATCCAGGGCCGGTGGAGCTCCGGCAGCGCATCGACCTGTTCGGGTTCGACGGCGAACTGGCGGAGCTGTTCCTTGCTGCGCACGATGGTCAGGTGTCCCTGGGGACAGAAATAGAAGGGCAGCGGCAGACCCCAGAAGCGTTTGCGGGAGATGCACCAGTCTCCCATGTTGTCGTACCAGTCCTGCGTGCGCTTGCCGATGCTCTCGGGCACCCAGTTGACCTGGCGGGCCGCCGCCTTCATCAGCGGCCGGATTTCATCGGACCGAATGAACCACTCGTCCTCCATGCGGAAGACGAGCTTCTCGTGACAGCGCCAGCAGAAGGGATAGCGGTGTTGGTAACGCTCGGCGCGCAGCAGGATGCCTTTCTTCTCGAGGTCCCGATAGATCGGCTGCTCGACATCGTGGACATCCTTGCCGGTCAGCCAGCCGAAGCCGTCGATGTAGATGCCCTGCCCATCGAGCGGCGCGAGCGCGGCGAGACCGAGTTCCTTCCCGAGCTGGCAATCCTCAGCACCGCACCCGGGGGCGACATGGACGATGCCCGACCCCTCCGTCTCACCGACTTCCGACCAGGGAATGATCACATGCTCGACATCTTGCTGGGCCGGGAGATCGTCGAAGGGCCCCTCGTAGACCCAGCCGATCATCTCGTGGCCCCGGATTTCGCCGAGCACCTTGCCCTTGCCCTGAAAGGCCTGCTCGGCGACACCGGTGCTGACGTAGTAGACATTCCCCTCGAACTCGACGCGGGCGTAGGCCAGTTCGGGACTCACTGCGGCGGCGACATTCGAGGTCAGTGTCCAGGGCGTCGTCGTCCAGACCAGCAGCCGCTCGCCTTCCTTAGGCAGGAGGCTCGGCCGCGGCGGATCGCCCATGGTCCATTCGCGGGTGAGCTTCTCGAGCCAGGGTCCTTCGCGACGCACGCCGGCTTTGAGCGGAAAGCCGAGGAAGACACTCGAATCCTCGATCTCCCTGTACGAATCGGTCAGCTCGTGCTGGGAAAGCGAGGTTCCGCAACGCGTACACCAGGGCATCACCAAATGCCCCTTGCGGAGCCAGCCACGATCGTGACACGCACCCAGAAAATGCCAGATGTACTGGATGTTGGTGTCGCTCATCGTGTAGTAGGAGTTCTCCCAGTCCATCCACTGGCCGAGCCGCATCGACTGCTCGGTGATGATGCCCGCGTGCCGCTCGACCCGCGCCCGACAGGCGCGACTGAACTCATCGAGGCCGAAGTTCTCGATATCCTGTTTGGAGTTGAACCCGAGGTCCTTCTCGGTCTCGACCTCGAGCCACAGGCCCTGGCAGTCATAGCCGTTCTGGTAGCGCTGGTCGAAGCCGCGCATGGCCATATAGCGCTGGAAGACGTCCTTGTAGGTCCGCCCCCAGGCGTGATGAACGCCCATCGGGTTATTGGCGGTAATCGGACCGTCGATAAACGACCACTTGGCGCGGCCGCGGTTGCGCGCCACCAATTGATCGAAGATCTTCTCGCGTTCCCAGAACTCGAGGATCTTACATTCTTGCCTGCTGAAGTCGATGTGTAGCTCGACCGGATCGAACAAGCCCATGCTGCCAAACCCCTCTTCGCGACTCCTAGCGGTCGGACCGCCCCTCGCCCGCCGCCGGTTGATCAGAGACATCGCCCTCCGGCGCGCCCGGCACATCTTCTCCGGACCCTCGCGAGGCTTCATCACCGGACGGCTCGCCGCCACCCGCATCAGCGGCTGGTTCCCCGCCGGCCCTATTAGCCGGCTCGTTGCTCTCCTCGCCTCCCGTGATGATCTTGGCCACGTCGGTGACGCGATCCTCCTCCTGCAGGTTGATCAGCTTGACACCTTGCGTGGCCCGACCGATCACCGATACCTGCTTCATCCGCAGACGGATCACCATTCCGTTGAAGGTCGTCAGCATGACCTCGTCGTCGTCCGAGACTTCCTTGATCGAGACCAGCGCACCCTTGCGTTCGGAAATCCGCAAGGTGATCACACCGCGGCCGCCCCGATTGGTCACCCGGTAGTCGGCCAGCTTGCTGCGCTTGCCAAAGCCATTCTGCGTGACGACCAGCAGGGTCGCCTCCGAATCGGCGACACACACCATGCCGACCACCGCGTCTTGCTCGCTCTCGAGCGTCACGCCTCGCACGCCGGCCGCCGCCCGGCCCATTGCGCGAACCTTCGATTCGGGGAAGCGGATCGCCTTGCCGCTACGCTTGGCAAGCACGATCTCCGCGTCACCATCCGTCACGCCGGCGCCGATCAGCGCGTCCCCCTCGGCCAAGTGGATCGCCCAGATGCCCGCCCGCCGCGGATTGCCGAAGGCCGCTAGCGGAGTCTTCTTGATCTTGCCCCGCTGCGTTGCCAGCACCAAGAACTGATCTTCCGGGAAGCTGTCGGTGCGCACGAAGGCGGCAATCCGCTCCTCGCGACCAATATCGAGCAGGTTGAGAATCGAGCGCCCTTTCGCCTGGCGCGTGCCGAGCGGCGCATTGTAGACCTTCAGCCAGTAGCAGCGACCGCGATCACTGAAGAAGAGGATGTAGCTGTGGGTGTTGGCGACGAAGAGGTGCTCGATGAAGTCCTCCTCCCGCGTCTTCGCCCCGGTCAGCCCGCGACCACCCCGGCGTTGGCTCCGGTAGGTCGTCACCGGAACCCGCTTGATGTAGCCCTGGTGGCTGATCGTAATGATCATGTCCTCCCGGGGAATCAAGTCCTCCAGGTCGATATCCTCTTCAAAGGCGGTGATCTCAGTGCGGCGGTCGTCACCATACTTGGCAACCAACTCCTCGAGATCATCGGCGATCAGACCCAGCACGCGCCCCCGACTGGCGAGGATTGCCTCGAACGCGGCGATCTTCTCCAGCGTCGCCCGGTATTCCTCCTCGATCTTGTCACGCTCAAGGCCCGTCAGGCGCTGCAGGCGCATCTCGAGGATCGCCTGTGCCTGCTTTTCGCTCAGTCCAAACCTCTCCATCAGGCCGCTGCGCGCCTCGTCGGCATTGCGTGAGGCCCGAATCAGCGCGATCACCGCATCGATTTGATCGAGAGCCACTCTCAGGCCCTCGAGGATATGCGCCCGCGCCTGGGCTTCCTTCAGATCGTGCTCGGTCCGCCGCGTGATCACCTCGATGCGGTGGTCGATGTAGGCCTGGCACATCTCCTTCAGGTTGAAAACCCGCGGGCGATTCTCGATCAACGCGAGCATGTTGGCGCCGAAGGTGACCTGCATCTGGGTGTGCTTGTAGAGCTGGTTGAGCACCACGCGCGGCTGTGCGTCCCGGCGCAGCTCGATGATGATGCGCATCCCATCCCGGTCGGATTCGTCGCGCAGATCGGAGATGCCCTGGATCGTTCCCGCCTTGACCAGCCCGGCAATGCGCTCCAGCAGCGCCGCCTTGTTGACCTGGTAGGGAATCTCGCTGACGATGATCGCGTCGCGATCCTTGCGCAACTCCTCGATCGTCGACCGGGCGCGCACGGCGATCAGCCCGCGGCCAGTCTCGTAGCACTCACGGATCCCGCGCGTGCCATGGATGATGCCCCCGGTGGGAAAATCGGGTCCGCGAACAAACTGCATCAGATCGGCGGGCGTCGCGTCGGGCTGTTCGATCAGGTGGGAGATCGCCGCGGCGATCTCCCGCAGGTTGTGCGGTGGGATGTTGGTGGCCATGCCGACGGCGATTCCCGCGGCGCCGTTGAGCAGCAGATTGGGCGCGCGCCCCGGGAGCACGACCGGCTCCTGGCGAGTCTCATCGTAGTTGGCCCGGAAATCGACCGTCTCCCTGCCGAGATCGAGAAGCATTTCCTCGGCCATGCGCATCAGTCGCGCCTCGGTGTACCGTTCCGCCGCCGCACCGTCACCGTCGATCGAGCCGAAGTTTCCCTGGCCGTCGATGAGCGGGTAGCGCAGGGAAAAACTCTGCACCATGCGCGCCATCGTGTCGTAGACGGCGATCGTTCCGTGCGGATGGTAGTTGCCGGTCACGTCACCGGTGATCTTCGCCGACTTGCGGTAGCCCCGGTCATGGTAGAGGCTGAGATCGTTCATCGCCACCAGAATCCGCCGCTGGACCGGTTTCAGCCCATCACGCACATCCGGCAGCGCGCGCGAGACGATCACGCTCATCGCGTAGTCGATGTAGCTACTCTTCATCTCCTCTTCGATGAGCACCGGGATGATCCGTTCGTTCGGCCGATCCATCGTGACAACCTTCCTCTATGCTTCCATCCGGACGATCCGCGCGCCCTTCCAGATCCAAGCGCGACCGAAGATCCTAGACATCCAGATTGCGGACTCTCAGGGCATTCTCTTCGATGAACTGGCGGCGCGGGCCGACCTGATCCCCCATCAGGATCGAGAAGATCCGATCGGCTTCAGCGGCATCTTCGCTCGACACCGACAGCAACACGCGCTGCTCCGGATTCATCGTCGTCTCCCAGAGCTGATCCGGGTTCATCTCTCCCAGACCCTTGTAGCGCTGGAGATGAATCCCGGTGCGCCCGGTCTCCGCGAGCACGCGATCCCGCTCGGCATCGTTGTAGGCATACCACTGCTGCTTGCCCTTCTTGACGCGATAGAGCGGCGGCTGGGCAATGAAGATGTGCCCCTGATCGACGAGCAACCGCATGTAGCGATAGAAGAAGGTCAACAGGAGGGTTCGAATGTGCGCCCCGTCGACGTCGGCGTCGGTCATGATGATGACCTTGCCGTAGCGCACCTTGCTGATGTCGAATTCCGCCTCGCCGAAACCGGTCCCGATCGCGGTGATCAGCGTGCGGATTTCTTCACTGGCCAGCGCCCGGTCGAGCCGAGCCTTTTCAACGTTGAGGATCTTGCCCTTCAACGGCAGGATCGCCTGGAAGCGGCGGTCCCTCCCTTGCTTGGCACTGCCTCCCGCCGAATCGCCCTCGACGATGAAGAGCTCCGATTTCTCCGGGTCGCGCTCGGAACAGTCCGCCAGCTTGCCCGGCAGGGAGCCGGAATCGAGCACGCTCTTGCGACGGGCCAGCTCGCGCGCGTTGCGGGCCGCCTCGCGCGCGCGGGACGCACTAATGCACTTCTCGAGAATCATGCGCGCATCAGCTTCATGATTCTCCAGGTAATCGTAGAACCCCTCACCGACGATCGACTCGACGAGTCCCTTGATTTCGCTGTTGCCCAGCTTGGTCTTGGTCTGTCCCTCGAACTGCGGGTCGCGCACCTTGACGCTCAGCACCGCCGTCAAACCCTCGCGCACGTCCTCACCCGAAAGGCCGCCCTTGCCTTCCTTGATGATGCCGCTCTTGAGGCCATAGACGTTCATCGAGCGCGTGAGAGCCGCCTTGAATCCTACTAGGTGTGTCCCGCCCTCGATGGTGTTGATGTTGTTGACGTAGGTGAAGATCGACTCGGCGTAGGAGTCGGTGTACTGCATGGCCAGGTCGATCGAGAAACCCTCGCGCTCCCGACTGATCGCGATCGTCTCGGGGTGCAGGGAGGTCTTACCCTCGTTGAGATATCCGATGAACGCGCCCAACCCGCCCTCGAAGAGAAAGACCTGCTCCTTCGCATACTGAACTCCCGCCGAACCTCCCGGCGCGGCGACCGGGGGATGCTCCGTCTCGCTGCGGGACTCGGTCTCGGTCGTTCCGGGCCCCTCCGTCGCTGCGACGGCATCAGCCGCGACCGTTTCTACGGGTGCAGCGCCTGGGTCGGACGCCTCTCCCTCTAGCGCCTCTTGGCGCAGGGTGATCGAGACGCCGCGATTGAGAAAGGCGAGCTCCCGCAGCCGGTAGGCGATCAGATCGTAGCTGAACTCGGTACCTTCAAAGATCTCCGGATCGGGCTTGAACTGCGTAAATGTGCCGCGGCGTGTCGTGCTGCCAATGATGTCGACGTCGCCCTTGATCTCGCCCCGCTCGTAGCGTTGATGGAAGATCACACCCTTCTGGAAAACCTTGACGTCCATCCATTCTGAGAGCGCATTGACGACCGAAACACCAACCCCATGCAGTCCGCCGGAAACCTTGTAGGACTTGCTGTCGAATTTGCCCCCGGCATGGAGCATGGTCATGACGACTTCGAGTGCGGGCCGCTTCTCCTCCGGATGAATATCGGTCGGAATGCCGCGGCCATTGTCATCGACCGAAACGCTGCCATCGCTGTGCATGGTGACTACGATCGTGTCGCAGACGCCGGCGAGGGCCTCATCGATCGAATTGTCGACGACTTCGTAGACCAGGTGATGGAGACCCCGCGAGGAGGTGCTCCCAATGTACATGCTCGGACGGCGGCGCACAGCCTCGAGTCCCTTGAGCACTTGAATGTCTTCGGCGGTGTAACTATCTGCCTCGCCGGTGGCCGAGGCTGCGCTGGATGACGGTGTTTCGGTGAGCGCGGCGGGTGTGCCGTCACCGGGACGGGGGGTGGATTTGCCATCGTCGGTAGAGGCGCTGGGCTTCGGCGCCGCCGACCCCACGGCCGCGCCTTGCTGCGCCTCGGATTCGGTTACCAGGCGTTTCTCAGCGCCGCCGTCTTGTTCAGTGTTCTGTGTCATGGTGTCCTCGAAATTCCTTGCTCCCACGCATCAGACAGCGCAGGTCGTTCACGCGAATCTGCGGAAACTCGCGCCTCAGGGCCTGGAGTATTCGTGGTTTGAGAAACTGGATGTGTTGCATCCAAACGCTTCCCGAAACCGATACCCACAGGACGCCTCGTCGGAGGCGCAGGGCGCTTGAGTGCGCAGCAACCTCCGCACCGACCAGCCGGTCCCAGGCGAGGACAAGCTGATACTCGTCGATGCGTCGCTCGAGGTGGGCTCCCTTTAGAAAACTGCGCAGCGCATCACCGATGTGCTCCATCCGCCGCATGGCTTACCGCGCATCGGGAAGGCGTAGCGGCATGACCAGGCAGAGCAGGCTCTCCTCCTTCTCATCATCGATGGGATGGAACAGGCCCGCCGAAACCGACGACTGAAAGGTCATCGCCACGCGTTCCGTATCGAACGTCTTGAGCATGTCGAGTAGATAGCCGCCGTTGTAGCCGATCGTCAGAGGCTCCCCACTGTAGTCCAGGGGCAACTCCTCCATCGCCTCGCCGGCGCCCTGGTACTCAGCCAAGACCTGAAGGCGGGAGGGTTCGAAGACCATTTTCACCTGCCGCGTCTGTGAATCCGAGAGGACCAGGATGCGCCGTAGCGAGGCCAGCAGATCACCCCGCTGGATCTCCGCGCGCAGTGGATTTGACTTCGGAATCACGCGCTCGTAGTCGGGGAAGGGACCTTCGAGCAAACGGCTGTACAGCTGGGTGCCGCCAAAAACGAAGCGACCATAGTTCTTCGCCCCGCTTATCTCGATCTCTCCATCCGCCTCGGGCAAGAGCCGCAGAACTTGATTGAGCGCCTTGGGGGGAAAAAGCATATCGCACTTCTGCTTGAACGGACGCTGAAATGCTGCGCGGGCCAGACGGTGGCCATTGGTGGCGACCATCGACATTTCGCTCTCTGAAATCGTAACGAAAACGCCCGTGAGTTCGGGGCGCGTCTCGTCGGTGGAAACCGCGTAGAGCGTGCGGCGGATCATCTTCTCGATGCGCTTGGGCTCGATCGCGACTTTCTTCTCGTCGGGAATGTCGGGCAGGCCGGGGAAGTCATCCACCGCTGCGCCGACAAAACGATAGCGTCCACTGCCGCATTTCAGAGTTAAACCTGATTCATCGCCGGAGAGCGAGAGTTCCTGCTCTGCCAACTCGCGGACAACATCGTGCAGGCGTCGGGCGGCCACGGCGACGCGTCCCCCTTCCTCGACGGTGGCGGTGCGCCCCGCCTTGACGGAGATGTCCAAGTCGGTTGTGGTCAAGGTGAGTTCACCGCTGGGCGCGACTTCGATCAAGACCGTCTCGAGGATCGGCAGGGTACTCTTGCTCGGCACGACGCTCGCCACCAGGTGCAGCGCCTTCTGAAAATCGCTTTGCATCAGCGTGAATTTCATCTCGACCCCCGTCCTACTCTGCGCAGTGCGCCTTACGTCTCCTTGTACACTGGTGCCCCATGCGGGGGCATGCGGCGTGCTTCGATTCGCCGGGCTAGTCACCGTGGCTGGGCGTGTACTCCCCGCACAACAGCTAGCGTTGCGCGGGCCATTGGGCGCAGCATCGATGGTGGGCAAGCAGACCGACCAGAGGCTGATCCCGCCTTTTCAGCGCCAGCGAAACGCCTTGAGAGTCTAAGAAAACACCCCCTAGCTGTAAAGCGTGATTTTGCGTTCCACCGCAGTGGATCCGCCGCCATAATGTCATGTATTCAAGCGCATTACAAGACTGGAGAGACCGCGGCAGCGCGCCTCCGAGAGCAGGGCGATGGGGTTGGTGGCGGAGCGGGCCGGAGACGCAAAAGGGGGCCCAAAATGAGGACGTCTCGAGGAGCAACATCCTCATCGAAGAACATGAATCAACGGCCGTCAAGGATGGGAATCGACTGGCATGGGTGGTCTCAATGGAAGGATTGAGAGACTGTTTGGTTAGGGAAGTTTCCTACTGCTGTTTAGATACAAGTTAGCAGTAGTAGCAATAGGAGGCGTGGATATGTGGGTAATCCTCGCAGCAGGGAGGTAACTGACATGGAGGGTCAAGGCTGCCTTGGAGATGGTCGCGCAGCCACTGTCGATAACCAATGTGCACGTCGGTGGAGAGAGCGGGGCTTCTCGACAGGGAAAAGATATCCACAGCCTGTCCAGGGTGAGTAATCCACAACCGAATGCTCACACGGTTTGGCCCTTGAGATCGTGCTCGATCGCCTCGATCTTGCGGCCGATATCGGGGTTCGCGCGGCGGGCCTCGGCGATCTTGTCGATCGCATAGAGAACCGTGCTGTGATCGCGGTTTCCAAAACTCTTGCCGATCTCGACCAGGGTCATCGGGGTGAGTTGCTTTGTCATGTACATCGCTACTTGCCGCGCGAAGGCAATGCTGCTCGTGCGCCGCTTGCCCCGCAACGATTCGACGGTGACGTCGAAGGTGTTGGCAACGCGCCGCTGAATTTGGCTGACGTCGATAGAGGCGTCCCCGGGCCGCACGTAGACGCGCAAGACCTCGAGCGCGAGATCGAGGGTGACCGGGGCGCGCAGTAGCCGGCTGAGGGCGGAGAGGCGCACCAGACAGCCTTCAAGCTCGCGGATGTTGCGCTGGATGCGCTCGGCGATCAGGAACATCACATCTTCGGGAACGATGATGTTCTCACGTGTGGCCTTGGCGCGCAGAATAGCAACGCGGGTTTCGAGGTCGGGAGGCTGAATGTCGGTGACCAGACCGGAATTGAAGCGCGAGATGAGGCGTTCTTCGATCTTGGGGATGTCCTTCGGCGGCCGGTCGCTGGTGATGACGATCTGTTTCTGTGCATGGTGCAAGGCATTGAACGTGTGAAAGAACTCCTCTTGGGTGGCGTCGCGGCCCGAGAGGAAGTGGATGTCGTCGAGGAGAAGTACGTCGAGGTTGCGGTACTTGCGGCGGAAGTCGAGGGTGCGCCCGGCGGTGATCGCCTGAATCATGCCGTTCATGAATTTCTCAGAAGGCGCATAGTAGACGCGCGCATTTGGGTTCTGAGAGATCGCGGTATGACCGATGGCTTGCATCAGATGCGTCTTGCCGAGCCCGGTGCCTCCATAGATGAACAGCGGATTGTAGACACTGCCGGGTTCTTGGGCGGCGGCGCGGGAGGCAGCGTGGGCGAACTCGTTGCTCTTGCCGACGACGAAGTTGTCGAAGACGAAACGCGGATAGAGATTGTGAGTCCAGCGCTCGGTGCTCGATCTTGTTGGCATCGAGCGGACGGGAGGCGCGACGGCGGCGAGGGCCTCGCGGGACTGCTCATAGTAGGCATCGTTGACGACGAAGTGGACCTTCGGCGTCGCGCCGGCGAGCTGCTGGAACACCTCGCGCAGCACCGGCAGATTGTGTTCTTCGAACCAGTCGCTGAAGAAAGGGTTGGGTACCTCCAGCACGAGCTTCTCCGGCTCCAGGGTGAGAACCTGAATCGGTTCGAACCAAGTCTGGAATTTCTGGGGTGATACCCGATTTCGAATCTGGTCGAGGATTTCGTTCCAAGTGACCTCGGAATGTGAAGATCTCACCGCTGCCCCCGGGAGAGACGGGTGTTTATCCACAGAGCTATCCACACCCATCCCAAGCACAACCTGCGGGGTAACTGCGTAGCGGACCGGACTGGAGGCAATCTGCAGAACAGACTCCTAGCCGCAGAGGCAAAGCACTTGCTGAGTGGTTAGGAGCTTATCCTGCAGTCAGTTACGGGATGCTTCCTCCGGTTCGACGACGCCCACCGCCAGAAAACCCCTTGTCATACATCCGTCCCTGGGCGGGATGCTCGCGTCGGTCGAAATGGCAACCCAGACAAGACGGAGTGATTACTAACACTGAAAGCTCAACTGACCCGCGGATCCTAGCACGCTGTTCAGAAAGCGACAAGACGGTTTTGGGAGACGCCGGGCGGAGGATGTACTGCGTTGCAAACAAAGCAACTAGGGCTGGACGGCTGTTCGCCATAGGGGCGAGCGGCGCGAGCAATTCCGAATTGACGTTTGACCCCTCGGTTGCATACTATCAAGAGTTACTATTCCAGGAGTCTGGGATTCCCCGGGCGGGAGCGCGGGGCCGACCAAGAGGCGGTTCAGGAACCGGGTATCAGGCTTGAGCGCGAAAGCATGCGTCAGGTGCGCGCTCCGCGGGGAGATGATCGCCGGCGCTTCCTTGCCCGGGATTCCGGCCGCAGTTCGATGGATGGAGGAGAGGATCGGTGAAACGTACCTACCAACCACACAATCGCCGCCGCCGTCGAGTGCACGGTTTCCGGCGGCGCATGAGTACGCCTGCCGGGAGGCGAGTTCTGTCCCGGCGGCGATCCCGAGGAAAGCAACGTTTGACCGTTTCCGGCTAAGGCCGGGAGACACGATGCCCTGGGGAGACGATGCACTAAGATCCAGGGAGGCGATCAAACAGCTGTTTCGAGAAGGAGTCGTCTATCACGGGGAACATGTGTTGCTGATCGCTCGGCACGTGCCCGAGGAGTCGCGTAAGGTTCTTTTCGTCGCCAGCCGGAAGGTGGGCAAGGCTGTACGCCGCAATCGCGCCAAGCGCCTGATGCGGGCCGCCTACCAGCGCCTGACCTCCGATTCGATGAAGGCTGGCCTGCATTTGGCATGGATCGCGCGCTCCTCGTGTGCCGGGGCGGGAATGTGGGAAATCTGGACGGAGATGCAAGGCCTCCTCAACCGCGCCGGCGTACGCGCCGAGCGAGCCCCGACTCCTGGCGGAGGCCACATGAGCAGGACCCCGAGGCGTGAGACCAAGGGGCGCGCCGCGCCCCCGGAATAAGCGATGGCTGGAACACATTTGCCCGGCACCGGAACCCCTCGGTCCCTGCCGGCCAGGCGCCCCAAGCTAACGACACTCGACACCTGGGTGTCGCGCGGCCTGATGGGCATCGTCCAGTTCTACCAGCACCTTGTCTCACCCCTGTTTCCGCCGAGCTGCCGGTACTCGCCGAGCTGTTCCTGCTATGCGCGGGAGGCGCTGCGCAAGCATGGCGTCTGGCGCGGCGGCCGGCTGGCGGTGAGCCGTCTCGCGCGGTGCCACCCGTTCAGCGCGGGGGGATGGGATCCGGTGCCCTGATCCGCACGGCGGATCCCTCATTCCGTGATCATCGCTCCCGGCCGGCCGGCGGGCGCGGCGCTGGGCACTGAGGACCTGCCGCGCAGGGCCGGGGGAGTGGGCGGGGCTGGGATCCGCAACGACATCCGAAGGGTTACGAACGAATGCAACAAGGAAGTTCTAAGGGATTGGATGGGCGCACGCTGCTGGCGTTCGCCTTAATGATCGTTATTCTCGTCGTCTTCAGCCGGTTCCTCGGGCCCAAGCAGCCGCCGGTGCCGGAACCGGGCGCCCCCGGGGCCGAGGTTGCCGGAGAAGCCGATCCCTCCGCCGGAGCCGGACTCGGCCGCCCCTCTGAAGAAGGTATGGCCGGATCGGATCGCTCCGCATCGGATGGCGGTTCGTGGACCGCGGGCGGAGAGGCGGGATCGGCGCCCGACGCTCCGGGAGCCCCGTTTGGTGGATCCGACCCGCTGAGCTGGCGCCTCGAGAACCGCCTGGCGCCGGGGCCGGAGGAAATCGTCGTCGAGGGCGATCTCTACCGGGCGGTCTTTAGTTCGCGCGGGGGCGTGCTGCGTTCCTGGCAGCTGAAACGCTATACCGACGTGCAGGGAGAACCGGTCGACCTGATCCCCGCCGAGGGATCCGGGGCGTTGGCCCTACGGGTGGAGGGTCCGGAGGGCCAAGTCGACCTGAGCACAACCCTCTTTACCCTCGAGCAGCGTGAACGGCTGGCGGTCGAGCGCCGCGCCGGAGAGGAGCTCTTCGCCCCACCGGCCGGCGAGGAACCTGCCGGGGATGGCCGGATCCGCGAGTTGCGCTTCATCGCGGAGGGACCCCTGGTACGGGGTGCGGGTGGTGAGGGGTCCGACGGTGCCGAGCCGGTGGTACGCATCGAGCGCATCTACCGGCTCGATCGTTCCGGCTACGACGTCGAGATGGAGCTACTCATCGACGGGATCGCCAATCCCCGCCAGGACCACCACTACGTGCTCGCCTGGGAGCGCGGGATCCCCAACCTCGAGACCCAGAAGGGACTGGAGAAGCGGGCCAAGGGGGTTGTGGCGCTGCTCGGCGAGGAGTTGGTCAAGGACAACTACGGCGGTTCGGGATTTGGCTGCCAGTGCGGGGGCGGGAAGGCCTCGAAGGCGGGCGAGCGGATCTACGAGGGCACGCTGCACTGGGCGTGCGTGCGAGGTAAGTACTTCGCCGGCTTGGTGATCCCCGAGCGGGAGGAACCAACGACGATCGTCGCCAACTCGAGTCCGGAGGAATCGATCGTCGGCATGCGCCTGGTCCAGATCCTCGGTGATGGGCTCACCGCCGAGCGCTACCTGCTCTACCTCGGGCCGATCGACTACGGCGTGCTCAGCGCGCTCGATGATCGCGTCGGGCGCAAGATCACTGATCTGGTCGACTATGGCGGCAAGCTGATCGCGCCGATCAGCAAGGTAACCCACTGGTTCCTGGTGAAGGCCCACTCTGTGATTCCCAACTATGGGATCGTCATCGTGCTCCTCGCGATCCTGGTGCAGGTGATCTTCCATCCGCTGACGATCAAGTCCCTGCAGTCGCAGCGCAAGCTGCAGATGCTCAAGCCCGAACTGGATGAGATCAATAAGCAGTACAAGGACAAGCCGGAGCAGCGAACCAAGAAGACGATGGAGCTGCACAAGAAGCATGGGGTCAATCCCCTGGGGGGCTGCCTCCCGTTGATCGTGCAGATGCCCGTCATCTACGCGCTCTACAATGTCCTGATGAACGCGCTCGAATTGCGCAAGGCTCCCTTTGTGTTGTGGATGCAGGATCTCTCGGCGCCGGATACGGTCGGAGAGCTCTTCGGAATTCCGATCAACATCCTGCCGTTGCTCATGGCGGCCACGATGTTCTGGCAACAGCGCATGACGCCGACCGATCCGCGGCAAGCCCCGATGCTCTTATTGATGCCCCTGATGATGGTCTTCTTCTTCTACGGCCTGCCATCGGGGCTCGTGCTCTACTGGACCATGGCGAACCTGCTGGCGATTGCCCGGCAGTTTATGTTGAAGCCGCAGACGGCACCAGCGCTTGCCACGGTTCCGGCGCAGCAGAAGGAAACTCCGCAGAAGAGCGCTAAACGCGCAAAGGCCCGCTGACGCCGCTGCCGGCGCGCGGACCGCAAGAGGAGAGGAAGGAAAACAGGCATGGAGCAGACCAAGACCGAGCAAGTCTTCTGTGAAGGACGCAATGTCGAGGAGGCTTTGCAGGCAGCGTGCGACAAACTCAACACCACGCCCAATCAGGTCGAGTATGAAGTCGTGGCGGAGGGATCGAGCGGAGGTATGCTCGGGTTCCTGCGCGGGCGCTCGACGAAGATCCGCGTCTGGAAGAAGCCGGCTGCCCAGCGCCAGATCACCGAGCTGCTGAAGGGGTTTTTCGAGCGGCTTGACCTCGATATCGACTTCGATATCGACCGCGGCGAGGACGCCTATGAGGTCGACATCCGCAGCGAGGTTTCCGACGGCCTGTTGATCGGCCGCGGGGGGGAAACACTGGCCGCGCTGCAGCATCTGGTCTCGCGGATGGTCTCGCACATGGATCAGGACTTGCGCGTGCGCGTCGATGTGGCCGGATACCGCAAGCGCCGCCAGGATCAGCTGCGGCACAAGGCGCACGACCTGGCCGAGCGGGTCCTGACCGCAGGCAAGGAAATGGCGACCGATCTGCTGCCCGCCGATGAGCGCCGCATCGTCCACCTGGCGCTCGGCGATAACCCGCGCGTCGAGACCCGCGCGGTGGGTGAGGGACTGACCAAGCGTGTGATCGTCGTGCCGGTCGGGGCGAGGAGCGGCAATGGCGGTTCCCGTGGCGACGGCCGTTCCCGCAGCCGGGGGGCCGGTGACCGCGCCGGGCGCGGGCGCAGTGATCGCCCCGGCGGGCGTGGATCCGAGGAAGGGCGCAGCGCTGACGGCGGCCGTGGATCCGGCGGGGGCCGCAGCGTCGAGGGCAGCCGTGGATCCGAGGGGGACCGCAGTGCTGATGGCGGCCGCGGCACCGAAGGCGGGCGCCCGCGTCGGGGACGTGGGCCGCGCCGCTCGCGCGAGCCGGAGCCGCTTGTCGCTGCCGAACGGGAGGATCTGCGGGAGCCGCGGCGGGAGTCGCCGAGTGACACGCCGCCGCCGAGTTCGCCGCCGAGTTCGCCGCCGAGCTCATCGCCGAGTCCGGCGCCCGAGACGGAAGAGTCCTACTTCAAGATCCCCGAGAGCATCGGGATCGTCAGCAGTCCGAGCCGCAGCGAGGAGGGAACGGCGGGGAATAGCGAGGACGAGTCGGAGAAGGATCAGGAGGTCACCTTCGGTCGCCGCCGCCGTCCTGCCAGAAGAGGTCGGCGCTAGCGCGCCACCGCGCGCTCCAGGCGCGCGGGCGGGACGCCATCATGACGACAGATACGATCGCCGCCCTGGCGACGGCGCGCGGGATCGCCGCCCTAGCGGTGATCCGCATCTCGGGACCAGCGGCAATCCCGATTCTTGAACGCCACTTCCGGGCGGCGGGCCGGCGCCCGCCGTTCCCGGCGCGCAGCGCGATGCTCGGCGAACTGGTGTGCGGCGAAGAACGCATCGACCAGGTCGTCGCGTTGTTCTTCCCTGGGCCGCACTCCTATACCGGTGAAGATCTCGTCGAGCTGATGACCCATGGCGGCGAGATCGTCCCGGAACGTGTTTTGGAATTGCTGCATGCCTCCGGTGCCCGTCCGGCGCGCGCCGGTGAGTTCACCCAGCGCGCCTATCTGAACGGCAAGCTCGATCTGACCCAGGCCGAGGCGGTCGAGTCACTGATCACCGCGCGTTCGGCGATCGAGGCACAAGCTGCTCTGCGTGTGCTGGGGGGCGGGCTGCGCGAGGTGCTCGCGGCGAGCATCGATGCACTCGTCGAGGCCCAGGCGCTGCTCGAGGCAAGTCTCGACATCCAGGAGGATGGCGCGCCCGATACGCTCTCCCCGATCTGGGATCCGGCGAGGGAATCGATGGGGCCGCGGGTCGGACGGTTGCTGGCCCGGGAGCGGGCCCGCCTGCGGCGGCTCCTGGAGGGTGCGCGCGCCCGGCGCATGCTGCGTGCCGGGTATCGCATCGTTTTCGCCGGCCGGTCCAATGCGGGGAAGTCTTCGTTGTTCAATGCGTTTCTCGGCCGGGAACGAGCGATCGTTTCGCCCGAGCCGGGAACAACGCGCGACTTTCTGGATGAACCACTTGATTGGGAGGATCTGCGGATCGTCTTGACCGACACCGCCGGCGCCCAGCGCGCGAAGGGGGCGATCGCCGAGGCGAGCAACCGCCGCACGCGCGAGGCGCTCGCTGCCGCCAGTTTGGTTGTCGAGGTCGTCGACGTGGCCGCGACGTCGACGGAGGAGCTTGCAGAAGACCTGGCCGCGCTGAACCGACCCGCCGGCGAGGTGATCGTCGCCTTGCACAAGTGGGATCTGGGTGCCGGCCGGGCGTGGCAGGCTTGGCTCGCGGAGAGGGAGGGTCAGGCACGCGCTGCCGGCCCGGCTGGCCCCGCGGCGGGCAAGCCCAGGGCACCCACGGCGGTGCCCTCCTCGGTCAAGGCATCGCCGGACGTTGCGCCGCTGCGCGCCGCGATCGAGGCACGCATGAGGGTGCTCGGCTCCGAGGCGCAGGCAACCCTGATCGTTGCCGAGCGGCAGGCCGAACGCATCACCCGGGCGGTCGAGGCGCTCGAACGGGCCGAGGGTCTATTGCGGGAAGGCGCCGGGGCCGAACTGATCGCCTTCGAGACGCGCGGCGCGCTCGATGCGCTCGGCGAGCTCCTCGGCCGGCGCGTGGGGCATGAGGTCCTGGAGCAGATCTTCTCGCGCTTCTGCGTTGGGAAATGAGGCGATTCTCCGTGGAACCGACGGAAAGCCAGAGCCAAATGTCCCTACCGGCGAACTGCGACGCCGTCGTCGTCGGCGGCGGGCATGCCGGCATCGAGGCGGCCTGGGCCCTCGGGCGCCGGGGGCATAAGGTCGTGCTGGTGACCTTCGATGCCCGCGCGCTCGGCCGGATGTCTTGCAACCCCTCGGTCGGTGGCCTGGCCAAGGGCCAGCTCGCCCGGGAGGTCGATGCGCTCGGCGGTCTCATGGGTCGGCTGATCGACCGCGCCGGGATCCACTTCCGCATGCTCAATCGGCGTAAGGGGCCCGCGGTGCATGGCCCGCGCGCCCAGGCCGACAAGCCGGCCTACTGCCGGGAGGCTTGGCGCTTTCTGGCAACCCTCCCCTCTCTGCGCGTCGTCGAGGCGGAAGTCACGGAAATCGAGACCGAAAGCTCGCGCGCGGGCGCACGGCGGGTCACCGGGGTTCGCCTGGCGCCCCCGCGTTGGTCGCGAGTCGAGCCGGGGAGCGCCCACTCGAGCGGCGCGCGCCGACCCGACGCACCACCGCCGCCGGGAGTCGTGCGTCTCGCGGGCGCGGCGGAGATCGCCGCTCCACGGGTGATTCTGACGATCGGCACGTTTCTCGAGGCGACCTTATTCAGTGGGCTCGATCCACGTCACGGGGGCCGGCGGGGAGAACCGCCCGCCGGAGCGCTCGGGGAGTGCCTGCGCGGGCTCGGCCTTCCGCTCGCCCGGCTCAAGACCGGCACTCCGCCGCGCCTGCAGCGCGCATCGATCGACTTCGCGTCTCTGGAAGAACAACCGGGAGATGAGCCGCCCCCACGCTTCTCCTTCTTCGAGGAATCCCCGGTGCGCAACCGGGTGCTCTGCTACCTGACCCGCACGAATGCGCGCACGCACGAGGCGATTCGCGCCGGGCTCGATCGCTCGCCGCTCTTCGGCGGGCTGATCCATGGCGTTGGGCCCCGCTATTGTCCGTCGATCGAGGACAAGGTCGTTCGCTTTCCCGACCGCACGAGCCATCAGATCTTTCTCGAACCAGAGGGGCTCGAGTCCGAGGAGATCTACCCTAACGGGATCTCGACCTCGTTGCCGGTGGATGTACAACTCGCCTACGTGCGGACGATCCCGGGCCTCGAATGCGCACAGATCGTGCATCCTGGCTACGCCGTCGAGTACGACTTCCTGCAGACTTCGGGCCTCGATCCGAGCCTGTCGGTGCGGGGCGTTACGGGTCTCTACGCAGCGGGGCAGATCAATGGAACGTCGGGTTATGAAGAGGCCGCGGCTCAGGGGGTGATCGCGGGGTTGAACGCCTGCGCTGAGCTCGAGGGCCGCGCGCCGCTCGTGCTCCGCCGTGATCAAGCCTACATCGGTGTCTTGATCGACGACTTGATCACCAAGGTGCCGACCGAACCCTACCGGATGTTTACCTCGCAATCGGAATACCGCTTGCTACTCCGACAGGACAACGCCGACCAGCGTCTCAGTCGCATCGGTTGGAAGCGGGGCCTGCTCGCGGAGGAAGACTACCGGTGGGTCGAAGAGCGCTGGGGGCGAATTGCAGCCGCACGGCGGCGGCTCGGTGCGCGGACGGTGACCCGCGCCGCGCTGCACGCAGCGACGAGCCGTAGCGAATCGGAGGAGGCGCAGACCGCGGTTGTGAGCGAGAGAGACTGGGGAAAGACCTATGAAGAGCTGTTACGCAAGCCGGAGGTCACCGTCGAGGCCTTGCCGCGCCTCGGCTGTCAACTCGAACTGCCCCAGGGGGAGTGGAAGAGCCTGGAAGCGGATGTCAAATATGAGGGATATATTCCCAGATTGTTGAGAGACATCGCTGCGCGTAGAGCGCTCGAGGAGACCGTGATCCCGTTTCGAGTCGCGGAAGATCCGCCGCAAAGCCTTTCCCGCGAAGCTCGTGAGCGGCTTCGCCTGCACCGCCCACGGACCTTGGGTCAGGCAGGGAGGATCCCCGGGGTCACGCCCTGCGATATTTCGTTGCTGGCGGTTCGCATTCGAGCTCTGCGCAAGGACGTTGTGAAGCCTTGATCGCCACCGTCAGGCCTTGATGGCCACGCGGTCGGACAGGAGAATCTTCATTGTCAAAGGGATCGAACCGCCATCCTTCAGGGCTTCAACGCATATGGAGAGAAGATGTTGAGGGACTCTTGGCCAGGGCCCGGGGCGATGGCGTAGTCTGCGATGCGGCTGCTCCCGAGCGGCTGGATCTCTACTGCGGTGAGGTGGAGCAATGGGCCGGTCCCGCTGATCTCATCTCGATCAAAGACCTCCCGAACCTGGTCACCACGCACATAGCGGCAAGCCTCGGGGTGCTGTGGGCCGAGCGTCCCAAGCCTCCGGAACGCTGGATCGATGTCGGCACCGGAGGTGGCCTTCCCGGGATGATCGTCAAGGTCTGCTGCCCGGAGATCTCGATGGACCTGCTTGACTCGTCCGAGAAGAAGATCCTGTTCTTGGAGCGGGTGGGGCGACGGTTGGGCCTCCAGGAATTCAGGGTCCTCCACCAGCGGGTCGAGCAACTTGCTGCCGCCGAGGGGCAATGCACCTATGATGTCATTCTGATGCGGGCCGTGACTTCCCTTGCCAAGGCGCTCCGGTTGATCGATTCGCTCTCAGCATCAGGGGCCCGATTCATGACCTTCAAGGGATCGCGGTGGGAGAGTGAGGTCGGGGAGGCGCGGCATGTGTCCCAAGAGCTCGGCTGGGAGTTCGTCGACGCGCTTCAAATCCCGTGGGCGCGGCCGCGACTCCTCCGCATGCGCAAGAAAGCAGGGTAGTTCGGCCTCGGCACCGTGCGATGTTTCACGTGAAACACCATCGGCGCGAGTTGCCTCCTGCGCAAGAAAGCAGGGTAGTCAGGTATCGGCACCGCGCGATGTTTCACGTGAAACATCGCTGGAGCGAGGTGCCTCACGCCGGAAGAGCCTAGGCCCGAAGCCCAGCGCTTCGAAGAAGATTCGGGCGTTCTCCGGAGCCGGGAAACCGATTCACTCAACGCTGCTCGTTGACAGACCCCGCGGCTAGTGCTACGCTGCGCAAGTTCGATGAAGCTGACAACAACGTGTATCTTATCCACTTGAGCGCCTTGAGGGATCTCGCTGGCGCGTACTTCTCGAGCAGGGAGGCGTTGCCGCGTCGTATGCCACCTCGCCCTAGGCTGAGCGTCCCGCCCAGACGGCAATCCACACCGGTCGGCACAGCAGGCCGGCACAACGTCGAGGCATAGGTGTAACGTGGGCAAGATCATCGCCGTTGCCAATCAGAAGGGCGGTGTCGGCAAGACGACGACCGCTGTCAATCTCTCCGCCTCGCTGGCCAAGCTCGGCTATCGCGTCCTGATCGTCGACCTCGACCCGCAGGCGAATTCGACCTCCGGCCTGGGGTTGAGTGCCGAGGAGCCGGCCCCCAGCCTCTATGAAGTCCTGCTGGGAGAGCGGCAGATCTGGGAGGCAATCGTTCCCACTGAGCTGGATGGGCTCGAAGGGCTGGTCTCCGCACCGAGGCTCTTCGGCGCCGAGATCGAACTCGTCCAAGTGGAGCGCCGGGAGAGAGTGCTGCGTGAGCGCCTTGCACCCCATGCCCACCGGTACAACTATGTGGTGATCGATTGTCCTCCTTCTCTGGGGCTTCTGACGATCAACGGGCTGACCGCGGCGCACTCGGTCCTGATTCCAATGCAGTGCGAGTACTTCGCGCTCGAGGGGCTAAGCCAGCTCCTGCAGACGATTCGGATGGTCCAGGAAAGCCTGAATGCGCCGCTGCGCGTCGAGGGGATCTTGCTGACGATGTACGATGGGCGTCTGACCCTCTCGCAGCAGGTTGCCGATGAGGCCCGGCGCTTCTTCGGCGAACGAGTCTTCAGCACCACGATCCCGCGGAATGTCCGGCTGGGTGAGGCACCCAGCTTCGGGAAACCGGCAGTGCTCTACGACCCCCACTGTAGCGGGTCTGTCAGTTACATGGAATTAGCAAAGGAAGTTGCAAGCCATGGCGAGAAAAGCACTTGGGAGAGGGTTGCGGGCGCTTATTCCTGAGCCTGAAGCTGCCCCGCAGCCCGCCGCAGAAACCGGCGATCCTGGAAGTGGTGATCAGTACTCGGGCGGGCATCTCCGAGAGCTGCAGGGCGAAGAGCGGGATCCTTTTCCCACAGTGGAGGGGGTTCGCTCATTGTTGCTCGATCTGATCGTGCCGAGCGATCGCCAGCCGCGGACCGAGTGGGATCCTGTGGCCATGGAGCAGCTGGCCCACAGCATTGCCGAAAAGGGCTTGTTGGAGCCGATTATCGTGCGTCCGATGGGAGCACGCTTCGAGATCGTTGCCGGGGAACGGCGTTGGCGGGCGTGTCGGATTCTCGGGTGGGAGGCGATTCCGGCCCTCATCCGCTCCTACGAGGACCAGGAGAGCCTCGAGGCGGCCCTCATCGAGAACATCCAAAGAGAGGACCTGAGTCCGGTTGAGGAGGCTCGAGCCTACGAGATGCTCATCGACGTGTACGGCCTCAGTCACGAGGAGACCGCTCGGCGGGTGGGCAAGGATCGCTCAACTATCTCCAACCTGATTCGGGTGTTGCGATTACCAGCTGCAGTGCTGCGCGATGTTTCACGTGGAACACTTACGGTGGGCCACGCGCGAGTGCTGCTGGGCCTGCCCGATGATCAGCGCGTGGCGGCGGCCGAGAGAATCACGCAAGAGAAGTGGACGGTGCGCGAGACGGAAGCGTGGGTGAAGAGCGTTCTGGAGGGGCGGAGTGAGAGTCGTCCGCGCCCGGCCCGGCGCGGACGGCCCAAGCCCCCGGAGATCCGACGGATCGAGGACGACCTCTGCCGGCACTTTGGAAGCCAGGCCAAGATCCGGATGAATCGGCGCGGCGGGAGAATCGAGCTGCATTTCCATGACGACGAAGAGCTGAGTCGGCTGCTCGAGATCATCGGCGTCGTCGTGGCTTGAGGATGGATCATCCGAGCGGTTGCATGAGGGATCGGCAACGGGATCAGCAATAGGATCAGGGACTCGATCATGGGCCTTTTCGGCAAGCGAGAGCAGCAGGCGAGCCACTCCTCCCCCGGGGAGACGTTCGATATCACGATTTCTCCATCCGCCGGGGCGCGGAGTCTGCAGTTCCGCATATCGCGCCGGTGGGTCGTGGCCGGACTTGTGGCCGCCGGAGTCATCGTTCTGACCCTGATTGCGACCCTGCTCTCGGCCGGCTATCTGCTGCGACAGGCCGGAAGGGTTCGGGAATTGAGGGCGGAGAATGTGCAGTTGCGCAGTCAACTCGGCCGGCTGAACGAACTGGAGTCGCGCATCCAGCAGTTGGACGCAACTCGCCGGTCCTTGATGAGAATCGTCGGCGTCGAGGATCCCGAGGATCGTCCCGGGAACGATCGGGTCGAAGGGCAGAAGATGGAGACGCCGGATTTCGCCTACGCGCGGGCAGAGCCGGATACGGTCGTGCAGGGCGAGGCCACCAAGGCAATGGCGCACGCGTTGCGGCACGTGCCGCTCGACGGGCCGCTGACACGCGGCTTTGGTCGACTAGGCGATAGTGGTATCTTCCATACTGGCATTGATATAGCAGGAGAGACCGGGGCCGCGGTCCACGCCGCCGGCGAGGGGGTGGTCTCATTCGTCGGGTGGGACGAGGCCTTCGGCTGGGTTCTGGTCATCGCCCACAGCGCTCGCCTCGGGACGATGTATGGCCACAACTCGGCCATCCTCGTCCGCGTGGGGGATTCAATCGCCGCGGGGCAACCGGTTGCCGAAGTTGGTAGCACGGGCCTGAGCTCGGCGCCGCACCTGCACTTCGAGGTGCATTGGGTCGGCAAGGCCATCGATCCTGCATTGGTCTTCCCAGCATTCCAGCAAGACCTTTCATTCCTGGAAGGGACCTAGGACCAATGCCATAGTGCAGCGAACCCGATTCGATAGGGGGAAGCGATGTTCAAGAAGTCATCACCACGGCCGGCGGCGCCGACACCCAAGATCGAGCGCGCGGAGCGCCGCGAGCAGTCTTTCCTGCAGAGCGGCGCCAAGCTGGATGGCGATCTCACCGTCGAGGGCGATCTGCGAGTAGAAGGGCAAGCCCTTGGACGCCTCGGGGTTACAGGGCTGCTGACCATCGGGCCCAGAGCAGAGATCGATGGTGCCCTGGGCGGTCGTGAGATCATCGTCCATGGCAAGGTGCGTGGGACGATCCAGGCCGAGGAGCGCATCCATCTCGCCCGGGGCGCGAAGGTCGCCTGCGATCTCTACTGCAAGGCCTTGATCATAGAAGATGGCGTCTTCTTCCATGGCCGTTCCCACATGGGAGAACCGATTCCGCGCTTCGCCGAGGCGGGCAGTGGCGGCAAGGTCACGGCCAAGGAGTCGGGAGCGATCGCTGCGAGCGGGGGTGGGGCCGGCACGGGTTCCGCTCCTGCGCCTCTTGCGGCAAGCGGAACGCAGGAGCGGGGGCCTGATCCACACCGCCAGGGATCGGCCCCAGGGGATCCCGGCCGTCCGGCACCCTCGAGTTCAGGGATGGTGCCGACCACGGCCCACACAGGGGTCGCATCGGGCCCGGCCGTGCGCAGCACATCGCCGGCCTCGCCACCGCGCCCCGATTCCTCTGCGGGAAGGCCCACCGGCCCCTCGGCGAATCGCGACCGACGGTGAGCGGAGGGCCCAGGGGATAGGTGTGGAGAACTTGTAGATTTCGTATCTTGATGTTTTTGTTTGTGTTGCGTTGTTCGCAGGCCCATTGAGTCACGGTTATCCACAGACTGTACGAGTAACCCGACACCAGCTGCCGGTGGTTCTCGCCCCCCCCCACCGATTCCCAGAGCGAATGTGACCCAGCGCGGCGAGGGGATCGATGAGGAGGCGTGGCCGGAGTTGACTCGCCGGCATGCCGGTATGACTGACCGGAACTGACCGGCAACGTGACCGATTGCCCGGCGTGACCGACCCCGGGATCCGACCAGCCGTCCGGCGTGCTCGACGGCCGCGTGCGTTGGAGGCGGCGAGTCAGTGCGCTTGTGCGCTTGGTGCCCTGGGTGGTGGTGGGGCGCGCGGTCCGGTGCCCGAGATGCATGTCATCCGGTTGACACTTGCTCCGCACTGCACCTAGACTCTAAAGGTTAGTGGCATATTCTGGATAAAGGTGCTCGGACCAGGCTCCGACTAGCGGCGGATCCCGCCGCAAGGGATGGGGTTATGCGGATTCACTCAGCAAGCGTCTTCATTTTCCTCCTCGGCGGGTTCATCTACCTCCTGGCCTCGGGCGGGTGCACCGAGGAGAGCCCGACGGCCGATGCCGACCAGACTCCCCCATCGGTAGCGATCACCAGCCCGCGGGCCACCGATGTCTATGGCGCGCGGATCGTCGATTCGGTCGACATCAAGGTTGAGGCGGCCGATGCGGCGGGGATCGCGCAGGTGGAGATCTGGGCGCTCTTCCACGGCGAAGATGAAGAGCAGCGGGTCGCCACGCTGACCAGTCCCGATACCAGCGGGTATTACACCCACCACTGGAGAATCGAGGGGATCGACAACGGCACGACCGGCGTGCTCTATGCCATCGCAGTCGATGCGGCGGGCAATCGGGCGGCCTCGGAGAAACTGCGGGTGTTGATCATCAATCAGAGCGAGGTCGGGCCCCCAAGACCAGACTTCATCATCACCCCCAACGAGGGCACCGTCGATACGCAGTTCGAGTTCGACGCGAGCGTCACCGACGACGATGTCGAGAGTCCGATCGACATTCTCGTGCGTTGGGATTTCGAGAACGACGGGATCTGGGACATCGATACCACTGCGCGGATGACCGCTGCCGACAAGATCACCCGCCGGTACGCGGTGCCCGACACATATACGATCAAGCTCGAGGCCTACAACAGCTACCACAGCATCCCCAATGACGACCCCGGCACGGTGACCAAGCAGCTGGTCGTCAAGCCGGCCGAGGGGATTCCGCGTCCGCCCGAGTACCATAGCTTCATCCGTATCGATCCGGGGACGTTTCCCTTCGGGGCACAATCCTGCACGACGGGCGATGGCTGTTTCGAGGGCGACGAGGACGAGGTGCTCGAGCAGCAGCTCTACGTGCACGTCTCGAATCCCTTCTACATCGATGCGTGCGAAGTGAAAAACGAGTGGTATGTCAACTACCTCAACGCGGCGCGGGATTCCGGTTGGGTCGCCTTCGATCTCGCATCCGAGGAGGTGCGCTTGAGGGAAAACGGCAGGGTCTTGCTGGTGATCAACAAGATCTACACACGAGTCAAGTGTCAGCTCGTCGACACCACGTTCTGGGTCGACCAGAGCTTCGAGAACCATCCGGTGACCGGCGTGACCCACTATGGGGCGACCGCGTATGCGGGCTTCTACGGCATGCGCTTGCCGACCGAGGTCGAGTGGGAGCTCGCGGCCCGCGGCCAGATTGTCCGGGCCGGAGACTTCTACCCCTGGTCGCTCGATACAGTGATCGACGGCAGCTATGCCAATTTCCGCAACTCGGGCGATCCCTTCGAGGCCGGAGGCGTCGAGGGATCGACGACGCCGTGCAGCACCTATATCGGCACCCCCGAGCACGGCTTCCCGACACTGCCCGCCATAAGCCCGATGGGCACCATGGACCAGGCGGGCAATGTCCTCGAGTGGGTCAGGGATTGGTATTCGGCGACCACGTATCCAGCGCTGCTCGCGGAATACCTGCGGAACCCGCTGCGGCCCAAGCCACCGATCGATCCGATGGGACCGGAGACCGGAACCGAGCGTGTGCTGCGAGGGGGGAGCTACTTCCAGTATCCCTGGGAGCTGCGGGTCACCAATCGCTTCGCGGCTCCACCGTACAAGAAGGGCAACTGGATCGGCTTCCGCACGGCCTATACGGAATTCTAGTGATGATCGGTCGCGCCAAGGGGCACGCTTCCGGAGGCCCGGCATCGCCGGCAGGCGCCGGGGGGTGGCCGGACTGGGCCTCGTTGGTCCTGATCATCCTCATCCTTGGTGGGCTGGCGGTTCTGCTCTACGCTCCGGTGCTGCCCCCTGAGCCGGTTCTCGATGATGGCCCCGTGGCGCTCGAGAACGGCGCGGTGCATTCCGGATCTCCTCCCTGGACGGTCGCAACCTACTACGCTGATGGCTACCGGCCGCTGTGGCGCCCGCTGGCGACCGCATCGTTGCGCGCCAACTGGCTTCTCGCGGTCGACGCGCGGCCACCCGGCCGGTCCGACGTGCAAGCCGCCGCACAGGCGGCGATGATCTGGACCCACGTGGTGCTCTTCGCTGCCCTCGCGGGCCTGGCCTTCCTGTGGCTGCGCCGCACCGGCCTCTCTCTCGGGGCCGGCGCCGTCGCGGCCGCGCTGCTCGTGCTCCATCCGGTCAACTGCGAGTCGGTCTGGCGGCTCGCGGGCCGCTCCGAGTTGCTCGGACATTTCTTCTTGTTGTCGGCGTTCTTGATCTACGTCGCGCACCTCTCGCCCCCGGTGGGCCGGGGTGATCAGCCCCGCCCCACGCGTGGTCGGCATGCGCTTGCCTGGGTCGGCTTCGGCAGCTGCGCGCTCGCTTCTCTGCTGGCGCGCGAGACCGCCCTGTTGCTGCCGGTCTTCCTGATCGGCTACGAGCTGACGCTGGGTGGCGCGTGGCGGTGGGGACCGCGCGACGGATCGGCCGTCAAAGGGAGCGGCGCAGGATGTCGGCGCAGCCTGCTGATCGGCCTCGCGATCTGTGTGGTTCTCGGCGCGCTGTGGGCGGGCGTGCGCGCCGGAGTTCTCGCCGGGCTGCCGGCCGCGTTCCGTCTTGCCCCGGTCCTCGATTTCACCCAAGCCCTCGATCCTGACGAACGCATTCGGCTGGCCCTCGCCTTGCCGTGGCTCTATCTGCGGATCCTCTTCCTGGCGGGGCCGTTGTTGCCCGACTATACCCATCTGATCGCGCGTCCGGCGGATGCGCCCGATGTCATTCTCGGCGATCCGGGCACCTTCGGCGTGCGGTCTCCATCGGGAGGCGAGGTGCTGCCCGGTGTGCTGGTGATCGTTCTCTGGGTGGGGCTCGTCTTGTTGTTGCGCCGCCGGGAGCCGCGGGCCGCGCTGGGCGCCTGGATCTTCGGCACCAGCCTTCTGGCGGTCCTTCCGCTGCTCGAACCCAATGGGGCGGTCGCGAGCCTGCGCCATCTCTTCCTGCCGCTCCTCGGCCTGCTGCTCATGCTCGGCGGGCTGGTCGAGAGATTGGCCTGCCGCCTGTGGGCCCGCGCGCGGGCGGTCTGGGTGCAGGGTTGCCTTGTCGGTGGGCTTGGCGTGGTGATTCTCGCCCTGGCCTGGAGCCTGGGGCACGAGGCGCGTGCCTACACGCTTCAGTGGACTGATCCAGCGAACTACCTGAGCCGTCTGCGGGCGGCGGCTCCCGACTCGCCGGTGCCCGGGTTTATTCTCGGCAGCCTTGCGATCAGTCAGGGGCAGAACGAGCGGGCGGCGGAGTTCTACGAGGAGACGATCGGGTTCTTTCCGCGCAATCCAGTGGCGCTGCTCAATCTCGGGCTCATCCGCGCCCAGCAGAGGCAGTATGGCGTGGCGGGACGCATCCTTCACGACGCGATCATCGTGGCGGGGCGCGTCTACCCGGGCTCGCGCCTGCACTCGAACAGCCATCTCGCCATGGCGACCTTGTTCGGCTGCCAGAATCTCGAGGAGGCAGGGACCACGCAACTCCATCTCGCCGTCGCCGCCGACTCGACCAACGTGAAGGCCTTGGGCCAGCTGGGTCTCTTGCTGGCATTGAGCTACAGCACCGCCGAGGATGGGATCCGCCTGATGACCCGGGCGCTCGACCTGGACCGCGAGATCCGTCAGCGCGGTGAACCCGGTCCTCTCGGCGCACTCGCCGAGAGGATCGGCTACGTGCGCCGGCGAGCCGCCAGAAACCTCGGTTTCCCCGAGGATCAGTGGGAGACGGACGAGGCCGCGGAGCCGGGATCGGAATCCGAGGCGGAATCAGGATTCGGTTCGGAACCTGAATCGGAATCGAGATCGGGAACACCCACCGGCTCGGACCCTCGGCAAACGCCGGAATAGGGGGACCCGATGGGTGGCCTTGCCAGCAGGGAGAGCGCGGCGCGTCGATCCGCGCGCCTCTTGCTCGGAGCCGCGCTCGGGTTCATTCTCTGCCTCTCGTACCGCGGCCCGGCGATCGCCGGCGCGGGGCTCGTGCGGATCTCCGATGGACGCGAGTCGTTTCCCGTCACCGTCGGCGACACCCTCCATCCCGCCCCCGGCTGGCCGGTTTGGCTGAAGGACTACACGACGAGCGCGCGGGGCGAGAAGACTTCAGGCATCGCCTTCGCCGGCGGAGATGTTCTTCGCGGGAGGTGCTTCGTCCTCGCCGACGAGGTGGGGTTCCTGCGGCTCTGCCGGGTTCATCAGGAGAGTGACACCGGCGGCGTGGAAGTGCGCCTCGGGACCATCACTGCCGGCGAGAGCCTCGAAGAGCATCTCGCCGATCACGAAGTCTGGGACTTCGAGGCATTGTCCATCGATCCCGCCCTCCGCCAGGGCACGATTGCCGCTCATGCTGCCGGTGCGCGTGGTGACGAGATCCGTGGCGCCGGCGCCGACGGGGGCGGGGACGATCTCTTCGCCGAGTGCGCCGGCGATACGCTGACCGGCCTGCTCTCCATCGAGGGGCGGGGCGCGCGGGTAGAGGAGCAGACGCGCCTGCTCGACATCCGCCTGGTGCGCAGCCGCATTTCCGGCGCATCACGCTGGCAGGCCGAGGTGCTTGGGGATGCGATTCCCGGCGCGCGCATCTGGAACGGCATCATCGGCGCCGAGCGCGGATTCAAGGGCCTGGCGCGCAGCGCCGGGTTTCTCTACGCCGGCCTCTCCGATCTCGGGTTCCGTGGAGACGTGCGGGTCCATGGGACGCTGCTCTTCCTCTACGACCGTGGTCGCGGAGAGATCGCGCGGATCCCCACCGCGCCTTTCGGCATCTACAGCATCGGGGGCCTCGAGGCGCTCTCCGACTCGGTGACCCTGGTCGTCGATCGCAGTCGGCAGGCGCTGAGTATCCTGCGCTGGAACCCGAAACGTGCCGGTGAGCTCGTCGCCTGTCACCGCTTCTTTCTCGACCTGCCTGCGCCCGGCGGCTTCCGCTACGGTGTGCCGACGGTCGAGGGAGTGACCGTGGACGAGGCGGGTGGAATCTGGTGTGTCGTCGACCCCTGGCGGGGACATTACCGGGCAGTCGATCCGGCGGCGCCCGAGACGCTCCAGGTCTACCTTGCCGCCGAGATGCCGATACTCTACCGCTTCACGGGGGATACGGTTTGGGAGCAGGCGGGACTGGCCCACTTGTGGGCGCGGCCCGCCGCGGAGGCGAGAGGAAGGGGACGATGAGGGGGTATGTCGATCATTCCTGCAGCCGGCGGCGCAGCCCGTGGCGGCGGCTGAACCGAGTACAGCGCACGCTTCTGGCTATAGCGCTGTTCGTGCCGGGTGCCTTCGTGCTAGGTGCCGTCGTGCCGGGCGCCTTCGTGCCAAGCATCTTCGTGCCTGCCGTTGTGTGGGCCGCCTCTCCGCTGCCGGCGATCGCCACCGACGGCATGGTGGTGACCGAGAGCCCGCCCGCCTCATGGGTGGGGGCGGAGATTCTGCGGGAAGGAGGCAATGCGATCGATGCGGCGATCGCCACGCACTTCGCCCTCGCGGTTACCTATCCCGAGGCGGGCAATCTCGGGGGCGGGGGATTCCTGCTGCTGAACATGGCTGATGGGACGCGCGAGGCGATCGATTTCCGCGAGATCGCTCCCGGGGCGGCCACGCGCGACCTTTTCCTGGGGCCCGACGGCCGACCCGATCCAGAGCTTTCCACCGCGACGCTCTTCGGCACCGGTGTGCCGGGGGCGGTCGCCGGCATGGCCCTGGCGCACGAGCGGCACGCTACCCTGCCCTGGAAGGCGCTGCTCGAACCGGCGATCCGCTTGGCGCGCGAAGGGTTCGTTCTTGATCGCCATCTCGCCCGCAAGTTGAGGGTCTCCGAAGCGCGGCTGGGGCGCCATCCGGAGTCGCGACGCGTCTTCCTGCGCGACGGGGACTACTACGCCGAGGGCGATACGTTGCGCCAGCCGGAGCTGGCGGCGACGCTCGAACGCATCGCCCGGGAAGGACCGCGCGAGTTCTACGAGGGGGCGACGGCCGAGTCGCTGCTCGCCGAGGTGGAGCGCGGGGGCGGGCTGATCACCGCTGTTGATCTGCGCGATTACCGCGCCAAGGTGCGCGGTCCGCTGCAAGGGAGCTATCGCGGCCGGACGATTCTGACGATGCCCCCGCCCAGCTCGGGCGGTGTTGCGATGCTGCAGATGCTGGGCATGCTCGAGCGCTTCCCTCTCGCCGAGTGGGGGGCGCTTTCCTCGCAGACGTTGCATGTGATGGCCGAGGTGATGAGGCACGCCTTCGCCGACCGGGCCGAGTTCCTCGGCGATCCCGATTTCACTTCCCTGCCGGTTGCCGGGTTAATCGCCAGGGGCTACATCGACAGCTTGGCGCAGGCGATCGATCTGGGCCGGGCGACTCCGAGCCTGGGCGCCGGCCCCGGACTCCCCGCGGGCGCGGGGCTCTTCTACGAGGAGACCGGTGACACCCCCGGGGCCGATCTGCGCGCGACGCCGGGCGCGGAGGGCCCGGCGGGGCAGGAGACGACCCACTTCAACATCGTCGACAGCCACGGCAATGCGGTTGCGGTGACGACGACGCTCAACACCAGCTTCGGCACCGGGATCATGGTCACCGGCGCCGGGTTCCTGCTCAACAACGAGCTCGACGATTTCGCCGCGGCACCCGGAGTGCCCAACTACTACGGCCTGATCCAGGGCGAGGCGAATGCCGTGCGCCCCTATGCGCGGCCGCTGAGCTCGATGACGCCGACCCTCGTGCTGGAGGAAGATCGAGTGGTGCTGGCCCTCGGGTCCCCGGGCGGACCCCGGATCATCACCGCGGTGCTGCAGTCACTGATCAATGTGATCGATCACGGAATGCACGTCCAGGAAGCGATCGATGCGCCGCGCGTACACCACCAGTGGTGGCCAGACACGCTCTATGCCGAGCCCCGCGCGCTGGTCGCCGATGTCCGCGAGGCGCTGCGCCTGCGCGGACAGCCGCTGGGCGGGATCCGGCAGGTCGGCTCGATGCAGGGTATCCAGGTCGTCGCGCGGCCCGGGGAGACGCCGCTGCTGCTGGGGGCGGCCGACCCGCGCCGGAATGGATGCGCGGTCGGGATCAGCGGCGGCCGGCTGGTTTCCGATTGCCCCTGTTCCTCACGCCCGTAGGATCCAGCGCGAGCCCCCGCTGCCGGGAGCGCCGAACCAGCAGAAAGACGGAGGGCGAGACGCGCGCGCGGGCCGGACAATCTGGCCGCGGGCCAAGCGCGGCGGACCGCCGGGGATTTTCTGGGGACCAGCACGATGACACGGGTGCAGAGCGAGCGGCGCGCCGAGCGGGCCCGCCGGGAGCAGCAGCAGGTGCTCGGCTTCGAGTTCGCCGAGCAGACCGATGCGCCCCTGACGATCCTCGGGATCGTCCCCTGGCGCGAGCTCTGGTCGATGGGAGTCGGCGCCGGGGCGACGGCGTTCACCCGCTCCCCGGTCGCGCTCGCCGCCCGCGGCCACCGCCTGCACATCGCCCAACCCTGTGCCCGCGGCGAGGAGCAGCGCCTCACTTTCGCCGGCGTACACTTCCACCGCTTCCGGGCGCCGGAGGTCTTCTCCAATCCCGAACGGCCCCTGCCGGTACGGCTCACCTCCCGCGCGTGGCGCTATGGTGTCTTCCAGTGGACCGCCCGTCGCGCCGCCCTGCGGCTCGCCCGTGAGATACGTCCCGATCTCGTCATCGCCTACGGGATCATGACCGCGCCGGCGGCCCGGGATCTCGCCCGGCGCCGGCGCCTGCCGCTCGTCGGCCGCTACTTCGGCAATACGCTTAGCCTCGCGCTCGCGAACCGGCTGCGCTGGCTGGGCAACTTCATGGAGCGGGTCGGCTTTCGGATTCCGGTCCAGGCGATGATCTTGACCAACGACGGCTCGCCGGTCCTCGATGTCTTGCACCGGCTGGAGGTCGACTTGCGTCCGGTGCATTTTCTGCGCAATGGGCTGGCGCTCGATCTCTTCACCCCGGGCCCGCGACCCACCGCGCGACTTGCCGAGCTCGGGCTTCCCGAGGATGCCTTCGTCCTGTTGACCGCGACGCGCCTCCACTCCGAGAAGCGACTCGAGCGGATGCTGCACGCCCTGGCGGGCCTGCGCGCGCAGGTGCCGCAGGCGGTTGCGGTTCTGCTGGGCGACGGGCCCGAGCGGGCCTCGTTGGAGGGCCTGGCCGAGCGACTCGGCCTGCGTGATGCGGTGCGTTTCCCGGGCCCGGTGCTCAATGTCGATCTGCCCGACTGGTACCGCCTCGCCGATGTGGTCCTCTCGCTGCTTGATCGGACGAACGCGAGCAACCCGGTCTTCGAGGCGATGGCCTGCCAGCGTTGCGTGGTCGCCCTCGATGTCGGCACGACCGCCGAGGTCGTCCGTGGGGGCGTGACCGGAGTGCTCGTGCCGCCGGGCCGGATCGCTGAGCTGCCGACGGTACTTGCCGAGCTGGCCCGTGACCCCGAGCGCAGGGCCGCGCTCGGTCGCAACGCCCGTGCGCTGGTCACGGAGCTCTGCGGCAACTGGGAGCAGCGCATGCTCCGCGAGGTCGAGATCATCGAACGCGTCGCGCGCACGCGGGAGGTCGTCCCCGGGGGCTTGGTCTTCGATGACACCGGGCCCGCGGCGCGACCGGACGTCGGCTCCGTCACCGGCGAGGGCTAGGATGAACACTGCGCGATCAGTAAGACGCTTGGCAGCCATCCCCCGGCGGCTCATCGCCCCGGCGATCGCCCTGGCGGCCGGCGTATCGATCGCTTCCGGTGGGTTCCTGGACGGGGCCGTCCCGCCTGCGGCCAGCGCGGTTCGGCTTGCGGCCGCCTCGCCGCTCGCCTCAGCGGGCCCGGCCGGGGGCGCGACAGCCCCGGCGGGGTCGGCGCCGCCCCTGCAACTCGTCGAGACCTTCCCCATCGAGACGCCCCTCGATCATCCTGCGCTGCCCGAAGCCCACGAGGTTTGGCTCGAGATGATCGCGAGCGCGGGCGAATCGCTCGCCTTTGCCGAGTTCTACGCGAGCAACGAGCCCGGCAGCCGGCTCGAGCCGATCATCGCGGCGATCGAGGCAGCCGCCGCGCGCGGTGTACACGTGCGTTTTCTGGCGGAGGAGAAGTTTTACAAGACCTATCCCGCCACCCTCGACCGCCTGGCGGCACACGCCGGGATCGAGGTACGTCGCTACAACGTCGGTGCACTGATGGGTGGCGTGCTACACGCGAAGTACTTCCTGGTCGATGATCGCGAGGCCTTTCTCGGCAGCCAGAACTTCGATTGGCGCGCGCTGACGCATATTCAGGAACTCGGTGTGCGGCTCGGCGAGCCGGCGCTGGTGGCGGCACTGGCGAAGGTCTTCGAGACCGACTGGGGGCTCGCGGCCGGCGAGCAACCGGCGCTGCAATTGGGCGGAAGCTGGCCCCCGGAAGCATCGCCGGGGAAGAGCCCGGGGGCGAGCCTGCCGGACGCGAGCGCGAGTCTGCCGGCCCCGGGCGCGAGTCCGCCTGGTCCGACCGCGAGCCTGCCGGGCGCGACGGTCGTGCACATCGGTGATGCGCCCGTGCGGGCCGCAATCGTGGCCAGTCCCCGCGAATGGCTGCCGCCGGGCCTGGCGTGGGATCTTCCTGTCATCCTGCGCATGATCGATGGAGCCGAGGCGACCGCGCGGATCCAGCTCCTCAGCTACCGCACCGTCGGGCGCGACGGGACCTACTTCGACACTCTGGAGTCAGCGTTGCGCCGGGCGGCGGCCCGCGGGGTGCGTGTCGAGATGCTGCTGGCCGACTGGTCGATGCGCCGGGGGACGATCGAAGGGCTGCAGAGCCTGCAAGCCCTGCCGGGCATCACCGTCAAACTCGTCACGATCCCGCTCTGGTCGGGCGGGTTCGTTCCCTATGCCCGGGTGATCCATGCCAAGTACATGGTCGTCGATGGCCGCGCGGCATGGATCGGAACGAGCAACTGGGAACGAGACTACTTCTACGCCAGCCGCAATGTCGGACTAGTGATCGAGGGAGCGGCTTTCGCGGGGCAGCTCGAGGGCCTCTTCCGCGATGGGTGGGAAGGGCCCTACGCCCACGAGGTCGATCCGTGTGCGAGCTACCGTCCACCGCGGATCGGCGAATGAACGATCGCGCAGAGCCCGATCGGCGCCCGCGCCCTTCCGGCCGGCGCCCAGGGGAAAGACGATGCGATCCAATCCCATAGGGAGGCGGTCATGATCGGCAAGACGATCGCGCAGTATAAGATCCTCGGGAAGCTCGGGGCCGGCGGGCTCGGCGTTGTGTACAAGGCCGAGGATACGAAGCTCCAGCGGATTGTTGCGCTCAAGTTCCTACGCCCTGAAGTGCTTGGTAACGAAGAGCACCGCGCCCGCTTCCTGCGCGAGGCGCGCGCGGCCGCCGCGCTCGATCATCCCAACATCTGCACGGTCTACGAGATCGGCGAGGTCGATGGAGATGTTTTCATCGCGATGGCCTTCATCGACGGTGTGGGACTCGATGAGAAGATCAAGTCCGGCGAGGTTCCCACCGCGGAGATTGTCGGCATCGCCATCCAGGTCGGCGAGGCACTGCGCCATGCGCACGACCGTGGACTGATCCACCGCGACATCAAGAGCGCCAATGTGCGCATCACCTCCCGCGGCCAGGCGAAGCTGCTCGACTTCGGTCTCGCCAAGCGCGCCGGGGAAGCGGAGATGACCCAGGTGGGAACGATCCTCGGCACGGTCGCCTGCATGTCGCCCGAGCAGGCGCGTGGCGAACAGGCCGATCAGCGCACCGATATCTGGTCTCTGGGCGTCATGCTCTATGAGATGCTCGCCGGGCAGCTCCCCTTCCGCGCGGAGAACCCCGCCGCCGTCCTGCACGCGGTGCTCAACGAAGAGCCCGCGGCGCTATCTGCGGCACGCAGCGGCGTGCCGGCCGAGCTCGAGCGGATCGTGAGCCGAGCGCTCGCCAAGGATCCGGCAGAGCGTTATCAGCACATCGATGAGATGTTGACCGACCTGCGCGGGGGCATCACGGCGGGTGAGCGCGACTCCACGGAGACGGTGATCGTAGCATCGGGAGTCAGCGGGCCGACGCGGGGGGAGTCCTTCTGGCAGAAGCTCCGGGCGCGTCGCGTGCCGCAGGCGGTTGGCGTCTATGCCGCGGGAGCGGCGGTGATCGTGGTGCTGCTGCACTGGCTGGTCGAGCGCTATCCGATCTCGCCCCGGCTGCCCGACTTCGCCCTCGTGCTCCTCGCCTCCCTGCTGCCCTCGGTGATCCTGCTCTCCTACTTCCGCCGCAGAGCGGGTGTCGCGCTGGGGGAGAAGACGCGCGCCCGGATCCCCTACATCGGTGTGCCGCTCAACATACTGGTGGCTGCGGCTCTGCTCTTCATCCTCTTCCAGGGACAGCAGCTTGGGGCGACGACGACGACGATCTCATTGCACACCGAGGATGGGGGACTGATCACGCGCGAGGTTCCGCGCAACGAATTCCGCAAGCGCCTAGCCCTCTTTCCTTTCGACAACAGCGCGGCGGACTCGACCAGTGACTGGCTTGCGCACGGGATCGTGGACGCGATCGATGTCGATCTTTCCCAGGATCCCTATGTGCATACGGGGAGCGGATTCGTGAGCGCGATGAAGGAGGCGGGCTTCCCCCGCGGCACGGGGGTCCCCTGGGGGCTCAAGCGCGAGATCGCCGAGCAGCAGCACTACCCCTACTTTGTGAGCGGCACCTATCGCGCGGGGAATGACTCGTTGCTGGTCGAGCCGATGCTCTACGAAACGGCTTCCGGTGACCTGATGGCCCGCGGTTCACTGCGAGGACCGCTCGACCTCGGATTGATCGATTCACTCACCGTACAGCTGAAATGGGATCTCGGGATTCCGGCCTACCACATCGCCCAGGTCGAAGATCTGCCGCTCACGACTCTATTGACCGAATCGATGGAGGCTGCCCGGGAGGCAGCGCTGGGGTTCTATGTGTGGCGCTACGCCAATGACTATCCCGGCGCGGGGGAGCATTTCGAGCGCGCCGTGGACCTCGACCCGACCTTTGCCTGGGCCTACTTGTTCTTGGGAATCGCCTATACGGGACAGGGCCGGCCGGATGAGGCGCAGGTCGCCTACCGTCAGGCGCTGAAGCATGACTACAAGCTGTCCGAGACTTACCGGTTCATGTTGCGGGCACAGTATCACTATGCGCGACAGGACTTCCGCGCCGGTCTCGCCGCGGCGCAGAACTGGGCCGGGCTGCAGCCGCAGTCGACCGATGCCCACGAACTGCTGGCGTTGGGATACGTCTATGCCAGCTTGCCCGACTCGGCGATCGCCGAGATGAAGAAGTTGCTGGCGCTCGATCCCGACCGGCACGACCTCCTGCAGGAGATCGGTGAACTCTGCCAGGACGCCGGCCGCTACGACGAGGCGCTTGAGTATTACGAGGAGTACGCAACACGCCTCCCGGAAGACGCCGGGTCGTACATGGCGATCGCCGCGGTCTACCGGGAGAAGGGCGAGTTCGACAAGGCGAAGCGCTACTATGAGAAGGCCAGGGTGCTCGAGCCGGACAAGATCTCGACCCTGCGCCGAATCGCCGATCTGGAGGTGCTCCTCGGCAACTATGAGGAGGCCGAAGGGCAGCTTGTCGAAGCCCTCGGCCAGGCCGAGACGGCCGAGGATCGCGGGCGCGTCTACCAGTCGCTCGCTCAACTATACGTGCGGCGGGGACAGATCGAGAGGGCCCTGGAGAGTAGCGAGCAGTTCATCGAGACATTCAAGGAAATTGGTGCTCCCGCGCAGGTGACCTCCCTGCGGCTGACGATCCCGGCCCTGCTCGCCCGGGTCGCCCGGGATGAAGCGGCCCTTGCGGAACTCGATGCGCTGGGGCAGGAAGGCTTCTTCGCCCTGCCGGGCACGAGTTGGATCCTGGCGCTCGGGTACCTGGGCGTCTACACGACGCTGGAGGATCCCGCCTACTTGGAGGATGCCCGCGAGGCGCTCGAGCGGGCGCAGCAGGGCGTTGAGGCAACCGGCTTCGAGCTGGCAGCCGTGCCGGTAATTCTGTCGCGGGGCTATATCCTGATCATGGAGCAAAACTACCGGCAGGCGATTGCCGAATTCGAGCGGAGCCTGGAGATCTCCTACCCCGATGATGAGGCCAAGCGCGAAGCCTATCTCGGTCTCTCCCGCTGCCATCGCAACCTGGGAGAGCTGGAGCCGGCCGAGCGCTGGATCCGGCGCATCCTGGACGTCGATCCCCGCGAGCCCCGCGCGCTCGCCGAGGCTGCCCGGATCGCCTGGGCACGGGGAGAGCACGACGAGGCGCGCGCGGTGATGAGCCGGGCACTGGAAGTCTGGCAAGTCGCCGACCCGGGGTTCATTTCCGCCGAGCGGGCCCGCGCGACGCTGGCGCGCTGGGAGGCCGAGGCATGATTCATCCCGCGCGCTTGCGGTAGGTTTGCGTCTCCGCCGAGCCTGCCTTGCGGTGAGACTCGCTTCTGCAATCTAGGAACGCAGCGTCGCCGCGAGCCGCAGCGGGTGGAGAAGTAGATCGAGCGCGGCGGTGATGGTCGGGGTAATGACATCGGCGGCGAGCAGCGCCTGTGTGCAGGCGCCTTCTTCCTGGATCACCGCGATGCCGAGGGCCGCGTCGGCGAGCATCTGGTGGTCGTTGCGGCCGTTGCCGATCGCCGCCACGCGTCCGGGACCCAGATCCTGGACCACCTTGCGCTTCGCGGCCGCCTGATCCCCCGTGGGCAAGACAACGACGTCCACGGCCAATCCGGCGAGTTGCTCGGCGGCTTGCCCAAAGGTGTCGGCGGTGACGACATGGATCGCGAGCCGGATGCCGAGGGTCTCGAGACGGGGGGCAACACCGGCCAAGAGCTTCCCGTCGGCAGCAAGGGTGCCGTTGTAGTCGAGGACGAGCTGATCGAGGAGCAGGGGCTCATGTCCCGGGATCTCGAGTGTCAACATCGGTCCCTCCGGTGGACTCTGCGTTACGGGTGCCGGGTGCATTCTCGCCGGCGCCGACTGCCTCCGCGATCGCCCGGGCGATTTGCTCCCCGCGTGACCGGCTACATGGGGGGCGCCGCCGGGGACGGCACGATCGCCGCTGCGTCCCGATCCTGAGGATTGCGCAGGAGCTGCTCGGTCTCATCCTGGAGCAGCACCCAGATACTATAGGCGCCGAGCGCGGTTCCGATCGGGATGTTGAAGAGCTCCAGAACCGAGACGATCAGCACGAGAATCCGGGCCCATGGGCGCCGCTTCAGAAGCCCGATTCCGCCGATCACGGCAGGGATTGAGGTGACGGCGATGAGCATCGCGACGGCGGAGCCGACAAAAGAGGTGATCGCGATCGCCTCCGGCTCTCCCGAGAGGATCCCGGCGCCGGCAACAATGCTGTAGATGAAGACCGCGATGACGATTCCCAGCAGGCCGAAGCCGAGATGGAATGCGCCAACAAGCGTGAGATGGTTTCTCAAGGCGTCCCCCTTCTCTCCGGTTCCCGGGGTCTTGCCCAGGGCGAATGGCCGCTCGCAGGCGAACGGGTTGCAGGTTGATCAATCACGGTGATCTACGTCGCCGACCGGGCGAGGTTTCGGCCGGCGCGCGGGCGATTCCGCTTCAGCGGTCTTGCTTGACCCGAGCGGCCCGCTGGGGCGGTATCCGTCCGCGGGGCAATCGATCTCGGCTGCGCTACCTTCTCCGGCGGGGATGCTTCAGGCCCGTACGCAGTTTGTGGGTCACCTCGCGCTTGACGCGGGCGGCCAGCCGGCCATCGTACCGCGCCAGGAATGCCCTCACTGCGCGCCGGTCATGGCTCACGAGGGCGCGCAGGGCCCAGGAGAGCGCCTTGACGACCATGTCATCATGATCGTCCAGAAGCAACCGGCAGATCCGCAGGGTCCGGCGGACATCACCGTTGCCGCCGCGAGCCTTGACATTGAGCGCGACGGTGCAGACCAAGGCGGTGCGGCGCCACCAGCGGTCGTCCGCGCGGGCCCACGCGATGATGCGCGCATCGTTGATCTGCCCCTCCCGCCAGGCGGGCCCCGCCAGGTAGAGCCCGAAGGTATCGACCTTCCACCAGGCATCAATGCCGCGCCCGAGGCGCGCGAGGTCCCGCGCGCCCAGACTGCGCAACGCCGGGGCATGGTGGTGGAGCAACTCATAGGCGAATCCCCGGTGATGATGCCGCTCCAGCAGGCAGAGCGCCAGGCGCAGCACCTGCCGCTCACCCGCGCCGGCGATTCGGCGTGAGTATTCGCGGCGGATGGCACGGATCTCGGGAGTCTTCGCCGAGGCGGGAAGACGCGCCAGGCGGCGAGCGATCTTGGTGCAGAGCGCCTCGGCGTCTAGGGTGTCGTTTCGTCGCGGCATTGGTCCGTGGATCCTCCTGGCGGTGAGGCGCTACGCTATCGAGATCGAGATTTCCCGGCGGCGAGACGCTGCGCAATGGCGCGAATGTGCCGGCCGTCGGTTCCGCAGCAGCCGCCCAGAACGCAGAGCCTCGCCGGAAATACAGACTGATGCTTGAGGTCACCGCTCGCCTCCGGGCACCCCGCTCGGGCTCTCCGACCTCGCGCCCCACCCCCGGGTGTGATCCCGCGGAATCGGCGTCTACTTGATCAGGAACTTCCCGTTCCTGTGAATCGGCTTGCCGTCGCCGTAGATCGTGAACCCCCGGCGCGTGTCGCAGACCATATCCCAGTGGATCGCGGACTTGTTTTTGGCCCCCGACTGGGGCAGCGAGGCCCCGAGGGCGATGTGCATCGTTCCGCCGATCTTCTCGTCGAAGAGCGTGTTCTTGGTGAACTCCTTGATCGCCGGATTGGTGCCGAAGGCGAGTTCCCCGACTCGTCGCGCGCCGGGATCGGTGTCGAGGAGCGTGTCTAGAAGCTCCGCGCCCTTCTCCGCGGTGGCTTCAACCACCTTGCCCTTCTTGAAGGTCAGCCGGACATCGGAGACCTCGCGGCCGGCATAGACCGCGGGGAAGGCGTAACGGATATGCCCTTCCGCGGAATTCTCCCAGGGACCGGTGAAGATCTCACCGTCGGGGAAGTTGATCTTGCCGTCGCAGTTGACCCAGATGCGTCCCGCGACGCGGAAGCTGAGATCGGTATCGGGGCCGACGATGTGGATCGTCTTCAGACGGCTCAAGTGCTTGATGATCTTCTCCTGACGACGGGAGAGCTCACGCCAGGCTGCGACGGGATCGCGTTTATCAAGCAAGGCGGCGCGGAAGATGAACTCCTCGTATTCACTCAGCGCCATCTCGGCATCCTGGGCGGAGGAGTCACAGGGAAACTGCGTGATGCAGAGACCGAGGGAGCCGGAGCTGACCCGGCGCATGATCATATCGAAGACCGCCTTGCGGGAGGATTGGAGCAGGCCGAGTGCCTGGGGGTCGACATGCGTCATCTCCTTGCTGTTCCAGCCTCCCAAGATGTTGAGGATCTTGTCCACCTTGCGGAAAGCGAGCCGCTCGGCGGGCGAGAGATAGGCGAGCTGTTGCTTGGTGGCGTTTTTCAGAAAGTGGTGGCGGATCCCGGGCAGCGAGGCCTGGATCGATGGATGGCCGCCGCGAGCGAGCACCTCGGCGTAGGCCGCCGCCATCAGGTCTCCGGCCAGTGATGAGCCGTCGATACGGACCCAGTCGCCCTTCCGGACATCGAGGCTGTATTGCACGAGGACCTTGGCCAACTTGGCGATGCGTGGATCAGCCATTGAGTACCTCCCCCTTCTGCGAAGTGTGGGCATCCTGTTGAGTGTCGAGATCTGCGGATTTCGCGGGCGCGCCTACTGAGCCCCGGTAGCCAAACGTCTGGAGCAGCCGGCCCAACTCCCGGCGGCCATCCTCGGAGAGGTTTCCGAGCCCGATCTTCAGCGGCGGCTGGGCGGCGAATTCCAGGGTCAATTGCTTCTTCACCAGGATCCAACGGTGGATCTCTGCCTGCGAGATCTCCCGCGCGCCCTGCAAGGGGCCCGGCCGATAGGTCAGGCTCCAGGGAGTGACGGTAAGCAATGGCCGCAGATAGGACCAGACAAAATCGACGAGTGCGAGCCCGAGCGGGATGGCGGCCACGAGCAGTGCCCATCGCCGCCGGCCGGTCCAGTGGCCCGCCAGAATGACCGCTCCCGCGGCGAGCAGATTGGCGAATACCGGAGCGGTGCGCTTGCGGAAATGGACCTCATGACTGGAGGCGAAGCCGCTCATGGCATCTCCGCGCTCCCGTTGACCAAGTCGTTGAAGCGCTCGTGCTGGTGTTGCAGGTACTCGCTCTGCGGATCGAGTTCGAGTGCGCGCTCGATCAGGGCGAAGGCTGCCTGCGTCCGGCCGAGCGCATTGACGATCTCGGCCTGCGTGTCGAGCACGTTGGCCCGCGCGGCCTCGGACGTAGCGAGCTCTACGCCGCGGGCGGCGACCTGCTCGGCCTCCTCCAAGTTGAGGTCGTGCTCGAAACACCACCAGGCGAAGCTGTTGAGTGCGTCCGGATCCTCCGACCAGGCTTCGGGCAGTCCGGCGCGCTTCAGGCGCAGCGCCTGGGTGGCGTTCTTCTCGACATAGATCGCGTAGTTGATGAAGAACTCGTTCTGGCGCTCCTGGAACTCGGCATCGGCCAAGTCGACGATGTGAGGATAGGCCATGCGCAAGCAGGGAATGACGCGTTCCTCGCCGACCTGGTCGATGGCGTCCACGAATCGCTCGGTGACCTCGAAGGCATACTCGGGTTTCAACCGCGGTTCCTGGAGGAGCCCCGAGGCGATGCGGGTGGCGTGATCCACGGCGATCTGTTCTTCCCCGACACCATGGTAGGCAGCGCGAAAGATCCTGATCGGGACGTCGGCCTCCTTGGCCTTGGATGGATCCAGACGCAGCGCATCGCGGAAGAAACGCTCGGCGTCGGCGCATTCCCTGCGGGCCAGGGAGAGCCTGCCGAGCGCGAGCGCATCGCGGAAGCTGGGATTGGATTGGTGGCGGGCGGCGCGCTCGGCGGCGGTGACCGGATCATCTTTGATCGCCGCGACTGTAGCGATCCAGTCCTCGGGATCCCCATATCCGATCCAACGCGAGAGGACCTCCCCGTGGGAGTCGGTCATCACGAAGGTCGGGAACATCCGAACGTCGTGGGAATCGGCGAGCGCGTTCTGCTCGGGGTTGCGGGTATCGATCTTGACGAGGACGAGACCGTCGAGGGCGCGCCTGATGCCGGCATCTTCCTCCACCGCGAGGGCGAAGTCGGCGCACGGCGGACAGCCGTCGTGCCAGAAGTCGATCACGATGAGATCGTCGTTCTCGACGGCAAGGCGGCGGGCTTCATCGAAGGATGGGGCCTCCACCACCGGTCCGGGCGGTCCACCGCAGGAGAACAGTAGAAAGAGGGCCGGGAGGGTGGCGGTCAGGCGGGCGAATCGGTGCATGGTTGGTTCTCCTTGCCGGTTGTCACCGGGGCGCCGCCCGAGAGGGGCGGCGCTCGGGTAGCAACAAGACTACCGCAGACGGGGGTTAGAGCACACCCGGTAGCATGCCCCCGCGGGCGAGCGTACGCGCGATAGCGGTCCCCGAACTGTCGCTGACTCACGGTTCACGCTCCTGTTCGGGTGCATCGTCATCCGGGATGCGACGGAAAAGGCTGACGATGTCGACGTCCATCTCTGCCGGAACAGCAAGCTCAAGGCTCAAGCCTCAAGCCTGGTGCCCCGACTGCCGGTCGTAGTTACGCTGGGCCATGGCGGCCAGCGGCGCCATCCCGAATCGGCGATAGAAACCCTGCAACGCCGGGTCACACACCAGATCGATCATATACAAGGAACCGAGCCGGTCCAGCATCCTCTGAACCAGCTCGCGGCCGATTCCGCGGCGCCGGTACTCGGGACGGACTTCGAGAAGGGGGATGTAGGCGGCGAGAACTCCGTCGGTGATCGCGGTGATGAAGCCGGCGACCTCCCCGGTTGCGGTGTCCACCGCAAGCTCGACCAGGTCACTGCCTTCGAGCAGCCGGAGATGGGTCGGCGGGTCGGGTGGGTTCCTCCATCCCTCAAAGAACCCCGGGAGCTGGGCGGGGGCCAGCCCGGCGGCGGTTTGGCGGTACTCGATCACCATGCCCTCCCTGGTCTCGGACGCGCCCCGGTCCGAGGCTGACGCGGCCACCCCGGCGGTGATCATCCTCGCTTTTCTTGCTCCGCGGCTGCCCAGGTCTCGACCATCCGTCGTTGCTCCGGCGCTCCGGGCCGCCGCACGCTCCGCGAGAAGATCCCCCTGCTCTCGGGATTGAGGATCTTCAACGCCCTACGCACATTGCAGCCATGGTGGACGAGGTAACAACCACTGACGGTCGCCGTGCGCCCAACCCCGGCGAAGCAATGGACGTAGATCCGGTGGCCCTCCTCGAAGGCAGCGTCGATCACCGCGAGGATCTCGTGCATCTGTGCGGTGGAGGGCGTACCGAAATCGGGCACCGCGATGCGGCGATGGATCGCCGGCCGTCCGGCCGCCGCGGCCAGGTCGGCGAGATCCTCTTTATAAGGATGGGTGTCGTTCTCATAGAGCTCGGTGAGATCGAGGAAGAAGGAAAAGCCGCGCTCGAGCAGTGCGATCAACAGCGGCGGCCGCTCGTGGGGCCAGGGCGATCCGGGATAGGGGCCGGCGAGGATCCTCTCGGGCACGATCCAGTAGGTGCGTGTCGGGGGAGCTTCCATCACCGAGCATCCTCTGGAGCCTGACACCCCCTCGCGTGCCGGCCGGTGCAGACGCAGAGAACTCTATGCTTCGTCGAGCAGCCGCTTCTGCCCGGTGAGCCCTTGAATCTCGGCGATATTCTGTGAGGCTTCGAGACAGCCGAGGTAGGCGCCTTTGGCATCGCGCAGTGCGTAGTATTCGATGAGGATCTTCTGCGGTTCCTTGCTTGGACCGAGCGGCATGTCGATCCAGAAGCGCGCCTTGTTCCGGGTACCCGCCTTCATTTCCTCGATGATCCGCGCGACCAACTCGATACTCCTCTTGGGATGGCAGTTGCGGACGTTGCGGCCGAGGACTCCGCGGGGGCGCTTGAAGATCCGCGTCTCGTGCTTGTTCCAGGCAAGCACCTCGTCGTTGCGGTCGACGACCGAGAACTCGAGCGGCAGCGTCTCGAGCAAGGCGTCCAGGATTGCTGGATCCAGTTGACCGATCATATGCTAACTCCTTTGGCCGGACAAGCTTATGTCTCGCGGCGTCGAGCGCGATGGCGTGTCCGCGAGCCGCCGTGCATCGTGCTACGCATCCAGCGTTCTTGACAACCCGAAATCCCACAGATCTCGCGGCAGCTCTCGGCGGCGGCGACATTGTGAAGCGCTATGATCGCATCCCAATAGGGAAGGAACAAGTTGATTGGATTCGCCAGGAGACCTCTGTCGTCCTGCTGAGCTCGAACCAACGCCTCACGCGGCACCGATCGACAAGGGCGACGACCAACGAGGGAAGCATCACCGCCGCCGAGGAAGCGGCCACCTATGCTTCTCTGCCGAGGATCTGAAGCAGCTCGGTAATGCGCACGAGGTGATGGTCGTCGTGCTCCGCGGCGAAGATCATCAAATCGAGGACGCGCATGGGCTGATTCAGCCGGGGGTGGATGGCAGTCCGGGCGATGTCCTGATCATTCATCTGCTCCAGCCGCGTGATGAGTTCACCGTGCCCGCAACGGCCCCTCAGCCGAGTGCGTTGAGCCTGCGCCGATAGTCTTCCTGGGGTAGCAGGGGGCGGCGGATCGCCGCGAGCGTTTGCTCATCCATTGCCCCGGCGGTCGCGAGCTGGCCGCCGGCCGTGCGGACGGCATCCAGAATGGCCTGGCCCTCGGCAGTGACCTTCCCGCCCGGCCGCATGACGGGAGCGTGAGGACGCAAGACCGCCCCGGCAAAGGGAACGCCGGCGTCCGCGGCGAACTCCTCGGCGATCCGGACAACGGTGTCGAAGTTCTCCAACTCCCACCAGCCGCACGTCGAGACAAGTGCCACGCTCTCAATTGCGACGCCCTGGCGGAGCCGGCCGCGGGTGCGTCCTTCGCGGGTTTCGAGCACCGGTTCGAGGAGGGGGCACAGTCTGTTGATCAGATTCTGCATTTCGCCGGGCAGCGGGATGTAGACCGGTGTGGCGAGCACGAGGAGCTGGGTTGCTCGTAGGGCGGGGTAGAGCTCCTGCATCTCATCGCGGATGTAACACTCGCCCGGATGCTTGAGCCAGCAGTGGAGCTCGCCCGTGCAGGCCTGGGCCTTCACGCGGTTGGCATAGATCAGATCGACCTCTGTCCCAGCATCCCTCATTCCTTGAATGAAGGCATCTAGGATCAGCGCGGTGTTTCCGTTCTGCATGCGGGGACTGCCATTGATGGCGACGGCTCTGCTCATTAGGTTCCCTCCTCTTTCCCCGATCCCCGATCCTTCTGCATCACCAGATAGGCGGAACCATACCAATCCGGGTATTGCCTGCAGAGATCGACCTCTCTCTGGTGCGGGCGCAGCGCGGCCAGGGCTTCGTCGTTTCCCTGGAAGTCACTGTTCAAGGCCTGCAGGCGAAGCTCCAGGGGATGGAAGAAGTTCTGCCACCAGAAGTCCTTCGGGAGTGCGAAGGCATCCAAGAGGCGATAGCCGCCGCGCCGGATCGCTGACGTATACTCGTCCACCGTGCGAATGCCGGGGAAGTATCGCATCCAATACGCTGCGATCTCTGCAGGTGGATCAGGACGCAACCAAGCCATCTCGTGGATCACCAGAAATCCATCGGGCTTCAACATCCGCCGCCAATCCCGCAGCCCCTCCTCGAAGCCGATGGCGTGAATCGAGGCCTCCGCCCAGATGATGTCGAAGGAGTCCTGGGCGAAGTCGAGCGCATCCATCGAGTGCTTCCTGATATGAATGCGATCCGCCAGACCCGCCGACGCGGCGCTTGCCGCGAGTGCATCGAGGGCCTCCGCGTCGGTGTCGATGGCGATGATCTCACCTCCGCTCAGCCGGGCCAGCTCGAGCGTGGGGCCGCCGCGACCACAACCGAGGTCGAGGATCCGCGGGCGATCCAGCGGAGGAAGCGTGTGAAAGGCTTTGTGCAGGAACGTCAGGCGTGCGGGCGTCAGGGAATCGAACCCGGCGCAGATCATCCGCTGGATGTCCATGGGCAGCGCCCCTATCGGTTCGGGTCCTTGCGGGGGACAGAAGATCGGGCAGTCGCCTCCTCGGTATCGCGATCGAAGGGGAGCTTCTCGCCGCGTTTGAAATAGACGATCTCGGGGTCGCCCTCATCCAGATTGTTGATCACGCCACTGGGTGAATAGCCAAGCTTCACCAGCAGCGCCTGCATGGGACGATTGCGCTCGTTCGTGGAGGTGAAGAGTTTTGCGGTCTTGCAGCGCGTTTCGACATGGCGGATGAGCCCGGCCCCGACCCCCGCTCGTCGATGAGCAGGATGGACATAGAGCATCGCGATGAAGCCGTGCCCATAGAAGCTGTAGTCGAGAACAGCATATCCGATGACCCGGGCCTCGCGCTCGGCCACATCGGCGGTTCCCGACGCCACGGCGTCCCGAATGAAGCGCCGCCGGGCGGGCTCGCCGGCGAGATGATCACAGGCGCAGATCGCGGCGATGTCTTCGGCGATGGCGGGCCTGATGTTCATGGCTCTACTCCCGGGGTGGGCGGGACAACGGCAAGAACGCAGGCAGCCGCCGGTGGCGGCCGGTGGTCCTACCAGCCGCCGTGATCATAGCAATGGAGTCTGGCGGCCGACAGCGAATCCCAGTTCTCGCTGAGAAGTAGGCCGGCCCGGGCGATTGTCCGAGCCCCGGTGGTCCCGCTGGACTTCCCGCTTCCCTCCGTAGTTGACACTTTCGGCACGCCGTCCTAACATACTGTCCTCGTGACCCTTTCGGCTAACCCCGGTTGGCGGGTTGGCCGTGTTGTCTTTCGCGAATTGGGGGTGCACATGACCGGGGCCACTGAGGCCCGTGCCGGCCGCGCGGACCTCTTTGCCAAGTGCTATGCCGATACCCGCGCCGAAGAGGTCGCCGCCAAGGGGCTCTATCCCTTCTTCATCCCGATCGAGGGCTCTGAAGGCACGGTTGTTACCATCGCTGGCGAGCAGAAGATCATGCTCGGCTCCAACAACTACCTCGGCCTGACCCACGATCCGCGCGTCATCAGCCGCGCCGAGGAAGTTGCCCGCCGATACGGCACCGGCTGCACCGGCAGTCGCCTCCTCAATGGCACACTGGATCTTCACGAGAAGCTCGAGATCGATCTCGCCGACTTAGTCGGCAAGGAGACCGCGCTCGTCTTCTCGACCGGGTTCCAGGTCAATCTGGCGGCGATCTCCACCCTGATCGGGCGCAACGACACGGTCATCATCGACAAGCTCGACCACGCCAGTATCGTCGATGGGTGCCGCCTCGCGATGGGGGAGACCCTCCGCTACCGGCACAACGACATGCCCGATCTCGAGCGGATCTTGAAGAAGGCCGCCCAACGCCCCGGCGGCAAGCTGATCGTCGTCGACGGCGTTTTCAGTATGGAAGGCGATCTCAGCAACCTGCCTGAGATTGTCAGGTTGTCCAAGGAGTACGATGCAAAGCTGATGGTCGATGAGGCCCACTCGGTGGGCGTTATGGGCAAGACGGGCGCCGGTGCGGCGGAGCACTTCGGAGTCCTCGATGATGTCGACTTGATCATGGGGACATTTAGCAAGTCCTTCGCTTCCATCGGTGGGTTCGTCGCCGGCGAGGCCAAGGTAGTCGAGTATGTCAAGCACCACGGCCGCGCGATGATCTTCTCAGCCGCGCTGCCACCCTATGCGGTGGCGACCGTCCAGGCTTGCCTCGATATTCTGAAGAGCGAGCCCGAACGCCGCGAGCGGCTATGGCGCAACGCGCAGTTCTTGAAAGAGGGCATCCAATCCCTCGGCTTCAACACCGGACCCTGTGACAGCCCGGTCATTCCAGTCATCGTCGGCCAGATGATGGATACCTTCTATTTCTGGAAGGAACTCCTCAAGGCAGGGGTTTTCGCCAATCCGGTGATCCCGCCGGCGGTGCCAGAGAACACCTGCCGCATCCGCAACAGCGTCATGGCGACGCATGATGAGGATCTGCTCGCGCGTGCGCTCGAAATCTACAAGAAGGCCGGCAAGAAAGTCGGGCTGATCTAGTTCGAGGTCTGCGAGGGAAGTCGGGCTGATCTAATTCGAGGTCTGCGCCGGCCGCGCTTTCCGGCGGGTGCAGCGAGCCGGGTTCATCGGGGCGGGGCCGGCTGGTTCTTAGTGGGCGAACACGGACGTTTTCGTAATGATGGTTCAGTCCGAGAGCACGTCTTTTCTGGGTGGGCGGCTACGCATCGAGCGGGTTTCCGGCCGCCGTCAACTCCATCGCTTCGTCACCTTTCCCTGGAAGGTCTATGCCGGGGATCCCAACTGGGTGCCTCCGCTGATCGGGGATATGAAGAAGATGTTGACCCGGCATCCCTTTCTCGAGCATGCCGAGGTCGAGTACTACCTTGCCTACAAAGGCGATGAAATCGTCGGACGGATCGCGGCGATCGAGAACCGCCTGCACAACGAGGTGCACGACGAGAAGGTCTGCTTCTTCGGTTTCTTCGACATTCTCGGAGCCGGGGAGGCGCCCGCGAGGGGCGCGGAGATCGTGGCGGCGCTCTTCGCGGAAGTTGGGCGCTGGGCCCGGGAACGCGGCCTGACGATCCTGCGTGGGCCGGCTTCGTTCTCGAGCAACGAGGAGTGGGGCCTGCTCGTCGATGGGTTCGATTCTCCGCCGCGCATCATGATGACCCACAATCCGCCCGGATACGTCGAACTGCTGGAGGGCTACGGCCTCCGCAAGGCCAAGGACCTGCTTGCCTATTTCTTGATTGTGGGGGGGACTCCCGAACGGATGGTGCGCGCGGCAGAGAAGATCGCCGCCCGGCGAGGGGTGACCGCCCGTCCGCTCGACATGAAACACTACGAGGAAGATGTCGCCCGCGTGCGCGAGGTCTACAACCGCGCGTGGGAGAAGAACTGGGGTTTCGTTCCGATGACCGAGGCGGAGATCACGCACTTCGCCAAGGAGATGAAGCCGATTGTCAAACCACAGTACATGATCATTCTCGAGCGGGGAGAGGAGCCGGTCGGGTTCGCGTTGGGGTTGCCCGATGCGAACATGGCGCTCATTCACGCCAATGGCCGGCTGTTTCCGTTCGGACTGATCAAGATTCTCTGGCATGCCCGCAAGATCGACATGCTCAGGATCCCCGCGTTGGGCATCGTGCCCGAGCTGCAAGGCAAGGGGCTCGATCAGTTACTATACTTGCGGCTGTTTCAGGCAGTTGCAGAGCATGGGATCCGCGGCGGAGAGTTCTCCTGGATCCTGGAAGACAACCACGCCATGCGGCAGGCCCTGGTCAACATGGGGGCCCACGTCTACAAGACCTATCGCATCTACGAGCGGCCGCTCGCCGCGGCGGTCTAGGTACACGGCGCTCCTTCCCGCCCGGGCAGGGAAGCGGAGGAGTTGAACGGACACGCACGATGAGCCGCCTCGTTCTGGTCACCGGAGCTACGGGATTCGCGGGATCCTCCGTCATGGAGGCGCTCCTGGCCGCGGGCTACCAGGTGCGCATCCCGGTGCGTCCGGTCAGCAACCGGCGCTGGCTGCCGGCAACCGGAATCGATCTCGTTCCCGCCGACCTGCGCGACCCCGATTCCTTACGGGAACTCGTGCGCGATGTCTCCTGGGTCTTCCACTTCGGTGGCGTGACCCGGGTCCCCACGCGGGAGGGCTACTTTCAGGTCAACACCGAGGGCACCATTCAGCTCTACCGAATTGCGGCGGAGCAGGACCAATTCGAACTCTTTCTCTTCTGCAGCAGCCTCGCCGCCAGCGGTCCGGCGCCCTCCGCCGACCGGCCCCGCACGGAGGAGGACCCGCCGGCACCCCGCACGCCCTATGGGGAGAGCAAGTTGGCCGCGGAACGCTGGCTGCTGGACCAGAGCAGGCCGGGCCGCCGCCTGGTGATCGTCCGCCCGCCGGCCATCTATGGTCCGCGGGATGTGGCCCTGCTGGAGCTGATGACATGGGCGCGGCGTGGCTGGTTGCCGCTGCCCGCCCCGCGCGGCAGTCTGGTCAGCATCATCCATGCCCGCGATCTGGCCGCCGCGTGTCTCCTGCTCGCCGAGCGGGAGGCCGCGGGGATCTTCCACGCTAGTGACGGGGGCTTCTACTCGTGGGAGTCGGTGGGAGAGCTCCTCGGCGACTACTTCGGCCGCCCACTGCGTCGCGTGCGGATCCCGTCGGCGGCGATCCGGCTTGCCGGATGGTGGGGCGAGCTGGTCGGCAAGCTGACCGGGCGCCAGCCGGTCATCAATCGTGATAAGGTCGAGGATATCCTGCAACCCTATTGGATCTGCAGCGTGGATAAGCTCCGGGGAGTCGGCTTCGAGCCGCGGGTTGGTGTAGCCGACGGGATGCGCGAGACGCTAGAGTGGTACCGGCAGGAGGGTTGGCTGTGAGTTCCAAGACGCGCGTCACGGGAACCGACGAAGGGGTGGAGAAGTCCTGGCCGTCAATGACGACGGTTGCGGAGGGGGAGATCGCGGCACCGATCGAGGAGACGACGCTTCCCGGAGTCTCGACGCCCGGGACTCCCGCAGGCGGCGACGCCGACGGGCGCCGCTCATCCCGGCCCGGGCAGGCCTCCACCGGTGGTCCCCGGCCGGCACGTCTGCCGGCGCCCGCGCGCCCGGGTGCCCGGGCCGATCGCGGATACATCCCCGCCGATTTGATCGTGCTGGCCTATCTCGCGATCACGGGTGTGCTGGTTCTCTTCTCTGCCGATGGTTGGCGTACCAAAGAGGACTACGTCGCCATCCACTTCGGCTATCTGCTCGCTGTTGCTCTGTTGGCCTTGGCGCGGCGCAGTGGCCCGCCGCTGCTGCACTTTTTCCGCCTCACCTATCCTCTTGCGAGCCTTCCATTACTGTACCAGGGGGTGCAGCATCTCAATCGGATCACGACGCAGAATTACTTCGACGATCTGATCATCCAACAGGAAGCCCTGCTGTTCAGCTGCCAGCCAAGTCAAGTGTTTCATGCCATCCTGCCGTGGGCGGTTCTCTCGGAGCTCTTGCACGTGGCCTATCTCTCCTACACCTTGGTCTTCGCGGTGATCGCTCTCACCCTCTATTTCTCGCGCAGGTATGAGCCGCTCAAGGTCTTCATCAGCACGATCATGCTCACCTTTCTCTCCTGTTACTTGATCTTCACCTTCTTCCCCGTGCAGGGACCCTTCCATCATTTCGGGCCGCTCGTGCCGACTGGTGAAGGAGGGGTCTTCCAATCCCTGACCCATCGACTGCTGACGCAGGCCTCCTCGGTCGGGACAGCGTTTCCTTCGTCTCACGTGGCGGCCTCGGTGGCGGCCTGGCTGGTCTGCCGCCGGTATCTGCGGCGGTTCTCGTGGGCCGTGCTCTTGATCGCCGGGGGCATCACGATCGGGACGGTCTATGGGGGGTTCCACTACGCGATCGACGCGCTGGCGGGTCTTGTGGTTGGCATCACCACCGGACTGCTCGGGCCACGGATCCATGGCTGGATCGAACGAGCGGCCCGCCTGAGACCGAGGACCGCATAGATGCACAATGGTTCGGGCGGACGTGATCGGCAGGACGACTTCCATCCGGACCCGAGGCAACCTATGAGACCCGCGGGCTGGATGACCGCCCCCGGCGCCGGACTTTGCGTCGGAGGATTGGCGGGGCTGCTCGAGGTCCTCTTTCAGGTCGGCAGGTCGGGTTCGGCGATTCAGCGAGCCCACCTCTTCGAGGCGGCCCTGCTCTATGGTATCGCCGGGTGCCTGCTCGGCTTCCTGTTGCTCGCGGCGATGCTCCTGCTCAGGCGACGGGCACCGTCGCGCTCACTGACCGTCGCGGTTCCCGTCGCCGCCTTCGGCTTCCTGCTCGTGGCCGGCTATGTCAATCTCTACTATCTCCCCGAGGCGATGGCGCGGGCGTCGTTGATCTATACGGGCGGCATCCTCGTGGGGGCCGTGCTTCTCGGCGTGTGCGTCTACTCTGTCGCGCGGGCCGTCGCGCGCGGGCGCGCGCCCCGGCGGAGTGGCGACCGAGGCGATGGCGCAACGCCCCGTTGCCGCTGGGCGGGGTGGGCACTCGGCACCGGTGTGGCCCTGATCCTCGCGCTCGTTTCCTATCTTCCGGTGCCCAGTGGGTCGGATCGGGCGGCCGGTGACGCAACGGGGAAACCGAACGTCCTGATCATCCTGATCGATGCCGTGCGCTACGATCACCTCTCGATCCACGGCTATGCGCGGGAGACGAGTCCGTGGATCGATGCCTTCGCTGGCGCGGGGATCCTCTTCGAGCGGGCCTATGCCCAGACCTCGTGGACGAAGCCGTCGACCGCCTCGATCTTGACCGGTCTCTACCCTTCTGCGCACGGAGTCAATCTGATGGCGAGCGGGGTACCCGTGTCGGCCCCGCTGCTCGCCGAGACGATGCGCGGCGCCGGTTACCGGACCGGTCTCTTCACCGCCAATAGCTTTATCACTCCGATGTTCGGTTTCGGGCGCGGCGTCGATCACTTCTACGCGAGCAACCCGCCGAGGCTCGTCCAACTGATGATGGGCCACTTGCTCCATCGACTGACCGAATGGAGCGAGGTCGCCAAGGGGCTTTTCCGCCTGCTCGAGACGATCGAGCGTGCCCTTATTGGCGGTGGAGCGCCGGAGGGAGGCTTGCGTGCCGACGGACTGACCCGGGCATTCCTCGACTGGCTGGACGAGGAGGTCTTTGCGGGGGCGGCCGGGGCGGGGGAAGCCGGCGCAGGGGACGCCAACCCGCAGCGCCCCTTCTTCGCCTACCTTCACCTGATGGAACCCCACGTTCCCTATGATCCGCCGCCTCCCGATGACGGGCGATTCCTCACCCCACGGCTGGCGCGGTTGGGCCGGGTCAGCTACTTCCCGGCCTATCACGGGTTCCTGCCTTTCGAGCGAGGCCCGGAGATCTCAGCCGACAGCCTGGCCAACATGCTCGCCCTCTATGACGGCGAGATCTTCCATGCCGACCGTTGGCTGGGGGCGCTCTTCAACGAGCTCGACCGGCGGGAACTCACCAAGGAGACGCTGATCGTGCTCACCGCCGATCATGGTGAGGAGTTCTGTGAACGCGGTGGCTGGGGGCATGGGCACTCGCTCTACAACGAGTTGCTCCATGTTCCTCTGATGATGAGTTGCCCGCAGGTCCCCGGTCTGCAGGGCCATGGCGGCCGCACTATTTCCCACATCGTCCGTCACATCGACCTTGTCCCGACGATCCTCGAGATCTGCGACATTTCGGCGCCTTCAGCGCTGGATGGCGCGAGCCTGATCCCGATTCTGACCGGTGCCGAGATGCGCGAACCGCCACGCCCGCTCTACAGTGAAGTCGATCATGGCGGACACTACGCCTACGCCTTGCAACGAGGTCCGCAGAAGGTGATTCTCAGTAGGCGGGGCGGGGAAACGTCCTTGATGCTTTTCGACCTGGCCAGTGATCCAGGCGAACAGCGGGATCTCGCCGGCGAGCAGCCGGCCCGCGCCGAAGCCGCCCACGAGGAACTCGAGGAGTTCCGCGCTGCTGTCCGCGAGGGCGCCCGGCAAGCGGTCGATGTGACCATCGACGAGGCGACGCGGGAGCGGCTGCGCGGTCTGGGCTATGTCCGCTGAGGGAGCCGCGATGGCGAGCCGTCCTCACACGGAGATCATTCTCGACAGCATCACGGATGGTGTCTTCACCGTCGACCCGGACTGGAACATCACCTCCTTCAACCGGGCCGCCGAGCAGATCACCGGCGTCTCGCGCGAGCAGGCGGTGGGCCAGAAGTGCTTCGATGTCTTCCGTGCGGATATCTGCCAGACGGCGTGCGCCCTGCGCCAGACGATCGCGACCGGTGAACCGCTGATCGACCATCGGGCGACGATCATCGACGGGGATGGTGAGCGGATTCCGGTCAGCATCAGTACGGCGGTTCTGCGCAACGATCAGGGCGTGATCACCGGCGGCGTCGAGACCTTCCGTGACCTCTCGGCGATCGAGACCCTGCGCGAGGAGATCCGCGGCAGCTATCGGCTGGGCGAGATCATCAGCAAGAGTCGTGAGATCCAACGCATCTTCCGCATCCTGCCCGATGTCGCGGCGAGTGAGAGCACGGTGCTCATCGAGGGGCCGAGCGGATCGGGCAAGGAGCTCTTTGCCCGCGCGATCCACGACCTGAGCGGCCGGGGGAAGCAGAAGTACGTCGTCGTCAACTGCGGCGCGTTGCCGGCGACCTTGCTCGAGTCGGAGCTCTTCGGCTATCGGCGCGGCGCCTTCACCGATGCGAAACGGGACAAGCCGGGACGCTTCGCGCTGGCCGAGGGAGGGACGATTCTGCTCGATGAGATCGGGGAGCTACCGAGAGCGCTGCAGGTCAAGCTGCTGCGTGTCCTCCAGGAGCGGGAATACGAGCCGCTCGGCGCCACCGAGCCGGTGAAGGCCGATGTGCGCATCATCGCGTCGACGAATCGCGACCTGGCTAAGGCGGTCGCGGCGGGCGAGTTCCGCGACGATCTCTACTATCGGATCAATGTCGTCCGGCTGACCCTGCCGCCCCTGGCGCGCCGCCGTGAGGACATCCCGCTGCTCATCGATCACTTCATTGCGCGCATGAACGCGCGCATGGGGAAGAGCATTGAGGGAGTCGCCGACGATGCGCTCGAGCTGCTGATGCGCCATTCCTACCCGGGCAATATCCGCGAGCTGGAGAATGTCATCGAACACGCCATGATCCTCTGTCACGGGCGCTGGGTCACGAAGGAGCATCTGCCTGATGAGTTGATCGTGGCTGTCCGGGGCCGCGGGGGCGATAGGGACGAGCCTGCCGGGCCCTCCCGGGCGGCGCTCCCCACGCCGGAAGGATTGGAGAAAGACACGCACGGTGCCGTTCCGACAGAGCGTGCGGCCGGCAATGCTCTGGCGCGCGCCGAGGCGGCGGCGATCATCGAGACGCTGGAACGTCATGGGGGAAACCGGCGGAGGGCGGCGGCGGAACTGGGGATTCACCCGACGACGCTGTGGCGGCGGATGAAGAAGCTGGGTCTGGAAGCGCCGCGACGGGAAGGGCCGCGAGGGGAAGCGCCGCGAGGGTCGCAGGCATAGGTCCGGGAGCCGAGCCGTCCGACGATGGGATCGCGAGCCATGCCCTGCCGCTGCCGAACTGGCCGGCGGCGAAGCCATACTGTGGAAAGAAGAACCGCGGTAGATCGACACCCGGCAAGCCGGCGATGGCGATGGCGATGACTATGACTGTGACTATGAGGGTGACGATGGCGTCGGGCGTCCGGATGGGTGGATGAGGCGTTGCGGGGAAGAATGCACATTCGCAACGCACAAACAACGCGGGCCTGCGTATACGCAACACATAGCGATGCATATATGCAACGCTATCGCTGCGGATGGGTACCGTGGCATGGCCAGCCGGATGTCGATCCAACCTCGCTGAGTCTCGTAACACAAACAATTACAACACGTTGACAATTCGCCCCGGATCCATGGGATGAACACGGCTGCCGTGAGGCACTGTTCTTGCAATGGGTCTGCACACAGGAGGCATGAATGAAGCTCGCCATTCCGCTCTTCGGCACCCGAGTCTCCCCGCGCTTCGATTGCGCCGGTGAGTTTCTGGTCGCTGAAGTCGAGGGGGGCCGGGTCGTTGATCGCCGAGTGCAGACCGTCGATGATGCGGTGCTCGCCCATCGGATCCAACGTCTGGTGGATCGGGGAATCGCCCTCGTGGTTTGCGGAGGGATCGATCGCTTCTCGGCCGCGCAACTCGCGCTTCAAGGCATCCAGGTCGTGCCCTGGATTACCGGAGAGGCGGACGACGCGCTGCAATGCTTCCTCAATGGCGAATTGGAGCCGCGCATGATGATGGGCCATGGCGGCCGGTGCCGGGGGCGCTGGCAATTCCGCCAAGGTGGTTATCGTGGCGGTAGCGGCCGCGGCGGCCCGCGAGGGCGTTGGGGCCGGCACGGCGAACGGTCTGCTCCGACAGAGCGGAGCTGAATGCACGGGAGGTGATATTATGCCAGGCGGTGATCGCACAGGTCCGGCGGGCGCGGGCTCGCGAACGGGTAGACAGCAAGGGTATTGCTCCGGCTACGGGGCGCCGGGTTGGATGAGCCCGGCCCCGGGAGGCGGGATGGGATTCGGGTTTCGCGGCGGGTACGGAGGCCGTGGATTCGGACGCGGGCGTGGGCGCGGATACGGAGTCGGCTACGGCGGTGGCTTCGGCGCGGGCCTGGGGTGGGGAGGCTTCGGGCGCGGCGCGGGCCGCGGCTGGCCTGCCGGGACCGGCTGGGCGGTTCCCCAGGGCCCCTACGGGTATGCGCCGGGGCCGGCGACCGAAGCCGACGAACGGCTGATGCTGAAGGGCGAGATGGACGCGCTGCATGCCGAGATGGAAGCGCTGCGCAGCCAATCCGATCAGGTCCGCCGGCGTTTGGAGCAACTTGGCGCCGGTGAGGCGGAAGAGAACTCGAGTGGCGGGGACAAGTAACCCGCAGGCAACGTGTCTGCAATTCCGGGAGGCAAGCAGATGAAAGTCGCGGTGACCACGGCGGGCAATGATGCGAACGCCGATGTCGATCCACGGTTCGGCCGAGTCAAGAACTTGCTGATCTTCGATACGGAGACCGGCGAGCACGAGATTCTGGACAACAGCGCCAATCTCGGCGCCACCCAGGGAGCGGGAATCCAGACGGCGAAGCGCGTCGCCGAGAGTGGCGCCGAGGCCTTGATCACTGGTCATTGCGGCCCGAATGCGTTTCGCACCCTCGAAGCCGCCGGCATACAGGTCATCACCGGTGTCGAGGGGCGTATCTCGGATGCGCTGACCCGGTTCCAGGAGGGGAGTCTGAAACCGGCGAACGGCGCCGATGTTCAGGGGCACTGGTAGAGGGCACTGGTAGAGGGCACTGGCAGCGGGCACTGGTAGGAAGAGGACGCAGGGCCCGCCGCGGGAGATCCACGGCGCTGCGCGTGGCAGGTGCGGAGGAGAGGGCGCGAGCATGCAGGTGGCCATCGCCAGCGGCAAGGGCGGCACGGGGAAGACAACCCTGGCGGTGAATCTGGCGCTCGCGGCGCCCGGTCCGGTCAGATTGCTCGACTGCGATGTCGAGGAACCGAATGCCCATCTCTTCCTGGGTGTCCGCATCGAGGGGCGCGAGCTGGTCGGCATCCCGGTGCCGGAGGTGAACGAGGAGCGTTGTACGGCCTGTGGGGCCTGTGGCGAGATCTGCCAATACAGCGCGATCGTTGCCCTGAAGACCAAGCCGATTCTCTTCCCGCAGCTCTGCCATGGATGCGGCGGCTGCCAGCGCGTCTGTCCGACCGGCGCGATCCGTGAAGTCCTGCGCCCGATCGGGGAACTAGAGTGGGGACGGCGGGGAGAACTCCTCTTTGCCCATGGCCGGCTGAACGTCGGCGAGGCGATGGCGCCCCCGGTCATCCGCGCCGTCAAGCGATGGGGTCGGCCGCCGGCGAGCGCTGGGGCCGGACTCGCGAAGACCCCGTTCATCCAGGTGCAGCCGGCCGCCACGGGGGACGGGGACCCACCCGCCGAGAGTCCCGCGATGACGCTGATCGATGCCCCGCCGGGTACCTCCTGTCCGGTGATCGAGGCGGTTCGTGGGTCGGACTTCGTGCTCCTGGTCACCGAACCGACCCCCTTTGGGCTTCACGACCTCCGTCTGGCTGTCGAGCTGGTCCGCCGTCTCGATCTGCCCTGCGGCGTCGTCATCAACCGTGACGGCATCGGCGATGACGGGGTCGAGCAATACTGTCTAGCCGAAGAGATCCCGATCCTCCAGCGGATCCCCGACGATCGGCGCGTCGCGCACGCCTACTCGCGCGGCGAGGCAATCGTGGAGGCGCTGCCGGAGTACCGGGAGCAATTCGCCGCCCTGTATGCCGCCCTGAAGGAATACGACCGCCATGCACACACCGCACACACCCGCGACTGACCGGACATCCCCGGCGAAAGGGGCGTCGCCGATCGAACTGGTCGTCATCAGCGGCAAGGGGGGAACCGGCAAGACGAGCATCGTCGGCGCCTTCGCTGCATTGGCGTCCGGCGCCGTGCTTGCCGATTGCGACGTCGATGCCGCCGATCTGCACTTGCTCCTCCAACCCGAGCCATTGCGTCGCGAGACCTTTCGGGCGGGGCATCGTGCCGTGATCCGGACCGAGGACTGCCGGCGCAGTGGCACCTGCAAGGAAGTCTGTCGCTTCGATGCCGTGCAGGTGCACGACCCGGGCCCGAATGCGCGCTACGAGATCGATCCCGTCGCCTGTGAGGGTTGCGGCGTCTGTGTGCACTTCTGCCCCGAGCAGGCAATCGATTTCCCCGAGTCGATCAGCGGTGAGTGGTTCGTCTCGCGAACCCGGCACGGTCCCCTGGTCCATGCCCGCCTCGGTGTTGCCGAGGAAAACTCAGGGAAACTGGTCACCCTGGTGCGCCAGGCGGCGCGCAAGATCGCGGTTGAGCAGGAGAGTCGGCTGTTGATCACCGACGGTCCGCCCGGCATCGGCTGTCCGGTGATTGCCTCGATCACCGGGGCCTCGCAGGTGCTGGCGGTGACCGAGCCGACCCTCTCGGGACAACATGATCTCGAACGCGTGTTGCAACTCGCCGGTCACTTCGGGATTCCGGCGATGGTCTGCATCAACAAGGTCGACCTCAACCCCGAGATGGCCGCCAAGATCGAAGCAGCCTGCGCCGAAAGAGATGTGCCGGTGGCGGGGAGAATCCGGTACGATCCCGCCGTCACCGAAGCGCAAGTCGCCGGGCGGAGCATCATCGAATACGGTGACACGCCCGCCGCGCATGACATCCGAGCCCTGTGGGCCACGCTGTCACGTGAATGGGCAAGCTGAAGACTCGCGGAGGAAGACACGTGAGGCGGAGCAGGAGGGGTAAGGCCCAAGAGCAAGACACGGCAGGCGGAACACGAGGGGCAAGGCCCAAGAACAAGACACGGCAGGCAGAGCACGAGGGGCGAGACAGGAGGAATAGGAGAAGGGGGAGCGATGCGGATTGCGATTCCGGTCTTGGATGGAAAGCTGGCGGCCCACTTCGGCCACTGTGAGGCGTTCGCCTTGATCGACGTAGAGCGGGAGGGTGGGAAGATCACCGGGCAAACGCTGACTACATCCCCCCCCCATCAACCGGGGATGCTTCCCGGATGGCTCGCCGAGCAGGGCGCCGAGTTGATCATCTCCGGAGGTATGGGGCAACGCGCCCAGATGCTCTTCGAGCAGGCGGGCGTTGGTGTCATCATCGGCGCTCCGACGGAGACTCCGGAGCAGTTGGTCCAGTCATATTGCGCCGGGAACCTGGCCGGCGGCGTCAATCCCTGCGATCACTGATTCCCGCGTTTGAAGAGAACCCGCAGGGGGCAGCCCTCGCAGCGGGGGCGCGTGCGGCAGAAGTGCTTACCGACCCAGACGACCTGGGCATGGTAGTCGTTGTAGAGCTCCCGCCGGCAAGGCAGATTGCGGGTGAAGAGTTCCTGGAGTCCCTCGTAGCCGGGGCGCGCCGGTTTCCAGCCGTGACGTTCGGCGACGCGCTGGGTATAGGCATCGACGACGAAGGTAGGGTGGTCGAAGGCATAGAGTAAGATGCTGTCGGCCGTCTCGGGCCCGATGCCCCAGGTCGCCAGCAGCCGCTCGCGCAGCTCTCTCGCCGGTACGCGCCCCATCCGCGCCAGACTGCCCCCGAACTCCAGGTCGAGCATCGCGATGAATGCCTTCAGCTTGCGGGCCTTCTGGCGGAAGTAGCCCGAGGGACGAATCGCCGTTTCCAGCTCGGAAGAGGGGGCCGCGCGCAGGGCCCGCACCGAGAGCAGACAGCCCGCTCGCAAGGTGGCGATCGCCTGTTCCACATTGGTCCAGGCGGTATTCTGCGTCAGAATGGCCCCGACGATGATCTCGAGGCGCGTTCTGCCCGGCCACCAGCCGAGATGGCCGTTCATCCGCCGCAAGATGCGGTAGGCCCGCATCATCTCTCCAGCGGAATCCCCCTGCCTCGCGTGACGCCGGTCCATGACCAAGAACCTTGACGCATGCCCGGCCCGGTGAGCAAGATCGAAGCCGCGCCGGACGAAGACTGAAAGAGGGCCCTCGGGGGAAGCCGTCGCTCGCCGGCTCGACCGGGTGGGTCGGGCGGCGGATAGCCGGGGCCGGCAACGGCACGACGATCATGCGGGCGCCGCGCCAGGCGCAGCGGGGAGACGAGCGGCCGATGACCACGCCGGAGAAAGGCAGCGTTCCACTGCCGGAACTCTCTCTGCGGCAACGGCTCGCGGCGCCCCCACGCCTCCCCCGGCGCCGGCGAATCCAGGATCTCTTGCTCCACCCGGCGGTTTGGGTGCTTCTCGCCGTCATCGTCGGCAATTTCCTCGGTTCTCAGGCCGGGGGGATCAGCCAGCGCTATGCGAAGCTCGCCGTCGGCCTGTTCTTCATATTCGTCATCTTCCGCTATCCGACCTACATCGGTGCCGGCATCTTCCTGGTCCTCTATGCGTTTCCGACGACGATTCAACTCGGCGACACCAACGTCATCTTCACCATCTTGCTGGCAGTGGCATGGATGATCCGGGTCGGGTTGGGAAAGGAGCTGCGTCCCCACCGCACATACCTCGATTGGGCAATCGTGGCCTACGTCGCTGTTCACATTCTCTCCTTCGTCAACATCTCGACCCCCGTTGCGTTGTCGCGGTCCTTGATCGCGATCCGCCACCTGTTCGTTCCGATCATCCTCTACTACACCATCGTACATGTCGGTCACAGCGAGCGCCGATTACTGTTCCTCTCGCGGATGTTCACGGTGTCGATTGCGTTTCTCTATTTCACGGCATTCATGGAGCGCTTCGCGCCCGGCCTCGAGTTCATTCCCCAGTGGTATGTGACCGCGCTGGGGGCGGAGCAGCTTTTTGCCGAGGGGGTCCGCCATCGGATCGGCGGTGTGCTGACCCACGCCCTGATGGGGGATCTCGCAGCGATCGGCTGCGTGCATCAGATGTACTTGGCGATCCGGGCGAAGGGGAAGCCGCTGTGGCGCATCGGACATTGGTTCCTGGTCCTTGTTTCGGTCTACATCGTCTCGCTCACCGGGAACCGCGGGGCGCTGATTGCGATGCTGGGCGGCCTGTTCTACTTCTTCTGGATCTTCGGTGGGGAGATCTCCTTGAAACGCGTGCTGGTCGGGTTGACTATCTTTTTCGCGCTTCTGATGGTTGGCGAGAAAACCCTCGGTCGGTTCGAGGGTAACGTAACGCTGTTGACCCGGATGGCGGGAACCTACGTCGAGCGCGGCGTGCCCGACACGCGCCGGCAGGCATGGGCTTATGCCTGGGACTTGATCCGCGAGCGACCGTTCCTGGGGCATGGTCCCTACTTCGGGCACGAGGAAGCCTCGCCGGGAGGCAAGGCGGTCTGGCCCCACAATGCCTTTCTCTACTACTTCTTCTCGATCGGTCTCGTCGGACTGCCGTGCTACCTCCTGCTCCTCTGGCGGGTGTGGCGGCGTACCTGGGCGGGGAAGAGGCTCAAGGTGGGCGGCATTTCACTCGCGCGCGGCCTGACGGCGGTCTGGCACATTGCTCTAGTGCAGTTCATCATCGGACAGATGCGCACCGATCACCAGCGCGGCGACGTCTACGTCTATCTGATGTGGATCATCTTCGCGTTCGGGATCCTGGCACGCGAGTTGTGGGAGGAGGAGCGGAGGAAGGGAGCGGGGGGGCGTGCTGAGCCGGTGCGTGGGTGATGGGCCTCGAATCTGATGTTCGCCCCTTCGTTCACGGCGTGGACGGCAACCCATCCAAGTGAAGCCGCTCGATCAGCGTAGTCAGCTCCGGGAAACTCTCGACGACCCAGGTAGTGTTCCTCGCCCTCCGCTCGGCGACCGCGGGATAGCTCGGCCGCAGCAAGGCCAACAACAGCACCGTGGGCATCCCCACGGCCGCCGCCCCCTCGTGCTCCCGACTGCCGCCGTCGCCGACAAAGAGGCAGTTCTCGGGACGGGTGTCGAGCAGCTCGGCGGCGCGGTGATAGATCTCGGGATCGGGTTTCATCACCTTCTCGTGGCACGAGAAGAGGGCGGCATCGAAGAACGGGGCTAGTGGTGATTCCTCCCAGCTCGTGACCTCATCGATGCCCGCATTGCTGACCAGGGCCATCTTGAGGCCGAGCCCCTTGATGCACTGCAACATCGCCAGGACCTCGCCTCGCACACCGAGCAGGGCTGCCCGGAAGCGGCGCGGGCGAGCCTCGGCGGCGGCGATGATCTTCTCCATCGGGATCGATGGATCGAGCGCGTGGGCGATCATGCGCACCGACTCGATCGGGTCGGCCTCGGTGCCGAGCGCATGGTGAGGAGAGTCCTCGACGACCTTGCGGCTCCAGGTGACCGGGTCGAGGCCGAGCAACTCGGGTGTCGAGGTTCCGGCGGGCACGTCGCGCAGGTCGATCAACGTGTGGAAGAGATCGAAGAGGATCGCCTCCAGGCGTACGGGACCTGTTCCGGTTGAGAAAGAGCTCTGCTTGGGGTTCTTCATTCGATGCCTCGCCTCTGCTGCCCCCACGGGCGCAGGGACGTGTGCGCCGGGCGACGGTCCACTCTGTCGCCACGGCCGCCCGGCGTCAACCTCCTCCGCGAGCATTTGCCAGCGGGGCGGAAGGTCGGTAGAATGCCGGGCTCAGGTGTGCGATGTCGGCCCGGGGAGCCACCGGAGGGATCGATGAACAGACGGCGGGCATGGGGCGCGTGGGGCGCCGGCCTGTTCGTGGCGGCTCTGGCCGCCGCGGTTGCGAGCCTCGTCGAGAGCTTCCTTGGAAGCCGGCCGCTGCCCGACTTCCTCGATCTGCTCTACGGGCTCAATCTCCATCTGCTGCTGACCCTAGCAGGAACGCTGCTGATGCGCCTGCTCTTCTGGAAGATCTCCGACGGCACCTTCCCCTGGATCGCACTCTCCGGCATCGTGTTTGTCGAGTACTCGATCATGCTGCCCTACTGGCTGGCCCATTCGCCCTATGTGCCTTCCTTTTCCACCATTGCGGGCAAGATCGCCGTCATCGTTCCCGCCCTGCTCGGCCTTTACGCGACGATCCACCTTGCCGGCCGGGCGCTGATCGCGCGCCGCGTGCGCCTGACGTCCGCCTGGGCTCGCGGAGGCCGCGCGACGGCCGGGATGTTGCTGGGGTTCTTGCTGGTGATCGCCAACGGGATCTGGATCGGCGCCGGTATGTTCCCGCGTGAGCGGGGACCCGTCCGCGAGGACGCGGCCAGGCTCGAGCGGCCCGATGTCTTCATCATCTTGGTCGACACGCTCCGGCGGGATCATCTCTCGTTCTACGGCTATGACCGTCCGACGAGCCCGGAGATCGATCGCCTCTTCGAGCAAAGCACCGTCTTCCCGGCTGCCTACACGCCGAGCAACTGGACTGTGCCCTCGGTCGCCACGCTCTTCAGCGGGCTCTACCCGACCTCCCACGGCGTCTACGGCCTCAACCTCCATTTGCCGCAGGATGCGATTACCCTCGCCGAGCACCTGCGCAGCTACGGCTACGACACGGCCGCCTTCATCGACAATCCGGCAGTGGACGGGGGGCATGGCTTCGATCAAGGCTTCGCGACCTTCTATCCCCGCTGGGCGCCCTGGTGGGGGCGCGATGGGCGCACATTGATCGAGCGGGTCATGCGGCGGCTGTCGCGGGAGCGTGTGCGCGCCGACTGGAAGAGGAGCTACGGCGAGGAGATCAACGCGAGCTTTCTGCGCTGGCTGGACGGCAGCGGATCGGGGCCGCGTTTCGCGTATCTCCACTACATGGAACCCCACCATCCCTATCGGCCGGCGGCCGAAGATCGGATGGCGGTGGCGCCGGGCGCGCCGCCGGGACCTGAGGAGACACCCTACTTCCTCGACTATGCCGAGGGAGAGGGATGCGCCGACTGGGAATGCGTTGCAGATCTCCCGGTGCTGGATCCCGACGCCCTCGCCGGGATGATCGCCAACTACGACGGTGAGATCCGTCGCGTCGATACGCTGATCGGTGAGCTGCTCGATGCGCTGCGGGCACGCGGCCTGCTCGAGCGGGCTCACATCCTCTTCCTCTCGGATCATGGCGAAGAGTTCTTTGATCATCAGGGGTGGCGGCATACCTATTCGATCTATGAGGAAGTCACCGGCTGTGCGATGGCCTACCGGCCCCCCGGCGGCGTGCACCCGTGCCGGGAGATCGCCCGGCCGGTGGCGATGCTCGATCTCGTGCGGACCCTCTTTGCCCGCCTCGGCTTCGAGGCGCCCGACGATCATCAGGGCCGGGTGATCCCCGAGCTGGTGGGAGAGGATCCACCGGCCGAGCCGCTGCCGGTGCTCTCCGAGCTCCCCCCGCACCTCTACGCGCTGCGGCTCGGCGAGTGGCGCCTGATCAGGCGCGGCCCGCTGAACGAGCCCGATTGGCGCTTGTACAACCTGCGCGAGGATCCTCGGGAGCAGGCCAACTTGGCTGCCGACCTGCCCGACACCGTTGCCTGGCTGCGCGGCTACCTGGACGGTCAGCTCGCCGCCCTTTCGCGCGCACACCTCGAGCCGGCCGCCGTGGTGACCGACCCCGAGGCGCTCGAGCGTCTGCGTCCTCTTGGATACTTGCGCTGATCGCGGAGGGGCGGCGATGCGCGTGCGTCACGTGCGTCACGTGCGTCGGGTGCTCGGACATGCGCCGCGTGGTGGGCGCGGGCCGGGGTGCCGCGATGTGCGGGGCCGGCGCGCGGTCCGCTGAGCTCATGCCGAACTGTTATGACGTCCGGCGCAGCAGCAATAGCGTGATATCGTCGGCGGGGGGCACCTCGCCGAGGAAGCGGGTCAAGTCCTCGAGCGTCCCATCGACGATCTGCTCGATCCCCTGCCGGCGCAGATCGTCCAGGCTTTTCAGGAAGCGTTCCTCGCCATAGAACTCCTCGCCGACCATCGCCTCTGGGATCCCATCCGAGAAGACGCAGAGCAAGGCCCCGGGAGGCATCTCGATGCGGCCGGCCTCGTAGGTCGCCTGCGGCAACAAACCGAGCGGCATGCCGGTCGCCTCCAGCGTCGAGACCTCCTCACCGTCTCGGAGCAGGAAGGGCGCATTATGCCCGGCGTTGACGAACTCGAGCACGTGCGTGGCAGGGTCGAGAAATCCCAGAAAGAGGGTGACGAAGCGGGTGTCTTCCGATGAGCGCAGCAGCTGGCGGTGGATCCGCTCGGCGAGAACTGCCGGGGGGATCTCCTGCTGATAGAGAACCCGCAGGCCGGCGAGCACATTCGACATCAGCATCGCCGCCCCGAGTCCCTTGCCGGTAACATCCCCGACGACGAGGGCGATGCGGCCGTCATCGAGCCGGGTGATATCATAAAGATCGCCGGCGACCTCGAAGCAGGGAAGCTGGCGGGCGGCGATCTCGTAGCCCTGGATCGTGGGCAAGTCGCCGGCGAGAAGCGTCTGCTGCACGCTTGCCGCCGCAGCGACCTCTTGCTCCATGCGCTCCTGCTCCCGCTGGGCCTCGAGCAGACGGGCGTTGGTGATCTTGACCGCGATCAGATTCCCCAACAGGGTGAAGGCCCGCAGTTGGTCCCGGTCGTAGCGGACCCGTGGATCGTCGGTGTCGGCATAGAGCAGGCCGATCACCTGCTGGTTGTCGAAGAGCGGGGCGACCATGGCCGAACGCAGATTCTGCAGGATCACGCTCTCCTGGGCTCCGAAGCGGGGATCACTCTGCACGTCGTTGAGCAGGAGGGCCTGCTGCTCATGGAGCACCGTACCGAGGATCGTCTGACTCAAGATCAGCTGCTCGCTGCTGCTCTGGCCCGCGGGGCGGGCGGCCCGGATGACCGGTGAGCCGTCGGGGGTGTCGGTCAGCAGCAACAGGATCCGCCGGGACGGGATCACCCGCTCCACCGCGCCGAGCACTTGATCGAAGGTCTCCTCGAGGGGACGCGGCAGCACGAGCAGTTGGCCGGCCTCGGTGACGGCGCGCAGCAACATCTGGCCGATGCGGGAACGGGAGCCAATATCGCTGCGCGCCTCTTCCCAACTCAGTTTCTCCTGGGTGTTGACGCCGTCATGAGGGGCCAGCGAGGCCGAGGGCGCGTTGAACGTGGTCTGCAGTTCGATGGGCGGACCGCCGGCAGCACCACCGCCACCGGCCGCGCTGCCGTCGTCGTCGGCCAGGGCGAGTTCCAGGTTGCCCAGGCGGAGGCGGTCGCCGGCGCGCAGATCGATTTCTTCGGTGATCCGTTGCCCATTGACCCAAGTGCCGTTGCTGCTCCCCAGGTCGCGGATGGCAACCCGGTCGGCTTCGACGATCACCTCGGCATGTTCACGCGAGACGGAGGGGTCGACGACGACGATGTCGTTCTGCGAGCCGCGGCCGATGCGATGACGCCCTGGCTCGAGACGCTCGGGGAAGGCGTCGGGTTCGGCGGCAGTGAAGAAGCGGTAACTCATGTTTGCACTCGTCTGCTGGTACGCCACCCTCTACGGGCGGCCCGGGAATCGCTAGAGCGGTGAGGGGCGATTCTCCATGGTCCGGCCCAGGGTTTTCGTCTTCTGCGTCGACATCTTGGAGTCTGGCTCAGGCCCTTGCCGGCAGGCAAGGCCAATCCCGGCGATCCGGCGAGACGAACAGCGGCGCCACGTGGGCGCGCCCCCCAAGTCTCCGTGTTGGGCTGGCTTCATGGCACGCTCTTTCCGAGGTGAAACGATCGACCCAGGAAGCGGATCTTGCGCCCGCGCCGGTCTTGGGTCAGTCCCTTGCGCAGCTCGAAGGTGTTGAGCAGGTCATAGCCATGCCGGCGGTAGAAGTCGATCGCCCCGGGATTGCCCGGCCAGACCATGCTGAGGAAAAGGTCCTGTTCGCCGCGTTCTTTCAGATGCGTCTCGATGGCTTCAAGGAACCGCGCCCCCAACCCCTGGCCCCGCCGCCCCTCGGCGACGACGAACGCCTCGAGAAAGATGGCTCCGGCATGACGTCCTTGGGCGAGCGCGGCCAGTTCGCCGCCCTCCTGCCACACCCAGATCGGGTCCTCGCGCCGGCGAAGCCAGCCGAAGAGTGTTTCGCGGGCCTCATCCAGGATGAATTCCGGTGCCTCCTGCAGCGTGCGGTGATATTGGAAGAGCTGGCGGATCAGCTCGACCGCCCGCGGCCAGTCGGCGGATCGGTAGGGCCGGAAGCCCTCGCGGGCGGGCGCGCGGTCGGCCTGCCATTCGGCCCGTGTCATGCCCCAGCGCACGGCATCGCAACGGCGTTGTTCAACGACGCGGGCTTCGGGGAAGCGGGCCTCCTCGTGCATGCCCACCCGGGCGGCGAGGTGGATCATCCGCTCATTCCCGCCCCAGGTTCCGATGCCGATCCGGGTGAGCTGGTGGGCGTCGATGAGGTAGTCGACCCACAGCCGGAAGGCCTCCTGCCCATAGCCGTGCCCCCAGTGCTCTTCTTCAGCGATGACCACGCCGCAGTCGCGCCAGCCGGTCTCCTGGGAGACCCAGTAGGTGCCGACCCAGCCGATGTGTTCTCCGTCCCGCGTCTCGATCTGCATGATCTGTCGCGGAGAGGGGGGTGGTTCACGCAGCCGCGTCAGCCAGTGCTCGATCGACTCGGGGTTCAGCATACGCTTCATTTCCCAGGGGGCATCCCAGTTCTGCCAGACCGCGCCCGGCCGCCACCAACGCTTGTGACGCCCGAAATCGTCCGGCTCCACATCCCGCAGTCTTACGAGCTTGCCTTCGATGACCATGTTCATGTTCCGCCTCACAAAGTCCGCCTCCGGTGACCATGACTCCGATGCGCGTGTCTGCCTCGTTGGTTGTGGGTCGAAGATTGCGGAGCGAAGACCCGGGATGCAGACGACATGACCGATAGTTAGGCGGATCGTGGGGAGCAATGCAACTTCCTGTTCGCTGTAATGCCCGACCACGCAGGACCAGGACGGCATGAGACGTGCCACAGGGGAGATGGCCGGGGTGGCTTGACTCGCGGTCGCTCCTCGCCTCGTGTTTAGCGGTGCTCGGAGCCGGTGCCATGTCTGCCTGGGTGCCGGAGGACTGACGGATGTGGCAAAGCTCGTCATTCTGCCATAATCTGGACGGGGCACCCGTTCGGCAACAGCGCTGAGACGACACAATCTGACGAGTGAATGGAGCGGCCGGGAGGGCGCTCAGGAGGCTGTCACGCGTTGGGCCTCGATCCCAACGCGCGCCGGGCTCTCGCTGCAGCCTAACCACCGGCCGCAGCGGATCCGCTTCGCTCACCGCTGAGCCGTATGTTGGCCGAAGAAGACACAGGCGATGGTGCCCGTTCGGGCACTATTTCCGGTGTCACTTTCAGGACTGCAGCCACAGGGCTGCAGAACCTATGAAACATTGGCGAAATGACCTAGCACTCCCCTCCGATGAACCCGAGCTCAGGTTTTGCTATGGGAACTGCAGGCATCATATGACAGTACCGCTTCTATGAAGCGCCGGAGGTCTGGATCGGAAGCCGAGTATCGTCTAGAATCGACTTCGGGATTCTGAATCGGGCTGAACTGATACGAAGCATGAGCCCTAACAGGGATTTGGTGGAACGACACGAGTCGATGGAGATTCGATGGAACGGACTGGGGTTGCGTTACCGCCAGACACTCGCTGAGCTTGTGCCCACTGCGGGCCAGATGAGTGCCGATGGCCGCAGAGAGAGAACCTGAATGGATATTATTGAAGAACTCCAGAGAATCGTCGCAAGACTAGAGCAAGAAGGGGTTGACTATGCACTCTGCGGCGGATTAGCGATGGCCGTCTACGCCATGCCTCGCGCCACCCTGGACATTGATCTCATGATCCAAATCGATTCCCTTGACGAGGCCGCGCAAGCCATTGAGCCGCTTGGGTTCACGACGAGTAGCGCACCAATGGAATTCCACGGCGGGGACATCAAGATATCACGCTTCACCAAGATCGACTCGCGCACCGCTGAAGTGCTCGTTCTTGATTTCCTTCTCGTGACCGAGAAGACTGCATCCGCATGGGAAAGCCGGCGTGACTTTGAATGGGAGGGAGGAAAACTCCGAGTCGTATCCCCAGAAGGACTCATTCAGCTGAAAGAACTTCGTCGAAGCGGCACGGATCAAGACGATATTGACTACCTCAGGAGCATAACTGATGAAGATTGACATGAGCCCGGCAGCCATTCGCCAAAGGCTTGACCAAGTCAGAGCACTTCGCCAGCTTTGTCTGTCCCTGGCCCGATCAAGTGCGGGCCGTGATGTGATCTTGAAATACCCGGCCAACAGCAAGGTGCAGCGGACCTCGCTAGCGCTCGGCCGCTGACCTTCGCGGGTCGCCTGAGGAGATGATGATTGACGCGAAGCCCATCGGAGTCATCCATACACCCTTCAGCAAACTGGAAGGCATGCCAATCCAGCCGGCGGGCGCCGCCGGTGTCAAGGGCACGGTCGAGATGCTTGAGGAGTACCATGCTGGACTAAAGGATCTTGATGGTTTCTCCCATATCATCCTCCTGTATCATTTCCACCGCAGCCAGGGATTCACATTACATGTCGTGCCGTTCATGGATTCGCAGGCGCGCGGGGTCTTCGCCACCCGTGCCCCCAAGAGACCGAATCCGATCGGGCTTTCCGTCGTACAACTGGACCGGATCGAGGACGGCATTCTGTACGTCCAGAATGTGGACATTCTGGACGGGACACCACTGCTCGACATCAAACCCTACGTGCCGCAATTCGACAGGCAGACCGAAGTTCGGACAGGGTGGCTCGATCACGCTAGGAAAACAGTTTCAAAGCGCCAATCGGATGGCAGATTCAAATAGCAACGCCAACCAAGCCCTGCACGGGACGCCGTGCCGCCGCCGGTGGATGCAATCGTTAGACGAACCTGGAAGGATCTAGGATTTGGAGGTGACGATGATGGTTGTGAGCAGCATTGTTGTTCATGACGAGGTTCCGACATGGTCGAGTGACTCGAGCCTGGAAGGGTCACGCCTGGGAAACCCTTGACCGCCTTGCCCGGAGGGGTTGGGTTTCTGATCCCAGGGGTAAGGCGAAATCGGTTATGCTCACCGAGGAAGGTGAGGCCAGCGCCAGGGACCTGTTTCGCCAGTACTTCGGAAGCGCAGAGCAGGCTGAATTCTAGGGAGATCTGTCATGTCTTTGCCGGCCCTGGTCAGACAGCATCTCGAGACCAAGCTCTCGACCTATTGTCAGCAGAGAATCCCGCTGCACATGCGCGATCAGATTCGGATAGGCTTCAAGATCCGCGGCAATTCGGTCACGCTCTTCGAGGAGCGCCCTAGCTTCCGGGACCCCTCCGAGTGGGGCACTATCGCGATCGCCCAAATGCGCTATGAGCAAGACGCGCGGACCTGGAAGCTGTTCTCCACAGACAGGAGCTCCAAATGGCATGCGTACCGCGACCTAAGTCCCCAGCGCCGACTGGATGCGGTACTCGACGAGATCGACGATGATCCTACCGGGATCTTCTGGGGTTAGTATGCCGGTCGGCAGTCCTCTGACCGCATGACAATGCGCTCGCGCGGTCGGGCTCACCCGGCCCGGACCCGGCGGCCGAGCCCGGGCGATCGTTGCCGACCTAGCATCCGGGCAGGCCCGCGCCGTGGTGGGATTCGTCGCCTGCGCCGGCCGCTCAGCGCTACGTTAGGCTGCAGGCGACACACTATCGAATAGGACTTCACCAAGGAAAAGCACGATGCAGAGACCCAGTGTTGTGGTAATCGTCAACGCAGTCATCTGGGGATTCGTTCTGATCGCTAGTGCGGTTGCGTTGAGAGGTACCGGAGCGTTCAAGGAGATTCAACTTATCCTTGGCGGAGGCGCTGCGGCCTCGCTGCTGGTCGTTGCTGCCGGCGCTCGGCAGAAGCCACAGGACTAGCTGGAAGCCTCGCCAGCCTGCAATAGGTGCGAGACACGAGCTTGGCAACCAGAGGACCGTACCGTAACAAAACGTAACAAGGCGCTGCACCTGACCGCCACTTGGCTGCACTTCATAGCGGCAGGTGAGTTTGGTCGTAAGGCAGCGCGGTCTCTTGCATATCCAGAGGAAGTGAGATGAGTATCTTGGATCAGAGGTCTATCGCAGTGATCCGGCTTGTCGGAATAGTGCTGCTACTGATTGGCGTGGCATGTGCACTGGTTGGGCCCGCCGAGACGCACGTATTC
>JAGMBO010000055.1 GCA_023129715.1 Candidatus Eiseniibacteriota bacterium | reverse complement strand
CAGCAATGACAACGCTGCTTGTTGACTGGCTCATCGTGGGGTTGCCCTTGTCGTTGATAGCACTAATGATGTTAGTGACATCCAAGGAACTAAGCCTGGCCAGTCTGCCAGTTGTGGCGCTAGGGTTCATCCTGCTGTACCCAGTTCTTCCGATTGCGTTGCTGCGTTTCTATCGGAGTCGGACTGCACGGCGAGCGTTTCGGGCGGCTGACGTCCCGGCGAACTGGTTGTCTGACACCCCCGAGGCGGTGAAGGTCGCGGGCAGCCTTATGGTGTTGGTGGCATTGACCCTTCACCTTCCGCTGCTCTTCAACGGCTTCCTTCCGCTATTCGGCCGAGTGGTTCTTGGCCTTCCGGGAGTGCTGATCATCGATCTCTCGATCGCCACAGCTGCGATACTCGCTTGGGGAATCGCGCGAAGGCGCTACTGGGCGTGGTGGTGCGCTGTTGTCTTCCTCGGTCTCATGACAACCTCCTTGGCTGTGACGTTTCTGACCAACCCACTGTGTGACATCGTGGCTCAGATGCCGCTTGCCCCGGTGGAGGCAGAGGCACTCTCAGGAATGCCACTGCGCGGCTACCACCTCGCTTTGTTTGTCGGGGCGCTACCGGGGGCAACGCTCATCGCTGTCGCCGTTTCGCGTTGCAGTTTCTCTGGCGGCGGTCGGTGTTCCCCCCCTGCTTGACTGGCGTACGGAGCAGCAGCCCGCGGCGCCTGGAACTGGTGGCAGCTTGAGGGATGAGCAGGAGAGAGGCGGCGGCGCTACCGGCAGTGTCACTCACCTTGCCAGGCGGATCACGGCCGGCAGTGTTCGCGTGACTGCCTCGCGCGGTTGATGCGCGGATTGTTTGGCAAACGGGATGGCCCCGTCAGCGCATTGCTGTTGAAAGATACTCGGGCTCATATTGTGAGCAGGCCTTCAGAGCAGATCCTACTGCACTTAAGGACGAGATATCGAAGGAGAATCCATGAATCCGTTTTCCCTCGAGACGTTTCACGATGTTAGCAGTGGAATGGATTTCAGAGAGCCCTTAGGCCGGCTGCTGAATGAGTTCCGACTCGGCAAGATTGCAGATAGAGCCCGACTGCTGGAAGAAACGGCCATCCGGACGCACTTGGGAGAACATATTCAAGCATGGGATACTGTCTTTCCAGAGTTTCCCAAGTACTCAGAGAAGCGTCGCACACTCCTCCGGGTATTCAAGCGGGAGAGAAAGGACACATACATCAGGCGGCTTGTCGTGGACGCGCTGACAAGCCTTGATACGGAGAACCACGTTATTGTGAATCCTGCCACAGTTGAAGGAAGACAAGCAAGATACTTGGCAAGAGACCTGCCGCAGTTCGAAATCATCGGTACCGATATCGACCCAAGATGGGAAGCCCTTTATCGTCGCGTATGCATGAGAAGCCAGAGGAACTTCAGATTCGTGCAGGAGAGTGTCTTCGAACCGGACTTAGAGAGGAGACCTGTAGCCGTTGTCTTCTTTGGCGCCTGCGGATCGGTGAGTGATGGCGCCATCGATTATGGAATTGAGATCGAAGCGCCGTTCCTGATTTTCAGAACCTGCTGCCACGAGAATATCAGCGGAAACGACGAGATCGTTAGGAAATGGTCAATGATCAACCGCTACTTCGCGATGAAGAATTGGCAGTTCTCCAAGTACAGGAGAAGGAATAGCGGTTTCTACTTCACCGACAAATACAATCAGGATGCCTATCCACGAAGCAAAGCCGGCCGAGACCTGGCTGACTCAGAAACATTCCTCAGAGTCGCACGGAACGCTGTCGACAGTGATATCTGTATAAGCATTATAGATCTGGACCGGGCGATCTGCCTGCAGGAACAGGGATATGATGTTATGTGGCGGGAGGAGATTTTCTTTGCACACAGGCGAGGAGGTACGGTCGTTGATTCGGAAAGGGCGGATGACTTGTCATGATACGTGCGGAGTCCACCTTAACTATGCCGGCGAACTGTCGGAAGAAGTGGGACCACCTCTTTGACCACGCAGGAGGATCCGTCGTGCGTTTCCCTCTCGGCACCGAATCCCGAGTGTCCTCTGATTGGCTCGGTGCCGAATGTGAGTCCTCCCGCGAGAGGCGATGCGTTCGTGAGGGCCCTGGCTGGTGGCAATCTGGCGGTGAGGCTCAGGGGCGGGCTTCGCCAGGCCCACGCCACCCACGCCCGCAGGGCATGAGCGCGACGGAATGCAGGGTGCGGCGGCAATGAGTCTGGGCGGGGCAGTCTCTCTGCAAGCCCTTGTTTGTCGGTCCGTTGGAGCGGATTCGTCCAAGATCCTCGATCCACCGCCTGGGGTTCCCAGTTCCCAGAGGTCAAGGTCGGCATTCCCCTTCCCCGTCCTGCGCCACCAGGCAGCTCGCGTCACCCACCTCAGGTGCGTGCATCCGTCCGTCCCGCTTGTCACGCAACTCTGCATGGCCCACTCCCCGCAGCGTGGATCGCCCTCTCCGGCCTGCTAGGCTCGATTTGGTGGGGAAGCTCTGTGGAGGGGAAGATGACCAGGGCCGGGCCGGAGGAACTGGATCAACTGTGCGATGCGGGGCGCGATTGGCGGGCCAAGCCGACCGATCGGTTCATCTTGAAGTGGATCAAGTGCCACCTGTCGGCGCACTTGACCATACGTCTGCTGTCCCTTCAAGACGCCCGAACTTCTCCGCTACTACGTGCCGCTGGATTCGACCTTCCTGCTAACGATCAACGACGACTGGGGTCGCCGGAAGCGCGAACGCTTTCGGTCCCTCGGCCTGCGCACCGAGGTTCTCTGGGAACGGGCACCTGCAGAGAAGGGCATCGAGGGGAGCGAGGTTCGCCGCCGAATGGCCGCGGGTGAGCCGTGGCGCCACCTCGTCCCGCTCGCAGTCGGTGCGCTGCTCGAGTCCTGGGGATTCCCGCCCGCCTGCCGGGGCACTCCGAGCGCTGAGGTCAATCCAAGGTGGCGCCGCACTGGCGGATGTCCGGGCGGCGGCGTAGGATGATCGGGCCAGAAGGGGGTGTGCCATGGATGCCGAGACCTTCCGCCGTCACGGCCACGAGGCGATCGACTGGGTTGCCGATTACCTACGCGACGTGGAGCAGCTGCCTGTCGTTTCCTCGGTCTCGCCGGGAGAGATCCGTGCGCAGCTTCCCGCACATCCACCCGCAACAGGTGAGTCGATGGATGCGATCCTCGAGGATTTCCGCAGCGTGATCCTTCCCGGGGTGACCCATTGGAACCACCCACGCTTCTTCGCCTACTTCCCCGCCAATCACAGCGGCCCCGCGATTCTCGGCGAGCTGCTCTCGGCGGCACTGGGTGTCAACGCGATGGTCTGGCAGAGCTGTCCCGCGGCGACCGAGCTAGAAGAGGTCGTCATGGACTGGCTGCGCCAGATGCTCGGCCTTCCCGAAGACTTCCGCGGCGTGATCCAGGACACCGCCTCGACCGCCACCTTGGTCGCGCTGCTCTGTGCGCGCGAGCGGGCGACCGGGTTCGAGGTCAATGCCCGCGGGTTCGCTGCCGGAGAGGAAGGAGGCGCGCTGCGCGTCTATGCTTCGGAAGAGGCGCACTCCTCGGTCGAGAAGGGACTGAAAATAGCCGGGTTCGGGGCCGAGCATCTCGTCCGCGTGGGCGTCGACGGCGATCTGGCGCTCGATCCCGAGGACCTGGAGCGACGGATCCGTGCGGATCGCGACCGGGGGCTGCGGCCCTGCTGTATCGTCGCCACCGTCGGGTCAACCTCTTCGACCGCGCTCGATCCGCTCGAGCCGATCGTGGCGATCGCCGAGCGCCATGGTCTCTGGACGCATGTCGATGCGGCGCTGGCGGGCAGTGCGGCGATTCTTCCCGAGAAGCAGTGGATCATCAAGGGCAGCGCGGGTGTCGACTCGTTCGTCTTCAACCCGCACAAGTGGCTCTTCACCAACTTCGACTGCTCGGCCTTCTTCTGCCGTCATCCGGAGATCTTGATCCGTACGCTGACGATTACGCCGGAGTACCTGCGCACCCCGGTAGACGAGCAGGTGACCAACTTTCGCGACTGGGGCATCCAGCTGGGGCGCCGCTTCCGGGCGCTGAAGCTCTGGTTCGTTCTGCGTCACTACGGCATCGAGGGGCTGCGGGCGCGGTTGCGGGAGCATCTGGCGCTGGCGCAAGAATTCCGCCAGTGGGTTGCCGAGAGCCCCGACTTCGAGCTACTTGCGCAGGTTCCGCTCAATACGATCTGCTTCCGCTATCATCCCGGGCTGGGAACGAAACGGTCGGGTGGGGCGGCATCGGACGGAGATGCAGCTGGTGCAGCAGGGGTCGATGCCGGACCTGCGGCGAGGGATGCTGAGGTCTCAAGGGGCGGCTCCGGCTCGCGTGGCGAGGGCACGAGACAGCCGGTCGACGTCGATCGGCTCAACGAGGCGTTGCTCGCAGAGATCAATCGGGGTGGTGTGATCTACATGACACACACCAAGTTGCGCGGGCGCTACTGCCTGCGCCTCAGCATCGGCCAGACGCAGACGGCCCGGGAGCATGTGCGTCGGGCCTGGGAGGAGATCCAGGCGGCGGCGAAGAGGGTGATCGCGATCGATTGAACCCTCTCGCCTCATTCAGCATTCACATTGTGGTGGGGCTGGGCCGGCGCCCGGACCAATTGCGATTGGTTGCAGGGGAGGGCATGTGATTCCTCAGGTGCTTGCGAGCAATGCCCTTGGCATGGATGCGATGATGATGGGCGGCATTCTGGCGGCTATCGCGGTCATCATGCTGCTCGTCAGCTCCCGCCGCCGCTCGGCTACATGGAACCGGGTTGCCAAGCTCGCCGTCGTGGTTTTCGCCATCGGCGGTTTTGCCTTCTGGCAGTACTGCCGGGATCAGGAGGCCGCCTTCCGCGAGGGGCGCGCCCGGGATGTCATCGAACTCGTCTCGATCGAGAAGTCAGTCGATGCGATCAACATGTTCGAGGACATCATCCGCGTCCATTTTCGCTTCCGCAACATGAGCAAGCGCGAGGTCGGTTCCTTCGGCGTCTACTTCATGCTCCGCGACGCGATGGGCCGCACGGTCATCGAAGACCACTTGAGTGTGACCAATACGATCGGCTCCCAGCAGACCTCCTCATGGAGTGTGAAGTACTGGGCGACGTGTCCCCAGGAGTTCTCGCCCGAGGAGTGGGAAGAACTCGTCAAGATGGACATCCAGGACTTCGAGATAGAGTGGTTCGCCGATGGGCTGGTTTTCTCGGATGGCGAGACGATTCGCTGAGCTCTCGTCGAGCGAAACGATTCGCAGCCTACTTCTTCCTCAGCGTCTCGAGTAAGCGGGAATGGTCAGAACTATCTGCCAAGGTGGGCGACAGGTTTGGTGAGGATCAACGCCGGATCGTCTTCGGTCAGGTCTTCGAGAAAGTCGCTCTCGGCGTAACCGAGGCCCTCGATCATGGTTCCGAGTCCTGAAGGTCGCCTCGCAGACGTTCGTGTATGTGTCGACATGGGCGTTTCAAGCTGCAGGGGATCTGCAGCTCTCCTTCGGTCGGCAGTGCGTCGCAACTGCGCACTGCGGTGACTTCGCCACCGACGACGATGGCGATCTCTTGCTCCTCGTGTTCTCCCGCCAGTTGCACCAGGCTATCTGCGCACGCGGGGGTCAGGACGAGCCGGAAGTAGGCCCCGGCGGAGTCGGGCTGCGCCCACTCGGGCTCCGCGGCCAGGCGCAGGGTGACGTCGGGTGTGGTGCGCACGATGATGAAACGGTCCGGCGGCCGCTCGGCCTTGGGCATCAATCGGTGCTTGTGAATCATGATCCGCTGGCCGGCTTCCGGCGGCCCGAGCGCGTATTGATCGAGGGATGCGCGCAGAATGGAGTAGAAGCCGTCCTGAGACTCGGGGCTTGGCGCCAGCGTGACACGACCGTCCGGTTCCACGGCTGCCGGAGAGGCCGTCGGGGGCGTCTTGTCGCTGCCCGCAACGGCCAGTAGGGGCAGCGCGAGCGCCACCAGAATGGCGGGCGCTACCAGATAACGGGCAATCCTCACCAGGCGCGGGGTAGTCCCTGCCTGGAGCCGGGCCGCGCCTGCAGGGCGCCCGCTCACGCATAACCCTCGTATGAGCGCATCACGGTCCATTACACAGTAGTGTTTACCACGTTCAGGGAAGCGGTGTACGGAAAATCTCCCGCCTGTACGCGTCCTTCGCCAGTGGCGCCGCCAGATTCAGACCTCGTTGCTAGTTACCAGGCGGGCGAAGTGTTCGAAGGAACGGTCGAACGTTCGCTCGGCGCTGTCGGGGAAGCAGCAGCCGGGCAGCTCACGCATGCGCAGGTGATAGCGGATGCAGTCACAGCAGATCCCCTTGCGCGAACAGGGATCATACGTGCAGTTACATGTATTGAGGTTCTCAGCCTGTTTGCAGTCCATGTGTGGTTCCTCCGGAGACTACGCCCAGAACGCGCGGGCCTGCGCCCGCGGGGCACAGTGGCACGTCTCTTCGCGCGGCCCTACCCCCCGGACGCCTCGATCGGGGCCTCGACCCGGCGGAAGCCCCGCGCGGCCAGCAGGCAGCCTCCCGCCAGCAAGAGCAGTGTAGTGCCCCAGAGGGTCACGATGCCACCCGGAGCAGCCTCGGCGGCTCTGCGGGCGAGGATCTCGACGAAGGCGTTGACGACCCAGGGCTCGATCGCCCCTTTGATGGCGGCGGCGATGTAGACGATGAAGATCACCATGGGCACCCCGCTGATCAGCGGGGAGAGCCAGGGGCTGGACGCTTCTCGCGAGACGCGGGCCAGCGGGCGGAGGGTGATTGTGATGATCAGCAGCCACGGAACGCCCATCAGCGCGATCCCAAGCGGAACGATGCCGGCCGGCGGTGGGGAGGTGAGGCCGGGGTAGTCCTCGACCATGGTGACACCCCCTTCACGGATCGCGGTCGTTCCATCCGGACGCTCCACGAGGTAGCGCTCGCGCAACTCGGCCGCGGGAAGGTGAGCGCCGTAGATGCGCTCGATGGCCCGGCTGAGCTGGTGGGCGATGTACTCGGCCGAACTGTGCGGCGGTGTGCCGAACTCGGTGTAGAGGTGCACGCTGCCACCAGTGACCAGCGGGGCATGCCAGAGAACCTGGGACTCACCCCACGGCGCTTCATACGCCGGGATCTCTCCCGAGCTGGTGATCTCGAAGTATCTGTCCGGGACGAGCACCCCGCAGTAGCTTCCCTCCCCACTCGGATGCCGCAGCATGCGGCAGGTGACTAAGCCCTCGCGACGCTCCTCGGCGCTGCCGATCCCCCTGGCGATGCCGTAGCTCAACGACCCGACCAGCAGACCCGGGAGGATCAGGAAGGGAAGGATCTGCCGCCGCGAGATCGGCAGCGGGTCGATGCGATGCAGCGTCGAGAGTGGAGGGATGGTGAGCAGCGTAAAGAAGGTCCACATCCAGACCAGCATGGCAAAACCCAGATCCAGATCGGGGCTTGCCATGATGACGCCATAGACCACGATGATCGGAAGGAAGATGATGCTCCAGCCCATCTTGGTGTTGACCGGATAGAGATTGCGCAACACGGTTCTCATGATAAGCCTGCCGCCCCGTCCGGCGGGGCGAGCGGCTGCCGTGAGAGCCTGCCAGTGGACCTGGCGCTCTGCCGGTGTGGTCATTGTGCCGGAATCAGCCGCGTTCGTCGCCACCGCTGCCGCCGGGCCCGTCTCCACCGTGCGCGCTGCCGCCACCCTCACTGCTGAGACTGCCTCGAGACCCTGCGCCTCGCGCGGCACCAGGAGAAACGCTCCCGGTAGCGCTCGCGCGGCCCGCCAGAGGAGAAGGGCCGCAAGGAGAAGCGGGATCAGCAAGCAATAGAGCGGCAGCAACCCCAGGAGCAGCGTTGCGGCGAGCGCGCCGAGGGCCGTCGCGAGAAAGACCGGCGTCGAGGATCGCTGCCAGGGGACGGCCGCCAGATCGGGGTGCTAGTTCTGAATCAGCGCAACCATCAATGGGATCACTGCCGCGATGCGCAATCCGAGCGTCTGGACGGTTCGTTCTTCGAGGAGTGCGCTGCCGCGCAAGCGGGCTGCGATCGCCAGCGCTCCGGCGGTCACGGCCAACACGAGCATCGCGATTCCGATCGTTGCCAGCACACGTGTGCTCCAGATCTTCCGGGCCGGCAATGGCAGAGGAAGATCGAAAACCGGCCCGCGTACATTGACCGGTGCGGCGAAGAGCATTCCGACGAGCACGACCCAGACGACGCTCGTGATGAGTATCGCGCCCGGCGAGGCGGGATCAAGCACCGGCGAACGGTGATAATAGGTCTCGACCCCTACCCACAGGCCGATGAAGCCCCCCAGGGCCAAGCTCGCCAGCAACGCCGCGGCGATGATCTTGGGGCGCAGCGCTGGATCGCGACGCATCAGTGCAAGTGTCATCGCGCGGATTCTCATCAGTCCCACTCCTTCCGCTCAGAAATGGATAATAGTGGGATTTGGAGTGTGTTCAACTGCTTCTGTGCAAGCAGATACGTGCCCGAGAGAACGATCACGCACAGCGCCCAGGCGCTGAGGCTGCCGCCCGGCATGGCCGCGACCAAGTCACGCAAGGCGATGACCGAGAGCGCCGAGATTCTCCAGACATGATCATAGCCGGTTGCCATCGACCAGACGCGCAGCAGCATCCAGAGCAGTGTGGGCACGCCGATCGAGATGACGCCCCACAAAGTCTGTGCACGATCTTCCCGGGTGTAGAAGACGCGGATCGTCAGTGCCAAGTAGAGCAGCCAGACGGCACCGACCATGGTGAGCAACAGGGGCAGGGCGTGGAGACGGCGCACGAGGGGCCGGTGGCCGAAGTCGGAGAGCAGTTGCGGCCACTGCTCCCAGCGTACCTCGTTCTCCGGAGCGGCGGCGAGATAGCGGCTGCGGATCTCATCGGCGGGGACCTCCCTTCCCAGCGAAGCCTCGACTGCGCGCCCGACCTGCCAGGCGATGAACTCGCGCGAGCTGCCCTGCGGCGCATCGAAGGGCGCGTAGAGGACGATCGAGCGACTCGGCGAGACGGAGACCTGCCAGGGCTTATGGGACTCGGCCCAGGGTGCAGTCACCGCCGGAGGATCGCCGCGCCAGGCGATCGCCAGCAGTTGATTCGGGTAGGGTGTCTCTTTCTCGACGGCCAGGACCTGCGACCAGATCCGATCATGCTGACTGAAGCTGCCCAGGATGACGGCAACGCTCATGGCGATGAACAGAAGCGCAAGCGGCGGCATGACGAGGTGGGCGAAGATCCGCCGCCGCGAGATGGGGAGCGGGTCGAGGAAGCGGGTGCGCGTCACCCCGAAGCGGAAGATCAGCATCAGGAAAAGCAGAGTAATGAAGATACCCAACGGGCCGGTCACGGTTCGCGACCCGGCCGGCGGGCCCGCCAGCAGCAAGCCCATGAGGGCGAGCACGGGCGCCATGAACCAGAAAAGCCAGTGACGGAAGAAGGTCATCCACAACGTGCGCTCGATCAGCCACCGGGAGCTCCCCCCTCGTCCGCTCATGGCCGTCGCGATCGCCGGCAGAGTCACATCCGCGGCCCGCGAGGCAGTCGTCGCGATCGCCGGCGGAGTCACATCCGCGGCCCGCGAGGCAGTCGTCGCGATCGCCGGCAGAGCCACATCCGCGGCCCGCGAGGCAGTCGGCGCCGGCGTTCCCTCTGGGCCGGGCGGGGCCTGGGGAACTAAGCGGAACGCTGGGGGGAGCAACCGGTAGGCACGCCAGAAGAGCACCACGGCCGCGCCTGCCGGGACCAAGGCACAGGCAGGTCCGCGGGTGCTGAGGAGGTAGATCAGAGCAAAGAGCCCTACCCAGACGATCACGAAGTAGATGATCGATCCGGGGCGCATGGCCACGGCCGCCATCTGCGGCTGCCAGTTCTGAGCGAGGGCGATCAACAAGGCCATCCCGGCAGCCAGATGGATGGCCAGGGAGATCAGGTCGGGGCCGATGGCGAGGCGCGCGAGGGTGACCTGATTGCCTGCCAGCAAGCCGAAGGCGCCGACCGCAAGCAGGATCATCTGGGCGATCAGCAGAGCTCCGGTGCGCCGCAGCCAGATCCGGCGGGCGGAGAGGGGCAATGCGAGTTCGAGCCGGTGCGCGCGTTCGGGGAGCTTGGCGAAGAGCAGGTACACTGAGAGCATGAACCAGGTCAACGCGGCGATCCAGAGGAAGTCGCCAGTGCCATGGCGCAAGTAGCGCGCCCCTTCATCGAGCACCGCGGCCCGGTGACCCGCGGCGGCCATCGCCCCGACATAGAGCATCGCGGGGATCCAATAGAGGAGGCCGCGCAGGGCCCGGTCGCGTGGCCGGCGGGCGGTGTTCATGCCTGACCTCCGACCAATTCGATGAACATCTCCTCGAGCCCGACGGTGCGGCAGTTGGCGCCGGCGACCCCGAGCTCACGTTCCAGCAAGGAGCGGGCGCGCTCGGGCTCGAGTGCGAAGACGGCGTGGAGCGCATCGGTGCGGTCACGCACGCCGAGACAGCTCTCCAAGGCGAGCAAGCGCTCACGGTCGACCCGCGGCCCATGGGGCACGAGCGCGACGGCGTGCTCTTCGCGCAGGGCGTCGAGCGGCCGGTCGAGGAGCAAGTGGCCCTCGTGGATCAGGACGACACGCCCCGCCATGCGCTCGACATCGCCCATGTAGTGCGAGGAGAAGAGAATCGTCGACCCCGTCTCGTTGAGCAGCCGGATCGAGGTCTCGAGGAACTCGCGCCGGGCGACAGGATCGAGCCCGCCGGCGGGCTCATCGAGGATCAGCAGTTCGGGGCGGTGGGCGATGGCGCAGAGCAGCGCCACCTGGCGGGCCTGGCCCTTGCTCAGCTTGCCGATCTTTTCCCGCGGCGAGAGCCGGAACTGCGCCGCCAACTCTCCGGCGAGCCGGTCGTCCCACGTGGGAAAAAGGCCCCGGTGTAAGGCGAGCGTTTCTTCCACGCGCAGGAAGGGGGGCAGGATCTGATCCTCGGAGACATAGCCGATCCGGCGTTTGACCTCGACGGGTTTCTCGCGGGGATCGAGTCCGAAGAGCCGTACGGTGCCCTGCTGAGGCTCGATCATGCCCATTGCGATGCGGATCAGCGTCGTCTTGCCGGCGCCGTTGCGCCCGAGTAGGCCGACGACCTCGCCCTGCTCGATCGAGAATTCCATGCCATGCAGGACATCGACGCCGCGACGGTAGGCTCTGTGGATGTTCTCGAATGTGACAACTTTCATGAGTCCTCTTCTCCCTGGTGATTCGTCTGATCCTCGCGCTCGTTGGGCGCGTGATCGGGCCGGCGGACAGGTTCGGTATCGCCTGCAGCATCGTCTGCGGTGCCGGAGTGTTCGTCCCCGGCGTTTGCGACCAGCAAGTCGCGGAGGATCTCGAGCGCGCGATCCCTGTCGATCCCGAGCTGCCGGACGATCGTGACAGTGGGGGTGAGGTGCGCGCGCAGTTGTTCGATTTTCTGATCGCGAAGCTCCCCGTTGGGGAGTGACGCAACCACCAGCGGGCGTCCCGGACGGCGTTCGACAATGTGATCTCGCTCGAGATAGCTGTAGGCCTTGCTGATCGTCATCGGGTTGACGCCGATCTCGGCCGAGAGCGTTCGCGTCGAGGGCAGCTCCTCCCCCGGCGTGAGCAACCCGCTGGCGATGTGGAAGCGAATCTGATCCATGAGCTGCCGGTAGACCGGTACGCCGCTATGTGGATCCACGACGATCAGCATCCGAGGCCCCCTAGACGAGCGCGGTCATCCAAGTGAGTCCACTGATCCAGTGACGCAGCAGGCAGTCGGAGACCCGCACCAGGATGCGAATCACCGCCACGGCCTTCCGGACGAAGGTGGCCGTGCCGGTCGGCGGCTGCTTCTCGATCTCCTCGACCGGATTCCCCTTCTCCGCGGCATCCGCGGGGGCCGCGTCTCCGCCCGAGGAAGCGAGGCGGACTTTGATGATGATTTCCACCCCGGCGGCGGAATCCGTTGTCTCGGCCGGTTGGGCTGCGTATGCCGCGTGGGCCTCCAGGGCCGTGACGCCATCGCTGCCAGCGGACAACGCCGCGAGGAAGACCAGCAGGCAACACGGGGCGACGACAGCCCCGATAAGTGCCAGGCGGGCCACGGCTACGAGCGGTCGTCTAGGGCTTCTCATTTTCGACCTCCCCTCGCCGACTCGGGGCGGCGCCCTTGACGCCGGCGAGTGAATGACAGTAGTAATACACCACTAGGCGTACCATACGGCTCGGGAGGTGTATATGTCAACCAATACACCAAGAAAAAATGAGCGGATCGCGCGGAAAATGCTTACGCGTTGTGCGGTAATCAGTTGCAGCACTTCAGCGTGGATCTTGGGGGACCAGAATGGGCGGGGGTGGGATCTGGGATGGGTCTGAGGCGGATCTGTGGGACTGAGATGGATCTGCGGAACTGAGATGGATGGGGGGGCTGGAGTGGGGGGGCGGGACTCGTTGCGTGTGTGCTCCCGCCTCAGATAGGCCCCCGACGACGGCCTCGTGCCACGTCCCAATCCGTAAAGCAGGGCTCGCGGGGGGTCGATTCAGAAGTGCGGAGCGGTCTCATCCGGACCGTTACTGCCAATGCCGCCTTCGGAGAGCGCTGGAAGGCTGCATCCGGAGATGGCCGCGGGACCTCATCCGGCACCGCATCCAGCGAGGACGGGCGACCGCGTCCAGGCAGCAACGGGAAGCTGCATCCCGGCAATGACGGGCGACCGCGTCCAGGCAGCAACGGGAAGCTGCATCCCGGCAATGACGGGCGACCGCGTCCAGGCAGCAACGCGAAGCCGCATGCCGACAATGACGAGAGACGGCATCCAGGGAAAGGAACGTGTCATGTCTCGTTCGACGTTCTTGACCTTCATGACAATCACGATTCTCGCTGCGCCCCCGTTCGCGTCGGCGACGGTCGAAGATCCCTTCTCCTTCTTCAACGTCTTCAGCCGGTGCTCGATCGGGCGTTCCACAGACCTCTATGATGGCGAGATCCGCGGCATTGCCGGCGCGGCCGGATCGTGCTGGTTCAAGAACAACTCGATCAACGCTCTCGGACTCGTGCCCTCCAGCATCGGCTGTTTTGCCGGCGGCGAGGTCGAGCTGATCTGTGTGTCGCACCAGGGGAGCATCGAGGCCGCCGGCCGTGTGCTTCTGCGCGCCGTGAATCTCGATGGGGGCATCGCCTCGGGCGTCTCGATCTGGGGACACGGGGCGACGATCGGTGGGGATGCAGCCGCAATGGGCACCGTCTTCCTCGAGAACTGCACCGTCTCCGGAGCGGTCATCGAAGGGGCGCCATTCACACCCTCCATTGATCTGAGTGCCGTCGGGGACTTCTATCTCGCAAAGTCGGCCCAATACGGATCGTGGGGCGGTGGGGCTCCGCTGATCGCCGGGAGTCGGGTCGAGTTTTCCGCCGCCGCGGGGATCAACGTCTTCGATGTGACGGCCGCCGATCTCGACTGGGCTACGAGTGTCGCGATCGAGGGGCCCCATGCGGCCTGGGTGATTATCAATGTGCGCGGTCACGCCGCCGAGATCTCGACGACCGACTGGCAGCTCGATCCCCGGATGCCCATCGAACACGTCCTGATCAACTTCCCCGAGGCCGCCGTTCTCGAGATCCGCCAAGTCGCCCTGCTCGGCAACGTGCTTGCCCCGCAGGCGGCGACCCACTTTCCCGAGGGGCTGGTGGTGGGCGGTCTTTGGGTCGGCGATCTGCAGGGTGGGGGGCAGGTCGACTGGGGCTTCTTCATCGAGCCGATCGTGCCGACCTCCCACGATTTCATCACCTGGGGTGGACTGAAGTCCCTCTTCGAGTAGGTCCCGCTGGGCGGTGCCGGCCACCGCTGGTCAGCGCCGGTCACCGCCGGCTGCAGGACGCCCTCGGACGCCCCCAGCGCGTCCGCAAGCTACGCGCTCCCATCGCCCGCTCCACTTGCGCGCCCTCATCGCCCCCCCCCTCTCTCAACCTCGCGCCAGGGCGATCCGCGCTGTGATCCGCCCCGCCCGGTTGGTACCATACTGGCGGAGAACCCTGTTTCGTCACCAAGGAAATCGCAGGAGGAGAGCGATGGATAAGCTCGAGGAGATCTTCGAGCGGCAGCGCGACCTGAACCGCTACACGTTCGAGAAGAATAGCCTGGTTGGGTTCGATGAGATCCCGCGCAACCGCGAGCTGCAGAACGAGTGGCTACGCAAGTACGCGCTGGCGATGACACAGGAGATCTCCGAGCTGGTCGATTCGACCAACTGGAAATGGTGGCGCACGAAGGTCGACCTCTTCGACGAGCAGAACGCGAAGGTGGAGCTGATCGACATCCTCCATTTCTGGGTGAGCGCCTGCCAGGTGATGGGCCTGACCCCAGAAGATGTGCTGCGAATGTATGTCCAGAAGAACGAGATCAACGCCCAGCGCCAGAAGGCGGGGTACTTGACCAAGAGCGGCGAGGACAACCGCACGATCGGTTAGGTGATGTGGCTCGCGGCCTTGCGATCCCGCAGCCTTTTCGTGAGATGCGCGCTGTGAGGTGCCGCAATTGCGGAAGGAAGTGACATCTTCCACGGGCAGGCTCCACCGAGATGAGGATCGGGTGTCAGTACCGTGAAGAGACGATATCCAGAGAATCGTGGTTGGAGACACCTGAGGAAGGCCGGCTTCGCCACCAGTAACCTCTTGATTTCGGTATGACCATGGTTATACTCGGGGCATGAAAACGGCAATCTCCCTCCCTGACGCCATGTTCGAAGCTGTTGAGCGTATGGCGCGACGGCTTGGGATCAGCCGCAGCCAGCTCTTCCAGCACGCGGTCCAGCAGTATCTGAAGGATCACCACCAGGCCGGGGTAACCGAAGCCTTGGATGATGTCTACGCCAACGATCCCTCTACCAGTCGGCTCAGCCCCATGCTCAACAAGCTCCAGATCGCCTCCCTGCCAAAGGAGGACTGGTAGTGAAGCGGGGTGAGATCTGGTGGGCCTCTCTCCCGGCGCCTCGCGGCTCTGAACATCGCTACCGGCGACCCGTTGTCATCGTGCAGTCGGACGCCTTCAACCGAAGCCGCATCGAAACCGTAGTCGTGGCCGCCATCACATCCAATACTCGTCTGGCCGCAGCACCCGGCAACGTATTGCTGACCCGACGCCAGAGTCGACTCTCGAGAGAGTCGGTCATCAACGTCTCACAGCTGCTGACCCTGGATCAGTCCCTCTTGATAGATCGTGTCGGGCGCCTGCCGGCGAAAGCGATGGCTGCGCTTGAGGACGGTCTGCGTCTGGTGTTCGAATTGTAGCGGGTGTCCAACGAGTGACTGAATGGAGTGAACGGAAGTATGCCCAGGTGGCTGTCACGCGGTGGGCCTCGAGCCCAACGTGTGACAGCGGAGTGGCCGTGCCCCGCAAACCAGGAGGAAGACCGATGAATCGTTTTAAGACCATTTACCTATTGCTTCTCTTCTTCATTTCTACTGTTACAGTCCATGCTCAAGCTGTGAAAGAGCACCCTCTGATCCGCCCGTTCCCCGGATCCGTTCTTATGCATGGTACTAAGCACCTCAACCAGAATTTCGCGGAATACAGCTTCTCGATCACCGATCCCCAGACCGGAAAGAAGGTTAAGAAGCCGGTCAGAGGCAAGTTCTGGAAGCTCACCTATATCCTCCTGGACTCCAATGGGAAATGGGACGCCAGTCATTCAATTCTGGAGTACCGCGAAAACTACAAACAGGCTGCACTGGAAAACGCCGGGACGATTCTGTACGAGAATCAGGGATACCTGACTTTCACCCTTCCCGGCGACGACGGCAGCGAGACCTGGTGCGAGGTCCACATCTGGAACCAATCCATGCAAGACCTGCGCATTATCGAACAAGCAGAATTCAAGAAGACCCTGACTTTTGGTCCGGCCGAGATGAAAGCTGCCCTGGACGCCGAAGGCCGTGTCCAGTTGCATGATATCCTATTCGACCTCGACAGAGCCAGTCTTCAACCTAAGTCCACTAAGCAGCTTCAACACGTCGTAACCTTGCTGAAGGAGAATCCCGACCTGAAGCTCGAGGTCCAGGGTCACACCGATGACCAGGGTTCGGAAGCGTATAACCTGGAACTCTCTCAGAACCGGGCCGAAACCGTAGTGGCCTATCTTGGGCTTTTTGGAATCGATATCACCCTACTCACACCCAGGGGATTCGGGGAATCTAAACCGCTGATGCCCAATACAAGCGAGGAAGGACAGGCCAAGAACCGGCGCGTTGAGTTAGTAAGGCTGGTCTCTCAGGATGCATCAGTGAAAGAAGGTATCTCCGAAGACGTCACTCAACTCATTGTGGGAGAATGGGAAATTGCGCCGAACAAGCGTGCCTCGAAAGGGTCTATTACGTTCGATGAGAACGGGAGCTATGTAATGCACGAGCAATTACATGACGGCACGGGTGTGGGGACAAAAGGCGAATATAGACTGAACAGCAATGTGACACCCGTAAGAATAGACCTCTGTTTGGATAAGTGCGGCAAGCCGGGGTCTGAATGGACAACTCGTTTTGGAATCATGAGGGTTTTGGCGAATGATAAGTTGGAGATTCACACTTCACCTGATAGCAAACACCCCTCGAATTTCTCGGACGATACGTCTGACGAGTATACAATGATGCTTACCAGAACACAATAGACCCGCTCTTGAAATGACCTCGAAGTCAACACGACTATTTCAGTCGTGATCATAAGGAAGAAATCGCAATAACATGCAGGACACTATTTTGAAAAGCAATCAAATGTTGCCATATAGGAACCGCATCAACTCGGACTGGCAATTCCGCGACGCATACATTGCCGGCCGGTTATACGAAGCGTTCGGCGTGTGCGATGATCACTTGAAGACACGTACAATATAGCTACAGATGAGGTGACGATCGCCTACTTCACGGGCCCGGCTGTCGAGCGCGGGCGGTGGTCGGAGGGCTGCGCCTGACCTTCCGGGTGACGCCTACTCCACCGTCACACTCTTCGCCAGGTTCTTCGGCTGATCGATCGGGCACCCTCGCTGGGCCGCGAACTCATAGGCGAAGAGCTGCACCGCAACGGTCGTCAGGAAGGGGAGCAGGATCTCGTCGGTCTGCGGCAACACGAGTATGCGGTCCGAGAGACTCTCGAGATCATCGGTTTCCCCAGTGGTGATCGTCAGCACGGGACCCTTGCGGGCGCGGATTTCCTGCAGGTTGGTGAGGGTGCGTTCGTAGACCGAATCGCGCGGGATCACGAAGACCGAAGCAAAGGTCTCGTCGATCAGGGCGATCGGGCCATGCTTCATCTCGGCGGCGGAATAACCCTCGGCATGGACGTAGGCGATTTCCTTCAGTTTCAGGGCTCCCTCCATCGCCACCGGATAGGAGTAGCCTCGGCCGAGGAAGTAGAAATTCTCGGAGCCCGAGAAGTGCTCGGCCACGGAGCGAAACTCATCGCGCATGGCGAGGATCTGGCGGATCTTATCGGGCAGTTCGGAGACCGCGTCGATCAACTCCCGGCCGCGGGCCAGCGAGAGATCGCGCATCCGCCCAACCAGCAAGCCGAAGAGGAAGAGCCCCATCATCGTATTGAGCATCGTCTTGGTCGAGGCGACGGCATACTCGAAGCCGGCGTGGACGTAGATGCCTGCACCGGTCTCGCGGGCGATCGTACTCGCCACGCGGTTGACGATCCCGAGGACCTTGCCTCCCTTACGCATCACCTCGCGCAGCGCCATGATCGTATCGGTGGTCTCTCCTGACTGAGAGACGGCGAAGAAGAGCGCGCTCTTGCGCACGATGGGATTGCTATGGCGGTGCTCGGGGGCATATTCGGCGGTCGTCTCGATGCGTGCCAGGTCGGAGATCATCCGCGCGCCGACACAACTGGCCATGTAGGAAGTCCCGCAGCCGAGCAGCCGGACGCGGTCGATCTCGAGAAAATCGCGGGGCATCATGTTGAGACCCCCGAGGCGCGCCGTCCCGAACTCGCGCTGCACTCGTCCGCGGAAGCAGTCTTCGAGCGCCTCGGGCTGCTCCATGATTTCCTTCAGCATATAGTGCGGATATCCGGCCTTGTCGGCCACCGTCGGCGGGATGTCGAGGCGGCTCCAATCGGAGATCGTGGCGATCCCGCCCGATGCCCGGCGGATCTCGTGGTCCTTGCCGCTGATCACCGCGATGTCGCCATCCTCGAGGTGGACGATGCGCTCGGCCCTCCCGACCATCGCGACCGCATCGGAGGCGATGAAGGAGCCCTCCTCGCCGATTCCGACGATCAGCGGCGATCCGCGCCGAGCGGCGACGATCTTGTCGGGCTCCCCGGCATGGATCACCGCAATGCCGTAGGTTCCCTCCACCTCGCGCAGCGCGCGGCAGATCGCCTCCTCGATGGAGCCGTTGAGCTGCTCGGCGATCAAGTGCGCGAGTACCTCGGTATCGGTCTCGGTGGTGAAGCGGTGCCCGTTTGACTCGAGCATGCGCTTCAGTGCGCGGTAGTTGTCGATGACGCCGTTGTGCACGACGGCGATCCGTTGGGGGCTATCGGTGTGGGGGTGGGCGTTCGTGTCGGTCGGGGCGCCATGGGTCGCCCAGCGGGTGTGGGCAATGCCGGAGCGGAGCTCCAGATTGGCGGGCAGCGCCTCCCAGAGCTTGTCGACTTTGCCCGCGCACTTGCGGATGCGGATCTTGGAGTGGACCTGCCAGGCGATCCCCGCCGAGTCATAGCCGCGATACTCGAGGCGCTTGAGCCCCTCCATGATCAGACTCGCCGGAACCTTGCGCACGCCGGAGAACCCTATGATTCCACACATGCGATTGTCCTTTCCACGCGCCGCACTTGGTCCGCCGGCTGCGTGTCAGCCGTAGATCAGGCGACGGATCTGCCGCTCGGTCATGGGGCGCGGCCGGATCAGGATCCGGCGCGCCTCCTGGCACAGCATGCTGAAGATCTCCCGGTTGGGCGCCCCTTGCCGCTGCAGCTCGCGATGGCGCCGCTGGACCCACGCCGGCAGGTCCTCGTCGTACCACTCTCGGATCTCCTGGACGATCTTGCGCAGAACCGCCTCGTCGAGCCCGGTGGCCGACTGCAGGTTCTGGACGAGAGCGTCTTCGTCCGGCATGAGCGGTGCCTCCCTCGGGGCTTCCCATCACGACAAAACGGGGTTCACCGGACGGCTATCCCCATCGAGCCCGCCTCCATTCCCCCTCGTCCCGATCCCTGGCCCTGTCGGCCCTCCGGGTCAGCCGGGTCAGCCGGGGCATCCGGGAGAGGATTCTGTCTCCAGGGAGAGGAAACCGCAAGGTATAAGCCCGATTTCGGGCAAGAACGGGGCTTTCCTTAGTCTCAATGAGGGGTTCCAGTCCTTGGCGTCTCTTCTCTTGCTAGGTTGTGGTGCGAGGCGTCTCTTTTCACGACGGAGTGGCCGATCACGACGGCGACCAGGCCACCGAACCCTGTGGTCAGGACTTGCAGGGCGGGGGCGACGATGACCGAGAAGAGAATGATCCGCGAAACGTTCGGCGAATCGGGAGGTGGGAGGAGCGGCACCCAGCCGGCCGCAGTGCTGTACGGACCCCAGTAGTGCGTAACTAGCAGCAGGCCAGCCAGTTCGATCCAGGAGGCGGCCATCGTGATCGCGGCCGTGGTGAAGGCCCACCAGAGGGCGGCGTGTAGGGCGGGCAGGGCGGCGCCGGCCCGGCGGGCGACCGCCGCCCCGACCAGGAACCCCAAGGCAACGTTGAGAACTGGAATGCCGCGGAAGAGAAAGAGGCCGGCCAGGGTCAGCACGGCATAGGCAGCAATCAGGGTTGTCCGCACGATCCGGTCTGCTCCCGGTGCGGGCATGCTACTCGACGGGCTCCTCGAGGAGCTTCTCGGTGGGTTTCTCGACCGGTTCCTCCGCGGGTCTCCCGACCGGGTCTTCGGCGCGCTTCTCGGCGGGCTCCTCGGTGGGTTTTTCGACCGGCTCCTCGGCGCGGTCCTCGACGCGCTTCTCGCGGCGGTTCATCGCGCGGCGCACACTGCGTTTCAGGGCGAAGTAGCCCCCCAGCATGCGGCGATACTTGTTGACCGTGCGGCGGTGCACCGCATACCCGCTCAAGCGCATGCGCTCGGCGAGCTCGTCGTCGGTGTAGCCGACGCCGTCCTTCTCCGTCGTCATGATCTCGCGCAGTGCCTCCCGCGCCGCAGCCCCCGAGGACTTGCCGACCGCCTGGGAGAAGAACGCCGAGAGCGGGATACATCCCTGGGGCGTGTCGGCGAAGCGACCGTTGATCAGGCGCGAGATGGTGCTCTCGTCGCGGCCGACCTCTTCGGCGATCTCGCGTTGGGTCAGGGGGCGCAATTTGCGGATCCCGCGATCGAGGAAGTCCCACTGCCGCTCGACGACCGCCTCCACGGTACGCAGCAGCAGGCTGCGGCGGTCTTCGACGACCTGACGCAGCCACTTTGCCTGCTGCACCTTCTCGCTCAAGAAGCGCCGCTCGGCCGGCGTGAGCGTGTCCCGGCGGCGGGCCATCTCGATGATCTTGGGATTGAGGGTCAGGCGGACGATCGCGCTGCTGTTGTAGCGGATCTCATAGCGGCCGGGACCATGAATCTCAGGGTGCGCCGGAATCACCAAGACCTCGGGGCGCATGCTGTTCGTATCGAAGCTCTCCTCGGCGATCCCGAAGGTCGGGACGAAGTGGAGCTTGGAGAGCCGGTCGAAGACGAACGAGGTGTCGACCTTGTACTTGCTGCATAGGCGCGCGAGCTCCCGCTCCTTCCCCGCGCTCAAGAGTTCATAGCCGGTGATCAGCAGATCGGTCCACTTCTCCTGGCCCTGGCGCTTCAGTTGGATCGCAATCGACTCGGAGAGATTGGCCGCGCAGATGCCGGGCGGTTCGATCGCCTCTTTCAGCCGCTCGAGAACGTGGGTGACCTCCTCCTCGGTCACCGAATCCTCGATGTAGGCAGCGATGTCGGGGGCCAGCTCGGTGACCGATCTGGTGAGAAACCCCCGGGAGTCGAGATCCTGGACGATGAATTCGCCGATCTTCTCCTCGTTGCCGGACAAGGTCAGGCGCACCTGCTCGAGCAGATCGTCACGCAGCGTCTTCGAGGGGGCGAGGCGGAGGATCGGGTCGGTCCATTCCTCATCGCGCGGCCGGTTCGTTCCCGCCCACGAGCCGCCCCCCTGATTGGGGTCCTCGCCCAGCTCGGCGATGCGCTGCAGAACGCGCTCGTCCCACTCGTCGTTGGTCGTTTCCTTGGACGACTCTTCCTTGCGTTCGCTGATCGCGTCCGTCGCCGAGATCTCGGAGGGATTGGTGACATCGAGGACGGGGTTCTCCTCCGCCATCGTCTCGATCTCTTGATTGAAATCGAGGATCGGGAGGGTCAGCAGGTTCATCGTCATGACCATCTGGGGGCGGATTTGCAGCTGCAGCTGGGTGCGCAGCTCGATGTTCATTGAGGTCTTCATTGCGATTCCCCAGTGGCCTTGGCCGGCCCAGTCCGCGCGCTTGTGCGCCGCTCCCGTCTCCCCCCTTTCAGATCGGCCTCGCGCAGAGCGGCTTGAGGCGCTGTCTGCGCGGTGGCGGAAACGGGCGAATCGCACCACGCCCATGAAAAACCGTAGCGACTTCGCGTCCCACATGCAAGCGATCCTGATGGTTTCCTCCCCGGTCGGAATCGGTCTCGATGGGCGCTCTAGCCCCTGCCTGCGCGTTCCCGCAGCGGGGGCGCTGTGCATCCTGCAAGCCACGAGTCAGTTGGCCGGAATCAGCCCGCTGGGCCCTCGGGAGCGGCGCGCGGGCGCCTTTTCCGCCTTGGCTAGCAATCGGCGGCGCGGTAGAGTTGCAAGCTCTAATCCGGAGTGGTTTGCTCATGAACTCTAAGCGCAACATCAACCCGCCGGATGGCGGGATTGTGCTGGCTGGTCTTGCCGCGCAGACCAGCCGCGGCCGTGTGCGTCCGAACAATCAGGACTTCTTCCACGCCGAGCGGTCTCCGGTGGAGCGCGAGGTAAGTCATGGCCACGTGCTGATCGTGGCCGACGGGATGGGGGGACACGCCGCCGGCGAGGTCGCCAGCCGGTTGGCGGTCGAGGTATTTCTGGAGAAGTACCTCCGGGCGAAGGTGACGCCTGACGATGATCCGGTGCCCGTATTGCGCGCGGCGCTCTATGAGGCCAACCGGCTGATCCTGCTCCGGGGCGAGGAGGATGACCAGCTACGCGGCATGGGCACCACCTGCAGCGCGGTGGTCATCCGCGGCGGTCGGCTCTGGATTGCCCATGTCGGCGACAGCCGCGTCTATCGGTTCCGCTCCGGTCGACTCGAGCAGCTCACGCAGGATCACAACTTGGCCGCGACGCTACTGGCCGAGGGCAAGATCGACGGGGCTGAGGCGGCCACCCACCGGGGGCGGCACATTCTGACTCGCGCGCTCGGCGTGCGCACGAGCGTCGAGCCGGACATCACCGCGTCACCGCTGGAGATCCAGCCCGCCGATCGCATCCTGCTCTGCACCGATGGTCTGAATCGGGGCGCTTCCGATGAGCAGCTCGGCGACTTGCTCGCCGAGGAAGATGTCGCCGCGGTGGTCGAGCGGATGGTCGACGTTGCCAATCAGGCAGGTGGGCCGGACAATATCACTGCCGTGCTCGCCGCGTTCGGGGTCGCCGGCGAGTAGCTCGCCGGCGACGGACCCGAATCGACGTTGGGACCACGCGATCGTGGGGACTACTTGATCTCCTGTCGCTCGTCGATGATCCGCTTCGCCTTGCCGACGCTGCGCGGGATCGACCCGGCGGCGAGGATCTCGACCGGCACCTTGATGCCCACGACCGCCTGGATGCGTGCTGAAACCTTACCGGCCAAGTCCTTGATGAACCCCTTGCCACTCTCGTAGACGGGAGGCTTGACCTCCGTCTCTACTCGGATGGCGTCGATGAAACCCTTCTTGAACAGGTGGATGACGTACTGAGGTTCGATCTCGGCGAACTCCATCAGCACGCTCTCGATCTGCGAGGGAAAGACGTTGACCCCGCTGACAATTATCATGTCATCGGAGCGTCCGGTCACTTTCTGCATCGCCATGGTTGTGCGGCCACAGGCGCAGGTCTCGCGCGTGAGGCGAGTGATGTCACGCGTGCGGTAGCGGATCATCGGCATCGCCTCGCGTTGCAGCGAGGTCAGCACCATCTCGCCTTCCTGGCCGAGAGGCAGGGGCTCCTCGGTCTCCGCGTCGATGACCTCGGGGTAGACATGGTCTTCGTTGATGTGCAGGGCTCCGGCCTCGCAGGAGAAGGCGACCCCGGGACCCATCAGCTCGGTCAACCCGTAATGCTCGTGGGCGACGATGCCCATGCGTTCCTCGATCAGCGCCCTCATCTTCGGCGTCCAGGGCTCGGCGCCGAAGAGGCCGACCCGCAGGGGAAACTGCGTCAGGTCGTTGCCGAGTTGCCGCGCCCGCTCGGCAATCGTCAGCGCGTAGGTAGGTGTGCAACCGAGTACGGTGGTTCCGAGATCCTCCATCAGCAGGATCTGCCGTTCGGTCTGCCCGGAACCGGAGGGGATCACCGCGCAGCCGATGCGCTCGAAACCGAGCAGGAAGCCGAGGCCGCCGGTGAAGAGCCCCATGCCGTAGGCGTTCTGGGCGATGTCCTCGGGCCGGACACTCTGCGCCCACATCGCCCGGGCCATGCACTCCCCCCACTGCTCCTTATCGGCAGGGGTATATGGTCCGGTGATCGGCTTGCCGGTCGTGCCCGAGGAGGCGTGGATGCGGACGAGCTCGGACACGGGGACGGTGCAGAGGCCTAGAGGGTAGTTGTCGCGCAGGTCGTTTTTCACGGTGAAGGGGAAGCGAGCCAAGTCCTCGAGGGACTTGAGATCTCCCGGCTTGATTCCCCGGGCGTCGAAGGCCTGCTTGTAGAAGGGGACCTTCGCATAGACTCGCTCGAGTGTGCGCCGCAAGTTCTCGAGTTGGAATTGGCGCATCTTCTCCGCCGACATCGTCTCGAATTCCTCGTTCCAGAACTTCTTCACCGCTGGTTCCTCCCTCGTCGTTACTTGGCAGCGCTGCCGCCGGATCCCCGATCTCCTCGGTGTCGGCGCCCGGCAGCTGTGGGCCTACGACTTGAACATAAACTCCCAACGCAGGAAGTACGCATCGTCCACGGCATCCTGGTAGAAATCCCCGGGCGCGAAGCGCTCGAGGAGAAAATGCCACGACACTCCCTTGTTCATCTCGATGCTCAGCTTCCACTGATGATTGTGGCCGCGCACATCTCCATCGCCGAAGAACCCGCTCTGCCAGGGAGGCGGCGAGTTCTGCGGATCATGCGGGTGGGGGGCCATCATGTAGCAGTAGGTGTAGGCGAGTTTGGCGCGGCCGGACAGAGTCATGCTCGCCCTGGCGGTCAACGCGCTCATGTTCGTCCAGTTGGCGACCCGGCCATACTCCGGGATCAAGGTGTAGATGTAGAGCTCGCTCCACTTCGGCCAGCGCGAGAAAAGCGGCACCCAGGACTGATCCTCGGGGTTGGGATGATCCGCGCTTCCCGGGTCATTTCCCGACAGATAGACGGCGCCGATCGTGAGCTCGGGATGGCCGAGGGCCAGCAGTGACCGGGCCAGGTGCACATAGCCCCCATAGGAGCGGTGATCATGCGCCGACATCCCGGCGGCGACCGAGTCGTGAGTGCCGAACTGATAGGCCCCCTCCGCGGCATAGCTGAGGGCATAGGGCAGTTTGCCCGAGATGCGGGTTCCCACTGTATGCAGCTTCAGATGGGGATCTTTCGCCGAAGGCGCCTCTTCCTCCTTGTAGAAGTAGTAGCTCTCCACCTTGTGCTGTTTGGGTCGGTCGTAGGTGGCATACAGGCCAAAGGCCGTCTCGTCGTTCTCTTGGAGTCCCTTGCGCTGGCCGAGACGACGCTGCTCGTCGGTCCAGCCATTGGCGAGGATGAACTCGTCCCAGGCGAGGTTGCGGATCGCCATCAGTTCAAGCTTACTCCGCTCCATACCGAACAGCTCGCCGTCGATGCCGAGCAGCAGCGCATTCTGGAAGATCGAGCGGGATCCGTCGTTGGGACCACCATCGAGCAGGATGAATCCCTCGCCCCTGATGATGTCTTGACGGCCGAGCCGCAGTGAGATCGGCTGTCCGGCGATCCGCGGGATGTCGAGATAGAGGTTGTCGAGGATGATCTCGGTCTTCTCCTGAGTCAGCCAGGGGGTCAGATGCTTGCGCCACTCGGTGGTGAAACGCGAGTATACTCGCCAGCCCGCCCGAAACTTCAGCTGCGTCCAGATTCGGTGGCGTACCCGGAAGAAGTGAGCATCGGAGACGGTGCTCAGGGCTCCCACTCCCTGACTCTCGTCGTAGTCGAAGTCGAGGAGGTTGTGGAGCGAGACCTCACGGACGCGCGTGTCGAGACCGGCATCGAAGTCGACCGGCGGCGGGGGAACCGGCGGGCGCCCAGGATTGGGAGCGGCCCCCACGCCAGGGGCTGCCGCCAACAGCCCGGCCAGGATCGCTAGGACGGGGGTCAGCCGGCGGCGCATCCGGCGGATCCGAAATCGGCGCGGGGAAGACGATTCCCGCAGTGCCATGGCCATCGAATGCTCCTCCATCGTCGAAGTCTTGAGCTGCTGCGCAGATCGCCGTCCGCTACGGCCGCGCGGAGTCGCGACCGGTGATCGTGCATGTGATTAACGACGTATAGAGCCTATCAGAGCCGGATTTCAATCGAAAGGTTGACTCTAGGGAGGGCGCCCGCGACAGTATCCGGCGAACCCGGCGCGTGGAAGTAAGTGGGACAAACGAGGTTGGAGGGACGGATGGGTGAAGGCCTGAGTCTGCGTTGCGGGGAGCGAGGGGCGCGGAGTGATGCGAGCTGCAGAGTGCGAAGTAGTGCGAACCGCAGACTGCGGGGTAGTGCGAACCGCGGGGTGCGGGGATGGTCGCGCCGGGTGCTACTGCTCGGACTCCTCGGCGTGCTCTTCGCTGGGGGCCTGCTGCTGGCACAGCCAGCCGGGGCCCAGGGAGAGGGCGCACCGGTGGCCTCTCCGCCCGAGGAAGTCACCACCGGCGCCAGCCTACTGAAGTTCCTGTTCGCCCTGCTGCCACTGCTCGTTGTACTCGCCGGGATCATCCTGCTGCAGCAGAGCGGCGCAACGATGGCCGTCGTCGGCTGGATCGTCTCGGTCGCGCTGGCGGTGCTCTACTTCAAGACCTCCTTCGGCATTGCGCTGGCGGGATCGTGGTACGGCTTCGTCAAGTCGTTCGGGATCTCGATCGCCGTGGTCTTCACGATGTTCATGATCTTCTTGATGAAGGAAGTGGGCGCCCTGGGCGTCATCTCGGGTGCCGTCAAGCGCACCGTGGTCGGCAAGGAAGTTCAGGCGCTCAATGTCGGCATTGGATTCGGTTCGTTCCTGACCTCGCTGGGGATCGTGACCCCGGCGATGTTCCCACCGCTGTTGATCGCGATGGGCTTCGCTCCCGCCTCGGCGGTGGCGATTGCCGTCCTCGGCTACAATGCGACGACCTCCTTCGCCCTGCTCTCGATCCCGATCACTCTGCCGGCGGAGATCTTCGCCATCGACGCGATCGCCTTCACCTTCAAGATCTGCATCTTCCTTCCGGTCATCGCCGTGGGGTTGAGCTTCGGCATCCTCTGGCTGGTCGGCGGCTGGACCTCGATGAGGCGCGGGGCGGTGCCGGCGCTGATCTCGGGGATCTCGATCGCCGCCTGCGCGCTCGGTCTGGCGGTGATCAACTATGCGACCGGCCGAGAGATCATCCCGATCCGCATCATCGGCATTCTGGCGGGCCTCTTCTCGATGGGTGCACTGATTTTCTGGCAGCGCGCATTCCAGGGACGCAGGCTGGCCGGCGAGTTGGAGCGCGTGCGGCGGGAGAACCCGATCGATGCGGGGGCGCTTTGGCGGGCCCTCTCCCCATGGATCATCCTGACGATTCTGGCCGCGGTCGTTTCGTTCCCGCAGATCAACGGCTGGCTGAGCCGGCTGCCCGGTAACATCGAGGTTTTCCACATCTACGACAAGGTGGTCGATCTGAATGTACTGGGACAGATCTACACTTGGATCCTGATCTCGGTATTGCTCGCGTGCATTTTCATGAAGCCGAGCGCCGAACAATGGCGCCGGGCTATCGACGTGTGGCTCAAGCGGTTCCTCTCGCCATTCGTTGCCTATGCGGTCTACTTCTCGATTGCCTATGTGATGGCTTGGTCGGCGATGGAGACCGTGACCGCGGCCGGCGGCGGAGCGACGCTCGTTCCCTCGGCCTTCTTCTCGACCTGGAACATGAACATCGTCGTCGGCGCGTCCCTCGCCGCCTTCTTCGGCGGAGCCTACAGTTACGTGGCTCCGGGACTGGGGCTCTTTGGGGCGGTGGTGGGCGGCTCGGAAACCGGGTCGAACGTGCTCTTCATGAAGATCCAGCAGAAGGCCTGCGCCGATGTCGGGCTCTCGGACAAGCAGTTCATGACGATCTATGGCGCGCACGCCGCCACCGGCGGGGTCGCCTCGGCGATCACACCCGCCAAGATCACCAATGCCGTTGCCACGATCGGGGGGGGCAAGGCGCTCGAGGCGCAGACCATGCGCAAGCACATGGTGATTGCGATCTTGCTGACGGTGGTGGTGGGGCTGCTCACGGGCGTCTTTGTTGCCATGGCCTTCTAGTCGCGGCACGGAGATTCCTGGCGTGAGGCACGTAGCGCCTTTTGTGGGAGCAAGTTACGCTACTCGTGGGGTCGGGCGTCCCCCGCCTGCCTCGACCACCACCTTCGTCATGCCTCGGAGGAACCCGGCTGGGACGGTTCCCCGATTGGGGCGCCCTCCTGTGCTCCGGCATTGCAGGACGCACGAGTTGGGCACTCCACACTGAACATGGCGCGAGATCCGCCGATATTCCCTATGGGTTGCCGGACCCCCCGACGCCGAGTCTGGCCGGTGGCAACCGAGACGGAGCATTCATGGGCGACGATGCGCGGACAAATCCCGACCAGGCTGCGGTCGTGGCTGGGCAGGACTTCGCCGAGAAGGTGAAGGATATCCGCATTCCGCCCCTTCCCGCGGCGGCGGCGCGCCTGATCGCAGAGATCAACCGGACCGATCCAGATATGGAACGCCTGGTCCAGGTGATCTCCTCGTCGCCGGAGACCGCCGCCAAGGTGATCCAGACGATCAACTCCTCGATCTTTTCGCTGCGCAATCCGGTGATCTCGGTGCGCCATGCGGCTGCTCTGCTCGGGCTGCGACACCTGCGCCCGATCGCCCTCTCCTTCGCCATGGTCGGCGCGGTTCCGCGCCCCCCCGAAGATGTCTTCCACCACGAGGCCTTCTGGAGCGACTCGCTGATTCGCGCGATGTTCTCCCGCTCGTTTGCCACGCGCGCCTGCCCGGGTGACAAGGAGGTCGCCTTCACCGCATCGCTGCTCGCCGACCTCGCCCTGCCCGTGCTGCTGCTGGTCCGGCCCCGGAGCTACGCTCCGGTGGTGAAGAGATGGAACGGCAGTGGACACCGGCTGTCACAAATCGAGCGACAGATCTATGGTTGGGACCATGCCCAGGCGGGAGCCTATATTCTCGGTACCTGGGGGCTGCCTCGCGAACTAACACGCCTGGTGGAATTGCACACGCAGGACCCCGAGGAGCTCGAGCAGCGGCAGCTCGCCGACGGGGTCGTGCTGCCGATAAGTGTCGCTGCCTTGGCGCCCAGTGTACTGCAGAATGACGAGCAACGGGGGCAGGGTTTCGTACGTGCAGCGATGCGCTACTTCGGGATGACGCCTCGCGAGATGGTCGATCAAGTCGGGCTGATCCGCTCGGGATTCGAAGAGGTCTGCTCCGTCTTCGAGATCAGGCACCGGGTGGCGACGGCGATGCTCGATCAGCTCGTCGTGGCGGCAAGCCTAGAAGATGAGGTCGGCGGGGAGTAGCGCCTCACGTCCTGCGCTTGCATCCTGCCGCGTGGCTACCGGAGACCACCACACACGCCGCGCCACTTCGTCGGGGCACGACTGCGTTGCTGCGCCACCTCGCCACCTCGCCGAGGCACGACTGCGTTACTGCGCCACCTCGCCGAGGCACGATTGCGTTACTGCGCCACCTCGCCACTTCGTCGGGGCACGACTGCGTTGCTACACCACCTCGCCACTGCGTCAACTCGCTTCTTCCACCCAGAGCGCGGCGATTTCTCGGACGACTCCTACGACTTCCTCCATGACCTGGAGCGAGACCCACTCGCGCACGCTGTGATAGTTGGTGCCCCCGGTGAAGATATTCGGGGTGAGCACGCCCATGTAGGAGAGGCGGGCGCCGTCGGTGCCGCCGCGGATGGCGTGGAGTTGTGGCTCGACGCCGAGGCGCCGGCAAGCTTCCATGGCGATCTCGACGATGCGCGGATTCTCTTCGATCTTGGGGCGCATGTTCAGATAGCGTTCCTTGACCTCCAACTCGATGGTGGTCTTGGGGAACTGGGCCTGGACTTCATCACGAATCCGTTTCAGCAATGCGATCTTCTCGCGCGAGCCGCCAAGGTCGAAATCACGGACCAGTAGATCAATCGTGCACCGATCGACGCCGCCGCTGATCGCCCGGGGGTGAAGATAGCCCTCGCGTCCCTCGGTCGTCTCGGGGCGCATGTCCTCGGGGAGGCGGCCCAGGATCGCGGCGGCTGCATACAGGGTGTTGACCATCTTGTCCTTGGCCGTCCCCGGATGAACGTTGTACCCGCGCAGGCGGAAGGTGGCGGAATGGGCGTTGAAGGTTTCCTTCTCGATCAGGCCGCGGGTCTTGCCGTCGAGGGTGTAGGCGATCCGAGCGTCGAAGGCCTCGAGGTCGAACTTGTCCACGCCGCGTCCGATCTCCTCGTCGGGCGTGAAGGCGATCCAGAGCGGACCGTGGAGTAGCTCGCGATCAGCGAGGATGCGCTCGGCGGCTTCCATGATTACCGCGACCCCCGCTTTGTCGTCGGCGCCGAGCAGGGTTGTCCCGTCGCTGGTGATGATGTCGTGGCCGACGAGTTCGGCAAGCTCGGGAGTGTCGGCCACGCGGACCACCTGTTCGGGGTCGCCGGGCAGGACGATGTCGCCCCCCTGGTAGTCGTGGTGGATCTGCGGCTTGACCCCCTCGCCGGGGGCATCGGGGCTGGTGTCCATGTGGGCAATGAACCCGATCGCCGGGACGCGACCTCGAGCCCGATGATCCGCGGGGAGGTTCTCGGGGATCTGGGCATAGACGTAGGCGTGCTCGTCGACGCGGGCCTCGATGCCCATCGCGCCCAGCTCCCCGGCGAGCAGCCGGGCCAAGTCGAACTGGCAGTCGGTGCTCGGGTGCCGGTTCGATTCCTCAGCGGAGGTCGTGTGGACCTGCACGTAGCGCAGAAAGCGGTCGCGCAGCCGTCCGATCTGGTCGGAGGATTTCGCGGATGCCATCAATGGTGCTCCTCTTCCTGGCTTGCTCGCCTGCCTAGCTTGCTCCTCGTGCCGGCTTGTTCCTGTTGCTAGCTTGCTCGCCTGCCTAGCTTGCTCCTCGTGCCGGCTTGTTCCTGTTGCTAGCTTGCTCCCCGCGCCGGCTTGTTCCTGTTGCTAGCTTGCTCGCCACACCAGCTTGTCCCTCTCGCTAGCTCTTCTGCCGCGCCCAGCGCAGGATCTCCGGCAGCGTGGGCGCCTTGCCGTACATCAAGATTCCCACACGGAAGACCTTGGCAGCGGCGGAGATCGTTGCCCAGGTCGCCAGAATCATGATCAGGGCCGCCAAGAGGATTTGCCAAGTGGGCGCCGGGGGCTGTGCCGGGATGCGGTTCATCATCAGGAATGGAGTAAAGGGTGGAATGAACGACCCGACCACGGCGACGATGTGATCGGGGTTGTTGGTCACATAGAACATCAAGAAGAGCGGGATCATCATGACGATCATGACCGGTTGCAGCAGGTTCTGCGCGTCGCGCAGCGTGTTGCAGACCGAACCGACGCCGACGTAGAGCGAGGCGTAGAACAGGAATCCGAGGAGGAAGAAGCCGAGGAACCAAAAGATGGTCAGGCCCGAGAAGGCGCCGCCGAGGCCGGAGAGGATCTGCTGGGCGGTCGCATTGGGGATCACTGCGGAGACGATGCCCGCAGTACACACCCAGGCGAGGATCATCGTCAATCCCGCGCCGGCCAATCCGACCAGCTTCCCGAGCATGAATTCGAACGAGGAGACCGACGAGAGGATCACCTCGACGATCCGGCTCGATTTCTCCTCGATGGTGCTGGTCATCAGGTGGCTGGCCATCGTCAGAATCGCGATCCAGAGCAGATAGACGAAGGCCAGAGGCGCGTAGGAGCGGGCGATGTGCGCTGCGGTGGCGACCTCCTCGCCCTCTTCCGTGATCGCGTGCGTATGCAGGGAGACCCCATGGAGCACCTGGGAGAGCAGCTCGGGATCGGCGACCAGCGGTCCCAGTTTGCGCTGAGCGATCAACTCCTCGAGGATCCCCTGCAGTACTCGCGGGAGCCGGTGTGCCGAGGGGTCGGTCGAGTAATACCCCAGGCGACATCCGGGTCCCTTCTCGTCGGCAGCGATAACGAAGTAGGCGAACAGTTCTCCCTCGATCGCCAACTCCTGTAGCCGGGCCATGCGGGCATCCCGGTCGGCGGGAAGGTCGAGCTGCTCGGTCTGCAGGAGGATGTGATCGCGCATGTCGATCTTCAGGATCCCCCCGGTCAGCCCCGCCTGTTCGTAGAGCGCGGCGTATAAGTCCTCGCCATACTCGCCCGTCTGATCGATGACCGTGAAAGGTTTCGGCGGCTTGGGCATCGACTCCATGATCGCCGGGAGACCGAAGGCGAGCGCGAAGATCAGCGGTAGCATCAGCACCGAGACCAGGAACGTCTTGGTGCGAACATAGGCCAGGTACTCACGACGGGCGACGCGAAGGAGTCGATGGATCATCGGTCTAGTCCCCTTGGGTCGGTGTGCTTGGCGGGGGCCGGTCACCGGCAGCGCTTTCGTCGTCTGGCTGCGTCGCTGGTGTCGCGCTCTGCGGGGCGTCCTGGCCGGCGGGCGAGGTGGAGATCAGGGTTCCGTCGGCAGCGATCTGGTGGCGACGAGCGGGCGCGACCTGCTCGAGGAAAATGTCATAGAGCGAAGGTTCGGTGACATCGAAGCGCGAGATCTTCAGACGATCGACGATGTCGCGCAAGAAAGCCTGGGGAGGGGTCTCCTCGGAGATGAACACTTCGAGATCGTTGCCATATTCCCGCATGCGGATGACATAGGGAAGCTGGCGGATGAACTCGGACGCGCCATAGCAGGTCAAGTGGATCGCGCGATCGCCGTGGGCCGACTTGATCTCCTGGATCGTGCCGTCGAGCACCTTGCGTCCCTCGTGGATCATGAAAAGCGCGTCACAGAGACGCTCGGCATGTTCCATCATGTGGGTCGAGAAGATCACTGTTCGGCCGTCGCGCCGGGATTGCAGGATCGTTTCCTTGATCGCCTCGACGTTGACCGGGTCGAGGCCAGAGAAGGGTTCATCGAGGATGAGCAGTTCGGGATCGTGGACGATTGTGGAAATGAACTGCAGCTTCTGCTGCATGCCCTTCGAGAGTGCGTCGACGGTGGCCGTCTGCCAGCGGCCGAGTCCATAGCGCTCCATGAGCGCGCTCCCTCGTTCGCGGGCAGCACGGGGCGACATGCCCTTGAGCGACCCGATGTAGGAGACGAATTCGAGAGTGCGCATCTTCTTGTACATACCGCGCTCTTCGGGCAGGTAGCCGATGCGGGAGCGGATCTCCGGCAGGTTGCGGGTGCCAAGCACCTCGATGGCACCGTGATCGGGCCGGATGATATCGATGACCATCCGTAGCGTGGTCGTCTTGCCGGCCCCATTGGGGCCGATGAAGCCATAGACACTCCCGGTGGGCACCCGAACGGAGACGTCGTCGACGGCGACATGGGTGCCGAAGGTCTTGGTGATGTTCTCGAGGTACAGTGCCGTGCCTTGCGCTGCCGGCATGATCGGGGTCCCTCCGCCGAGGAAAGGGTCGGACTAGATTGATGATGAAAACGGGATCTGACGGTAGGGGCCGGACAGGACGTTGTCAACGGGTGGTGGTCTTCCGGGAGGGTGTGTGTGTGACGTTGTCGGCGGGTGGCGTGATGGTCCGCCGCGGCAACCGCTCATGCGGTCCGCCCCATGGTTGAGGGAGAACCGCAGAAAAAAGAACCCGAGACCGGAGACGGAGGCCACAGTCAGACCTCACGAGTGGCCAACGCACGGTCGGCAACACCATCGGTACATCACAGTTGGTAAGGAACGGTCGCTTTGCCCCTCCCCGGTCTCGGATGATTGCCCATCCGCTATTTGCTGGTAAGACAAGCAAATGGAGTGCCAACAGTGGGGATACCAGCCACTTACAGCCCGGGTGCCGTATCTTGTTTCCAGTTAGGAGGTTGTGTTGTGATTACAAGTGCAGGCGCGGCAGCGCTGGCGGAGAAAACGAGCTGTTGGGCACGAGCTCCGACAACCGCAAATTGACACTATCCCGCTGCAGCAGTGGGTCGCGAGCCTCGCAGATCGGATGCGTCGGGGGCGATCCGTGGTTAGCGTGGGCCGGGGCGCTACCCGTGGTTCGCGTGAGCCGGCGGCTGCCCGTGGTTCGCGTGGGCGGGGAGCTACCCGTGGTTCGCGTGGGCGGGGCTACCCGTGGTTCGCGTCGGCCGGCGGCTATGCGTGGTTCGCGTGGGCGGGAGGCTACCCGCGGTTCGCCGGCCTCCGAAAAGGCTCCGCGGTCAGGCCGGCACGATCGAGCGCCTTGTAGAACGCCTGGCGGGAGACACCCATGGCGCGGGCGGCGCGGGAGACCGACCCGGCGTAGACATGAAGCAGGGCGGTCAGATAGCTGCGCGCGAAGCGGCGCATGGCAAGGTCCCGGGCTTGCTCCCAGGGAAGTGCCAGGAAGGCGGCCCCCTCGGAGATCGGGCTCATCAGCTCGGGCCCGATCCGCGAGGCGCGGCAGAAGACGAGCGCCCGCTCGATCAGGTTTTCCAGCTCGCGGGCATTGCCCGGCCAGTCGTGGGCCATCAGGAGCGCCTCGGCCTCCGGCGCGATGCTGTCCACCTGCTTGCCCAACTCCCGGCTCTTGATGCGCAGGAAGTGGCGGGCGAGCACCGGGATGTCTTCGCGGCGCTCGCGCAAGGCGGGGATATGCAAATGGACGACGTTGATCCGGTAGTAGAGGTCTTGGCGCAGCCGCTGCGCCTCGATCGCCTGCAGCGGATCCCGATTGGTGGCGCAGATCACCCGGGCGTGCGCCTGCTGGATGCGCTCGGAACCGATCCGGGAGTACTCGCCCGACTGCAAGGCCCGCAGCAGCTTGGGCTGTAGCTGCATGGGCATCTCAGTGATCTCATCGAGCAGCAGGGTGCCGGCACCCGCGATCTCGAAACTACCGCGGCGGGCCTGGGATGCTCCGGTGAAAGCGCCGCGCTCGTGGCCGAAGATCTCGCTCTCGAAGATGCCCTCGGGGATCGCGGCGCAATTGACCGGCACGAACGGATGATCGGCGCGGGGGCTGTGGCGATGAATATAGCGTGCCAAGACGTCCTTGCCGGTTCCATGCTCACCGGTGAGCAGAATCGGGCTACCGACCGCCGAGACGGTCACAGCATCCTTGATCAGGCGTTGGATTGCGTCGCTCTCTCCGACGAACTCCCAGTGCGCATCCTTGGCATCCCGTTCCAGGGCATCCCGATGACGCTCGGAGGCACGCCCTTCGAGCACGGTGAGCAGGCGCCGGGCCAGCACGTCGAGAGATACTCCCTTGGTGAAATAGTCGCTCGCCCCGAGACGTCCCGCGGCGAGCGCGACGTCGGTGCGCTCGCCGGACGTGACGAGCAGCACTGGAACCAGACGATCGATCTGACGCAACTGGCGCAGGAGTTCGAGTCCATCGGTGACGCCCGCCAGCTCGACATCGAGCAGTACGGCGTCGTAGGCCCGCGCCTGGAAGTGGTCAAGGGCCTGAAAGGCGTCGGGCACCGTATGCACATCGAGGCGGTCGCGGAGGTAATCGGCGACGCTGGCGGCATAGGCGGCATCGCTGTCGATTAGCAGGACGGTAAGGGGGCCACCTGTCTTGCGCGCGGATCTCATCGGGAGTCGCGCTCCTCATCCCGCTCGTCCGGGCCGTCTACTTCGCGGGCAATGCCCACGGCTGCCGAGCGTCCGTGGAACTGGACGAGCCGCCACCCGGCGATCTCGATCCACTTGCGTGTTCCGTCCTTGCAGCGCACACACAGTCGCTGGTGGGAGGGGACGGTGCCGGCCGCCATGTCCTTCTCGTAGCGCGCCAAGGCTTCGCCCGATTCAGGCACTTCGATCAGATCGGCGAACTGCGCGCCCAGCAGCTCGTCCACCCGGTAGCCAAGCATGCGGGCCAAGGCGGGATTGACGAACCGCAAGACCGCATCCTGGGCAATGCCGATGCCGTCCGAGGCCTGTTCGAGAATGCCGACGTACTGACGCTCGGATTCCTGGAGAGCGATCTGAGTAGTCTTCAGGTCGTGGATGTCGGACATCACACCGTGCAGGCCGATGATCTCTCCGTCCACGACGACCGGAAGGCTGGAGATGCGCATCCAGCGATACTCACCCGACTTGAGGCGCAGGCGATACTCGTGCGGTTCGGGCGGCTTACCGGCCATGATCGCGGCGATGTTCTTGCGGCCCCGTTCGAGATCATCGGGGTGGATGAGTGCGTCGATCGACTTGCCGATGATCTCCTCGGGGCGATACCCGCCTACTTGCTCTACGGTCGGGCTGATGTAGGTGACCTTCCCCGTGCGATCGATCGAGTGGAGGACATCCCGGATGTTCTCGACGAGGCTGCGGTACTTCTCCTCCGATTCCCGGAGGGCGGCTTCGGCTGCCTTGCGTTGGGTGATGTCCCGCAGGATCACAATGTTGGCGACGCGGCCCTCCCAGCTCGTGCGGGCGCTGGTGATCTCGACGGGGACGCGCTGTCCGTTCGTGTGCATGATCTTGGTCTCGTGGTGGCTGGGTACCGTCTCGCCCGCGATCCGGCGCCGGATGCGCTCGGCGAGCTTGTCGAGTTCCTCGGGCGCCACCAGCTCGCGCATGCCGACCGAGACCAACTCCTCTTTGGTGTAGCCGGAAATCTCGGTTGCCCGGCGGTTGGCGAAGACAGTATGCCGGTCCTCGCCACAGGTGATCAGGATTCCATCATTGGCGTTCTCCGCCAGGGCGCGGAAGTTCTCCTCGCTGGTTCGCAAGGCCTCGCTGGCCAGCTTCCAATCGGTGATGTCCTCGGTGGTGCCCTCGTAATAGAGGATATCGCCTGCGGCATCGCGAGCGAGATGCACGCTCTCGCGAACATGCAGAATCATTCCGTCCTGGCGCAGCCAGACAGCTTCCTCGGCGAGTATCTGGCCGTCCCGGGCCATCCGGTCCTTGAATGCCTTGCGCGAATATCGGGGTTCGTAACCGTCCTTCTCGAGGTTGCGCTCGGCGAGCTCGCGGAAGGACTCACAGCCCAACATCTGCAGTAACGCCCGGTTGGCCATCAGGATGCGCCCGTCGGGAGTCGTGCGGTAGATCCCGATGGTGGCGTTATCGAAGACGCTGCGGAAACGTTCCTCGGACGTGCGCAACGCCTCCTCGGCCCGTTTGCGATCGCTGATATCGACGATCAGGTTGGCCAAGTAGGGGGTGTCGTCGTGCTCGCCATGAACGATGAAGATGTTCTGAATCGTCGGCACCAGGCGGCCCTGAATCGTGCGCAGCGTGAGTTCCCCGCTCCACTGCCGGTGTTCGATGGCGGCGGGGATCGCCTCGCGCAGAAGGCGCTCGCAGTCCTCTTCGGGATAGTAGTCGTAGACGCTGCGCCCGACGGCATGGGAGGGGGAGGGTTCTCCCAGCATGCGGCTGAGGGCCGGGTTGACGTAGCTGATCTCGCCTTTCAGGTTGGCGACACCGAACCCCGATCCCGAGGCCTCGGCCATGCGCCGGAAGAGGACGACTTCCTCTCCGCCCGAGGCGCGCTCGCGCGGCCTGGCCCGCGCGGTCTCCGAGGTCGCCCCGGACGCGGAAACGGATATGTCCGGCAAGAAGCGCAAGGCCATCAGCCGCTCGCGCGGCAGCTCGGCAACCCCCGCGATCAGGGCGGCGTACTTCTCGGCCAATTCACCATCGAGGACCTGGTCCGCGGATGCCCCGAAGCACCGCGCCAGGACCCGGTGGTGCTGGGTGCTGATCTGCTCCTGCAGGGTTCGCTTCTTGGAGTCCTTGCCTCTGGCCATTCGGCGCACCCTCCTGCGGCGAATCACGCTCGCGACGGCGCTCAAGATGCGTAGGCAAGCCGGGAAGTGGAGAAGCCTCGGTGCCGCAAGTGTCTATTCTGCCATTCACCTTATCGCCCCGCAAGGTGCGGGCGCCACCCGAAAGTCACTGCGCTGGCTGCGTCGATCAGGCCTGGATCGATGCTAGGCCGGCCCGCACTGGGCGCTCCCCCCTCCCCCGGCGCGGCGTTCGAGGAAGCGGGCCAGCTTGCTCGCCGAGCGGGGGCACCACGGGATGGCCCATTGGGCCAGGAAATCCTGCAGTGCCCGGTTGGTAGGAATCTGGTCGGGGGGCAGATCCTGCAGTTCGATTTCCAGCTCGTAGTCCCGGCTGCCGTCTGGAAACCGGCTCTCGTCGAGCTCGAGCATCAGTGTTGGTCCGTCCTTGCCGGGCGAGATGGTCCCTTTGCCGGGCGTCATGGGCAGGCCGGCGGCGTAGACGCGGCGCCGATTGGCAAGCAGGCCGAGGTTCTGCAGTTCTCCTCCCTGGACAGCACCGGTCAGTTCCGCGGGAAGGTGCAAGGGCAGGTCCGGCAGAGCAGAAGCGCCCCGGAGCAGCGCTGCTGCCTGCTCGGCGGTGAGGTGTGCCTCCTGCTCGGTGCGCACGCTGTATCCGGCGGCGCGTGCCGCCGGCTCCTCGAGCGGGGGACCTTTGAGCGTCAGCGTATGTACGGGGCCATCTTCGATCCGCAGTCGCAAGCCATAGCCGTGGCACTGTAGCCGGCCATCGATGGTGTCCAAGTAGTAGTTGCGCTGTTCCAGGACGCGAGCGGCGGGGTCCCAGGCGGCCCGGAGGCGGGCGTGTTCGTCGGCGGTCAGGGCGAGTTTGATCTCGCGTTCGAGCCGAGTCATCGTGCATTCGTTCCTGGTGGCGGGTGGGGGCCGAACCGTGCATCCAAGATCCGCACTCCAGGGTTCAGGGCGCGCCGCGCCGCGGCCGCGGCGAAGGCCGCCCTAGACAGGAAAGCCGGCCCCGCGGAGGCCGGCTTTCGTCTGAACTTGCGGCCCCGCAAGGACCCCAAGGCAAGCACGGATGTCTTGCCCGGCGGGAGCGGACGGACCGTCGGCGCGCGCCGGGTGTGGGCGGATTCCACTGCCTTGATTATACCACATGGCGCCCGGCCCGTGGGCCTCTCGGTTCGCTGACCATGACCACCCTGGCCGAAATCGGTGCGTCTCCCCGGCCAAAACGACTTGGCTCGTTGGCCGAAACGGGCCTACTCCTCCGGAAGCAACTCGAATGAAGTTTGCAGCAAGAGCTTGCGGTAGAGGTAGGCCCGCACCTGCCAGGTTCCCAGCTTGAAATAGCGATCCTCCGGATCGCGATGCAGCTCCTCTTCGAGACGGATCGGGTCGATGCCGAAACGGCTCTCGATCTCCAACAATCCACGCTCCGGTTCCAAGCGGATTCGTTTGCGGCCCAGGGCCTCCCGGCGCTCGGTGCTCGCCCAGTCCTCGCCAATGACGTGGATTTCCTTGGTGTAGATCTCCTTGCCGTCCGGGTTGATCCACATGATGTGGATCAGGGCATCGCGCCGCGGATCCCAATCCGTGAACTGCAGGACGGCGCGCACCTGGCGGTTGGGCTCGACCCGGAACGCGCGGCCGACCCCGAGGCGCCCACCCGTCTCGCGCGAGGTAATGCGGTAGAGGAAGAGGTGGGCCTGGGCCTGCGTCATTCCGGCGCCCAAGGAGACGCTGGCCGTATCGGCGCCCGGGGCAGCGGGCGCGCCATACGGTTCGCAGCCGGCAAGGGAAAGCAGCGCGGCGAGGAAGACGCCGGCCAAACCACCACACAGGTGGTACGGCCGCCCGCTCCGGTGCGCGGGCGGTGTGCCTCCTGGCTTGCCCAACATCCTTGAAGCTCCCCGCCCCAATCCGCCCGGGACTATCGCCGTGCGCCGGTGGCGAAAGTCGCCTGGTCGCCTTGGCGATGGCGCCCGATCAGCGCAACATCAGCAGGCGGCGCGATAACTGCCCCTCGCCCGCATCGAGGATATAGAAGTAGACACCACTCTCGACGTGGCGCCCGCCGGCGTCGAGGCCGTTCCACTCGATGTCGTAGCGGCCCGTCTGTAGAGATTCGCGGACCAGGGTCCGGACCAGACGCCCGCCGACATCGTAGATTGCCAAACGCACCTGGCTCTCGCGCGGAAGATCGAAGCGAATGCTCGTCTGCCCGCGGAGCGAGCCGAAAGGATTGGGCCGGTTCTGATAGAGCGCCACGCGCTCGGGACGGAGCGTGAGCTCGCGTGCGTCGGAAGCCCCGGGACTCTGCGCCACAATCTCGATATCGTCGATGTGCCAGCCCTCTTGCTCGACATAACCGTCACTCCCGAAGCGGAAACGCAGCTGGACGGTGCCGCTGATTCCCTCTAACTCGATCTGTGCCTCGGTCCAATCGAATGTGCCCGAGATGATCGGTGTCTCCTCCGGGTAGGGCCCCGGTCCGGCTCCGGTGCGAACGACGTGCGTGTATCCGCCGACGGGGGTGATCTGATTCCAGCCGCCGCCGTTGATCTCGATCTCGATCATCCCTCCGTCGTAGGCGTAGCCGGGCCAGCTGCCACTCACCTCGGCGTCCATCCAGTGCCAGAAGGTCACGGTGGCGTCTTCCCCGTCGAGCGCGAAAGCCTCGGTGACCAGGGCGCCGTCGGCCAGGCTGTTGTAGGTGGCGCTTCCGCTGTCGCCGAACTTCCAGGAATAGGAGCCCCCCGGTGTGTGGTTGCGCTCCGTGGAGTGATGCCAATCATCGACGAACCCACCCGAGGCGACCGCGTGCGTCCAGCCCGCCGTGCCGCTCTCCATATCGTCATCGACCAACGGGGGTACGACCCAGAACGCATACGTCTCGGGGGGCGCGCCGGAGGGCTGGAAGGACTCGTTGCCTCCGTTGTCACGCCCATGGAGGTAGTACTTGATCAGCGATCCCTGCAGCTGACCCGGAATCTCCGCCTTGTAGAGATCGCCGCTCTGATGCTCCAGGGGCACGGTGACCCAACCGGCGCCGGCCGGATTGTAGATCAGGGACAACTCCTCGGCGACGGAGTACTCGATCGCGGTGGTGAAGATCTCGTAGGGGCCGTCGCTGTCGCTCGTGTTCCCGTAGTCGGTCGTTCCGCTGAATGCGGGACCGAGGATATCGGTGAGGGTGAAGTCGCGCACCGTCGTCTCCCCCTCTACGATCGGAACCGCATAGGCGGTGTCGGAGGTGAAACTCGGGTGGGTGACGACGAGCGTGTAGGTCCCGATCGGAACCGGTCCCGTATAGCTGCCGTCGAACTGGGTGACCAGGGTGCCCGAGCGCTCCAGCAGGCTGATCTCGGCGCCCGGCACGCCGTTGCCGGCATGGGTTGCGTTCTCGACCGTGCCGGTCAAGGTTCCCAGTGGCTCGGTCGCCAGGGGGATGAACTTGATCGCCCGGCCGCTGGCGATCGTTGATGATCCGCTGTTGTACATGTCGTAGAAGCTGTAGAGGACACCGTCGGTTTGATCGCCATTCTCGATGCCGGTCGTCCAGAAATTGTGGGTATAGTTCCCCTTCCGGAAGGTGTCGTACTGGAAGACGATGATGCCGTCACCGGTGTCGGTGGGGTAGTAGGCGGGATCGTAGAGAATGACCTCGAAGTTTTCGATGTAGTTGTTGACGTCGTTGCGCACCCGGCTCCACTGCACGATGAATCGGTGCCCGGAGGAGTCGAACCAGTAGTAGACCTGGTCGCTTCCTGACTGATAGAGCCCATCCCACATCGGAGCGATCAGGTAGGGGGGCGCCCCGATTGCCGGAATCGTCCAATTGCGATAGTTGGTCAATGGCGTGTAGCCCATCGCAATCCATCCATTCGAGCAGATCGTGACGCGATCGAAGTCCTGCCCGTAGAAGCGGAAGGTGAAGGGCAGGTCGAAAACGTCGGAATCGCCGTATTCGAAGCTATGGTCGGAGAGGCCGGCGGAAGTTCCGGGGCCACCATGATTCGTGGCGATCTCGACCCAGTTGTAGGTCGGCACCTCGGGGTAGCCGGTGTCGGTGTTGTCGAAGGCGTAGTAGCCGTAGGCGTCGGGGCCGGTGGGATCGCTGGAGCCCGGATCCCCGACCTGGAGGGCAAAGTGCACGGTGTCGAGGGCGCCGGAGGAGAACTGGAACACGAGGGTCATGGGGACGATATGGCCTGGGTAGCACTCGGCGGCAGCGCTGAGGCCGAAGCGGTTCCCGGTGTTCTCGCCGGTGGCTCCCGGCGCGACACTAGCGAACGAGCCGTTGGGATCGGTGACCACCAGCCAGGGGCTGTCGGACGCGAGTGTGCCCACGAGGCTGGCAGCCGTTGCATCGCCGTCATTGATGATGCGCACGCTCAGCTCACCCTCCTCCCCCGGGTCGATGCTCGTGCCGAAATCATAGAGCGTCGCGCCGTCATAGGAGAACGCGGCGGCGACGACCGGAATCTCGATCATCGAGTGCCAGGTGTCGCCTCCCGAGGAGACATCGAGGCCGAGCCGGATGGTGTGGCCATTGGGCGCGCCGCCGGCGATCTCGATGTCGAAATCCTCCGTGCTCCAGCCCTTCCCCCCGGCGTCGAGATCGGGGAAGCTCTCGACGGCGTCCGAGATCGTGACGTACGGGTCGGCAGACTCCAGCGCGCCGGTGACCACATGAACGCTGGAGGTGCCGAAGTTCTCGAGTTCGACCGGCAGCTCGATCCGCTCGCCGGGGTTCGCCGCGCCGTCGCCGTTGCCCGAGCTCGTGCCGCTGGCGTCATCATCGATCGTGTGGCTGGCATAGCCGACGAAGCGGCTCTGCTGGCCGATGGTCACCTCCCCCAAGTAGGGATGGTGGTCGTGCTTGGTGACCGTCATCTGCTTCGGGCCTTCAGTGACTCCGGCGACGGGAAGCTCGACCGAACCATCGTTGCCGGTGTGGCCGCCGACATGGATGACGCCCTCCTTGAACAGACAGACATACGCGCCCTCGCAGGGGAACCCACCGGCGGTCACGTTGATGGTCAGGGAACTGGCGCCGAGCGCGACTTCATCGGGATGATCGACCGAGATCGCCTGGGGCACACCGGTCCAGAGCTCGCCGCCGGGATCGCCCATCAGGTTGTCCCAGTAGCAGAACTCCCAGACCCCATTCATGTCGCCGCCCGAGTAGTTGAGATAGAGCTCGTACTTCCCGCGCGTCAACATGGCGCCGAAGGTATACGTCTGCTCCTTGAACGCGGCACCCCAAATGCCATACGTGACGCAGTTATTGTGGCGGGTGTGCGTAGAGAGCGTCGCCGCGCCGACGGCGGCAATCCCGGCCTTTGGTGCCCCTCCCGTGCCCACGGCCCGCATGAAGGCCTCGCTGCGGCACTCGATGTCGTCTTCGAAGGATCCCGTATCACAGGTGATCATCGTCCCGAAGGGCATCTTGTTGCCATTGCCGAGCGCGTGCATGTCTCCGGTGGTATAGTCGCTCATCCAGTAGTAGCCGCGGTAGCAGAAGACCGTGTCGCCACGGTTCAGTGCGTTGTTGATACCCATGACAAACGGTACCGAGAAGACCGTGTCGACTTCCGTATAGCCATTGTCCAGCAACTGGTGCATCAGCCACTCGCCGATCTGAATGGTTGTATAGCCCGAGTGGGACGGATCTCCAACCACACAGCCGCGTGTATACCAAGCAGTATCGTCCATGTAGGGTGTGCTCTCGTAGCCGACGATCTTGTTGACGTAGTAGGTGAGCTCGGTGGAACTGGTGACCGAGATACGCCCGACATGCGCGTCGGCGAGGGCGTCGTCCCCGTCGAGCATGGCATAGGGGAAATCGCCTTCTCCACCGTTCCAGTGGCTGCAGGGAATCGCGACCGTTCCGTTGGCGTCACCGACGATGCAGACGTATTCGGGCGGATTGGGCCAGGTCTCGTAGGCATTGCGCAGCCAACTCTGAATCGAGGCGACCGTAGAGCCGGTCTCGGAAGTCGTTGCCAGATAGACCTCATAGCCCTTGCGTTGCCGCCACGAGACCAGCGGCGAGAGAGCACTGATCACGCTGCTGTTATTCGGGCAGATGATCACATACGAACCGAGCGAAACCGTCTGTCCGCGGCTGGGGCCGCGGTAGTTGACGACCGTGTGGCGGTAGATCTGGTCGAACGAGGGCGGGATCGTCGCATGATGGAAAGTCTTGACGTTGCGCAAATCCTCGCCGGTGAAGTCGATGCGCACCTGAATGCGGTGGGCGACCTCGACTTTCTCGCCGAGAGGATCGTGACGCACCGGGTGGAAGGTAATCGGGACGACGCGCAAGTTGCGCGCGATCGCCGGTTCGCCGATCTGCACCCGTTCGATCTGGGGATAGCCGGCCTGGGCGTAGGCGCCCGCGTCGCGCACGAGGGCGCCGGGCTTCCCGGGTTGCATCGGGAGTAGGCGATAGTCGCTCAGCTCGGTGGTCTCGAAGTGGGTGACGGTCACGGTCACCCCAGCCCGATCTGGAATCTGCAGCAGGCGGGAGTAGGTCGGGACCATCGGCGCCCCCTCAGCTCCGGCGAAGCCGCCATCATCGATGGTCAGAACCTGATAGGTCCCGCCCTCGGCCTCGACCGCGACCTGCCGCAGCGCGGGCAGTTCGAAATCGAGCACGATCCCCCGATCGGTCTCTTCCGCGATCCTGATTGTCGGTTCGGCGCTCTCGGATTCGCTACCACCGCGCAAGGGGATCAGCTCGAAGTCGGAAGCCAGTCCCGTATCGAACTCCGGTTCCTCGGCCCCCGCGCACGGGGGGATCGAGCCGAGGGGGCCGATCAGCAGAATCACGGCCAGAGCTGCCAGGGTGCAACGCATGTCATTCTCCTCCACCGGACCGACATCGCGGGCACGCCTTCACGCCCCGGAGCGCCGGTCACCGCGTCCCAGTAGTGCAACCCCTTCGACATAGCTGCGACAGTGGAAGATCCACGATCGAAGGACCGGAAACGAGTGTGGTCGTTGCGCAGCCCAAGTTGTCTCGACGGTTACGCAGATGCAAAAACAACTAGTCTACGTCATATGATACCGCGTTTGGGGGGTGGAGTGAAAGGCCCGTCCACGGGTCCTGCTGCCAGGAGGCCTACGGATTCCGCCGGCCGGCGGCCGGAGGCGGCGTAACCGATGGTCTTTCGGGCCCCCAGAGCGAAGTGGCCGAATTGGGCCAAGCGCGGTCCGTGCGGATCGGCAAGATGCCCGGATGGGGTCGCGAGACCGGATGTGGTATAATTACCGGGACATCGCTGGGTTTCGAAGCAGCCGAGGAGGAAGAAATGAGGATCTTCTGGGTACTTGGCGGGGCCGTGGCTTGCCTTCTGGGGCTGGTCCTGCCGGCGTGGGCGGCTACCCTCACGGTTCCCGTTCCCTATGCGACCATCCAAGCCGCGGTCGATGACGCCCAGGCGGGCGACATCGTCGAAGTGGGGGCCGGGGTCTACTCCGATGTGACGCACGAGGCCGGTGGCGGAGATACGACCAAGTGCGTTGTCGTGATGAAGTCGGGTATCACCGTACGGGGTGCCGGCCTCGACGAGACGATCATTGATGCCGATCTTCGCGGACGCGGGATCCATTTCTATCAGGTGAGCGACGCGGAGGTTGCCCATCTGACAGTGCGCAACTCGGATGGAGAGAACTACGGCGTCGGTGTCCTGCTCAAGCAGTCGACAGCCTATCTCCACCACGTCAAGGTCATGGACGGGGCCAATGGGGGCATCGCCTTCATTCAGAACTCCGGCGGTACGGTCAGTCATTCCGTCTTCGAAGGCAGCGCGGGCAAGGCGGGTGCCGGCATCGACGTCGAGATCGACTGCGCTCCCTACTTCTACGAGTGTTCGATCATCGGCAATAGCGGTCCCTCGAATGCCGGTGTCCAGCTCCGCGGCGATGCGGTTCTCGATCACTGTCTGATCGACAACAACACCACCGCCGGCGACTCTCCCGGCGGCGTGATGGGGGGCGGGATCGGCATTCTCAATGGCGCCCCGACGGTGATCAACTGCGAGATCACCAACAACTACTCGGGCGGTAGTGGCGGGGGCCTGGTCTATCTTTCCAACGATCCCGGCGGGCTGATCGACAACTGCGTCATCAGTGGCAACACCGCCGCCGGCAGTGAAGGCCTCGGCGGCGGGGTCCTGGTCTCTTCCCTCGCCACGGTTGAGATAACGCGCTGCCTGGTCACCGACAACTCCGTGACCGGAGATTGGTGCGACGGGGGCGGGCTCTACGTCAAGTACGCCGCGCTCGAGATGTCGAACTGCACATTCCATGGGAACTCGGTCGGAGGCAGTTACGGCTTTGCTGGCAACATCGGCCTGAAGCCACTGGCTTCGCCGCCGCACGAGATCTCGATTGCCTACACAATCAGCGCGGCGAGCACGGCGGGGCAAGGGATCTGGTGCGCTAGTAACCCCGAGTTGATCACGATTAGCTGCTGCGATGTGTATGGCAATGCCGGCGGGGATGATCTCTGCGGCACACACACGGATTGTTTCTCGCTCGATCCGCTGCTCTGCGATGCGATTGCCGGCAACTTCCACGTCGACGACGCCTCGCCCTGCGCGCCGGGCAATCACCCCGGGGGGGCGGGCACCTGCGGCGGCGGGCTGATCGGCGCCCGCACGGCCGGCTGTGATTCCGATGTTCCCGAGGATCTCACCCGGCGGGCGGCGCTGCTCGGCAACCAGCCGAATCCCTTCGCGCGCAGCACGATGGTCTCCTTCGCCCTGAGCCAGGGCGAGCGGGTTACCCTGGACATCTACGATCCGAGCGGCCGGCGGATCGCCCGGCTTCACGAGGGCTGGCTGCCGGCGGGTCTGCATCAGGCCTCCTGGAACGGCGGGACCCTCGACGGAGGGCAGGCGGGCAGCGGGGTCTACTTCTACCGCCTGCGGGCCGGTGATCTGATCGAGAGCATGCGCATGCTGCGGCTGCGTTAGTGTGGAACGACTAAGAGGTCGACGAGGCGATCGTCCCCTTCCCCGGGGGGCGATCGCCTTTCTGGTAAGGATAATCTGAGGACGGGTAGGGAGGCCGGACTCCTCGACGGCGAGCAGGGCCGGTCGATGCGGAATCGGCTTGTTGGGCGCGGTTCCTGCGGGGCGCCTTCCGGGGCGCCTTCCGGAACGCCTTCCGGGGCACCTTCCAGGGCGCCTTCCAGGTGTTTCGTTCCACACGCCCGTGCTACAATTCGTGCTTGCCGCTGAGTGCAGCCGGACGCAATCCCACGCACAACACCGCACGGGGGGATGTATGGATCCTAGGCGGAGGCAGTTGAGACCGATTTCCGGGTGGCGGGATCCGATCAGCCTGGCCACGGTTTGTCTGTGTCTGTCCGGTTGTCTGTGTCTGGCCGGGCTTCTCGCCGGAGCTTCGCAACCAGCGGCTGGTTCCGTAGATGCGGTCCCGGCCACCGGCGTGCGCGCCTCCTCGGGGGGCGGACTTCCGGTCACGCTGGTCCCCGCGATCGCCCGGGACGGGCTCCTCGCCGCCACGCTCTCTGGAGATGCGATCACGCTCGGGGGCGATTCGCGTGGACGCGGAGTGCTCGTTGGCCTTCCGCCCGGTACCGAGGAAATCGCCCTGAACAGCATTGCGATCCTCGACGGCGAGGGTCGCGCGCTACTCGATCCTGCTGTCGTTACCCTGGGCCCGCGAATGATCCTGCGTGGACGCGCGGTGGTGCCGCTGGTCATCACCGATGCCCGCGCTCTGCGCCGGATCGCGGCCGCCGGCGGCCGCGTCGAGATCCGCTTCGATGCAGCCGGAGCCGGGTCCGCTCTGTCGGGCGCCGCGCCGCAGAACGATGGTCCGACCGGGATCTGGGCCCCCGCGAGGCAGCGGGTCGCCGCGGCGGGAATGGAAGGCGGAATGGACCACCGGGGTGTCTATCTGATCGTCACCGCCCCTGAACTCGTCGATGCGCTCGATCCCCTGATTGCCTGGAAGACCCGCATGGGCTATGAGGTCCACCTCGCCACCACCGTCGAGACCGGGACCTCCCGTGAGGCGATCCGCGACTACATCCGCACCGCCTACGAGACCTGGGATCAGCCCCCGCTCTACGTCTTGCTCGTCGGGGATGCTGATGGCGCGCTCAATCTCGTTCCGGCCTGGGATGTGAGCGGCAACGTCTCCGACCATCCCTACGCCTGCGTCGACGGCGACGATTTCCTGCCCGATCTCTTCGTCGGCCGCTTTGCCGCGAAGTATCCCAGCGAAGTCGAGCTGCAGGTCGCCAAGACGATCGGCTATGAGAGCGCACCCGACACGACGGGGGACGCCGGGTGGTTCACCCGCGCGCTGTTGACCGCGGGCAACTATAACGCCTCGACGCCGGTGGCGTTGAGCCGCTGGGTAGGGGAAGAGCTGCGCGGCATCGGCTACACGCAGATCGACAGTGTTTACTGGTCCGACTCCCCCGACCATCCCTGGTGGAACGGGGACGCCTTGATCAAATACTTCGTCGATCGCGGGGTCGGCATCATCAACTACCGCGGCTGGGCCATGGGAGACCGCGGCTGGCAGCCGCCGACCTATATCGACGACGATGTGCGCGAGCTGCAGAACGGCTGGCGCATGCCGGTCGTCTTCAGCATCGTCTGCCACACGGGGAATTTCGGCAACGTCGATATGGATTGTTTCGGCGAGGCCTGGATGAAGACGGGGACGGTCGCCGAACCGCAGGGCGCGGTCGGCTTCATCGGCACCGGCGAGCACTGGTCTCACTCGCGCTGGAACGACCGGTTGGCGATGGGGATCTTCGAAGAGATCTGCCATGCCGGCGAGCATGAGCTGGGCCGGATGCTGGCCGGCAGCAAATTGCGTTTGATCGAACACTTCCCGACCGAGTTGCGCACGGAGGACGCGCTCGACGATGAAAGGGAGGAGTGTGTCGAGTACTACATGCATACGTACAACCTGCTTGGGGATCCGAGCCTGGCGATGTGGACGGCGCGCCCGGCGGAGATGACCCTGACGGTCATCGAGGGGCCTTCCAGCGGCAGGAACTTCTTGATCGTTGAGGTCACCGACGGATCGGGCGTGCCGGTGGCGGCCGCCCATGTGGCGCTGACCCGGAACACCGACCAGAACACCGCGCTGATCGGCTACGCGCCGACCGACGCGTCGGGGATCGCGCGGGTCTGGTTCACCCCGGCGGGCGAGGATACGATCCACGTTCAGGTGACCGGGACGAACCGCTATCCGCTTTCGGCGGCGCTGGCGATCGAGGCCGAAGAGCACGCGGTGACCGTCACGGCCGCCGCGTGCACGGGCGGCGGCGGGCTGCTCCCCGGCGCATCGACCGAAGTTACCCTGACGCTGACCAATACCGGCACGGCCGTTCTCGATGGAGCCACGTTGACGATCACCGGCCCCGGGGATGACCCGACCGTGGTGGCCACGACCAGCATCGGGGCGCTGGCCCCTGGTGGATCGGGGACCGCGAGCGATGCCCTTGCGCTCCAAGCCGCGGCAGATACCGAGGACGGCAGGCGGCTGCGCTACCTCTGCACGCCCACGATCGCGGGCATCGGCGAGTTGACCCCCTCGGAGTTCCGGTTGGCCGCGGGCGCCCCGCGGTTTGTCTGCCGTCGGGTGAGCGATGGCGGCGACGAGATCTTCGATCCGGGGGAGACGGTCGAGCTGGTGGTTACCCTGGCCAACGAGGGCAGCGCGGCGGCGGGGGCGCTGACCGCCGAGCTCGCTCCGGTCGTGCCGGGTTTCGTGGCCCTGGTCGACTCGGTCGCCGGATTTGCTGAAATCGCCCCCGGTGCCGAGGCAAGCAACGATGGCGAGCCATTCGTGATCCAGGTCGGGGCGACAGTTCCAGGAGGCACGGTGATTCCGCTCGTGCTCGAGGTCAGCAGCGCAGATGGCCCGAAGACGAACGTCGCCTGCAATCTCGTCGTCGGCCCCCACGATCCATCGGTCCCCGTCGGTCCCGACACCTACGGCTACTACGGCTACGACAGCGCCGACTTCGACTACCCGGGACAGGCGCCGGTCTATGCCTGGGTCGAGTGTTCTCCGCTCTTCGGCGGCGCGGGTACCGAGCTCGAGGAGATCTACGATAACAAGCACTCCCAAATCGTCGGCTTGCCGTTCACCTTCACCTACTACGGCGTTCCCTACGACACGATCAGAGTCAGTGACAATGGGTGGATGTCGTTCGATACCGACTATTGGTATGACATCCGCAATTGGAACATGCCGGATGTGTGGGGTGGGGCGAGCATGGTCGCCCCCTTCTGGGACAACCTCGATCCCGGCATCCCGGGCAGTGACGGCATCTATGCCTGGCACGATCAGGAGCGCCACTGCCTTGTCGTCGAGTGGAGCCGGCTGCAGAACTGGGAAGAGACGACCGACGATTATCAGACCTTCGAGGTGCTCCTCCGTGATCCCAGCCACTACCCGACCGAGTCGGGCGACGGCGAGCTGATCTTCCAGTACAAGCAGATCGTCAACGACGATTACACACGCATGTATGCCACCGTTGGGATCGAAGACCACACCGAGGAGCGCGGCCTGGTCTACAGCTTCAGCAACCAATACGCGACCGGGGCGGCGCCCCTCTCGGCGGGCTTGGCGATCAAGTTCACGACGACGGCGCCGGTCTATGAGCCGTTGGCGACGGGGCACTTCACCGCCCACTGGCATCCCCGTCCTGGGGTTGGGCCCCAGGTCGAAGCCTGCTGGGCGCTCACCGATCAGCGGCCGCTCGCGGGGCTCGAGCTCTACCGCGCCGCCGAAAGCGAGGGGCTTTGGGGCGCCGAGACCAAGGTGCACGATGGGATGCTCGCAGCCGGATGCGAACGGTTCGTCGACCATCCCGAGGTCGCCCACTCCGGCGGAGAGGCAGCCCGCTGCCGTTATCGGCTGGTGGCGGTCGACGGTTACGGCAACCGCCGGACGGTGGGTGAGACCTACTGTGAGCCCGGCGGCCCGGCTGCGGCTCTCGTCGGCCTGACCGCCGGAGCGATCGCCGGCGGCCGGACGGAGATTCGCTATGAGCTCGGCGGCGCGTCCCTGGAAGAGCTTTCCGTATATGATCTTACCGGACGGATGGTTGCTGATCTGCGCCGCGGGCTGCCCCCGGCGGCGTTGAGCGGGGCCGCATCCGGCAGTCTTGTCTGGGAGGGTCGCGATGAACGTGGGCGGAGGCTTCCGAGCGGCGTATACTGGCTGCGGCTGCGAACCCCCCAAGAGATCCGCCGCGCGCGGATTTTGCTGGTACATTGATCGCGCCCAGTTGCTCCCCTCCCCCCCATCGAGACTGGGCACCGATTCTGTTCTACGGGGCGCTGACTCTGTCCGACGAGGAGGAGGGATCCGATGATCACGATCTCACGCCGGGGATTTCTCAAGGGGAGCTGTCTTGCGGTCTCGGCTCTGGCCCTCGGTGATTGGTGGCGGGAGACCGAGCGGCTGCTGGCGGCGCCACCGGCCGGGCCGGAGGACTTCCTGCCGCAAGAGGAGATGAACCGTATCCTCGCCCGGGCGCTCGAGCGGGGCGGGCACTACGCCGATCTCTTCGTCGAAAACCGTGTGCGCACCCACATCCGAATCGTCGACAGCCGGATCGAGTCACTCGAATATGGTGTTCTCCAAGGCGGCGGCGTTCGCACCCTCGCCGGTGAGCGGAGCGGCTATGCCTATACCGAGAGCCTCGATCCCGCCGCACTCACCGCGGCGGCGAGCACCGCGGCGGAGATCGCCAGTGCCGGCCAGGAGGTGGGACCGGTTCCGGTGTCATCGATCGACGTCCCGCGTTACATCGTGGCCCGCGAGGCGATCGATGCGGCCGGGATCCCCGCCAAGGTGGCCTTGCTCGAGCGGGCCGACCGATCGGCGCGCGCGGTCGACCCCGCCGTGAAACAGGTGACGGTCGACTACACCGATGAAGTTCAGCGCTTCGCGATCGCCACCGCGAGCGGTCAGCTCGGCTACGATGAGCTCCCGATCATCTACTTCCGCGTCACCGTGACCGCAGAGCGCGATGGCGAGCGCGCCGAGGGGGCCTCGCGCGCCTCGCAGCGCGCCGGGATGGAGTTCATGGGTGGGGATCATCCCGAACGCGCCGGCCGGGAGGCGGCCGAGCAGGCGATGCGCCTGCTTGATGCGGTTCCCGCGCCGACCGGGGAGATGCCCGTGGTCGTGGCCGCGGGGGGCGGGGTCATGTTCCACGAGGCAGTCGGGCATGGGCTCGAGGCGGACGCGATCATCCGCGACACCTCGGTATTCGCGGGGCGATCGGGCGAGATGGTCGCCTCGGAGCTGGTGACCCTCTATGACGATGCCGCAATTCCGAATGCCCGCGGGAGCTTCAACATCGACGACGAGGCCACCCCAGCGGCCAAGACGCTCCTGATCGATCGGGGCCGGTTGGTCAGCTACATGCAGGACCGCCGGACGGCGCACGCGATGGGCATGGCGGCGACCGCGAATGGCCGTCGTCAGTCGTTCCGCTATCCGCCCATGGTCCGGATGACGAATACCTATGTCGCTCCCGGGCGGGAGTCGCCCGAGGAGATCATCAAGGCGACCCCCCGGGGCGTCTACGCGGTGCACTTCGGCGGTGGGGAGGTCGACACGGGCAGCGGGCAGTTCACCTTCGGCCTGCGCGAAGCCTACTTGATCGAGGATGGCAAGGTGACCGCCCCGATCAAGGGGGCCAATCTCGTCGGTGCCGGCATCGAAGTGCTCGAACGCATCGACCGGGTCGGCAGCGACTACGGCTCCTGGCCGGGGACCTGCGGCAAGGGCGATCAGTGGGTGCCGGTGACGAGTGGATGTCCGACGCTGCGCATCTCCCGGATCACGGTGGGCGGAACCACCTAGGCCCGTTTCAGGCCGGGTCCGGGGCCGGCAGTCTACGCTCGGCGACTTGCCCTGTGCGCGAGTGAGCCGACGGTTTCAAGCTCGGGGAGTTGTGACGTGCGCGAGTGAGCCGACGGTTTCAAGCTCGGGGAGCTGCGCCGGGCTCGAATGAGTGGAGTCTCCATCAGGGAGGAAGGGCGATGAAGGGCGAGGAGAAGGCGCTGACGATTGCCGTGGCGGCCGTCGAGAAAGCCATCGCTGCCGGAGCAGCAGAGGCGGATGCCTTTCTGGCATCGACCTCGAGTCTCGATCTGGAGGTCCACGAGGGCGAGGTGGAGAGTCTCCGGCGCGCGACCAGCCGGGGACTCGGCTTGCGGGTGACGCGTGAGGGCAAGACAGCGCTCGTGCACACGACCGATCTTACTCCCGCCTCGTTGGAGGACTTGGCCGCCAAGGCGGTCGAGATGGCCGGCGCCCTGCCGCCGTCAAGCGATCCTGTGCTGCGCGCACTCGCCCGGGCGATCGAGCCGCTGCCGCATTCCGACCCGGGGCTCGCTGCGGAGCCCTTTGGCAAGAAGCGCGATCGACTCGTGGAGATCGAGCGGGCGATCCTCGCCGTGCCGGACGTGGCCCGGGCGGCGAGTGTTTCCTACTCGGAGCAGGTAGGCGAGGTGGCGATTGCGAATTCACGGGGTCTGCAACTCGCCCGTCCACTCTGCAATCTCTCGATATATGCCGAGGCGATCGCCGAACGGGGCGGGGAAACGACGACCGGGGGGCGGTATGCATCCGTTTCCTCGCGCTCCGCACTGCCCGATCCGACGCCGTTCGGCCTCGAGGCGGGCGAGCGGGCCACGGCGCTGCTCGGCGCGCGGCCGATTCCCTCGACCAAGGCGCCGGTCATCTTCACGCCCTACACCGGCTGGACATTCCTCTCCCGCCTGACCCCCGCGCTGCGCGGCGACCATGTGGCGCTGGAGCGTTCTTACCTCGCCGGCAAGCTGGGTGAGGAGTTGGCGGCGCCGGCGGTGACGATCCGTGACAATCCGCTGCTGACGGAGGGACCGGGCGCGCGGGCCTTCGATGCTGAGGGGACGCCGACGGGCAATCAGCCGTTGATCGAGAACGGCAAGCTGGCCGCCTATCTCACCGATCTCGCCAGCGCCGAGAAGCTCGGTCTGCCCCCGGGAGGCAATGCCACCCGCGACGCCTACGATGCGAGCATCGAGATCGGCACGAGCAACTACTACATGGATGCCGGCTCCGCGACGCCCGCGGAAATCATCCGGGAGACCGAGCGGGGTCTTCTGCTGATGGTCCTCTCCGGATGGTGGGTCGGCATGTCACCGGCGACGGATACCTTCTCCTCGGCGGCGATGGGGCTGTGGATCGAAAACGGGGAAGTCGTGCATCCCGTCCGCGGGATCACCATCGGCAGCACATTGCGCGAGATGCTCGCCGCCATCGACCGAATCGGCAACGACCTCGAGCACCGCGCGCGGACGACGACACCGACCTTCCGCGTCGCGGAGATGGCGATCTCGGGGACGTAGGTCGAAGCACTCCCGGTCGGCGGGCCTGGCGCGGGGCGGAACGCGCGGGGTGAGCAAGTTCCCGCAGCGCGTGCCGTTCAGATCCCCGCTGTCGCCCCCGGCAGCCGGTCCTTCAACGGCCGGAACCCCTCACCGAGGACCTCGTGCGCCTTGCTCACCACCAGGAACGCTGCGGGATCGGCCTTGGCGACGAGCTGCTCGAGCTGGATCAGTTGCTTGCGATTGACGACGCAGAGAAAGACGTTCTTGCGCTGGCCGCGATAGAGGCCGTGGCCCTCGAGGAGCGTGCCGGTCTTGTCCAACCCGAAGACAATCGCCTCGCGAATGGATTCGCCCCGTTCGGTCACGATCGTGACTGCCCGCGAGTGGCTGCGCCCCTCGAGCACCGAGTCGATCACCCGGCCGGTGACGAAGATCGTCACGACCGCATAGAGCGAGAGGTTCAGGTTCCGGAAGTAGAAAGCGGCCAGCAGCACGACCACAGCATCGACGACCATCATCCAGACCCCGACGCTCGTGTTGGTCTTGGTGCCGAGGATTTGCCCGATGATATCGGTGCCCCCCGTGGAGCCCATGTTGCGGAAGACAAGGCCTAAGCCGGTGCCGATCGCCAGGCCGCCGAAGAGGCTCGCGAGCATCGGGTCGAGTCCGAGGATCACCGCCTCCCAGCCGGCCCGGGGAATGAGATAGCTGAGCACATCCATGAAGACGGAGGCGAGGATCATGCCGAAGAGCGTGCGGGCAACGAACCGCGCCCCGAGAGCCCGCAGTCCCCAGAAGAAGAGAGGGATGTTGAGCACCAGGCCGAGGGCTCCGGTAGGCAGCGAGCGGCCCAGCAGTTCGCCGGAGGCGTAGTGGAGCACGGTGGCAATGCCATAGACCCCGCCCGGGGCGATCTTCTGCGGGATCATGAAGAAGCTGTACCCCGCGGCCATCAGGAGACAGCCGAGCGCCATGATGGCGTAGGCACGCGCCATGGACGGCAGGGCCTCGCGGCTGCGGATGGTCCACTGCTGTCGCTTGAGCTTGAGTTCCTCGGGCGAGAAGGGTAGGAGCGGCAGGCGGCCTCCCGGCCTGTGCCCCGGACGACCTCGGTCGCGGCGACGCTCTCCATTGATCTCTGCCATCGGTCGGTCCTCCCGGGGGCGCCGGGCCCCCTTGGCGAGTGCTGCGCGAAACAAAAAGCGAAGCAGGATGACAGATGAAGGGCCGGGATGGCAAGGACCGGGGGTGCCCAAGGGGAAAAGGCAGCGGGGCGGATCGTGCGATCCGCCCCGCCATCGCGACGCTACAGACAGAAACCCTCTTCAGGGGTGTCCTTGCCCCTAGTAGAACATCCCCTTGACGGTGCTCCAGGTCGACTCATCGGTGGGAGTCACCGGGCACTCGATGTCGTAGTCCAGGGTGAAGGCGCCGCCCGTGTCGGTGCCCCACGCATCGCAAATCACGTAGTAGGTGCCGTCCGCATCACACGTCCAGTCGATCACCTCCGGCTCGCCCGCATCGGAGCCAATGACGCAGGTGTTCTCCGGATCCGAGCAATCGGTGACGATGTAGAGCGACTCGTCGAATGAGGCGCCGGCGGCGTCGGCGTAGGACAGATGAACGATATCACCGGCGAGCAGGTTCAGCTCGTAGGTGACGTCCTTCCCGTGGGCGCTGAAGCCGGTGCAGGACTCGGGGTACTCGCCCGGGTTGTAGTCATCGACCGCCTCGGCCAAGTCGCCCTCGATCAGGCCCGTCGTGCAGCGCTCGATCAGGATGGCCCCGTCACACTGGTCGTTGACCGGGGGCTCCGGAGGCGCGCTGCAGGTCACCGTCAGCGTGTAGTCGTCGATGTCGTCGTCCATCCAACCTTCGACGACGATGATGTAGGTGGCGGCGGCCAGATCCAGCGCGATCTGCTCGGCAACACCGTCGCCATAGTTGTCCGAGTACGAGAGGCACAACGTCTCGTCGCAGTCCTCGAGCAACAGGAGCGCAAGATCCTTGAGGGAGAAGGTCAGATCAATGGTGACATAGAGGTCTTCGGTCAAGGTGAACTCATAGACGACCTCGGGACCATTCAGTGACCAGCTCACGCAGTTGTAGGAGGCGACAACATCGGTGCCGTTGCCGTTGTTGTAGGCATGGCTGCCCCCACAATCGATCAAGAAGGCATTGCTGCAGTCGAGCAGACCTTCCGAGGCGTCCGGAATGCTCCCATCGAACTTCTCCTTGTCGGCCATGGCCACACCGACGGAGAGCAGCAGGGCTAGGGCTATCAAGCTGAACCGCTTCATCGGAAACTCCCTCCAGCGTCGTAAGACCCGAGTTGCCAAATCGATACCCTTGGAGGGACCGCGAAGCCGCTCGCCGCGCAGCGTCGCGGGGGCGGCGACTGCCGGCGGGGCTCTCAGGGGAGGCTCCTGATCCCATCAGACTTGAGTTTACAGGTTGTTATGGTGGAATTCAAGTGAGGATGCTGGATCCCGCGGGCGGAACGCTGCCCTAACGGAGCGTGAATAAGGTGCTTGCAGTGTTCTTGGGCGGACTTCGGCCCGAGCGGCGAGCAAGGCGGCTTGCCGCGGGGCTGGAGATCTCCCCGTGACCCCGAGGGGTGCGCGGGGGGTTCCCAGGCGTTCACCCAGGGGCTCACCCAGGCGTTCACCCAGGGGCTCACCCAGGCGTTCACCGAGATGCTCACCCAGGTGCTCCTCGGGGGACACTCTGACCCCGGGGGGCCACGGGCCGGTTCGATCGGGGCAGGTGTGGGGCAAGAGTTCCGGGTTGCCCGGGATGGCATCTCCGCCCCTTGCGGAGGGATGGCAGATCCACCGAGAGCGCGAGGTCGGTTTGGCACGCTCCCTGCGCGTCAGTCCGGCGAGTGTGGTGAACCGAGGCAGACGTGGGCGCAGGCATGACGATGCGGCCCAGCACATAGGAGAAGACACCATGAGCTCGCCGAGCACCATTCGAAGGACGACCCCTCAGAAGAGGATGAGCTGGTTGATCGCCCTGCTCGTCGGCGGCAGCCTGCTGCTGCCCGCGCTCGCGGCGGCCCGCACCGTGATCGTAGTGCGTCCCCGGATGCGTCCGGTTGTGGTCGTGCGCACGCCGGCGCCGAGGCCGGTCTTCGTCCGGCGGGTCGTCCGCCCGCTAAGGAAGGTCTGGGTCCCGGGCCACTGGACCGTGATCCCCCGTGGCGCCCGTGTGTGGGTGCGCGGCCACTACAGGTTCGTGCGCTGATCGGCGGCGGCTGCCACCCCCTGGGGAGACAGCCCCATCCCGGCACACATGCGCACACGCAGATCCTGCAATGCCCAGCCAGGATCCCATCACCCCGGACCGGCCCTGCTCACGCAAGGCCGGTCCACCCTCTCCCCACCCCATGGTCCGATAATCACTTGCAATCGATCGTTAGACGTGATAAATCCGTGATGGAACCGTTATTGGTGTTATTGGCTGACATATAACACAATATAAGATTGCTTGTGTTTTCGGAGCCGAGGCGGTCATCGGCATGCGGGCCGGCCTCCACGGGGTCGACACCAGATTCTGCCGGGGGGATGCTCTCGCGCACTATCGGCGAATCGGGGGCTCAGCGGGTTGGCGGAGAGCCCCTCAGGAGGGACTGAGACGATGGCGGTCGTTCGGCGCAATTCAATGCTCGATGGGGTGAGCGGCACCATTGGCGATCTCGTCTTCCGCGTGCGGGGGGAGAAGACGATCGTGGCCCGGCGGCCGGGGCCTCGCAGGGATGCGGAGACCCCCAGCGCGGCCCGCGCCGGGACGCTCTCGGCCTTCCGCCGGGCCGTCGCCTTCGCCCGCGAGGCGCGCACCCGACCCGCCTTCCGCAGCCTGGCCCGGATGGGGCGCGCCTACTCGCCCTATCATGTCGCGATCCAGGACTTCCTCAGCCACCCGGTGATCGAGCGGGTTGATGTGGGTGCCTGGGGACCGGTGGGGTGCCGGCTGACCGTGCACGCGTCGGAGAGAATCGCGGTGCGCAGCGTGCGGGCCGTCTCTCCCGGGGGAGCGGCGCCGGGGGTCAGCGGCGAGAGGATCGCCCGCAACGTGGGAGGTCCTCCCCAGGATCTCGAGGAGTTCACCAATCGCCGCAGCGACGGCAACGCGGCAGGGAGCGCCACCTCGCCTCCCGCGGACGCGATGCCGGCCGGTCGGCCTTCGACCTCGGCCGGGCGACCCTCGATCCCGGCGGAGGTCTTCTTCCGCCGGCCATCGTCGGATCGCCGGCCGGCAGATCGCCACCCCCCCCCGCCGAACTCGGCGGGGATGAAGCCGGCGGGTCCTCTGCCCGGTGCGACCAGATATCCGGGTGTTCCGCGCGAGGGAGAAGGCCGTTGTGTTCCCCGTCATGTTCCCCGCGAAGAGGAGGGTCGCTCCGCGAAGGTCGAGTGGTCGACGTGGCGGCTCTGGATCTCCCATCCTGGGGAGGTCGACATCATCGCCAGCGACTACGCCGGGAACCGCACGGTCCGCCGCCTCTCATTGACGGGCCCCGATGCCTAGCAACCCGTGGCAGAAGACAGACCGCGGAGCACTTCTGCCACCGGCTGCTGGCGGATCAGGCCGGACACTCCCGCGAGTCGGAGGCGGGGCTGCTCAGGCAAACGTGATCCGTCCCGCTCCACCGGCGACCACCTCGCCGATCACCGCCGGGTGGGCCAGGCCCGCCGTGTGAAGCGTGTCGAGCAGGGCGGCGGCCTCGGGCTCTGGGATGGCGATCAGCAGCCCGCCCGAGGTCTGGGGGTCATAGAGAGCATCCCGCAGCGGCATGGGCACCCCCGGATCCCAGGAGACGATCTCCTCCCGAAATGCGCGATTGCGATGCAACCCCCCGGGCAGCAAGCCCATCTCGGCATAGTCGATAGTTCCCGGGAGCAGGGGCACGGCCCGCCCATCGAAGACCAGTCCCAGATCGGTCTCGGCGATCATCCCGGCCGCATGCCCGATGAAGCCGAACCCGGTAATATCGGTGCAGGCATGGACTTCGAAGGCAGCCAGCGCCTCGGCCGCGGCGCGATTGAGCGCCGTCATGGCTGCCGTCGCCGCCTCGACCGCCGTCGTGCTCGCCTGACCGGCCTTGAGGGCCGTTGAGACGATCCCCGTGCCGATCGGCTTGGTGAGGATCAGTCGGTCGCCCGGCCGGGCCCCTTGATTCGCCAGCACACGGTCGGGATGGACCAGACCGGTCACAGCGAGACCATACTTCAGCTCCTTGTCCTGGACGCTGTGGCCTCCCGCGAGCACCGCCCGCGCCTCGTGCAGCTTCTCCAGTCCCCCGGCAAGGATCTCGCGCAATACCGAGATCTCCATCTCGCCGGCCGGGAAGCAGACGATATTCATTGCGCAGATCGGGCGGCCGCCCATCGCATAGACGTCGCTCAGCGAGTTGGCGGCGGCGATCATCCCGAAGGTGTGCGGGTCGTCGACGATCGGCGTGAAGAAGTCCACGGTCTGAATCAGGGCGAGCTCATCGCCAAGGCGGTAAACGCCGGCGTCGTCCCCGTGTTCGAACCCGATGATCAGCTTGGGGTCGCGAACGAGATCGAGACCGCAGAGTGCCTGGGCCAGGTCCCCCGGCCCGAGCTTCGACGCTCACCCCGCGCCCGAGACCGACTGGCTCAGCCGGGGTTCGTGTGGCTTGCTCAAGAGGTCCTCCCTGTCGTCGCGTTCCGACTCAGCCCCGCGATCCTGCTCAGCCCTTGGCTGCCGAGCCCCGGCCGCGGGGGACATTCGACCCCGGCCGACCGTCGCGTGGCGGTGCCGGGAGAGTCAACAGGCACTCTCGGATGCAGTCGTGTTCCAAGGCAAGCGCCATCGTTCGGGATGGGGCACAGCGCACGTGCGGAGTTGGGCGAGTGAGCCGAGGGCGCATGTTGGCTGAGCAGGGTGCATCTTGCACAACGACGTCCGAGATGCTGAACTGATTGCCACAAAATGGCTTGCACGCCTGTTCCTGTGGCTCTGCCGGGCCGGTGGCGGGTGCGCGCGTGGGCGGGGCGAGGATCCGCGGGAGGAGCCTCTCTGCGAAAACCACGTAGCGAATGTTTCGAGGGTCTCGCGGAGGCTGGTCCGCTGGACGGGGGCTTTCTCGGCAGAGGGGCGAGGAAGCCTCGCGAATCGCCGGGCGGCCTGGTATACTCGTGCGGGTGTTATCCTTGCGCCAAGGGTTCCGTACAAAGCCGCCGGGGAATGGCGGAGGGCGCATGGATCTGGGGAACTGCTTCCGGGAAAGGAACACGCAATGAGATTTTCTCAAGCCCTCTTCGTGAGTTTGGTCTTGTTGGCCGCAGCGGCGGTCGCGGCGCCCGCCGCGGTCCGGACGCTGCCGCTCGTGGCTGACGAGACGCATCTCTCCTTAGTCGAGCAGCGCGACGATGGGCTCCGCTATCAGGTGGAAGTCGGAGAGCTCGTCGGCATGGACGTGACCACCAAGCAGGGTGAGTTTACCCGGCTGTTCATCCCCGGCTTTCACGCCTCCCACGACGAGGGCGCGCCCGAGCTGCCGATGATGAATCGCTTGATCGAGATCCCCTTCGGCAGCACTGCGCGCATCGAGGTCATTTCCGCCGAGAGCAGGAGCATCGATCTGGCCGCGCACGGCATCGAGCATCCGCTCTTCCCGGCGCAGCCGAGTATGCCGAAGAACGCGGATCCCGAGACCTGGCCGTTCGTCTATGACGCGGCGAGCTACAACGTCTCCCGCGTGGCGCGCGAGCTGGTCGATGTCGTCCCGCAGGGCCGCCTGCGCGGTGTCGAGTTCGGTCGTCTCGAGCTCTCGCCGGTGGAGTACTACCCTACCGAAAACCGCCTGGTGGTCCATGACCGCATCGAGTTCCGGGTTGTCTTCGAGGGTGGCGATCCGTCTGCCGAAGCAGAGCTGAAGGCGCGGACCCGCAGTCTCTTTTTCGAGGGTCTCTATCAGAGTTTCGATGGCTATCGCGGCGAACATGACAGTTATCCGGATCTGGTCGGCGACGTTGTGACGATGGTCGTGGTCACGCCGCCCGATTTCGCGCCCTACATGCAGGAGTTCGTCGACTGGAAGACCGAGCGCGGCTTCCACACGATTCTCGCGGTCACCGGGACGCCCGAGGTCGGCAGCACGACGACGAGCATCCAGAGCTACATCCACGATCTCTACAACAACGCGACCCCGGAGCTGCCGGCACCGAGCTTCGTGCTCTTCGTCGGCGATGTCGCCGAGATGCCGACCTTCTACGAGGCGGGCGATGCGACCGACCGGCCCTACTGCGCGGTGGACGGAGACGTCGTTCCCGACATCTACTATGGTCGTTTTTCGGCGACCAGCCCGACGATGCTCCAGGACATTCTCGACAAGACATTGATGTACGACCAGTTCACGATGCCCAATCCCAACTATCTCGGTGAAGTCGTGATGATCGCCGGCATGGACGCATCGCACGGAAGCACCTGGGGCAACGGGCAGATCAACTACGGAACCGGCTACTACTTCAATGCGGCTCACGGCATCACGAGCCACACCTATCTTTATCCCGAGTCGGGGAGCCACGCGGCCGACATCGTCCAGAACGTCAGCGACGGTGTCGCCTACATCAACTACACGGCGCACGGCGGCACGACCAACTGGTCCGACCCGTCGTTCACCCAGAGCGACCTCGCTGGCCTTACCAACGTCGGCGAGTATTGTCTGGCCGTCGGCAATTGCTGTCTGACGAGCTCCTATGACGTCGGCGAGTGCTTCGCGGAGTCCTGGCTGCGGGCGGCCAACAAGGGCGCGATCGGCTACATCGGGGGCAGCAACAGCACCTACTGGGACGAGGACTACTGGTGGGGCGTCGGCCACACCGCCTCGATCGTCGCCGATCCGACCTATGAGGGAAGCGGTCTGGGCGCCTACGACGGTCTCTTCCATGACCATGGCGAGGCGATGACCCAGTGGTACGTGACCAACGACGCGATCATCTTCGCGGGCAACCTGGCGGTGCAGGAGTCAGGATCCTCCCGGACGACCTTCTACTGGAACATCTACAACCTGATGGGAGATCCGAGCCTGAGCACCTATCTGGGCGTGCCGTCGGTCAACCCGGTGACCCATCCGGAAACGATCTTTACCACCTGGACCTCGTTCACGGTCGAGGCGGATCCGGGCAGCTACGTTGGTTTGACCAAGAACGGCGACCTGATCGGCGCCGGGACGGTTGATGAGACCGGCAGCATCGATCTGCCGATCTGGGCTGATCCGCTCCTGCCCGGCTCGGCGAAGCTGGTCGTGATGGCACAGAACCGCGAGCCCTACATCGCGAATCTGAACGTCATCGTCCCCGCCCAGGTCTTCATCAATCCCGACGTGATCGACGCCAATGTCGAAACTGAGATCAGCGTTGGTGTTTTCGAATACGACGGCGTGACCCCGCGCGACGGGGTCGAGGTCTGGGCTGATGGGCTCGACTACGAATCAGTGCATGAGTTCACCGAGGCGGATGGCTATTGCACGATCACGGTCAACTATCCTTACGGCCCGACGCTCGACATCGTCGGTAAGGATCCGCTGGAGCCGTGGGAGCTCTTCCGCGAGGCGATCACGGTCAACGCCCTCGCCCTCGGCACCCCCGATCTGTGGGCCACCACGGGAATCGGCCTCAACGACACCCTGGCGCTCAATCTCCCCGGCACGCTGCACATGTCGGTGCTCGAGCCGGGCTGCACGCTGTGGGCATTCCTCAATGGGGAGTTGGTCGGCAGCACGAGCGTGGATGACTACTTCGATCTCATTCCCGATGAGACCGGCGAGGTGACCGGGACCATCGCGCTCAGTGGCCATGATCTCTACACCGAGGACTTCCCGGTGATCGAGGCCTACGGCACGCTGACCGGCCACGTCGATGCCGCCGGCTCCCCGGCGGTCGGCGCGATCGTCCGCGGCTACGACGACCTTGCCAATCTGATCTTCGAGGTCACCGCCGATGGTTTGGGCAACTACGACGTCGGCGAGGAGATCCTCGTTCAAGACTACACCGTGATGTGTGACTACTTCGGCTATCTCCATTGGGAGCAAGCCTACTTCCTCAACTACGGCGCCAATGTCCTCGACATCACCATGATCGCTGCTCCGGCGGGGGTGATCACCGGTACGATCACCGAGACCGGGACGGGCCTCCCGCTTGAGGCGACGGTCAAGCTCTACCGTAGTGATACGATGGAGCTCTACGCGCAGACGACCAGCGATCCTGTGGACGGAAGCTACACGACGCCGTCGCTGCCCTACTTCGAATACGTGATGAACGTCAAGGCCTGGCACCACATCCCGGTGACGACCAACGTCACCATCGATCAGCCGGTTCACCCGATGAACTTCGAGCTAGAGGAGACGATCGGGGACCTGCTCGTGATCGACGATTCGGCGAAGCGCGCCGACCGCGAGGCGAAGCGCGATCCGAAGACCGGTGAGGTCATCGCTCCCGCTTGCACGCGCGAGCCCACGAAGGCGGTCGCCGATCTGATGACCGATCTCGAGAATCTCGGCTATACGGCGACCCTTGAGACGATGGCCGCGACCGATCCCCTGATGTGGGAAAACTACGATCTGCTGGTCGTCTCTTGCGGCGACAACGTTTTCACGTTGGATGATGTCGATTTTCGCAACAGCCTCGAGGACTTCGTCCTCGCTGGCGGGCACTTGCTCGTCGAGGGTGGGGAAGTCGGCTATGACTGGCAATCATCATACGGCGGCGATCCGGAGTTCGCTGCGGCCGTGCTGCACGTGACGGATTGGAACTCCGACAACGGCGGCAACGTGACCGTCGCCGATGCGGGACACTACGTGATGAGTGTGCCCAATGTGATCGCGGGGCCGATTACCGTCTCCTCTAACGATTATGGCGACCAAGACGCGCTCGTGCCGACGGCCGATGCGGCAATCGTCGGCTCCTGGACTGACCACCCCTCTGATGCCAGCGTGATTGCCTACGATGCGAATCCGGCGCCCGCGGGTGGCCAATTCGTGCTGTTTGCCTTCAACTACTCGATGATGGATGCCGGCGTGCGTCCGCTGCTGCTGCAGAACACCGTCACCTGGCTGATGACCCCCGAGATCGGCGACTGCTCGGTCTCCGGCACGGTCCACTTGGCGGGTGAGTCGGATCACTCGGGTGTGAAGGTCGAGGCGATCCCCGGCGGCGGGTCGGACTACACCAATGTCCTGGGCGAGTACACGCTTCCGGGTCTGTATGCCGGCCCTTATACGATCAGGGCGACTAAGGGTGGGTGGTCGGTAGGGAACGAGGAAGTGATGCTCAGCGAGGGGGAGGACTTGACCGGAGTCGACTTCCTACTGACCGTGGTCTATCAGGCGGAGCACTGCGAGCGTCCCAATCTCGCCATCCCGGACAACGATCCGGGCGGTGCCGATGATGCGATGATGTTCTACGTCGGCTCGACGATCTCGGCCGTGCAGGTCTTCATGGACATCACCCACACATACATTGGTGATCTGACGGTCGAGCTGACCTCGCCCGCGGGCACGCGGGTCATGCTGCACGATCGGTCGGGCGGCTCGACGGACAATCTGTCCGGCTGGTATCCGGCCGATCTGGACCCCGCGGGCGATCTGGACGACTACATCGGTGAGTCGACGGATGGTCTCTGGAAGGTGATGGTGATCGACCATGCCAGCTACGATACCGGAACGGTCGACGAGTGGTGCGTCCGGATGACCCATGCCGCCCCGGCCGCTGTCGGCGATGAGTCGTTGCCGGGCGTGCTCGCCCTCTGGGCGAATCGCCCGAACCCGGTCCATCGCCAGACGGCGATTCGTTTCGATCTGCCGCAGGCGGGTCCGGTCGACCTGGCGGTCTTCGACGTCACCGGCCGGCGGGTGAAGACGCTCGTCTCGGGCGATCTCAAGGCCGGCAGCTACCAGACCGTCTGGCAGGGTACCGACAGTGAAGGCAACCCGGTTTCCAGCGCGGTCTATTTCTACCGGTTGAAAAGCGATGGCGAGACGCTGACGAAGAAGATGATGGTGCTCAACTAGAGCGCATCATCCGCGCCCGCGGCGGGGAGCCGCGGGTCGGCGGGTGGTATCTGGTTCGCCCCGGCAACGGCGGGGGAAGCGACTACGGGGGTGCGGCGCGTGAGTGCCGCGCCCCCGTTTGCATCTTGGGCCGCAGTGCTTGGTCTTGGCCAACTCCCGCGAGCGTCAGGGCACGATGGGCGCGGCGGGCACATCCCGCCGAGCCCATCGTGCCCCGACGCTCACCGGCGGCTCTCGCGGAGCAAGCCCTGTGGCTCAGGCGTGCAAGTCGGGGTGCCGGCCTTTGGGGAGACCGAGGGCCGTCGCGAGCCGCTCCCTGAGCGCCGCATAGTGGGAGCCTTTCCAGTAGATTCGATCGCAGGTCCGGCAACGATGGAACTCATCGTAGTGACGGCGGGTCTTGGGCGGCAGGCGCTCGAGGATCTCCGTCTTCGCCACCGGCTCGATGATGCCATTGCAGGCGCTGCAGCGCGTGAAGGGCCGGATGCTGCCGCGCAGGTCGAAGCGCTTGAACACCTCGCTGATCTGCCGCCATGGGTCGCTGGAGCGCACGCAGTACCCGTGAGTCACAGCGCGGTTCTTCAAGATGCCCCGGTCACGGGTCAGAATGATCGCCTGGGCCTCACGTGCCCGGCGGATGATCTCGCGGTCGTCCCAGTCCCTTTGGTAGCCAGCGTCGAAGCCGAGGAGGCGCAGCAAGCGGGCGAGCTTTCCGAGGTGGACATCGAGGACGAAGCGCGTGCGCCGCAGGGGTTGTGGACGCAACCGTGTCACCGGAGCGATGTCGAGGGCCTCGAAGACGGGATAGACGGCCACCCGGTCACCCGGCTGCAGGCGGTAGCTGAAGTCGACCGAGACGCCGTTGACCAGAACGAGATCGACCTCGGTGTGCGGAACGCCCAGGGCCTCGATGGCATCCTTGATCGCCGGATCCCCTTGGAAGCCGTACTCGAAGGATCGTTTGCGCCGCGGCGCCGAGAGGAAGTCGTTCAACTCCTCGTAGAAGCGGAACTCTGCCACGTTTGGCTTCATCATCGGTCGACCTGCTCGGTAGCGGCGGGCGGCGTGATCGGTCTCGTTGGCCGGCAGACTACTTCGCACAATCCCGACTGGCGACCATCTTGAATTCGAGATCCTCGAATGCCTTGGCGATCTCCGTGGCTTCCTTCTGGATCGCCTCGGCGCCGCGCCCCGAGAACTCGCTATCTTGTAGACGGGAGAAGAGGAGCAGCTCGAAGGCGGTCGAGCGCATCCAGTCGACATCCACACGGTAGCCGCAGACGGCGAGCGCGGCCGTCTTGGTCAAGATCTCGGTCAGGTGCTGGGGTGTGGTCTTCAGCGTGCTGCAGGAAGAGAGCATGATCACGCGATTGGCGCACTTGCCCTCGAGGAGGGCGGAGAACTGCTCGATCGAGTAGAACTCACCCTCTAGGAGGAGGCCGCCCTCCATGCCGTGCGTCGTCAGATAGAGAATCGGATAGGCCTCGTACTTCTTCTGCGCCCACTTGCGGACATAGAATTCGAACTCGTCACGCGTCGCGTACTCGCGATGGATGTGGTTGACCCCCTCGTTCAGTCGCAGGAGTTCGAGGAGCGGCCGTACGGTGGAGGTCACCCGCAGATCGGAGTCCCACAGCCCCTCGATACAGAAGATCCCCTTCGTCTGGCCGCGCTTGCGCATTCTGCCCCCGTGGCTTTTGCCTGCCGCCAAGCTTCCCCCTTCATGCTAGTCCCCGGCGGGGGAATCGTCAATTGCGCGCTCGGGGGGCAGGCCGAACTGGGAGAGCAGCGCTCCGGCGAGCATCAATCCACCACCGGCGAGGCTGCGCGTCGAGAGGCTCTCGTTCAGCAGCGCCCAGCCGCCCAGGGCGGCGAAGACCGCCTCCAGGCTGAGAATGATCGCCGCATGTGCCGGGGGGGCGCGGCGCTGGGCGATCACTTGCAGCGTGTAGGCAAGGCCGACTGAGCAGAGGCCGCCGTAGAGAATCGGCACGGCAGCGCCGCGGAGACCGGCGAGGGTGATCGTCTCGGTCGTCAAGGCGGCGATCAGGCTGAGCAGCGAGCAGATCGTGTACTGGATCGCGGCCAAGCGCAGGGGGCCGATCCGGCCCGAGAAACGACCGATCAACAGAACGTGAATTGCCCAGACGAAGGCGCCTGCCAGGACCAGGGCATCGCCGCGCGCGATCGTCAGACGCCCGGAGATGCTGAGGAGATAGAGCCCGATCGCCGCGAGTGCTGCTCCCAGACCGCCCTTCCAGGAAGGCACCTGGCGCCAGAGGAGACCGAGCAGGGGAACGAAGACGACATAGAGCCCGGTGATGAACCCCGCCTTGCTGGCCGTCGTGTAGACCAATCCGGCCTGTTGCAGCGAGGCACCCAGGAAGAGCGCCACGCCGGTCAATCCGCCTCCGACGATCAGCATACGGCGGGAGATGGTCCCCGCCGCCGGTGCGGAAGCGTCGCCGGCGCTCGATCCGGAGTTCGCGGCGGTGGCGCGGCGCCGACCGGCCGCCCCCAGGGGAACGAGCACCAGGCACCCGAGGGCGAAGCGAACCGCATTGAACGTGAAGGGCCCCACGTGGGCCATCCCGGCACGCTGGGCGACGAAGGCGAGCCCCCAGATGAAGGCCGCCAATAGAAGCAACGCATCGTACTTCAGGAGCTTGCCGGTCATCGGCGGTTCAACCATGCGCGGGCGTGCATGCCGATCATGACCTCGGCCATTCGCTCCTCGTCTCAATCGCTAGGAACCGGCCGACTAGTGGTGCGGTGGGCCTGCGCCGGGAAGCGCAGCCAGATGGTTCCGGATGAACGCCTTGACCGCATCCAGCTCGCCGGTCACCGGCGTCTCCGCGGGGAGTCCCGGGATCTCGCCGCGGTGTTCGAGATAGGCGATCAAGGGACGCCCGTAGCGCGCCGCCAGGTGCACCTCGCTGGCGGTCCCGGCAGACCCCGGCATGGCAACAATGATATCGGCGCTGAGCACATTGATGTGATTGCGCGAAAGCGGGTCGGTGCCGCGCTCGCCGCTATAGGGGAGATGCGTGCGGATGACAAGTTCGACGAACGCATTGGGGTAGTCGATTCGCCGCATCGTTGGATCCGCTGGTGGTGGTGGTGCGGGCCCCGGGGCCGAGGTGCGCGCGTCTCGCACAGCAGCAGCGCCGGGCGCGGCTGCCGGAAGAATGCCGATGCAGAGTCCCCGGCGGGGAAGGGTCTGACAGAAGCTGCGACTCACCGCCTCCATCACGCCGCCGCCGCCGCCGGTCAGCAGGTGTACGGCCTGGCCGGCGAGCCAGGCTCCGAGGGGAGCGGCCCGCTCGCCGTGGTCGTGGGTTCCCGACCCCATGATGCCGACAACCGGCAGGCGTCGTCCCCGTGCATCGTGCATGGCAATCGATTCCCTTGGCCGACCATTCAACGCTGGGCGATCATCAAGAAGGCGAGCAGCCCCGCGACCAGCAGACCGATGGTAAGGATGGTGAGCATGCGGATCCGCTGGGAGGCGCCGGCGCTGTGCTGGCTGGCGATCCGCAGCGCGAGGCGAATATCCTCACCGGTCATGCCGGGATGTTGCCGGCGGTACTCCTCGATGACATTGACCAGCTTCTGTCCCAGCTCCATCGCCGCCGCGGAGGCCTGAGACGGGGTCGCCATGGGAACGAACATAGATCCTCCTTTCAGCGCGTCGCGAGGCCGGCGTCTTGGAGCGCGCGCTCGATGAACTTCATCCAGGCGGTGTTCGGCTGCCAGATCCGATGGACCTCGCGCAGCGCCCGGGCCGGTTGCCAGCCCAGGCGGTGGATACGATAGAGGGCGACGAAGACGGAGACCCGCTTGTTCTCGGCGCAGTGAATGAAGAGCTGCCGGGGGCGATACTCGTCGAGACAATCGAAGAAACGCTCCAGATCGTTCAGGGTCGGCTTCGCCCAGACAACGGGGATGGGGATGTACTGCATGCCGAGCGTGTGAACCAGTTCTTTTTCTTCGCGGAGGAATAGGCGATTGCGCTCGGGGAGCAAGTTGATCACGACATCGAACCCCGCCGGGGCGAGGGCGGCGATCTGGCGGGCGGTCGGCTGACCAGCGGTGACCAGGCGATCCGACAATCGCCGGTAGCAGGGCAGTTCCTCGGCGAATGCGGTGTCCATCTTCTCGTCTCCACCGTGCCGGCTGGGAAGAAGGAATGCGGTCCAGCCGGTCGTCTACAGCGCGTCCCTTACGTACCGATCACCGATGGGCAGTGGCAGAACAACCATAAACGGTATTGCGGCTGTTGGCCAGCCCGAGGGTGGGGTCTCTCGACGCTGCTGCGGCCCGGCATTCCGTGGCCGCCGGGCCCCGCAGGCGCCGCAGCAGGGGCTCCGCCGAACTCATCGAGCCTCGAACTTCTCCGCGATCTTCTCGACAGCCCTGACGAAGCGAACGGCGAGGGTGATCACGAAGATCAGAACCCCGATCCAAGTCAGCCCGACGAAGATGGCCGGAAACATCATCAGCATCTCGCCAATCCCCCACATGTCGATTCCTCCATTCAGGCCGATTGCGATCGGCGCCACGCGTCTCTGGCGGGACTACCCAGCTTTGCCGGGAGTTTCGGTCGCTCCCGGACACCCCCCCCTTCCTCCATTGCTTCTCGAGCCGAACCCATTGTGCCGCCGTCGGGCCGGCCCACTGCACGCGCGCCAGATCGAGCCGGCCGCGCGCATCGAAGGTCAATCCCTCAGCCTCGAGCAGTCTCCGTTGATCGTCTTCATCCCCTTCCCTCCGCCGGACGCTGACCTTCCCCCGGCTGTTGATCACCCGGTGCCAGGGGATCTTCACATAGAAGGGCACGGCCGCCATCGCATAGCCGACCATGCGGGGTGTGCAATCACCCACGAGGGCCGCGAGCTGCCCATAGGTGGCGACACGACCCCGGGGAATCAGGGCGAGCAGATCATGGATCCGATCATGGAGCCTGCTGCGCCCAGGCCCCTCAGCGCCCGGGCGGCCGTTTTGCTCACCGACACGGTCTGCCGGCGTCCTCCGCCACTGACCGCCACTGCCGGCCGACGGCATCGCATCCATGGTCTACATCCTTGGGCTGATGATCATTATCGCTGTGCTGGGCACGTTGGATCCAACCCTACCGGGCGCCTGGCGATCTGTCTACGAGCAAGGGCGCGGGCGCAGGAGGCGGTCCGAAGGGGAGAGGAAGTCTGAAGGCGGGAGGGGGTCTGAAGGCGAAGGGTGGTCGTCGGATCGGGGGCCGATCAGAGGGTATTCCCCGAGCTGGGGAGGTAGGGAGCGTTGTTGCGGCCGGCGGGCGAAGCTACTGGAAAAGCGTCTTGATGCGACTCCAGCTCTCGACCGATGTCGCGCTGGCCGGACAGCGGAAGCTCACCACCGCTTCGGAGTTCTCGCACTCCTGGCCATCCTCGAGCTCGAAGCCGACCGTCAGGTCGTGGGATGGGTCGCAGGGGGGCGAAGGCACGGGGTTGCAGTTCGCCTCGGCTTCGACTTGGCCGAAGAAGACCCGTTCGCCGGGACTGATGGCCGCATCGGCGGCGAAGTGGCCTTGGATAATCCAGGCACAGCAATCGAGGCAGGTCGGAAGCTCATAGCCGAACGAGTCGACATAAGCCGGATTGAACTCGAGGGTCTCCCAGTCGGCGCGCATGCCATACCAGCCGATGTTCTCGAGGTCATTGCAGCATCCCTCGCCCATCATCATGATGAAGTGACGATCAGTAGGCGGCGTGGCGGGGACCTCGAGGACGAACTTGATCGTCTCGGACGTGTTCTCGGTCTCGGTCCGTAGCGTCCAGGGATTCTGGTCTTCGTCGAAATCGAGATAGAGGCAGATCTGTGCGTTTGCGGGGAAGATGGCGCCCCAGGCACCGACGATCCCCAGCAGAGCAACGAGACTGGTGCAAGCAAAGTGCGTGTTTCTGATCATGCTCCGTTCTCCGATCCGAGCAAGTGGACGGTTCTCGCCGCCACTCACTGCGGCTTAAGTATAGCTCTTCCAGATGCTTGAACACAAGCGCAGGCACTACCACTCCGCGGCCGCACTCAGACACTCAGCTCACTGGAGAGACTAATAGGCTTGGGCAGTGGCGGTTCCGCGCATTCTCTCCATGGCGGAAAACGGCCACCCGGGCAGCCGGGCGCTGAGGCAGGGGAGGCCGAGGTTGCAGGGAATGAGGTGGCGCGGGCATCGAGGCGGGTTCACGGGGAGGCGCCGGCGATCTGGCGGCGGAGGCCGAGGCGGTGGCACGAAGAGACACGGGCGATGTGGCGGCGGAGGCCGAGGCGGTGGCACGAAGAGACACGGGCGATGTGGCGGCGGACGATGAGGCCGTTGCGGTGGGAGCGGTATGAAGCTGCTTGTCGTCCATCAAAGTTCTTGCCAGGGCTCTCGCAAGTTTCCTTACACACCTCTGCGGACGAGCGCTCCAGCTCAGCGGAAGCGATGCCTCCGGCGACCCGGGCGGGAGATGTAACCAACACGACATGAGTCCATTGCCGCTTCGGGCCTGCCCCTCAGCGGAATACTCGGTTCGGCCCCTCGCCGCGCCGTTCGGGCACGCTACTTGCGGATACGGAAATGACTGTGCCATGGCGCGGGCTGATCGGCAGCGGCGTCACCCGGATCGCCCCCCATCCGGCCGAATGGCCGCCGGGCATCACAGCTCCTCCAGGAATTCGTGCGCGAGCCGAGACCATGCGACACATGAAGATCATCGGCCTTGCGATCGCCGCGCTGGCGGTGGTCGCGCTGCTCGCTGCCTCGGCCGGGCGGCCGCAGCCGCGCCTGGTCGTCCTGATAATCATCGACACGTTGCGAGCCGACCATCTGGGCTGCTATGGACATGACGCCATCGAGACTCCCCACCTCGACCAGCTCGCGCGCGAGGGTACGCTCTATGCGCAGGCGATCACGGCCGCCCCCGTCACCCTGCCCTCGGTGACCTCGATCATGACCGGCGCCTATCCGGTGCAGCACGGGATCCGCGACAACGGGGCCTACCAACTCGGCGATGCCTGGTGCACCGTGGGCGAGCGTTTCGCGGAGGCCGGCTACCGCACCGGGGCGTTTGTCTCGGCCGGAGTCTTGGGCCGCGAGCACCGTCTCGACCAAGGATTCGAAGTCTATGACGATGACTTCGGCGCTCCCTTCACGATCTACGACCCGGTCATCGATGCCCTAGACGTAGCCCGCCAGGGCATCGAACGCCGCGCCAACGACACCGTCGACCAGGCGTTGGCGTGGGCGCTCGATCACCGCGGCGAGGATCTCTTCCTCTGCCTGCATCTCTTCGACCCCCATCTGCCCCGGGACCCGCCGCCCGCTTTCCGCCGAGCCTATGCCCACAATCTCTATGACGGTGAGATCGCGTTCACCGATTCAGAGATCGGGCGCCTTCTTGCCGGTTTGCGGGTGGCGTGGTCACCGCGGGAGATGCTCACGGTCGTAGTCGGTGACCATGGCGAGGGGCTCGGTGACCACGAGGAAGAGCTCCATGGTTTCCTTCTCTTCGACGAATTGGTCCGTGTGCCGCTGATCCTCCATGGCCGGGGGATCCGCTCCGGGCAGCGGGTGGCCGAGGTCGTGCGCACGATCGACATCGCACCGACCATTTGCGCGATCGCCGGCCTGACAACGCCCGACGATTGCGTCGGCCACCTGCTCCCGGGGGTGTCACCGGCCGGCGGGAACGAACTGGCGTACATGCCCGCGGGGGGTTCCTTCGGGCGTGTTGCCTACCTGGAGACGCTGCGGCCGCGCCTCTCCCACAACTGGTGCGAGCAGCGCGGCCTGCGCACCGAACGCTGGAAGCTCGTCACCGGTCCCGACCCCGAACTCTACGATCTCGTTGCGGACCCTGGTGAGCGACACAACCTTGCTGTCCGGCTTCCCCAGGTCCGGGACTCCCTCTGCAGCCTGATGGATGCCGTCGGCCTCGCCGCCCGCTCCCGTGACGCGCATGCTGCCGGCCGGGTCGCCATGTCACCCGAGCAGGAGGAGCGCCTCCGCAGCCTCGGGTATGTCACGAGGTCGGGGTCTGCGCCGGCCGCGAACACCGAGAGCGCCGTTGCAGAGGAGGACTCGGTGGCGCTGTGGGGGTTTTCCCGGGAGGCGCGCGGCGTCACCCTGGGCCTGCCGAGTCCGCGCGAGACGCTGCCCGCCTACAATCGGCGGCTGGCGGCGCGCTCCCACCTGCGCGTCGGTATGGCCGCGCTCTCTCGAGACGATCTGGATGCTGCGGAAGCGGCGCTGCACAAGGCGGCGAGTATCGATCCGCAGTTCGCGGACCCTCACTTGCGCTTTGCCGAGGTCTGCAGTCGGCGCGGGGATGCCGCGGGCGCCCTGCGCGTGCTGGAAGCCGCTCTGGCGGCCGGTCTCGCCAGCCCCGAGATCTACGAGCGCCTTGCCGCCCTTAGACGCGGCGCGAGGGAGTTCTCCGCCGTCGAAGCCGCGATGCAGGAGGCCTCGCGCCGCGTCACTTCACCCGTCCAAAGAGTGTCTGCGCGATGATCCCCGCCAGAGGGGGGAAGATCAGGGTCGAGACCAGCCGGGCGGCGGTCAGTTTCCATCCCAGGATGCCGATTTCCATCGGGAGGCGCGCAAAGGCCCACAGGGACCATCCGGTGAGAAAGGCGACCATCGTTCCGATGCCGGCACCCGAGGTCATCAACCCCGCGGCAAGAGGCAAGCTGACGTATGGTCCACCTGGCGCCAGGCCCCCGGCGAGCGATCCCAGCAAGATGCCACGCAGGCCCGCCGATTCGCCCACCCAGCGCGAGATCAGCTCTTGGGAGACGAGCACCTGCACCATCCCGGCGACCGCGAAGGCCAGCACCAGAAGCGGTAGGATCTGAATGGTCATGCTCCAACCGATCCGCAGACCCGCGATGTGCTCGCCTGCTCCCCGCGAGTAGCCCACGATGACCAGTGCGATGGTGATGACCGCCATCACGATTGTTGGCGCCAACATGCGACGGTTTCTCCTCTGGGTTATCATGTTGCGGGATCTCTTTCCTTTGGCTTCGCTGAAGATCAATCTACCGACAAGATACAGAAGAGACTCGAGTCTGCCACCTCCCGGATCTCGGCGAGGGTGCTAAGCGCGCCGGCAAGGCGGCGGAAGTCCTCGGGCGTGAGCGTCGTGGCCCGGAACCCATCCTTGCAGACGATGACGCCATCACCGGTCGCCTGATCATCGATCTCGCCCAAGAGCCCCCGGGCAGCCTGGGCTCCGAACCAGGCGAGCCGGTGGGGCCAGAAGCGGGCGGCATAGCTGGAGAAGAGCACCTGGCCGCCGGCGCGGGTGACGCGGACCGCCTCGCGCATGAGCGTCAGGGGATCGATGGCGAAGGACGAAATGCCGTTCTGAATGCACGCGACGAGATCGAAGACGCCGTCGCGGAGGCCGAGTCGGCCGGCATCCATCGTCGCCAGACGCACTCCGGCGGTGCCAGGTGATCGGCGCGCGAGTTTCAAACTGGCCAGCGAGGTGTCGATGCCCCACAGCCTGGATCCGGTGGGCGCCGAGTCTTCGACCGCGCAACCCGCGGATCCCGCTCCACGCGCCCCACCGGACGCCAGCGCTTCCAGCACGCGCCCATAGCCGCAGCCCAGCTCGAGGATGCGATCACCCGGGCGCATCCGTTCGCGCACGAAGTCGATCTCGCCCTGCAGGTAGGCCTGCACCGCCGGAGATCCGATGGCATAGACTTCTCGCAGGCGCTCGGCGGAGAGCTTCTCGGTGTAGTAGCCGCCCATCGGTCTCCTTCGCGGCGAAGCGCGGGCCGCAGCGGATGCCGAGTCCCGGTGCCGCCGCGGTTTCGCCCGGGGGTCGTCCCCCGGGATCAACGCGGCGCGATCTCGACGAGTTCGGCGCGGTCGATGGTCCAGATCTCGAGCAACTCGCCGCGCTGCATAGGCCTGATCTCCATCCCACAGTTCCTCGTCTATCTGTACGCCACCGCGCAGAGATTAAGTGGCGGTCGTACCGGGTGCCAGGCGCTTCCTGAGCCACGACTGCAACAGGGCGAAAAACTCGTCGCGGATGAGTCTCTCGCGCCAGGGACTGTGCCCGCAATGCTCCCACTCGTGATACTCGAGCTGCGGGATGTGGGGCTCGAGACTCCGGCGAATCATCGGTCCGGGGTGGGGGTCGTAGGCGCCATGGAGCATCAGAACCGGAGATCGGATTGCCGCGAATGCCGCCGGGTAGAGGCCCTCTTCCTGAAGACGCAGCATGTCCTCCCAGGTCTCGGCGTGGGCCCGAGCGTCGAATATCTCGCCCGGTCCCTCGTCTTCCTCTTCCTTGGGTAGGGCGTCGTAGTCATAGAGGCCTTGGATCAGTTCATACTGCCGGGCGAGCCGTTCCCCTTCGTCGGCGCACTCTTCGGGCAGGCGCTCCAGGCGGCGGCGCAGACGGGCATCGCTGCGCTCGGCCAGGATCGCCTTCATCCGCGCGCGCGAGACCGTATCGAACGTTCCACAGCCGACCAGCACCAACGGGCCCGCGGCGCGCGGATGGGCTGCCGCAAAGGCGAGCGCCAGCATCGCCCCCCACGATTCGCCTACCAGGGCCGGGCCAGTGTCGTACGGTCGGGTCGTGATCAGATCATGGAGATCGGCGATGTGGCGAGCGACGGTCAGTGGTTCCGCGCCCCTGCCGCGTTGCCATGGCTCGAGGACGCGGAAGTCGCCGGAGAGGCCGCGGGCGATCGGGGCGGCCTCTCCGACCGCCGCCGGGCCTCCATGCAGCACGATGACCCAGGGGCCGGTCTTGCCATGGACGCGAACGCGCACGAGCTGCCTCCCGTCGACGAGTGCGGGGCCTTGCATGGCCATCCTACGCTCAGGCATTTGATCGAAACATCTGAATCCCGAACCCCAACGATACTCCTCCCGCACGGGATGGAAGACGTCAGCGAGCCCTCACGATCCGGCGCTACACGGCGCTATCGTGATGGCGGATGCTTCTCCTCCTCTTGTCGACGAGCATGCGCGCGTCTCCGGGCCTCGATGTCGGCCGCCCCGGCAGCGATGATCGCACGCACGTCGAGTGCATCGACCTCGCCCGCGAAAGCGACTCGGACCCGGCTGCTGGATTCGATCTGATACGCACTGCCGTCGGGCGTACGGCGGACAAAGCCGGCATCGACGAGATGCCGCCGCAGGGCAGCATGGTCGGTCTCGAGCCGGCGTCCGATCTCGTGAAGCCAGGATTTCAGCACCTCGTCGAATTCGCGTTGCGTGTAGCGCTTCCCGGGATCGAGCAGGATGGTGATGCTCTTCAACAAGATCGCGCGATCGCGGCGTTTGCGGGGTAGGCCGGGCAACTGCATGCGTAGACAGAGGTTAACAAGCCGTCCGGAGAAGGCCTCAGGGCTGATGGTGTCATCGGCAAGGGGCAGTTCGATCCTGGGCAGCTCGCGGCCGGTGGGGCGGGAGGGAACGGTGCCTGCGCGTCGCGCCCCCATTTCCGCCGGCTCTGCGGGCCTGTCCTTTCCAGGGACTGTGGGGTCTGTGTCGGGATTCATGACCAGTCTCCCGCATAGCCGACCGCGTAAGGTTTGGTCAGCACCGCGGCGTAGGCCCAGCGGGAATGGGCCGGCCGGCGGATGGGCCGGAAGATGACCCAGAAGATGGGAAGCTGATAGTCCATGGTTACCCCGGCTCCCACCCAGGGAGGTGTTACCTTCCTAGCGTGGTACGTGCGCCGTCTCGCATTCTGTCCTTGCGAGAGATTCCAGGCATCTCCGGTGCTGGAACAGTATAGGTCCCGGCGATTGAGCGGACAAGCCGCTGACGGCAGCGACAGCCGCCGATGACAATCGGCGGGGAACGTTAGCGGGCGGCCTCGCGCCCTGCGCGAGCCCTTGATGTTCGCCCGCGGATCGCTGAGGATCGGGGCGGCTGAAGTGGCGACATCACCCGGCGCACCGACCCCCGGGCCGAGGGTGCGCTCGCCGGGCGACTTGTGGAACTCGGTTTCGTCGAAGACGAGAAGCGGTCCGCGGGGCCGGAGGCGGCGCCGCGCCGGAGGCAGGCGAGGCGAGATGTTCGACGTCTACTTCTACGAGGTTTTCGAGGAAGAAGCTGTCTGGCTGAAGAAGTTGCTGCCCCCCGAGATTCGGGCAGGCTACACGTGGAAGACCGTGCAAGAGTCGGGCGATCAGGATCCGCCAGCGGCGTTCATCAGTGTGCGCACGCAGTCGCGGTTGCCTGCCGCATGGAAGATGAAGCTAGGCGCGATCCTCTCGCGCACCACCGGCTTCGATCATCTCAGGCGCTATCTCGACAGCGATGAAGGGGCCCCAGGAGTAGGTGGCTCCGCGGACTCCGTTACCACTTCCCTTCCAGGGCGGTCTGTTTCCTCACCCGGCTCGTCCGCCGGACCAGTCCCGGGCTCTGCCGCAGTTCCCGCCGCGGGCTACCTGCCGCTCTACTGCAGCCGCGCCGTGGCCGAGCAGGCGATGATGCTGTGGATGGTGTTGCTGAGGCGGTTGCCGCTGCAGCTAGAGCGCTTCCGTGAATTCAACCGTGACGGCTTGACCGGCCGGGAGTGCGCCGGGAAGACGCTCGTCGTTGTTGGTGTCGGCAACATCGGTTCCGAGTTAGTCAAGATCGGTTGCGGACTCGAGATGACCGTAATCGGGGTCGATCTGGCCGAACGACACGAGTTCGTGCACTACGAGATGATCGAGGAGGCGCTGCCTCGCGCCGACGTTGTGGTCTGCTCGATGAATCTGACCCCTGAGAACACCGGCTACTTCGATGTGACCCGGCTGCATCGCATGCCTCGGGGGGCGGTCTTCGTGAACATTGCACGCGGAGAGATGTCGCCGACGGTCGACCTGCTCGCCGCGGTGGAAGAGGGACATCTGGGCGGCGTGGGGCTCGACGTCTACAATCGAGAAAGCGAGCTGGCCATCTCGCTGCGGACCGGAAAGCGAAGTGACGATCGGGAGGTGCAGGCGATTCTCGCGCTTTCCCGCCATCCGAATGTCATCCTGACACCGCACAACGCGTTCAACAGTGATGAGGCGGTCGAACGCAAGGCGCGACAGAGCCTGGAGCAAGTGGTCGCGTTCCGAAGCCGGGGCGGATTCATCTGGCCGGTGCCTTGAGGAGACGGGCCTTGACGGTGAAGAGCAGCGGCAGCTTGCCGGCATACTGGGGCAGGCGGTAGGAACGATCTCCGCACGGGACCATATCCGGGAATCGACGGTCGAAGAGATGCTCGTACTCGTGCATCGCCTCCAGGTGGAGTCCCGCCTGGAGCAACGCGTTGAGCACATCGCTCAGTGACCAGGTCCACTCGTGCGAGGGATTCCGCGGGATGTAGGCGCTGTCTGCGTAGTCGGGCGTATCGTCATCCCAGATCGTCGGCTCCGGCGTGTGGAAGTACGGGTGGGCGATCTTCAAGGGCCCCGGCTGGGTGTCCTCGAAGATGTTGCAGATGGGATGTGATTCCAGGAGATAGAAGATCCCACCCGGCCTCAGGTATCGCGCAATGAGTCGACCCCACTGGGTCAAGTCCTTCAGCCAGCAGAGGACGCCGCGAGACGTATAGACGATATCGAAGCGCTCGTGCAAGACGTCGGGTAGATCGTAGACATTCGCCGCGATGAAGGTTGCGCGCAGACCGAGTTCCGCCTGCAGCTGCCGCGCGTAGTCGATTGAGCGCCGGGAGAAGTCGACACCCGTTACCTGAGCACCGCGGCGCGCCCAGGACAGGGTGTCGGTGCCGAGGTGACACTGAAGGTGCAGCAGCGTCTTGCCGGAGACAGCGCCGAGGTCGGCGAGCTCGATCTCATCGAGGGAGATCCCGCCATCTCGGAGAAGCTGGATCTCCTCATAGGATTTAGCATGGACCGGGGCGAGCTCGTCCCAGCGCCGCTGATTGGCGATCTCTCCTGCGTCCCACGCCTGGGGCATCCTGAAGCTCCTTCCTGTCCATCCAAGGGATCCTGAACGACACCCAGTATGGCACGCGGAGAGCGGCGGGCAATAGCGACCGGGGATGCGGGTATCGATCCCGATGAACGACTGCCGCCGGCCACGCTGATCAGGCGAGGGCCGGCGTTCCGGGTGATTAGACGCTCTCGACGAACACGACGGTCACGCTGTCGGAGAGCACCCTGGCTTGATGGCGGTGCGCGTGGCCGTCGGGGATAAAGACCCCGTCTCCAGGCTCGAAGATCGTCTTGCCCTCGTCGAATTCCAGCTCGAAGCGGCCGTCGAGGATGTACCCGAAGTGGCCCTTCTCACACCAGTGCGGCTCCATCTGAGACGAGTACTCCACGAGGCGGAGTCGGCGCGACTCATCCTGGACCATCTTCTGGCGGACACCCGGCATGGGCGACTCCCACGCAAGACTTGAGAAATCGACTCTGTGCGGCGGCATCGTGCACCTCCATTCTGGGGGGGGGCGGTGGCCCTGGCAACACCTGCGGGCACTTGCTTGTCGAGCGAACCCGGAATCATTGGGGTTCGGTCCGCCTGTCTCCGCGCGTATTCCGCAGGCTGGCACACTCGCTCGCCCGCCCGAGCAGGGTCTCCAGCGCGTGCGGCAAGATGGGCAAAAGAACTTCAAGGCCCTCCCGGACCGCCTTCGGACTGCCCGGTAGATTGATGATCAGGCAGTGACCCGCGGTGCCCGCGATCCCCCGCGTCAGCACCGCCATCGGGGTCTTCTCGAGGCCCTTTAGTCGCAGGAGCTCAGCGAAGCCGGGAGCCTCGCGCTCGATCACCGCCCGGGTCGCCTCCGGCGTGCGATCGCGGGGCGCGAGACCGGTGCCTCCCGAGGTCAGGATGAGAGCGATGTCGCCGCGAGCGACGAGGGCGCGCAGCGTGTCCGCAATCTGTGCCTCTTCATCGGGTAGAACCTGGGTCTCGGTGATCTCGAAGGCAGTGCCTTGCAGAACTTCCCGGCAGGCGGGAATGACGAGTTCCTCCCGGCGACCATCGGATCGGGAGTCGCTGAGCACTAGAACGGCGGTGTGAAACGCAGCCGGCGAGGAGTTACCTAAACCAGCCTGGTCTGAACCACCCCGGGCCGCAGGCTCCGCAGGATCTCCCGCGGGACGTGCCACGACGTCGATCCGATCTCCAGCCCGGATCTTGCCGGCGTTGAGCACGCGGCAGAAGACCCCCTCAACGGGCATGATGCACTCACCGGCCAGTCGGCCGATCGCGCAGGGCGTGTGGCAGGTCTTGCCGAGTTGCGTGACCTCGAGCACCGCCGTTTCGCCGACTCGAACCCTGGTGCCGAGCGGGAGCTCCTTGACCTCGATGCCGCGGGTGACGATGTTCTCACCGAATCCACCCGGCCCGACGGGGACGCCCTTGGCGCGCATGATCTCGGCAGACTCATCGGCCAGCAGGCTCACCTGCCGGTGCCAGTCACCGGCGTGGGCGTCGCCCTCGACGCCATGCTCGAGGGCGACAGCGATCTCATCGACGGGTGTCTTCTGCACACCACGAGTCTCACTAATGCAGACGGCCAGCACCGTTGCATGGGAGTGTCGGCTCTCCAGGGAGAATGCCATTGCACGCTACTCCGTTGCTGCTCCGTGGCCGGGGTCGGTTGCTGCTCCGTGACTGGGGTCGGTTGCTGCTCCGTGGCCGTGGCCGGTTGCTGCTCCGTGGCTGGGGTCGGTTCGTGAAGCGGCGGGCGCCCAGCTCAATCAGAGTTTCCGGCCGGCGCAGCCTCGATCCGATCACCCGGCCGGACGCGCCCCCCCTCGATGACGCGACAGAAGACCCCCTCGGTCAACATGATCGAGTCGCCGACAGCGGCCTGGATCGCGTTCGGCTCTTGCTGCTGCTTGCCCACCTCGGAGACCACGAGGGCGACATCCTTGCCGATCCGCAGCATGCAGTCGGTGGGCAGATCCTTGAGCACGATGCCCTGGGTGACGACATTCTCGCCCAGCGCGCCCGGGCCGATCTCGACTTCCCGCTGCCGCATCACCTCCGCCGACTCGTCGGCCAGCAAGCTCACCTGCCGCGTGGGGTGGCCGGCGTGGGCGTCGCCACGGATCCCGTAGCCGACCACGATCTCGATTTCCTCGACGGGGGTCTTGGCGACACCGCGAGTGCTGCTCGTGCAGACGGCGAGGATCTTTCCCCTGCGCTTGTTCCCCATGGTCTTGCTTTCCTCTCTCGTGGCGTCTCAATCGGTGGGTCAATGAACCGTGTTTTCGGGTTCGCCCTCGCCGCGGCGGCGGAAGTGCCCGGAGCGCCCGCCAGATTTCTCCAATAAGCGGATCGCGGAGATCGTCATCCCTCTATCGATCGCCTTGCACATATCGTAGATCGTCAAGGCCGCGACCGAGACGGCGGTCAGGGCCTCCATCTCGGCGCCGGTCCTTCCCGTCAGCCTTACGGTAGATTCGATCAACACGCGGTCCTCGGCAACCTCGAACTCAACCGACAGATGGTCGAGAAGCAGCGGATGGCAGAGAGGAATCAGCTCAGAAGTCCGTTTGGCCGCCATGATTCCGGCGGTCTGGGCGATCGTCAGGACGTTGCCCTTGGCGATCTCACGCCGGTGCAGGCGCGCAATCGTCTCTGGCGCCATCCGCACCTCACCCGCCGCGCGGGCGAAGCGTGCCGTGGCGGTCTTCTCGCCGACATCGACCATCCGCGTCCGGCCGCGGTCGTCAAGGTGGGAAAACTCCGAAGCCGGGACGGCGCCGGTATCCCGGCTGCTCTTATCCGAATTCATCGCCATCGTGGTCCTCGCGTCGTGCGGTTCCCGGTCGGCCTGCCGCTTATCGAGGCTACCCGCCGATCCTCCACATCCCCTGGATTCTCCGCGCCGCGGGCGTGTGGCCCTTGCTCACCGCCAGCACTTCGCGCAAGTAGGTGATCAACTCACGGTCCCGCAGCTCCGGGCGGATGTATGGCTTCAGGTCGTAGTATACATCTTCCGACAAGCACGGCAGCATGTGGCCGTCGCCACGCACCCGAATCCGGTTGCACAGATGACAGAAGGGGTGGGTCATCGGTGCAATGAACCCGCAGCAGTGCTCGCCTCCATCGAGGCGATAGAGGCGGGCGGCGGCGTGGCATTCGGCGGCGCCGGTCGCGTCGCTCAAGCGCGGGGTGGCCTCGTTCGAGCCGGTGGTGGTCTCGTTCGAGCCCGTGGTGGTTTCGTTCGAGGGCGTCGTGACCTCGTTCGAGCGCGGGCCCGGCTCCAGATGGAATTCCCTCGCCAAGTGGCTGCGGAGCTCATCAGCGGAAACGAATTGGGTGGCACACTCCTCGTGGCTGGGCATCAGCTCGATGAATCTGGGCTGAAGATTGCGGGCGATGGCGAAGCGCACGATGGCGGCCGCCTCGTCCAGGTTCTCCCGGGTGATGACGGTATTGAGTTTGATCGGAGAGAAGCCGATCTGCCGGGCGCGCTCGATGCCTTGGAGCACTTGCGCCAGACCATCGACGAGCGTGATGTGCGCGAAGCGCTCGGGCTGCAGGGTGTCGAGACTGATGTTGAGCCGGTGGATCCCTGCCGCATAGAGATCCTCGGCCATGCCGGCCAGGTAGTAGGCGTTGGTCGTCATCGAGAGATCACGCAGCCCTGGGATCGCGGCGATGGCGGTGATGAAGTCGATCACGCCGCGGCGGATGAGCGGCTCACCACCCGTAATCCGGACCTTCTCGATTCCCAATTCGGCAACCAGCACGCGGATCAGTGCGGCGAGTTCCTCCAGAGAGAGCATCTCACGGTGGGCGAGCTTGTGGATGCCCTCGGTGGGCATGCAATAGCGGCAGCGGAAGTTGCAGCGGTCGGTCAGGGAGACACGCACATAGGTGATCCGGCGTCCCTGAGCGTCGTGGAGGATGCAAACGTCCTCTCCGGCTGGGCGCGGCTCGCCGCGGGGCATTGTCCCAAGACCACTGGGGGCTTCCGGTATTGCCGTGGGCAGTCCCGAGCTGTTTACCTGGTTGCTGTTCGTCACGCTTCCGCTCTCCCCGCGGAGGTTCCGCTAAGGTTCATAAAGATGTTGGAATTCGATCATCGTACCCGCCTCCGCCACCTGGATCCCGGCCGGCAGATAGCCGATGGCATTGGCTCCGCGCGTCGCGAAGATATCGGCCGACCCATGTGTGCGCAGCGGCGTGAGCAGAAACTTGTCCGTGTGCCACTCCGCTCGGCAGGCGATCAGCATCAGGAAGTCCTTGCTCCGTTTCTTCTTCCTCGCCGGCTCGGCAAGCTCGCCCCGGTAGCGGGGGGCGAGGCTGCGGGGATGATGCCGGAAGATCCTGATCGCCGGCGCCACGTATTGATCGAAGGCGAAGAGCGTCGAGATGGGATTGCCCGGCAGTCCGAAGACGAGTGTTGGGCAAGGAGAAGGCGTGGCGTCCCCCTCGGCAGCGCACCCTTCCGGCCGGACGCCGAATACGGTCGGCTGGCCGGGGCGCACGCGCAACTTGCGGAAGAACAAGCGGACCCCGAGTTCCTCGAGGATCTGTGGGATCAAGTCGAGCTCGCCCATCGACACGCCACCCGAGAGAATCAGGATGTCGCGCTTGAGGCCGGTGGCGATCTTCGCCCGCAGCTCATCGGCGCGGTCGCGCAGGATGCCCAGGGAGTGAGGCTCGGCACGGGCATTGAGGATCTGCGTCTCCAGACAGTAGGCATTCGAGTTGCGGATGCACCCGACGACGAGAGGCTCGCCCGGTTCGCGCAGCTCATCCCCCGTGGCGGCGAAGGCGATCTGTGGTCCCGCGTAGACGAGCACCTGGCTCCGTCCGACCGAGGCCAGCATCGCGATCTCCTGCGCATGCAGCAGCGCCCCGGCGGAGAGAACGATCTGCCCGTCGCGCAGATCCTGGCCCTTGGGCGCAACATTGTCTCCGGCCGGCGGGATCGCGTGAAAGGTCACCTGCGCGCCATGCTCGGCGTAGCCGCTGGTCTGCTCGACGGGGATGACCGTGTCGGCATCGGTCGGCACCATCGCGCCGGTCATGATCTTGACACACTCGCGGGCCCCGAGGGAGATCCCGGAAGCCGCGTTACTGCCGGCCGCGATCGTCGTGACGATCGAGAACTCCCCGGCCCCCTCCTGCGTGGCTGCATCGGCGTGCCGAAAGGCGAAGCCGTCCATGGCCGCCCGGTCGAAGGCGGGCATGTCGACATCCGAGGTGACTTCCTCGGCGAGCACCATCCCGCCGGCGCGGGCGATCGGCAGAGAGATCACCCGCTGTCCCGGCCGGCTCTGCTCGCAGATCGTCGCGATGGCCGTCTGATAGTCGATGCGTTGAGCCTCGATCATCATCTGATCCTCATCTCTACCATGTCTCCACGGCCTGGGCCTTGAACGACACCACGACCTCCCGATTGACATTGAACGCCAAGCGCTCGTAGGAGGCGCGGCTGATGATCGCGGTCAGCAACTCACCGGCCACCGCCACTTCCAGCCAGACCGTGCCGTCGTGATCGCGCACCGAGGCGATGCGTCCGCGGAATTGGTTGCGCATGCTCGAATCGAGCGCCTCGGGGGAAAGGACGATGTTGCGCGGATCGATAGCGATGCGGGTGACCGCGACGTCGATCTCGCCTGCCGGCCGAGGGTCTTGCCCCCCTTGCGGCTGATCATGGAGGTCCGCTTGGCCGAAGTGGATCTCCAGGCCTCCCTGAGTCTTCAGCACGTCACCCGCGACCTTGGCGATCAGGTTGTTGACGGGCAGGCCGGGGATAATCCTCCCATCGCGCAGATGCACGATCCGGCGCGCGATGCGGTGGGCGAAGGGCAGATCGTGGGTGGTCAGCACCAGGGTCAGCGGCAGATCGGTCAGAGTGCGTGCGATCACATCGCTGGAATGCCGGTCGAGATGAGCATCGGGTTCGTCTAGGAAGAGAATCTCGGGATCGGCGATCAGGACCCGTCCCAGAGCAAGCCGTTTGCGCTCACCGCCCGAGAGCTGCTGGGCGGGGCGATCGGCGAGCGCCTGGAGATCGAGACGCTCGAGCATCGCGGTCACGCGAGCGGCGATCGCGCCGCGGGGCAGATGGCGCAGTCTGAGCGGATAGGCGAGGTTGCGCGCCACCGACTCATGGAAGAGATAGGGTTGTTGCCGCAAGAAGCCGGGCCGCAGGTCGCGGGGGTGCTCGAACACCTGTGCGGATGCCGGGGTTGCGAGGCGGGCGAGAATGCGCAGCAGGGTGGTCTTGCCCGAACCGTTGTGACCGACGATGGCGAGCTTCTCTCCGGTGTGAATCTCCAGCTCATCGATCGTGAGCCGGAAGTCACTGCCGCGGGCAAGGGTCAGATTGCGGATCCGGTAGAGTGGAGGGGCGGGGGACGGAGCTACCTGCTCGAATAGTCCGATGTTCCCGGCAGGTTCCGGGGCCACATCGGCAGCCGCGGCGGGGCGTCGCGCCAGGCCGACCGCAGGGCTGCAGGAGTTCTGCTCAGAAGGCCTCACGGTGTTGCCCCCCGGTTCGGATGAAGAGATTGAGCGCCAGGACCAAGCCCATCAAGACGATCCCCAGGGCGAGGGCCTGGTCGAAGTGTCCCTGACTCGTCTCGAGCGTGATCGCGGTGGTGATCGTTCGGGTCAGCCCGCGGATGTTGCCGCCGAGCATCAGAGAGATGCCCACCTCGGAGATCACCCGCCCGAATCCGGCGAGCAGCGCGGTGACGGTGCCGAAACGGGTCTCGAGCAAGACCTTCCAAAGCGCCGCCCGCGGTGAGGCCCCCAAGAGGATCGCCTCCTCGTAGACGGTGGCCATCTTGATCTCGAGCACCGAGTGGGCGAGAGCCGTGATCAGGGGAATGATCAGCAGGACCTGGCCGATCACGATCGCCGTGCGCGAGAAGAGAATGTGCAACCCTCCCAAGGGAGCGTTGCGGGCAATGAACGCATAGATGAGAAGGCCGATGACCACGGTTGGGAGCGCCAGCGCCGTACGCAGCAGGCGCAACACAGTGCCCTTTCCCCGGAAGTTGCCGCGGGCGATGGCAAGGGCCAGAGGTACGCTGACTAGCGCGGCGATGGCCGTCGAAGAGATCGAGACACGCAGCGTTGTTGCGATCGCCGAGAGCAGATCGGGATCGCCTCCGCGGATCAGGCGGAGGGCCTGCCAGAGACTGTCGAGAAGAAACTCCAACCGTCGTTTCTCCTGCTGTGCTGGTGCGAGGCCGTGCCCGCCGCGGTCTCGCTGGTATGACGGCGTGCCCGCCGCGGCCTCGTTGGTACGATGCCGCGCCAGCCATGGTCTCGCTGTTGCGACGCCGCGCTAGCCGTGGCCTCGCTGGTACGATGCCGCGCCGCTTATGGTCCTGCTGGTCCGACGCCGTCCGGGTCGGACCCCGTCTCGCTGACCGGATGGAAGAGCACCTCGTCCTCCACACGAAACGCAGCGATCAAGGCCTGGCCTCGCGGCGAGGTCATCCATTCGATCAGATGCTGTGCGCCCGCGGTGTTCAGGTCGGGATAGCGTTCGGGGGCGACCGCGATCAGGGCGTAGGGATTGGCCAACAGGGAGTCTCCCGCGAAGAGCACCTCGAGCTCGAGATTACTCCTGCGGGCGAGGTAGGAACCTCGATCGCAGAGCACATAGCCCCGTTTTTCATCGGCCATCATCAGGCACGCATCCATGCCCTGTCCCGCCTCGATGTACCAACGCCCCTCGGGCTGGACACCGGCAGCTTTCCAGATCAGGCGCTCCTTCTTGTGCGTGCCCGAGTCATCGCCGCGGGAGATGAAGGGTCGTGCGCCGCCGTCGATGCGGCGGAAGACCTCGGTCACGTCGCCGGAGGTGCGCACTTCGGCCGGGTCCTCCCCGGGCCCCAGGACGACGAAGTCGTTCCACATGACCGGCACACGCTCGATGCCGCAGCCGCGGGCGACGAAGTCCTTCTCCGCCTTGGGGGCATGCACCATCACGATGTCCACGTCGCCATTCTCGCCATGCTTGAGCGCCTTGCCCGTGCCCACGGCGACGAACTGGACCTCGGTGCCCGTCTCGTGCTGGAAGGCCTCGAAGAGATAGTCGAGTAGTCCTGTATTGGCGGTGCTCGTCGTCGTCGCCATCCGGATCGGGCGCGGGGCCTCCTTCTCGCTGGAACAGGCGCCCAGGAGGCCGCAGGCGATCAGGCCACAGGCCATCAAGCCGTGGGCCAGCGAACCGAAGATCACCGAGCCTGAGGCCGGCAGCCCCCCGTGGACGCGACGCCTCAGAGGGGAGCGCAACCCGGCGATTCGGTGGACACCGGCGCGAGGCGGCTGATTCATGAGGATTTCTCCGGGGGACGGGAACCGCCCTTCGGCTGCCTGGCCCGCGCGGCGGCAGGCCATGAGCGGCCCTTCGGTTCCCTGGCCCGCGTGACGACAGGACGGAGTCCAAGCTCCGAGAACCATATCTGAATCGACATAATATAGCGGGCCGTGGGGGCAATCGTCAAGCGGCCTACGGTCGGCGGCTGTCAGGGGACCGACTGGCGCCCACGGGTCCTTGCCGGCACCTCGCGGGTCTCAGGCCGGGGGCGACGGGGCGGCAATCGTATTCCGCGCTGCGGGCCCATTCCGCATTGCGGGCCTATTCCGCGTTGCGGGCGATCCGCAGCCCCAGCGTGTTGTCCCGGGAGGCAGGCCAGAAGGGGCCGCGTGAGGCGCTGCGGCAATCCCGCGCGAAGTAGTACCAGCTCCCGCCGCGGCGGACGTGGGGCTGGCCGGGATTCTCCTGAATCGGCCCGTTCGGGTCGGTCACCGCACCGGCGGGATAGGCGCCGTATTCATCCCAGCACCATTCCCAGACGTTCCCATGCATGTCATAGAGGCCGAAGCTGTTGGCGGCCTTCTGGGCCACACCGCGCGTCCGGGGGCCGGTGCCGATGTCGGCATTGCCGCAATACCAGCCCAGCTCGGCGAGCACCGGGTCGAGCTCGCAATGCTCAACGGTCAGCTCGCCGCTCGCCAAGGAGCTCGTCGCGCCTGCCCGGCAGGCGTATTCCCACTCAGCCTCGGTGGGCAGGCGGTACCCGTCGGCCTCCGCATCCCAGGAGACGAGTGCTGCCACCAGGTGCCCTTCGGCGTCGTAGTGTTCGCCCGAGAGTGTATAGGCGGGTGTCCGCGTGTCGTGCTCGGAGAGTGCATTGCAGAAGAGCAGCGCATCGAACCAGGTCACCTCCTCGACCGGTCGTGAGGAACCACCGAAGTCGGACGGATTGGTTTCCATCACGGCCTCGTACAAGTTCTGGCTGACTTCTGTTGTACATAGGTAGAAGTCCCGCGTCAGGGTCACCTCATGGGCGAGTTCATCCTCGTCGCGACCCACCTCGCCCTCCGGGCTACCCATCGTGAAGGTCGTGCCGCCGCCGACGGCGATCAATTGCATGACGAAGGCGAAGGGATCCTCCGGAAGCTCGGGGCCCTCGATCAGAGTGGTCTCGATTAGCGGGCCATGGCCGTCATCGAAGACGAAGAGGAACTCGTGAACGCCAAAGCCCAGGGTGGTTGCATGCTCGAACTCGACGCCCTCGGTGTAGGAAGGAGACTCCTCAGTCGTTTCCATCATGTAGTCCTCACCGTCGATGACCACCGTCGCCACGACCGGGGGATCGCCCTCGGGGTCGGTATAGGTCGCCGAGTAGGTGAAGAGCGTCGTCACCCCTCCGCTGTCTGGGAGAACCGCGCCCTGGCTGAGCGTGGGGATAGTCATCACGGCGGAGGTGACATTGGAGAGCGCCGACCAGTTGCCGTCATCGTCGACGGTCTTGATCGCGATGTAGTAGGTCGAGCCGGGCGTCAGGTTGCTGAGGCCGGCGGATTGCGCGGTCCCCGCCTCCTGGGGCAGCGGCCGGCGGATGATCTCGGTGGAGGCGTCCCATGTGGAATCGGCGATCGGACTCTCCGACCAGCGCAGCTCGTAGAGATCGGCGGTGCCCACATCAGCGTCATCGCCCGGTGCGGTCCAATGGATCTCGAACGAAGATGTGTCGATGAGATAGGTCGAGAGATCCTCGATCGTCGCCGGCGGGGTGAAGTCGGCCGGCAGAGTGGGGCCGCGGAAGAGGACGATGCCTTCCTCCTCATCCGCCACACAGACGATGTTGCCCTCGCCGACGGCGACGGCAACCGCCCAGGTGAGCGGCACGTTGCCCAGCTCGCTGGGATGGTAGGGGTCGCGCACGTCGATCACGTGCAACCCGGCGTCTTCGGCGGTGATGAAGGCAACGCCGTCGCAGACGGCGATATCGATGCAGTCCCCCGGCAACGGCAATGCGGTGATCAGCTCGGGCAGGTAGTCGGGACCGATCTCGAGAATCTGTAGGCCGGCGTCGTCGTCGGCAACGAAGATATAGTCGCCCTCGATGGCGATACCGACGGCATTGTCGGGGGTGTCGGTGTTGCCGATGACCTCGAGCCGCCGATCGAACACGCCGGTCGCATCCAGAATGGTGACCCCCATCTCATCATCGGCCACATAGAGGTGCGTGCCGTCTTCGCTGAGCGCCAGATCCTGCGAGTACCCGTGGGGCACCGCGCGAACGCGCTGATCGAGGAAGCCCGGATTGTCGGGGGCGGAGACGAACCCGGTGATCGCCCGCCAGCTGTCGGCCAGGAACAGGACATAGGGATCGCCGACATACTCGGGGGGGCGCACGCAGACGGAATTGCCTGCATAAGCGCTCGTGCCTTGCCGCAGGTCGATGAGGGTGTCGGGGACGGAAGTGATGTCGAAAGGCAGGATGCCCTCGGTGCCTTCCACCACGAAGGCGATATCGCGCACGCTGCCGTCGTCGTCGAAGGTGCGGGCCACGGCGATAGCCTCGGCAAACTTGGGCGTGTCGAGCCCGAAGACCAGCTCGGGGTCGCTCGGGTCGGTGATGTCGACGACTTGCAGGCCGCCCTGCCCCGCGGCGACATAGGCGTAGTTGCCGAGGATGGCTACATCCTGGGGCTCACTTTGTAGGGGCACGCGGCCGGCGACGCGGAAGGGACTCGCCGGCGGCTCGTAGAGCTCCTGCTCGGCACAGCCCGCCAGTACAATCGCTGCGCCCAGCCACACCAGGATGCCGACGAGCCCATCGATCCCGAGGACACGACGGTTGGGCATCGGCGCCCTCCCTTCTTGGAGTTCCTTCTTCCGGGCGCTCGCCGGCGGCGGAATCGGCCCGCCCTCGGGGCCCCCACCGGCGTGCGGATCTCGCCGGCCGAAACGCGTTGGTCGGTCGCAACGCGCTGTCCGGCCGAAATGCGTTGGTCGGTCGCAACGCGTTGGTCGGTCGTAACGCGTTGGCCGTCCCGCAATGCCCGTCCGTGTGTTCCGCTCTGCGTGTTTGCTTTGTCTGTTCATGATCCACCTACCGCAATGGAACCGCGAAGGAGATCCAATAGCGTGTTCCGGTGTAGTCCTTCTCTTCCGAGGGGTCATCCTCGCCGATCAATCCCGCCGGCGCGTCGGCCACCCGCACGGTGTAGCGCACGCCGGCTTTCAGGGAGACGTCCTTGTATACCTGGCGCGATGACCAGGTAGCCTGGAGTTGCTTGCTCTCGTCCAATCGCCCGACGTGAAGGGGATCCACGTAGAGCGGCCGCTCGCTGGTGTAGAACTGACGGGCGTAGGTGATCTGGACATTGCAGCTCGCCGTGCGGACCAGCGCCAATCCCTGATCGACCCACGCGCCAAGACGCTCGGCCCAGTGAGCCAAGTGACCGAAGAGCGAGGCGTCCCGCGGCTTCGGCCGGTAGGGGCTTTTCTTGGGCGAGTAGGTGATCCGCAGACGGTAGGTGTCCTTTTCGTAGGAACCGTCGCCGTCGTTGTCCGAGGTCTCGAGCGTTTCACCGACCTCGTCGTATCCGCGCGCCTTGACGTCGGCGTATTCGTACTGCAACCGGGTGGTGAAGCGGTGGTAGCGGATGTCCGCATTGACCAGGCCGCTCCACTCCCAGAGATCGTTTTCGAGGAAGGGGCGATTGTAGAAGCGCAGGACGCGCCTGGCGAAGAACTGCATCGCCAGCCAGCGGTTGGTACGCCAGCGGTACCCGAGGCTGAAGGCGTTGCGGGTGATCGCGAAGTGCAGATACTCGCGCGGCACGCTCAACGAGGAGAAGGGCGGGCGATCGCTGAGTTCCTTGATATAGCTGTTGGGCGCGTAGGTGTAGGTCGCCTCGAGATAGTCGTAGCGGCGAAAGCTCTGGCGGAAGCGGAGATTGATCTCCTCATTGGTCTTGATCCCGTTTCGCGGGTACTCCCAGCGCTTGTAGCGCACACGCAGCCGGGTGCGCTTGTTGAACAGCAGGCGTTTGTGGGCGAGCTCGAACTGGATCGTCGGGTTGAGGATCAGATCGTCTTCGGTCTCGATCGCATACCTTTCCGGGCGCGTCCCGGCGCGGAACTCGGCAAGCGAGTCATCGGAGTAGCGACAGATGTTGTTGTCGTAGATGACGTCGAAGAAGAAACCGCCGCTGAGACGCCAGGGGCTTGGCTTCACCTTAGGTTCACCGGCAGGCGGCTTCGGCGCGGCCGGTTCCGCGGCTGCCGACTCAGGCGTGGCCGGCTCCTCAGTCGGCGGGCCATCATAGTAGAAGACCGCGTAGACGGGGCCGCCGGTGTTGCTGGTGCCGGTGACGATGATTCGATGCAAGCCCGGTGGGATCGCCAGGGTGATCCGCTTGCCGCCCGTCGGCGAACCGGGGCGTCCGTCGCCGAAGATCGAGACGGAGGAGACCGAGACCTCCTTCTGCCAGCGCTGAACCGGGAATCCCTCGAGTCCGGACAGGGTGATCGAAAGCGTCTCGGGCGGCGCGCCTTCGGGATCGGCGTGGCCGCGGATGTAGAACCGTAGTTCCCCGCGTCCCCGTACGAGCAGCGGACATCCGGTGTCGATGTGGTAGTAGTCCTTGAGGTTCCCCGGTTCCCCGATCGGCACCGGGGAGGCGTGCTCCGGATGATCGGCGAAGACCGGGGCGGAGGGATCGGGAGCCAGTTGGATCGATGCGCGGGCGGTGGGTAGCGGCACCCCCCCGAGCAGCAACAGCACGCCGAGCAGCCAGAGGATCGCCCCGAGGCGAGATCGCTCACCTGCCGGCGTGTGCGGGTAGCGGGCAGTCGTGCGAGGGCACCGTGCAGGCATCCGCCGGTCGCTGGCGGCGACGCGCGGCTGTCGTGCAGGCATGCGCCCGTCACTTGCGGCGCCGCGCGGCTGTCGTCGGGTTGTTGGGCAAGGGCTGTTCATGCTGGCGGTCACCCGGCGAGCGCGGCCTTGGCGCCCGTCGGCTGGCGACCTCCGGATGTTCCTGTCGGCGGGGCGCGCGCGTTGGGTGGCGGGACATGCACCCAGGGATGGCACCCGCACGACCTACGGTCCGAAGGCGATGTCCTCCTTGGGAATCAGGATCCTACCGGTCACACCCACCGTGGCGGGTCCGCCGGGACGCAGCTCATAGCACCAGTTTCCCGCCGGCACCTCGAGGTCGTAGCGCCGGCTCTTCCCGGGGATGATCTCGGGGCACGCGGCGTATCGTCCCTCTTCCTCCGAGAGCGGCTCGGATGTGTAGGAGAGCGTCTCAACGAGCTCCCAGTCGCCGTCACTGCCCTGGCACCGGAAAACCTCCAACTCGTAGGCCGCCTCACCGGACGCATCCGGGGCGAAATCGAGGCGTGTGCGGACGATCAGTTCCGTGGGACCGTTGACGGTGAGGCGCAAGGGCTGCTCGGCGGAGAAGTGATAGTGGGGGTATTCGTTGCCGCTCGGGCGCACCAGGCTGCAGACCCGCTCGCTCCCCCGGGGGGCGAAGTTGATGTACTCGGTCTCGGCGACCTTCCTCTCGCGAAAGAACCGCACCGCGACACGCTTGTCGGGCTCCTCGATGGTCACCCGGAAGCGGTGGCGCCCCGCCGGAAACGAGACGACTGTTTCCTCGGATGAGCCGACCGGCGCCCCATCGCTGCCGCACAGCGTTGCGCCGCGGCTCTGGGTGGCGAGCAGCGGCTCTTCGAGAACGCGTTCTCCGCCGCGATCGACGAGCAGCGTGTAGCAGCGCTTGCCGGTGCGGCCGTCGCGCGGCAGGTGCCGGGTCAGCAGGCGCAGCTTGCCGGGGCCGCGCAGGGAGAGGGTAATCGGGTGTCCGGGGTCCAGCAGATAGTAGGCCGCATCGTCACCGCCGACACGGATGCAGACCTCCGCAAGGTCATGATCAGGGAGTGCGAGGATCTCCCAGGACGTATCGGCGCCCCCAGCCGGGCAGAGCAATCCGGCCCCGAGCAGCAGGGCCACGGATATCAGGGCTAGGTGAATCAGAGCCGGGAACATCAGGGTCGGGGACATCGCGGTGGAAGACAGCTGGCAGGCCGGCATGCGGGCCTGCGAGTTGAAGGCCAACGACATGCGGGCCGGCATCCGGCAGGTTGGTCTCTTCTGTTCGCGTGACACCGAGCGGGTCATGAGCTCCTCTGCATCCTGGCGCCGCTTGACGGCGCGGGGGCCTAGTTCCCCGCAACGGGCGGCATCGCGGCCGACCCCCGGGTCCCTTGCCGGACGATGAGCCGGCGCCACGAGGGTAACATCAGGAACAGGGCCAGGAGCAGATAGAGCACGGTGATCAGAGCCACCAGGGGCATGCTGTACCCCTGCTTCCCGAGCAACGTCCCCTCGCCGATCGGCGGCATCGACTTCGGGGCGACCGACAGTTCGTAGCGCCGCGCCAGTCCCTGCAACAACCCGAGCTGAATGATTGGCACGCCGCGATTGGCGAACTGGACCAGCGGGCCCTCGCGGGGCCAGTTGACCGGCCAGCTGGCGATATCGTAGTGCAGCCCCGAAGGGATCGGGATATCCGAGAGATTGAAGCCGAGATTGGCGATCCCACCGCCGACGCTGACAAAGGCATCGATCTCGCCGCCACGCGCCTTGGCGAAATAGGCGTCCATGCGCTTCGTGATGCTCTCATCGATGCTGCGGCTCTCGATCAGCGGGATCTCGTTGCGCGCGATGGCCTGGAAGATGACCTGCCGGTCCTCGGCGCTCTTGCTGCCTCCCATATCATCGCTGCCGCCCGCCGAGGCGGCTGCCGAGCGGATGTGGATGATGTCCTGTTCCGCGAGCACCCGCTCCATGTCGAGCCAGGTGAACTCCGGATCGGTGGCTCCCCAGCTCGATGCGCCCACTGCGGTGATCACGATCGGCTCGAGACCCATCGTCGCGATGGCCGCATAGAGATTGACGTTCGTGCCCGCGAAGGAGCCGGTTAGCCCGACGGCGACCAGATCCCCCGGCTCGAGGCCGGCCTGCTGGAAGTAGTCGACGATCAGGGCGGCGAAGTTGGGATTGACGCTCGTGCGCTTGCCCGCGTTGTTGCCGGCCGCGTTCTTGATCGGGCTGCTGCGCGGGCCGATCAGGCCCGTATTGGCCGGATCGTCGCCGAGATCGATCGTACGGCCGAGATCGTCGACGTAGTAGGACCGCAGCACGTCGTAGGCCTGCTGGGCAAGTTGCACCGCGGCGACTTTCTGGTCATGGCCGGGAACTGTGCGGTAGACCTTGGTCCCCTCCAGGATGAACAAGCCGGCGATTGCCGCAACCGCGAGAATCGCCACCAAGATCCGCCTCTGAGCCTCGATTGTATAAGCCAAGAGAATGCCCTCCCCGAGAGAGAGTCCCTAGAGAACCGCTAGAGCGCCGCCGAGTGCATCAGACCGACGCCGTTGGCGAGAACGAGCAGCAACCGGACGAGAAAGGAGGATGCGATCACCGTCCCGGTGGTCTCGACGATCCCCTGGCGAACCATCCAATAGCCGAGCAGGCCGCCGATGATGTATCCGATGACGGGACTCGCGGGCAGGGCCATCGACGGGCTCAACACGCCGCGCAGCAGCTCACTGGCCTGCGCCAGCAGGAACCCGATGATCACGCACAGGACCAATGTGCGGCGTCCGTAGAGCAGTACGAAGCGCCCGATCACGCGCAGGATCAGCATGGTGACGATCCCGACGAGCAGGGTCAGCAGGACCATGACCGGCTGGTTGAGATAGACGGCGATGTATCCAGGGACGACCAATCCGCTCGCCGTCAGGCCCAGCTTCTCGGAGAAGAAGAGACTGATGATCAGTCCCAAGCCGATCGCGGGGACCAACGTGTTGGCATCAGGAATCATGGCCCTTCCTTTCCTGTTCGAGCCGCGTGACGAAGCGCAACCCGAAACCGCCGATGTTTCCGATTCCCATGACCGTGCAGTGCTTTTCGGTCAAGGCGAAGATCCGCTCGAGGACCGCATCGGGGGAGCGGTCGCCCATGCTGATCAGCTTCTCCGCGGGCACGCCGGTGCGAGTGGCCACCCCGCAGAAGGTGGCTGCATGGTCGCCGGCCACGATATACCAGTCGGCGAGAACCTCTTTGGCGATGACGCGGGCCACGTCGACCGAGCGCCGCAAGCGATCCCAGCGATTGTTGATCAGCACTCCCACCTGCTGGTCGCCGTGCTCGTGGAGACCGAGGAAGCGCCACATGAAGACCGTCGATTCAGGGTCGTTGGCCGCCAGGGTGTTGATGAAGGTCAGGCGCTTCTCGCCGCGGACAATTTCCGTTCGCGTCGTCGAGCCGATGTCGGGGGTAACCCCGTACATGCCCTCCAGCGCCTTGGCTCGCTCGACGCCAAGATCCTCGCAGACATCGAGAGCGATGCCGACGTTATCGGGGATCTCGATGTAGTTGAAGCGCTCCATCTCCGCCGAGGTGGGGATCTGCTCGGGCGCGGTGAGATGGAAGGCCGAGCCGCGTTGCTCGGTGCGGCTGCGCAGGAAATCGAGGTAGCGGCGCTCGGCGGCGAAGAGCTTGCCGTTGCGGGGAATCGTGCCGCTGAGGGCGATGGCGACATGGTCGAGGTCGGGTCCCATCGCCTCGAGGTGGTCGGGGCGCACATTGGTAATGACCCCGATCGTCGAGTTGACGAGCCGTTTCTCGGTGACCTTCTGTAGGTCGGGCCGGATTGCCATGCACTCGATCACCAGCGCCTCGGCGCCCTCGGCGACCGCCTGGCGCACGATGCTGATCTGCTCGCGGATGTTGGGTGAACTGCGCCGCACGACCGGCTCTTCCGATCCATCGCGGTGGATCAGGCAGGCGGCCGATCCGGTCGTCTTGGCCACCGTCGGCACGCCTCCGGCGCGCAAACCGGCGGCGATCAGCCGGGTGACCGAGGACTTCCCCCGAGTGCCGTTGACATGGATCCGGATCGGGATGCGCTTGAGCATCGCGCGGTGGCGGAGGATCTCGATCGCGTAGACCGCGATCACGATCACGAGAAGCAAGAGCAGGAATGGAGAGATCCGCCAATAGGCGACTGCCAACAGGCTGCAAGTCATAGCGATATCGCCCCCCCGGCTGAGCGGATGCACATGCCTTGCGCCGCCGTGGCAACTGCCCGCCCAAGGGCCGCGACCGCCGGCGGACACGCCTGCGCAAGGCCTGCGCGGCAACTTCCCCCGAGACGGTCTGGCCCCCGGGGAAGGATCAAACGCCGAGGAGTATAGCATGGGGTCGGGGGGAGTCGATAGGGCAGCAACAGGTCGACAGGGCGGCGAGGGGTGCTTCCGCCCCTGGATTCCGGCCTGCAACTCGTGCAGAATCAGATGGTTGCCATGGTGCTGGCAGGAGCGGCGTGCTCATGGCTCGTTTTGGGGTGGGTCCAGGACTGAGAGTGAGATGGGGAGGGGCGCGGGCCATTCCGGGGCACTGAGTCGCGGCACGCTGATCGTGAAGAGGTGAGTAGGTGATGAGCGACGATTGGGAAGGCCAATCGGGGCCTTTGGGGGCAGATACGCAGTTTGGCGGCAATCTGGCCCCCGGAGAGGTTCTTGCCGGGCGCTACCGTATCGTCGAGCTTCTCGGTCGCGGCAGCATGGGGATCGTCTATGGTGCCCGCGATCTGCGCCTGAAGTTGGACGTTGCCCTCAAGCTCGTGCCCTGGGAGCTGACCCAGGATCGGCGCGCCGTACGCGCACTCGAGCGCGAGGCGCGTGCCGGAATCGCTCTCCAGGATCCCCACATCGTCAGGATCCACTATTGGGACGAATGGCGCGGACGTTCCTATGTGGTCATGGAGTGGGTTCGCGGTGAGACCCTCGCGGCGGTCCTGGCGCGCAGCGGCTCGGTTGAGGAGTCGCAGGCCATCCTCTGGGTCCTGCAGGTGTGTGATGCCCTCGCGCATGCCCACGAGCGCGGCGTCATCCACCGCGACATCAAACCCGCCAACATCATGATCGAGAAGAGCGGCACCGTGCGCGTGATGGACTTCGGGATCGCCCGCGCCGCCAAGGATGAGGCGATTCGCTCAGGCTCTACCCGCCCGGGTCTGGGAACGCTCGTCTATATGGCTCCCGAGCAGCTTCTCGGCCGCCCCGTCGATGGCCGCACCGATCTCTATGCACTCGGAGTGCTGCTCTGTGAACTCATCAGCGGGCGTCCGCCCTTCAAGGGTGGCGATGTTACCTATCAGCATCTGAATCTCCAGCCCCAGCAACCTGAAGGGATGACGAGCGGGCTCTGGGATGTGGTTCGTCGATGCTTGGCCAAGGAACCCGAGGAGCGGTTCCCCGATGCTCACTCGTTGGCTGCGGCGCTGCGCGGCGTGCTGGGCACGCAGGAAGATGATGACGGGCCATCCCGACCGAAGATCCCTTGGCGCAGGGTGGGCCTTGTAGCGGGAGTGATCTTCGCCGCTCTGTTCTCCGTCTATATCGGCCGAGAGGCAATCCGCTGTCGTGATTATCTAGAAACAGCGCGCCGACACCTGGTCGCTGATTCACTCGAGGCTGCGGCAGATGCCCTCACCGGGTGTTCCTTGCTTGGGAGCGTTCTGGCTCCAGACCTGTCAGTGCTGCGCAATGAGGTCGCCGATTCGCTCTATGCGCGGGGGGGGGAAGCCCGGCTGGCTGGGTGCGTGAACGACGCGCGCAGGTTGTACACCTACGTTCCCCAAGGAACCAGGGTCTTCGCGGCGGCGCGGGAAGGGATGGCGGAACTCGAGGGTGAGTCGTCCGCGCCGTCGGATTCCGTGAAGGGAACTGAGCTGGAAGCGGGAGATGGGCAGGATGTAGGTGCGGAGGCTCGAGCGGGACCGGGGCCGGAAACGGAGGTGGAGCCTGGACAGGAATCGAGTCGTCAGGCAGTGAGCGACAGCCTGGCGGACCTCGCGACCCGGGCGCGTGCCGCCCGGCGTCAAGAGCAAGAAGGGGAGTTGAATCGTCTGATCTCTCGCGGGACCCGACAAGCCAACCAACAAGCCAGAGAGATCCTTGCGAGTCCGATTTCTGAAGATCTGCTCAGCGCCTCTGAGGCAGCGCATTGGAGAGAGCAGATCGATGAGGTGGATCAGGCGATCGCCAGGAGAGAACAGCAGGCCCTGGAGGCAGAGCAGTACCGAACCCGGATTGTCGGCCTACAAGGAAGCTTCACCCGGGCCAACGCGGTGTCGCACGAAGACTCACTGGATGCGGCTCTGGAGTACCTGGCGGAGCTGCAATCACTCGTTGTCGATGAGGATACGCTGCGCCTGGCGCGGCTCGTGGCTGCGCATGATTCCGCCCGCGTTACCTGGCGCACACGCGTTGATTCCCTTGAGGGTCACGCGCATGCACTGATTGCCAAGCGCATGCAGTCGTCGCTCGCGCAGGCCGAATCGGTCCTGGTCGAGCTGAGTTGCCTCGTATCAGAGAACAGCAGCACTCTGTCGTTTCTCCGAGGCTATCGGCAGCACACGACCAGTGTTCTGGAAGACTACATTGCTAGTCTGAGGCACCGATTCGATCGTCTCGTAGCCCAACATGACAGGCAAAGCCTGGACGAGGCGGAGGAGGTCCTGCGTGATCTCCAGGACGTTCTCTTTCCTGACTCGCCGGACATCGACGAATACGATTTCCGACTGCGCGAAGCGCTACACGAGTTCGCAGGCGAGAATTCAGCCATCGCCAGGCGCATCCTGGTGTTCCTGGAGAGTCCCTCGAAGGATGACGTCCTGAATGCCTATGCGCTGCTGGATACCTTGCTGGCCCGCGAGCCGGAGCACACTCGCCGTGCGGAGCTCTTGTTGCGTACAGATGAGGCTTGGCGGGCACTGCATACACCGAAAGCTGGAGATGTTCGCAAGTTCGAGGTATGGCGTGGTGCCGAGATGGCATTCGTCTATGTGACCCCCGGATCGTTCGTCATGGGTTCGCCGGAGAACGAGAAGGGCGGGCGCGACGATGAACGGCCGCAGCGCGTAGTAGAGATCACGAAGGCCTTCTGGCTGGGGCAGTTTGAAACCACCCAAGCGCAATGGGAAGCGGTCATGGGAAAGAACCCGGCCAAGTACAGTGGATATGATGACCTGCCCGTCGAGTCGGTGTCTTGCCATGATGTGCAGGAGTATCTCGGGAGACTGAATGCGCATTGTGGAAGGACGGTCTGCCGGTTGCCAACGGAGGCGGAGTGGGAGTACGCCTGTCGCGCGGGGAGTGAAGAGGCGTTCTGCAGTGGTGAGATCAGAGAGTCCCTGCACAAGGATCCGAATCTCGACAAGGTAGGCTGGTATAGCGGGAACACGACACGGGGGCGGCGGCGTCCACGGGCCGTAGGAATGCTGCAAGCGAACCTGTGGAACCTGTATGATATGCATGGGAATGTCTCTGAGTGGTGTGGCGACTGGTATGGCCCGTATGTTGCCCCTGCGCCTCAGCGACCCAGGGCGATAACCTCATTGGCCGGGTGGGAATCCGAAGAAGAGGATGAAGTACCACCAGCCATCGATCCGAGTGGGCCGGCTGAGGGAAAGCATCGTATCTACCGCGGCGGATCCTGGTGGGATGCGTCGAAGAACTGCCGAGCGGCGCGAAGATTCAAGACTGAGCCCACGACACGAAGCGAGCGGATCGGGCTACGTCTTGTAAGAATGTATGAAGAGGAAGTGATCGATGCGCGCTAGATGCCCTGTCTGCGATAGGCCCGGACCTGATATTCCTGAGCATCTAATCACCTTGGGAGGGGCGCGCTGCCGGTGTGCTTCCTGCAATGCCGTTTTCCTTGTCTTCCCGGATGGTTTTGCAATGCAAGTGCGGGAATCGGGTGCCGGCGATTCTGGACAGACACGTGTGGGAGGCGGGTTGCCCTCGGATGGTCGGTCTCCAGCCGACCCGGGAGCAACACGAGTTGGGGATGGCTCCGGGAGTGCAGGATCGCCAGCCGGGCCGGCCGGCAGCCCGCCCACAACGCCGACCACGCCCGGGGAATTGTCCCAGGGGGAGGTTCTCGCCGATCAGTACGAGATCTTGAGATTCCTGGGCAGAGGTGCCTTCGGGCAGGTCTATCTCGCCAAGAACAAGATTCTGAGGAAGCCAACGGCGGTCAAAGTCATCCCGGTCCATGGAGATGCGGATGCCCTGGAACGCATGATCGCCGATGAGTACTTAGCACAAAGACAGATTCGCGATCACGAGCACGTTTTAGAGATCTTCGAGCCCCGGATCTGCCGACACGGTGGGGCGAGCCTTCTGCTCCTCCCGATGGAGGTTGCGCAGCAGAGCCTACGCGAATGGCTGGATGAGACGCGTGGCGATCTGGCTGGGCGCCAGGAGGAGGGGCTGGAGCTGTTCTGTCAGGCCTGCCGGGGTGTGGCCGCGATCCACGAGGCTGGATTGGTGCACTTGGACGTGAAGCCGGAGAATCTCCTGCTCTTGGAGGATGTTGGCGACAGAGAGGCGGAAGCCCCGGGTGGTGGCAGCGGCGACAAGCCAGGTGGGCTCACCCGCTGGCGAGTGAAGATAGGCGACTTCGGTCTGTCCCGGGCGGTTGGCAGTTCCCGAGATGTCCGTGCGGCCCTGACAGCGGATGGTGTGGGGACACCGGCCTACATGGCGCCGGAGCAGATCCGGGCGGCCCGCTGGAAGGATGTAGGAGCGGCTGCGGACATCTACGGATTGGGGATGATCCTCTATGAGATCCTGGACGGGGACTTGCCCTACTCGGGGAGCGCGAGGGAAGTCATCGAGAAGAAGACCGATCGGTCAATAGATATCCAGTCCCCACCGGGCCCAGACCATCTGGTGCAACTCGTGATGCGGTGTCTGTCGCGAAAGCCCTCCGAGCGGCCCCGGGGTGCTCTGGAACTGGAGCAAGGGCTGACAGGCCGACGACGAGGAGCAGCAGTTGCTCCAAGTGAGGCGGGAGGCAGCGCGGCCGAGAAGTCCGAGGCGCTTGAAGGCAAACGTCCGGGCGACAAACGCACCATAGAGATTCTCCCGGGTGTGAAGATGGACTTCGTCTGGATCCCTGCGGGGAGTTTCCAGATGGGGTCGCCGGAGAGCGAGCCAGGGCGTAAGGAGGAGGAGGGACCCGTTCACGAGGTCGAAGTAACGAGAGGACTCTGGCTGGGGAAGTACGCGGTGACCCAGGTCCAATGGCACGCGGTGATGGGGAACAATCCCTCCGACTTCAAGGGGCATACCGGCCACCCTGTCGAGATGGTCTCCTGGGAAGATTGCCAGGAGTTCATCGGTAAGCTGAACGAGGAAGCAGGGAGGGAGGTGTTCCGTCTACCGACAGAGGCGGAATGGGAGTACGCGTGCCGTGCCGGGACAACGACCCCGTTCCACACGGGGCGTTGCCTATCGACAGAGGAAGCCAACTACGATGGCAATTATCCTCAGGGAGGCTGTTCCGAGGGTGAGTACCGGGAGACGACGATACGAGTAGGCTCCCTGGCTGCGAATGCCTGGGGCTTGTATGACATGCACGGGAACGTCTACGAGTGGTGTCAGGACTGGTATGACAGTGACTACTACGGCTCCTCGCCCCGGGAGGACCCGCAGGGACCAGAGACAGGCTCGTACCGCGTGGTGCGCGGCGGGAGCTGGAGCAGCGGCGCCCGCGCCTGCCGCTCTGCGTATCGCCACGGCAGCAGGCCCGGCAACCGCAGCCACGGCTTCGGCCTGCGCTTGACGAGGACGGCTCAATGACCCTTTGCGCTTTTACCATCTTACGATCTGCTCTTGCGGACCGGGAGGTCCGGCTGGGCCTGCTCGGGAGGCAGGCGCAGTGCCGCACGAGCAGGCCCGCGCCGAGGCGGGGCGAGGCATGTTCACAGGCGGCCGACTGATAAGTCGGCGCAAGGTGATTGAGAGAGAGCATTCCAGTGAAGAACTGGCCGCTACCCCTGGAAGTCCGGGCGATACGCCAGGAGAGCTGACAAATGCGCTGTCCGAAATGCGATACCGAGATTCCCGAGGGCACCAAGTTCTGCAGCGAGTGCGGTGCCCGCATCTCCGAGATCTCGGGAC
>JAGMBO010000054.1 GCA_023129715.1 Candidatus Eiseniibacteriota bacterium | reverse complement strand
CTACCTCGACGGGCGGCGCGCGATGCCGGTGCCCGCCGAGCGCCGGGCGGGCACCGGCCAGGTGCTCGAGGTGCGCGGGGCGCGCGAGCACAATCTTCGCGGGATCGATGTGCGCTTCCCCCTCGGCTGCCTCATCTGCGTTACGGGGGTCTCCGGCTCCGGGAAGAGCACGCTCGTCAACGACGTTCTCTTCCGCGCACTGGCGCGGCGCCTCAATCGTGCCGCCACGGTGCCCGGGGCCCACGAGGGCCTGCGGGGAGTCGAGGCGCTCGACAAGGTCGTGGCGATCGACCAGTCGCCGATCGGACGGACGCCGCGCTCGAACGCCGCGACCTACACAGGGGCTTTCGGTTTTATTCGCGATCTCTTCGCGCGCCTGCCCGAGGCACGGGTGCGCGGTTACCGGCCGGGGCGCTTCTCGTTCAATGTCAAGGGGGGGCGCTGCGAGGCCTGTAAGGGCGACGGAGCCGTCAAGATCGAGATGCACTTCCTGCCGGATGTCTACGTGACCTGCGAGGTTTGCGGCGGCAAGCGCTACAACCGCGAGACCCTCGAGGTTGCCTACAAGGGCAAGAGCATCCACGACGTGCTCGAGATGACGATCGAGGAGGCGACCCGCTTCTTCGCCGCGATTCCCGGCTTGAGCCGCAAGCTGAACACCATGCGCGATGTCGGGCTGGGCTATCTCCATCTCGGCCAACCGGCGACGACGCTCAGTGGGGGGGAGGCCCAGCGGGTCAAGCTGGCGGCCGAGCTCGCGCGCGTCGCCACCGGCCGGACGCTCTACATCCTCGATGAACCGACCACCGGGCTGCACCTCGAGGACGTCCGCGTCCTGCTCGGGGTCCTCGGCCGGCTGGTCGATGCGGGCAACACGGTGATCGTCATCGAACACCACCTTGATGTCATCCGCAACGCCGACTGGGTCATCGACCTGGGGCCCGAAGGGGGGCTCGAGGGGGGGGACATCGTCGCCGCGGGCACGCCCGAAGCCTTGGCCCGGGCCCCCGACTCCTGGACCGGCAAGGCTCTGGCGGGTCCGCTCGCCCCGTCGGGCTGCGCCGAATCTCGGAAAGCAACGTAGGTGTACGGCGGGAATGGCTGTAGGGCAATGCGTTGGCGGCGTTGACTGTGGCCAGGGCCGGTGATATCGTCACGCGCTTGACGAATGGTGCTGCAATCCTGGAGGGGAGGCATGCCGGAGGTGCGCGAGACGCCCTATCACGAGATCCATCGCCGTAACGGCGGGCGGATGGTGCCGTTTGCGGGATGGGAAATGCCCGTGCAGTTCCCCCAGGGGATCATCCACGAGCACCTCCAGGTGCGCTCGGCCGCCGGTCTCTTCGATGTCTCCCACATGGGGCGCTTTCGGCTCGGCGGTTCCGGAGCGCTCGCGTTTGCCAATCACTTGATCACCAATGACCTGGCCAAGATCAAGGGGCGTCAGTTGCTCTACAGCGCGCTCTGCAATCCCGAGGGGGGGATCATCGACGATGTGACCCTCTACCATCTCGGCGATGCGGCGCTGGTCGTGGCGAATGCGGCCAACGCCGCGAAGGTCTGGGAATGGATCGCTGCCCACCGCCCCTCCGGAGTGGACATCGAGGATCTGACCGGAGAACTCGCCCAGGTCGCCCTGCAGGGACCGCGTGCCGCAGAGGCGCTGCCGGAGCCCTTCGGCTCCGCGGTGCGCGACCTCGGCTATTACCATCACACGCGCGTCGCCTGGCAGGGCGCCGAGATCCTGATCAGCCGCAACGGTTACACCGGTGAAGATGGTTTCGAGATCTACGTGCCGGCGACGTTGGCAGTGCCCTTCTGGGAGGCGCTGATCGAGGCGGGGCAGGGGATCGGGCTCGAGCCGGTCGGTCTCGGGGCACGCGACAGCTTGCGTTTCGAGGTCAACTACGCGCTCTACGGCAACGAACTGAGCCTGGAGACGACCCCCTTGGAGGCGGGCCTGCGCTGGGTGGTCAAGTTCAAGAAGGACGATTTCATCGGCAAGGAAGCCCTCCTCGCGCAACGCGAGGCAGGTGTTCCGCGCACCCTGGTCGGCTTCGAGATGCAGGCGAAGCGTCTTGCCCGCCACGGCTATCCGATCCGGGTCGGCGACACGGAAATCGGCTTCGTGACGAGTGGCGGCTACTGCCCTTCGCTCAAGAAGGGCATGGGGATGGGCTATGTGACGCCGGAGCACAAGGCGGTCGGCACGCAGCTCTCGATCGATGCGCGCGGAACCGCGTTGGCCGCACGAGTTGTCGAGCGTCCCTTCTACAAGGAAGGCTCGGTCCGCAAGGGCTAAGGGGCGGGTTGCGCCCGGGGCGTGGCGGCACCGAGGTGGCCGGTGCTCGGGGCTGGTGGGAAGAAACCGAGGTCTCGCGAGGGAGGAAGGCCATGGAGATTCCGGACGGGCTGCGCTACACGAAAGAGCACGAGTGGGTGCGCCAGGAGGGCGCCGAGTTGGTGATCGGGATCACCGACTACGCGCAGGAGCAGCTCAGCGACATCGTCTACGTTGAGCTGCCCGAGGAAGGGGCGGAACTCGTCCAGGATGAACCCTTCGGGTCGGTCGAGGCGGTCAAGGCGGTTTCCGATCTCTGCGCTCCGGTCAGTGGCGTGGTCGAATCGGTCAACGAGGCGCTCGCCGATGATCCGGGGCTGATCAACCGTTCGCCCTACGAGGAGGGGTGGATGGTGCGGGCGAGGCCGAGCGAGGCGGGTGAGTTGCAGGAGCTCCTGAGCGCCGATCAATACGGGCAGTTGCTGGCCGAGCTGGAGGGGGAGCAGGGTTGAGCTACGTCGGCCACACCCGGGAGGAAGGCGCGGCGATGCTGGCGGAGATCGGCGTTGCCTCGTTCGATGATCTGCTGGCGCAGATTCCCGAGCGTTTCCGCCTGACCGGGTTGCTCGCGCTGCCGCCGGCACTCTCCGAGACCGAACTGCGACGTCTCTTCGCCGAGCATCTCAGCCACAACTACGATCCGGCCCAGACGCCCAGCTTCCTGGGGGGCGGGATTTACGATCACGCGATTCCGGCGGCAGTCGACGGGCTCAGCTCGCGGGCGGAGTTCTCCACCGCCTATACGCCCTATCAGGCGGAGGTCGCCCAGGGGACGCTGGCGGCGATCTTCGAGTTCCAAACGATGATCTGCGAGCTGACCGGCATGGACGTCGCCAATGCCTCGATGTACGACGGCGCCTCGGCGGCGGCCGAGGCGGTGCTGCTGGCGCGGGCGGCGAACAAGGGGACCCGGGTTCTGCTACCCGAGACCGTCCATCCCCGCACGCGCGGGGTCGTGGCGACCTACCTGGACGGCACCGATTGCCGGGTCGAGCTCATCCCGGAGCGCGACGGTCGGCTCGACGGTGCCGCGCTGGCGCAGGCGCTGGAAGGCGGAGATCGGGTGGCGGCCCTGATCGTCCAGCAGCCCAACTTCTACGGTTGCCTCGAGGCGCTCGATGCCTTGCCGGAGACGCTCCGCGCGGGGACCCCGCGCGGGCCCCACCTGATCGTTTCTGCCGACCCGCTCTCACTCGGACTGCTGGCCCCGCCCGCCCTGTTCGGGGCCCAGACGGTGGTCGGGGACCTACAGCCCTTGGGCATTCCCCCCCAGGGGGGTGGGCCCACGGGTGGCTATTTCGCGACCCGCCAGGCCTGGATCCGCCGGCTCCCGGGACGCCTGGTCGCCGAGGCGCGGGATGCCGCCGGACGCCGCGGGTTCACCCTGACCTTGCAGACTCGCGAACAACATATCCGCCGGGATAAGGCGACATCGAATATCTGCACCAACAGCGCTCTCCTGATGCTGCGGGCGACGATCTACCTCGCTCTGGTGGGGCCGCAAGGGTTGCGCGAGGTCGCCGGGCAGTGTCTCGCCCGCGGCCGGTACGCGCGCCGGCGCCTCGGAGAGATCTCCGGTGTCACCGCGGTCCATGGGGGCCCCTGGTTTCGGGAATTCGTGCTACGCTTGCCGCAATCGGCCGAGCAAGTGGTTGCGCGCGTCTTGGATGAGGCGGGCATCTTGGCCGGGATTCCGCTGGCACGCTTCGACCCCGCGCGGGAGCGGGAGCTGCTGGTGGCCGTGACCGAGAAGCGCAGCTGCGCGGAGATCGACGCGCTGGTGGCGGCACTCTCCGCCGTGCTTGCGGGCGCCCCGCGTGGGAATGGAAGGACTGGCGAGAGGAAAGCCGGAGGATGAAGGCTGAGGGAACCCAGGTAAGAGACGCGGGCACCGCTGAAGCCTGTCTGCCGGCCGGTTCGATCGGCCTGATCTTCGACCTCAGTGTCGCGGATCACCGGGGCTACCGTTTTCCCACGCTCGATGTGCCGGCGGTCGAGGGAGAGCAGGAGCTGCCCAAGAGTCTCCTGCGTGACCGCTCTCCGCGGTTGCCCGAGGTGACCGAACTGGAGGTGGTGCGCCACTACACGGCGCTCTCGGTGCTCAATCACCATGTCGAGAAGAGTCTCTACCCGCTCGGCTCCTGTACGATGAAGTACAATCCGAAGATCAACGGGGAACTGGCGCAGCAGCCGGCCGCAGCGTTCCTGCATCCCGATGCCCCCGAGGGGGCCTTGCAGGGATTGCTGGCAATGCTGTGGCACTTCGAACGCCATCTGGCGACGATCGTCGGCATGGAGGCGGTCAGCCTGCACCCGGCGGCGGGCGCGCAGGGCGAGATGCTCGGCATGAAGCTCTTCCGCGCCTATCACCAGCAGAAGGGCAATCAGAAGCGCGAGGTGCTCTTGCCCGACTCGGCCCACGGGACCAACCCGGCCAGTGTCGTGCTCAGCGGGTTCACCCCGCGCCAGATTCCCTCCGGTCCCGATGGGCGCATCGATCTCGCGGCGCTCGCCGAGGCGATCGGTGAGACGACCGCCGGGATCATGATCACCAATCCGAACACGCTGGGGCTTTTCGAACACGGCATCGGCGAGATTGCCGAGCGCATCCATGCCGTTGACGGCCTGGTCTACATGGATGGCGCCAATCTGAACGCCCTGATGGGCCTCGCGTTGCCCGGACAGATGGGCGTCGACGTGATCCACCTCAATCTGCACAAGACCTTCGCGACCCCGCACGGTGGGGGGGGGCCGGGGGCGGGTCCGGTCGGGGTCAGCGCCGCGCTGGAGCCTTTCCTGCCGGTGCCGCTGGTCGCCCGCGACGGGGAACGTTTCCGAATCGTCACCGACCGGCCGCATTCGATCGGCCGCCTGCATCCCTACTACGGTAATGTGGGCGTCATGCTGTGCGCCTATGCCTATGTTCGGTCATTGGGCGCCGAGGGCCTGCGCGAGGCGAGTCGCGCGGCGCTGATCAACGCCAACTACTTGATGCACAAGGTCGATTGCGCCTTCCCGGTCGCCAAGCGGGGGGCCTGCATGCACGAGTTCGTCTCGGCGGCCGCCTGGACGCGCAGCCACGAAGTCCGCAACATCGATGTTGCCAAACGGATCCTCGACTATGGGTTCCATGCGCCGACCGTCTCCTTCCCGCTGATCGTGCCCGATGCGCTGATGATCGAGCCGACCGAGACGGAGACGCGCCGTTCGTTGGACCTTTTCGCCGAGGCGCTGCAGGCGATTGCCGTGGAGGTGCGCGAGCAGCCCGACGTTGTGCGGGGGGCGCCCCACGGCACGTGCATCGGAAGGCTCGACGAGGCCGCTGCTGCGCGCCGGTTGCGGGTGCGCTGGAACCCTCCGGGGGAAGTCGATGACTGAGGAGGCTGCTACACGGACTCCAGGTGAGCAGCTCGTCTGGGGCGTGCACCCGGCCGGCGAGCGCAAGTGGTTCGCGGCGGGGATCACCCTGATGATCCTCGGCCTGAGCGTGTTGACGGCCCTCTGGATGCGGACGGCCTATTGGGGGATCTTCGCCGGCATCGTGCTCTTCCTGTCGCTGGAGGGGTTCTACTTGCCCTCGCGGTTTCGTCTGGGGGCCGACGGCGTGGAGGTGCGCAAGCCCTTCTCGCGAGTGACGCGGGAATGGACGCACTTTCGTAGTGTCTGGTTCGATGGTATCGGGGTTACCCTGAGTCCCTTCGGGCGGCGGCACTGGCTGGAGCCCTACCGGGGCGTGCGCCTGCGCTACGGGGTCGGGCCGCAGGCCCCCGCGCCCGCCGAAGTGCGGCGTTTCCTGCTGGCCCATCTCGACGCCGAGCGCGTGCACATCGGCGGCTTGAGCGCAGAAGAGCGGGCGGTGGCGACGGTGGTCACAACTGAGAGGAGCTGAAGGGAACGGTGAGTTTCTGGAATCGCGGCACGGGAGACCCCCGGGCGACGCCGGTGCCACCGGTGTCTGATGATGCCGCGGCCGAGATGACCAACGAGGAGTTGATCAATGCGGTTGCCGGGCGGGTCGTGCGCATGCGCCTCGGCGTGCCGGCGGTGTTCTTTCTCGAGTCGACCAAGCCGCTCTCCTTTGTCGGCAGCCAGGTGCTCGTCTTTCTGCAGCCGTTCGTCGAAGCGTTTCTGACGATTCGCAACTATCAGCGGTTCGCCGCACTGATCGAGGATCGGGAGAACATCGAGCGGCTGATTCAGCGTGTCGAGGCGCTCGATGAGGAGATGCGGGACGCCGAGAAGAAGGCGCGGGACGAGGAGAAGCGGGCGCGCAAGGAGCGCAGGCGGGAGCAGGCGAAGAAGACGTAGGTAGCGGTTGCCGGGACGAGTCGGCGGCCGGCGGTCTAGAGACCGGCCGGTGGGACTGGCCGGAGGCGACGCGCGAGGGACGAGCGACAGGGGATTCCAGCCGATGAATGCAGTCGATGACCTGAAGACGATGAAGATCCGGTCGGTGCTGGCCACCGACTGTGGATCGACGACGACCAAGGCGATCTTGATCGAGCTGCGCGGAGACGAGTATCGCCTCGTCGTGCGCGGCGAGGCGCCGACGACGGTCGAGGCACCCTTCGAGGATGTGACCCGGGGCGTGCTCAATGCGGTCATGGAGGTCGAGGAACTCGCCGGGCGCAAGCTACTCGACGGCGAGCGGATCATCACCCCGCAGGGGAGCGAGAAGGAAGGCGTCGACATCTACGTCTCGACCTCCAGCGCCGGCGGGGGGCTCCAGATGATGGTCACCGGGGTCGTCAAATCGATGACGGGGGAAAGCGCCGAGCGCGCCGCCCTCGGTGCCGGGGCGATCGTCATGGACATCATCGCCTCGAACGACGGACGCCTGCCGCACGAGAAGATCCGCCGCATCCGCGACCTGCGGCCCGACATGATCCTGCTCTCCGGCGGAATCGACGGCGGCACGACGACCCACGTCGTCGAGTTGGCCGAGATCGTTGCGGCGGCCGACCCGAGGGCGCGCCTGGGGACGGGCTATCAGATGCCGGTGATCTACGCCGGCAACAAGGAGGCGCGCGAACTGATCGAGGAGCGCCTGGGGGAGAAGACCGCGCTGACCGCGACGGAGAACATCCGCCCGACGATGGAGCGCGAAAACCTGATGCCCGCCCGGCAGGCGATCCACGATCTCTTCATGGAACACGTCATGGCCCACGCGCCGGGCTACAAGAACCTGATGAGCTGGACGCCGATTCCGGTCATGCCGACCCCGGGAGCAGTCGGCTCGATCATCCACACGATCGCCCGCCGCGAAGAGATCCAGGTCATCGGCGTCGACATCGGCGGCGCGACAACGGATGTTTTCAGCGTCTTCCAAGAGGTTTTCAATCGAACGGTGAGTGCCAACCTGGGCATGAGCTACTCGGTCTCGAACGTGCTCGCCGAGGCGGGGCTGAAGAACGTGATGCGCTGGGTGCCCTTCGGCATGGACGAGGCCGAGGTGCGCAACCGGGTCAAGAACAAGATGATCCGGCCAACGACGATCCCGCACAGCTTGCAGGAGCTGATTATCGAGCAGGGGCTGGCCCGCGAGGCGCTGCGTCTCGCCTTCGAGCAGCACAAGGCGCTCGCCGTCGGGCTGAAGGGCGTTCAGCAAGAGCGGACGATCTCGGATACTTTCGAGCAGAGCGCCAGCGGTGAGACGCTGATCAATCTGATGGAGCTCAATCTGCTCGTCGGAAGCGGGGGAGCGCTCTCGCATGCGCCCCGGCGCGTGCAGGCGGCGATGATGATGCTCGATGCCTTCGTCCCCGAAGGGGTCACCGAGCTGGCGGTCGATTCGATCTTCATGATGCCGCAGCTCGGGGTGCTGGCCGAGGTCGACAACGAGTCGGGGAAGAAGGCGGCGACCGACGTCTTCGTCAAGGATTGCATGATCCGGCTGGGCACGGCGGTGGCGCCGGTGGGCACCGGCAAGGAGGGAGGACGCTGCATGAAGGTGCGCGTGGAGCTCCCCGGCGGGTCGGTCGAGGAGTTCGAGCTGCCCTTCGGCGCGATCCGCAAGGTTCCGCTCGAGGTTGGGGAACGGGCCGAGGTGCTCGTCGAACCGGCCGGCAGCTTCAATGTCGGCGCCGGCAAGGGCAAGGCGCTGCGGCGCACGCTCAAGGGCGGGGTCGTGGGGCTGATCTTCGATGCCCGCGGGCGGCCGTTCAACTTGCCGGAAGATGCGCAGAGGCGCATCGAGAAGCTCTGCGAATGGGCTCAGGCGATGGAGCTGTATCCGAAGGATCCCCGCACGCTGGCCTAGTGCGCGGGCGGACGCGGAAGCGTCCGTGAACGGGAGCGGGGGCGGGGGGCGCATGCCCTGGCCGCCGCAGTTTCGAGGAGGGAAGTAGACCGTGGCGCATGCATATACCCCAGGACTGCGGGTGAGCCCCTGGATGCCGATTCGCAAGGAGCGCCGCCTGCCCTTGGCGGGGGAGGTGCTGGTCGGCAAGGGGGACCAGGTCACCGCCGAACAGATCGTGGCGCGCACCGAGCTGCCCGGCAACGTGCAGCCGGTCAAGGCGGCGAGCATTCTGGGCCAGCATCAATCCGACTTGCTCGAGTACATGCTCAAGCAGGAGGGTGACGCGGTCAAGCGGGGCGAGACGATCGCCACCGCGAAGAGCTTCTTCGGGCTCTTCAAGTCGCACTGCCCCTCGCCCTGTGATGGAACCATTGAGAGCATCTCGACGGTGACGGGACAGGTGATCGTGCGCGAACCGCCGATTCCCGTGCAGGTCGATGCCTATGTCTCCGGCCGGGTCGTCGAGGTGATTCCCGAGGAAGGGGTCATCGTGGCGACCGAGGGGGCCTTCATCCAGGGGATCTTCGGGATCGGGGGGGAGACGCACGGGACGATCCACATGGCAGTCTCGGCGTCCGACGAATCGCTCACCGAGAAGCACCTCGAAGGTGATGTGTCGGGAAAGGTTCTCATCGGCGGTTCGCTGGTGACCGAGCCCTTCCTGCGCGCGGCGGCGAAGCATGGAGTGCGGGCGGTGGTCGCCGGTGGGCTCGATGCGTCGGACCTGCAGAAGTTTCTCGGCTACGACCTGGGCGTCGCGATCACCGGCAGCGAGCAGCTTGGCGTCACTGTGGTCGTCACCGAGGGTTTCGGCCGCATGGCGATGGCCCAACGCACCTTCCAGTTGTTCCAACAGCACGAGGGGCGTTCCTGCTCGGTCAACGGAGCGACGCAGATCCGCGCCGGGGTGATGCGTCCCGAGCTGGTCATCTCGCTTCCTGAGAGCGAGGCGGGCGAGCTGGCGCGCGGGAAGGGATTGGACATGACCGGGGGACTGCAGGTGGGCAGTCCGGTCCGGGTGATCCGCGCCCCCTACTTCGGGCGGTTGGGCGAGGTGACGGAGCTCCCTCCCGCGCTCGTCACGGTCGAGTCGGGGGCCAAGGTGAGGATTCTGAAGGTGCGTTTCCTTGATGGTGAGGAGGTGGTGGTCCCACGCGCCAATGTCGAGATGATCGAGCAGTAGGCCCACCTGAGCCGTTGGCCTGTGCACCGCTCGCCTGTGCAGCGTTGGTCTGTGCACCGCTCGCCTGTGCACCACTCGCCTGAGCACCGTGAGCGGGAGAAACGCTCTCGTGGCGTTCAGTGGGCGGGGGTCGCCTCGGTGTCGACCGGCCAACAATTGCCCCCTTTCAGCCAGATCGGCGGGGATCGGTCCGGCGGAGGGGGCTTCCTATGCCCGCCGACCTGTGGGGCTAAGTATTCGGTACCGAATCTCGTAGTATGCAAATTCGCAACACGTTACCGGGTAGGCCCGCCGCGGCTGCCGCCGGAACGCGCAACCACGCTCATGTCCTACCGATCGCTTCGGCCGGACGCCGAATCTTCAGACGACAACAGACGACAACCGGGTGGATTGGCGGGCCTCACGGGCCGAAGTTGGTGGGGAAGGCGGGGAGGCACCGCGTCGCCCAGTGCCCAAGCGGATCATTCGACGAGCGTTGCGCGGAGTGCGCCCGAGGGGAGGTGGCCATGAGCGAGCGGGGGCGGGTCAAGTGGTTCAACAATCAGGCCGGCTGGGGCTTCATCGAACGCCCGGGGGCGCCCGATGTCTACTTGCACCACGACGAAGTCGAAGGCGATGGGTTCAAGTCCTTGCATGCCGGAGACTTAGTCGAATTCACCGTCCGCAAGGGGCGCCGCGGGCTTTTCGCTGAGTCCGTGGTCCGGCTGGAAAGCGCCGCCGAATGCCGCTAGAGCCTCCTGCGGGGTCCTAACTGCTTCCTCGAACAGCCGCTTAGGCCGGGGGCGCGCCTGTCCGCCCGCGGCGCATTCCGATCTCAAGCGCCTGCTCCCGGTCAAGTGCCGGGCCCCGCCGGACGATAACTCCTATTGAAGTTCTAGGCATCACGGAGGCACAGGTCGCCCGCGCGGCGGACCTGCGCCCAAGCGCCACGGTTCGGCAACTTGAGGAGGTTCGCAGTGAGCGATCGACGCCGCATGAGCAGTTGGCTGGCATGGGGAGTTCTCGTGGCTCTTCCGGCACTGGTGCTCTTCCCGGCATGCGAAGAGGATCAGGCTTCCCAGCCGTCGGGAACCGCGGGAAGCGGCCCGGTGATCGCTACTGTCGTGGCGACCCCGGCGCAGTTCGCGGCCGGCGATTCAACGACCATCGCCGTGCAGATCGTCGCTGGCGAGGCCTCGGCCGAGCCGGTTGCCAACGTCACCGTGCGCTTCGCCGAGGTGGGGCGGGTGCTGCAAGGGACCTTCAGCCCCGCCGAGGTGATCACCGACGAGATCGGTTGGGCCTACACGACGTACCGGGCCCAACCGGAGGAGCGCGGGCAGATCGACTTGAAAGCAATCGTCGAGAACGACGTGGGCTACTTCTCGCTCTACGTTTCCGACGGGCCGCCGGCCCAGGGGCAGCTGACCGTCACGATCGAGGCGGTCGAGGAGACCCTGCCCGCGGATGGGGCGAGTACGCTGGCGCTCACGATCAGGGTCACCGCCGGTGGTGCGCCGGAGAGCGGGCGCACGGTGCGGTTGACCGCCGGCGAGGCTTTTGTGGATAACGACTACGATGGCGTCTTCGGCCCCGGGGACGAGCTCACCGGCGATGCCGACGGCGATAGCCTGTGGGATGCGATCGGCAGAGTCACCAGCCCGGTGACGACTGGCGCGGACGGAACGGCCGCCGCAACCTACACGGCGGGTTCGATCGAGGGGACGGTGACGATCAAGGCGACGGTCGATTCGGTGGCCGCCGACTTCGTCGTGCTCCTGCAAGCCGAGCAAGCGCAGATCACAGTGACGACCGCTCCGCTGGAAACCTGGGCGGACGGGCTCTCGCAGGTTGCGGTGACCGCGCAGGTCGTCGACGGCGAGGGAGCGCCCCTGGCGGGCAAGCTGGTGCGTTTCACTGCCGGCGAGGCCTTCACCGACGTCGATGGCGACGGATACTACACGCCCGGAACCGATCCCTTCACCGATGAGAACGAGAACGGCGTCTGGGATGTCAACGGGACGATCACCTCGGCGGTGACCTCGGGCAGCAGCGGCCTGGCCAGCGCACTCTACATCGCCGGCCGGCAGCCCGGAGCCGTGACGCTCTACGCCTCGACACGCGAGGGGGGATCGACCGCGATCGTCCGCCTCTTGGCGCTGCCGCGCGTCGAGCGTGCCGAGGGGAGTTGGGAGCCCGCCTGGGTTTACGCCAACACGACCGGCGAGGCGACGCTCTCGCTGCGGCTCTTCGATGTCAACGGTTCCCCGATCGCCGGCAAGGAGATCAGTCTGCAGACGACTCTGGGGACCATCGCCTCGCCGCAGATCAGTGACGCCGAGGGACGCCTGACGGCGACGCTGACCGCCGGGGAGATACCGGGGACGGCAGCGGTGACGGCGAGCACCGCCGATTGGTCGGGGGAGTTCCCGATCAGCATCGTGGCTCTGCCCGCCGTCGGCTCGATCGTGCTCTCCGCGGAGGAGAGCGAGATCTGGCCGCGGGGTTCGGGGAGTGACGATCGCACCACCCTGCAGGCGGCCTGCACGGCGGCCGGCGGGGATGCCGCGCCGGCGGGCATCGCGGTGACCTTCAGCCTGACCTCAGGGCCGGGAGGCGGCGCCGGCTTGGGCGCGCAGGCCGACTCGGTGGTCGCGGTGCTGACCGACGCCGACGGGATGGCAACCACCGAGCTGCGTGCCGGGAGCGTCTCGGGCTGGGTGCAGATTTCCGCGACCAGCGGTGAGGTTTGCGCCGACGCCGCGGTCCAGATCCGCAGCCTGGGTCCGGTCCGGCAGGTCGATTTCCAGGCACAGCCCGCGGAGCTCTATGTGCTCGGGGTGGGGCAGGCGGATCATGCCGTTCTGCGCGCGGCCTGCACGCTGGCGCCGGGGGTTCCGGCTCCGCTGGGCACCATGGTCACTTTCGCCCTGCTCGCCGAGCCGGGCGGTGATCCGGCGGCGACCTTCGTCGACGGCGGGGAGACGGTCGCTGCGCTCACCGACGAGTGGGGGGTTGCCGAGGTCGTGCTGCGCAGCGGCACGCGTTCGGGACCGGTGGCCGTGCGGGCGACGGCGGGGGAGCTGAGCGAGACGCTCTACCTCGGGATCAGTTCCGGACCGCCGGCGGGGATCAGCTGCTGGGCGGACACGACCTCGCTCGACTATGGCGAGCAAACGCTTGTTCGGGCGGCCGTCCATGACACCTATCACAACCCGGTGCCCAACGGGACGGTGGTCGTCTTCGTGGCCAACACCGGACTTGCCTATACAGCCAGCGGCACCGGGAGCGATCCGACGTCGAACGGTCTGGCCGAGGCTGTCTTCGTCGCGCCGGCCGAGGCGGCCGGCCTGCCCGAAGCGGCGACGATCCAGGCCCAGGTCGACGGCGTGGGGGACCAGCCGCTCTCGTGTAGCGTGGATATCGCCCTACCGGTACCGGTGGTTCCGGTCGAGCCGGGCGAGATCACCCGGCTCGAGATGCAGCTCAGCGTGTCCGAGATCGCCGTGCGTGAAACCGGCGGTCTCGAGCTCTGCCAGGTCACGGCGACCTGCTTCGATGAGAACAACGTGCCGGTCGCCCACGATCGCGAGGTCGAATTCGAGATCATCGCGGGGCCCGGTGGGGGTGAGACGCTGCAGGATGCCGGCTGGGGCCCGGTGACGATGATGACCGACGCCAACAGCCGCGCGCAGGTGACCTTGGGCAGCGGGACGATCTCGGGAACCATCGAGGTCATCGCGCGGGCGGGCAGCTCGGCCTCTCAGTCGGCGCTGGTCAGTGTCGCCGCCGGCCCGCCGCAGTACGTGTCGGTGGGCATCGCGCCGCTCAATATCCGGGGTTGGGATATCGTCGGCGCGAATGCCGACGTCGTCACCTACGTCTCGGACATCTACAACAACCCGGTGCGCGAGGGCACGGTCGTCTACTTCACCTGTGACGAGGGCATCATCCGGGGCAGCTACTTGAACACCGGGGCTCTGGGCAGCAGCACGACGGAGGGGGGGGTTGCGCTGGGCACCTATTTCAGTGGGCAGCCGCGCATCGATGGACGCGTCCTGATCACCGCGACGACCGCGGGCGGCAGCGTCATCGGCACCGGCGGGCTGATCTCCTCGGGGCCTCCGGCGTCGGTCGAGTTCGTCTCGCCCTCCCCGCCGATCAGCCTGCTGGCCGATGGCGGCAACCACGTCGACCTGTGGGCCGAGGTGCTCGACACCAACGGTAACTACGTCGTCGCCGGGACGATTGTCGAGTTCCGTACGCCGCTCGGGGTGATCGACGACAATGCGCAGACCGCCGACGGCATCTACGGGAGTGTCGCGCGGGGGACGCTGCGCAGCGAGACGCTGGGACAGGACTACTCCTGGAGCGTGCCCGACGATGGGATCGGGGCGGTGGTCTCGGTCACCGCCGCGGCGGGTTTGGGGGGAGCCGCGAGCGACGTCATCGAGGTCAACTTCCTGACCGGGCCGGCCTACCGTCACAATTCGCGGATCGAGGTCGAGACCACCGTGCCGGTGGGGACCAGTGTGCCTTTCGAGGTGCTGATCGCCGATCGGTACGGGAACCCTCTCGGCGGGCACGTCCTGGAGATCAGCGCCAGCGGTGGGGCGACCGTGACCCCCTCGGGAACGACCGATTCCTGGGGCAGCGCCTATCCCGTGATTTTCACCGCGCCGGCCGCGGATACGACTTGTGTGATCACGGTGGTCGACACGGATCCGGGTTACGGCGGGATCACACTCAGTGCGACCGTGGAAGTGACCGCGAAATAGACGCATGTCTCTCACTCGGTCTTCCAGGGGGAGCCCCGCAGGGGGCTCCCCCTAAACGTGTCTTCGCTCGCGCCGGCGCGCTTGCCGCGGGACTCGCGGCCGGCCCCTGCTGGGTCCCCCCCCAGAACGAGCCTCCGTGCGGCTCCGGGGGGCGGAGACAGGCGGAAACGCCATTGACCTCTGCGCCCCCCGGGGCGTATTCTCAGTCCTCGCCTTTGCCCCCGCGTGCACGGGAGAGGGGGGCTGATGAACAAGGCCGACTTGATCGCGGAGGTCGCTGCGCGGACGCGGCGGCCCCAGGCAGCAACGGCGAAGATCGTCAATGAGATGCTCGCCGCCGTGGGTCGCGCCCTCTCGGAGGGTCGCGAGATCCAGCTGCGACGGTTCGGCGCATTCCGGATTCGGCGGCGGGGCAGCCGCGAGATGCGTAATCCGCGCACCGGTGAGAGTTACCGCGTGCCGGCTAAAATCGTCCCGGTGTTTCGTGCCTCGCGCGCCCTGACCGACTTGGTCGGGACCGTGCCAGAGGCCTCGGCGGGGACGGAAGATCGGTCGGCGGCAGAGAGAGACTGAGCGAGGAAGCGATGGGAAGCGGGAAGAAGAGAAAGCGCCAGAAGATCGCCACGCACAAGCGCAAGAAGCGCCTGCGCAAGAACCGCCACAAGAAGCGCAAGATCTAGGCGCGGCTCCCGGCTGCGGGGGCGCTGCGGGATTGAACGGCGGGGGGAGGTCTCCCTGCCGTTTCGCTTTCTTCGCCGGGGAGTGTGAGCATGCGGGAGGCAGCAGACCGCGGACGCTTCCTGGCCGCTCGCGATGGATTCGGCTTCATTCAGCCGGCCGACGGGGGCGCGGAGCTCTTCGTCCCGCCGGGGGAGACGGGTGGGGCACTCCACGAGGACGAGGTCGGCTATCGCCTGCGGCGGCCCGCCCGCGGGGAGATCAAGGCCGAGGCGACGGTCATCGAGATCATCGCGCATGGCATCGGCCAGCTGACCGGCGTCATCGGCGGCACTCGCCGGCACCCGCACTTGATTCCCGACCACCCGCGCCTGCCGCCCAGGCTCCGCCTGCTCGGCCCGCTCGGCGCCAGCGAACCCGGTCAGCGCGTCCTCTGTCGCCTGGAGGATGCGGGGGGGCGACGCGGCCCGGGGGCCTTCCTCGAGACGATTCTCGGCGACGCCGACGATCCCCGCCTGGACACCGAGATGATCCGCGTCGAGTTCGGTCTTCCCGGTCCCTATCCGGATGAGGCGCGGGTGGAGGCCGAGGCAGCCGCGACGGCGCCGGGTGCGCCGGGGGACCCGGCGGACAGCGGGCCGCCCCCTCTCGGGCGACGCGACTTCACGCGGGAACCGACCGTGACGATCGACCCCGAGGAGGCGGGCGACTTCGACGATGCCTTCGGGCTGCTGGCGCTTCCGGAGGGAGGTTGGCGTCTGCGCGTGCACATCGCCGATGTCTCCTCCACGGTCGTGCCGGGAGGCGCGCTCGATCGCGAGGCGCGCCGGCGGGGCAACAGCACCTACTTGCCCGGAACGATGATCCCGATGCTGCCCGAGCGACTCGCCAGCGATGCAATGAGTCTGATGCCAGATCAGGACCGGCGGGTCCTGACCGTCTCGGCCCGCATCGACCACGATGGTGCGCTCGCCGCGACCCGCATCGATGTGGGATTGATCCGCAGCGACGCGCGACTCGCCTATGAGGAAGTCGCGGGACTGCTCGCGGGGAGCGGCGTCTTGCGCGAGCCGCTGGGCGGGTTGCTGCGCGAGGCGGATCGTCTCGCGCAGCGCCTGAGAGGGCGGCGACTGGCGCGCGGGAGTTTCGATCTAGAGGTTCCCGAGCGGGAGGTGCGGCTCGATCAGCGGGGCCGCACGCTCGAGATCCTGCGGCGACGGGGCGGGCGCAGCCACCAAATCGTCGAGGAATTCATGATCCTCGCCAACCGGGTGGCCTGTCGCTTCGCGCGCAGTCGTCGGCAGCCCTACCTCTACCGCGTGCACGGGGCCCCCGACCCGGTGGGGCTGGAGCGTTTCCGAACCGGGGCGCTGGAGATCATGCCGGGGGCGGCCGCCGCGATCCGTGGCTCGCTGCCGCAGCTGCGACGCTGGCTGGGGAGTCTGCCCTCGACGCCGTCAACCTGGCTCGTGCATCGGCTCTTCTTGCGGTCGTTGAAGCGGGCGATCTATGCGCCGGTTGATACGGGTCACTTCGGCCTCGGCATGAAGGGCTACGGTCACTTTACCTCTCCGATTCGCCGCTATCCCGACCTGATCAACCATCGCATCGTTCACTGGGCCCTGCGCCATGGTGAGCGGCCGATTCCCGATCACTGGCGCAGTGATCTGGCGGCTGCCGCGGCTCACTGTTCGGCCACTGAAGAGCTCTCCGAGCGTGCCGAGGAGATGTTGATCCGGGTCAAGTGCCTCCGCTGGGCCGCCGAGCGGCTCGGCCACAGCTATCGCGGACGGATCGCCACCCAGACGCGCAATGGGCCGGTGATCGAACTCGATGAGGTCCCCCTCGGGGGGTTGGTACCGGCGGGAGATCTCGAGGTCCCCCGCGGCGACCGTCGCCGCCGGAGCCACCGGTGCCGGCGGGCCGGGGAGCTGCGGCTGGGGATGCCGGTGATCGTACAGGTCGCCCGCGTGGCGATGCGCGAGCGCCAGCTGCTCTTCGCGCTGCGGGCGGTGGGGCGGCAGGCAGAAGCACTCGACCCGGCGACGCTGGAGGCCTGGGCCGATCCCTGGGGTCCCGCCCCGGAGAATGCCAGGGGGCACAAGGGGCGCAGCCCCCGCCAAACCGGTCGCGTTCCCAGGGCCGGCGAGGGGGAAGGGCGGCGGGGGAAGGCGCCGCGGCGGAACCTGCGGGGGAAGCGCCATTCGGGCGGCGGCAGGCGCGCTCGCGGGTAAGGAGCGTGGCGGTGCCTGCCGATGCTTCTCGTAGAGGGATCTTCTGCGGAACGCGGCCACGAGGGGGAAGCGATGAGCTGGGACGGGCTGACGGAACGGCGGCGTTACCCGCGGGCGAGCGTCCGCCTGCGGCTCAGCCTCGAGGGAGAGACGAACGAGGCCCGCGAGGCGGCCGAGTTGGAGACGCTCAACCTGAGTGCCGGGGGCTTCTACTGCTCGGTGACTCGGTCCTTCGAGCCGCTGACGCGCCTTGGTCTGTGCTTCGTTTTCCCGGCCTTCGGCCGCGACTACGAGGAGCCGCGCACCGTCGAGTGTGAGGCGGTCGTGATCCGCTGCGAGCCGGTTCCGGAGATGCACCACCACTTCCGGCTGGCTGCCTGTTTTACCCGGTTGGCGGCCGAAGACCGGCGCTACCTTACGGAGTTCGTCGGTTGGTACCGGGAGGTCCACGGCGACTACGAGCAGGGCGCGGCCGGGCAACCGGGATCGGGCGAGGCAGCCGCCTAGGTCGTGCCCGCCGCGCGCGGCAATTCCCCCCCCCGTTGAGCTCCGCTGGGCGCCCGCGGCATTCGGCCATGCTTCGATCTTCCGAGCGAAGAGTCCCCTCTGCTCCCGGTCCCCACGATCTGTGCCCGTCGCCCCCACCGGGTGCTCCTCGCGCGCCGGTCGTCCGCTGCGGGTGGCCGCTGGGGTTGGCCGCCGCGGGCGGTGGGGGAACGCCGGAGCCTCCTGCGGGTAGGCAAGAAGACGTACGGGGATCGTTGACCCTGCGCAGGCCGGTTGCTAGGGTTGTGGTTCGATTCCCGCGCCGATGCGCGAGAGGGAGCGCGTTTTGATGGCTCGATCGAATCCCATCCGGCCCTGCAGCCCGGGGGCGCCGCGTGGAGCGGCGCCGGGGCGAAGCGTGGGGCTGCTCCTGGCCGGCTTGTTCCTGGTCGGTGGCTTGGGTTCGGCGCAGGCGACCAAGTATGCTGCCGAGTTCCTGCGCATCGGCGCCGGTGCGCGCGCGCTCGGCATGGGAGCGGCGGTGACCAGCCACGTCGACGATGCCAGCGCGATCTACTGGAATCCGGCCGGCATGGTCCACGTTCCTCATGCCGAGATCATGCTGATGCATGCCGAGCAGTTCGCGGAGCTGGCCGACTACGATTTCGCCGGCTATGTGCTCTCGCTCAACGAGACGGGAGCGCTCGGCATCGGGCTGGTGCGCTTTGCCGTCTCCGACATCCGCATTACCAAGGATGCCTACATCGACGAGAACGGCAACCACCAGTACGACTGGGGGGAGCCGATTCGGCCGGAGCTTTTCTGCTACGACAGCGACACTGAGTATGCCTTTCTCTTTTCCTTCGCGCGGGCCGTGCGGCCGGAGTTCTCCTATGGGATCTCGTTGAAGCTGATCCGTCAGGACCTGCCCGGTCATTCCAGTTTCGGCGTCGGTGTCGATCTGGGGGTGATGTGGAGACCGCGGCCGGCGCTGCGTCTCGGCGCGCGGCTCAGTGATGCGACCGCCACACAGCTCTACTGGGACACCGGAACCCGTGAGACGGTCACCCCGTCGCTCTTCCTCGGAGGAAGCTACACGCAGTTGTTCCCGGGGATGCGCACGGAGGTTTCCCTGGCGGTCGATCTGGCGCTGACCTTCGACGGCCGCGAGACGGCAAGCAGCCTGGCCTTCGGGACGCCCAGCCTGGCTGCCGACCTGCCGGCGGAGAACTTCTTCTGGGGTGATCTGCGCACCGGGATCGAGGCGTGGTATCGGGGTCTCTTTGCCGCGCGGGCAGGCTACCAGGAGAGCGGGGCAACCGCCGGGGCCGGGTTCCTCCTGCGGGGATTCGGGATTGACTACGCCTTCGTTCCCCACGAGGCGCTCGGGAACAGCCACCGCCTTTCCGCCTCCTATTCCTTCTAACTTACTTTGCACAAAGGTTTCGCAGATCTCCGGGTCTGTCGGCGCGGCCGACGAGGCGGCGAGATCTTGACCCGGCGAATGGTTTCCGGTCGCCTCGGGGCGCCATCGGAAGGCCGGGACTCCCGGTGCCCCGCGCGGCTTGCGGTGGGAGCGGGGGGGGGGGGATGCCGTTGCTCGTTGTCGCTGAGTGAGTTGGGGGCTTAGGGAGTCACCTCCTCCTGCCGATGGATGGAGGGAGAGAAAGTGGGAGATGCCTGGCACATGGCTTGCAGCGGCGTGCCGGGGAGAGGCTTGCGATCCGTAGGAGGTCGTCCGTGCCGAATGAAGACTACGCGATTCATGCGCGCGTTCATCAGTTGCTGCAGCGTCACTGGATCCGTTCCGAGCGGCTGGCGGTGACGACGGCGGACGGAGTCGTCGTGCTCTCGGGAGCGCTGGCGGTCGAGCCGGGCGGGGGGGTCGATCTCAAGGATGCGACGCGGTGCACGCGGTTCCTCTATCGGTTGCGCGCCGATGTGGCGGCCATCCCCGGCGTGCAGGATGTAGTTCTGAATCTCGAGTACTCGGAGGCGTAGGATGAGTGCAACAGAACACAGAGGATCGGAGACCCTCCGGAGAGGCGCGCGCGCGGGGGAAGCGCAGGGGTCGCGGAGTGCGCCCCGGGGGCCGGACGAGCTGGTCTTGAACGGGCCGCAGGAGGCGGAACGGGTGTTGGAGCAGCTGGCGGCCGCGCAGCCGACCCATGCGGATGCCCGGCACCGCCTGGGCCTGCTGCACCTATCGCGCGGCCAGTATGCCTCGGCGCAGCAGGAATTCGAGGAGGCGCTGGGGATCCATCCCGGATACCGCGCCGCCTCCTACGGATTGCGCATGGCGCATCTGCTGCAGGGGACGCTGCCGGATGAGAAAGCCGCAGTAGTTGCGGACTCGGAGGCGCCCCGGGAGGAGGCGTTCTGGGCGTGCGCCGATGACGCATACCGGCGCTTGCACCGCGGCGAGGATCCGCTCGAGGCCTTCCGCGGGACGCCCGAGGCGGGCAGCGTTGCCTACCACCACTATGCCGCGGCCTTCGCCGCGCTTCGCGGAGAGGATGCACGGATCGGCGAGCACCTGGCGACGGCGGGGCAGCTCAGCGGGACGAGCCGCGAGATCTGTGCCGATTTCGGTTGGACCGATGCCGCGCCCCAGGTGCTGGCGAACGAACTGAAAGGACTGCTCTGGACGCCGCTGGCGGTCGACCTGTATGCCTATCTGGGCCGGATCTATGCGCGCAATGGGTTGCGCGCGGAAGCCCTCGCCAGCTACGCCCGGGCATTCCTGGTCTTCCCCGACCGCGCGCAGCATGCGCGCCACCGGGCGGAGGTCGCGATTGCCTTCGGTGAGGAGGAGGAGGCGATCGAGTTCCTGACCGAGGCGATCGATGCCGATCCGACGTGTGTCGAGTCGCGCATCGCGCTCGGGTACGAATACGCGGCGCAGGGTTGCGCCGATGAGGCTTGCCTGCAGTTCGAGGTGGCGGCGAAGCTCGCGCCTTCCTACGCCGATGTTCGGTACAACCTCGGGTTGCTCTACATGGCCGGTGGACGTTTCAACGAGGCGCAAGGCCAGCTGCGGCACGCGCTGAGCCTCAATCCCGCCTATCTGCCAGCGCGTCGTTCCCTCGTCTCGTTGCTCTGCCGCACCGGGCAAGCCGCTGAGGCGTTGCGCGAAGGTCGTCGGATCATGCGGCAGGGATTCGCTTCGGCGGACCTGTTGGTGCAGCTCGGACGGACCGCCCTGGAGCTCGATGCGGTCGACCAGGCGCTCGAGTTGCTCGAGCAGGCGGCCGGCGCCGGGGGTGACTACGCGCCCGTCCACTACTTCCTCGGGCAGGTCTACCGGCGCAAGGGGCAGAAGAGGAAGGCCCAGGCCGCCTGGCGTAAGTACCTCGCCCGGGCCGATCAATGGCGGCCCCTCTCCACCGGCGGCCTGCCGCCGGTCGGCTGCGCCGTGGGGGAGATGCCCCCGGCGGCGCCGATTCATTGACAGCGCTCCCCGAACCACCTATCCTTCTTGGTGGAATCGAGTAGCCGCGACTGGGAGCACCAGTTGCGGGGGAGCGTCAATGCGGTTGCCGGTCGTTCCAGCCTGCCTGCTTCTCGGGCTCTTGGCCGCTGTCCTGAGTGGCGTGGGAGTGGTATCGGCCAGTGATGACCGCGCTTCGCAGGATCTGTTGATTCGCGCCGGCCAGCTCTTCGATGCCCCCGCCCCGCCGGCGGGAAGCGACGCCGGCGCACATCGCACACTCCAGAGCGCGACCCCCCTGCTCAACGAGATCAAGGTGCATGCCCCCGGGCTGGTGCCCGAGGCGCTGGCTGGATTGGCCGACTACCTCGAGCGCCCGACGCTGCTGACCGAGCAGTTCGACACGCCCCACTTCCGCATCCATTATGCGACCGTTGGCGAGGATCGTCCGGCGGGCTGGCCGAACGAGGAGTACCTGCGGGCCATCGCGGGCGCCTGCGAGACGGTCTGGAGCGCCTACCATGAGACGGGCGGCTGGCCGCAGCCTGCGTCCGACGGCGCGGCGGGGGGCGACGGCCGAATCGATGTCTATGTGCGCGACCTGGGTTGGGGCGTCTACGGGTATGCGCTGCATGAGGACTTGCCGGGACGTCGCGGGAAGACCGGTTTCATCGTTCTCGAGAACGACTATGCGGGCTGCGAGACGCTCACACTCTTTGAGGCCTTGCAGGTCAGTCTCGCCCACGAGTACTTCCACTTGATCGAGTTCGGCTACGGGTACGACCCGGAGGCGAACTGGTTCATGGAACAGATGGCCACGATGATGGAGGGGCGAGTCTATCCCGCGATCGCCGATCGCTTGCGTTACGTGGTCCAGTTCGCCGACCGGCCCTATCGCCGCCTCGACCTGAGTGACGGCTCGTTCGAGTATGGCGCCTGGCTGTGGCCCGAGTTTCTCCGCCAGCGGTGGGGTGAGGATCTGCTGCGCGCAATCTGGGAAACCTGGGGGGTGGGCGGGCGCACCATGCTGGCAGCCATCGATGAGCAACTCCGCGCCCGGGGCACTGGGCTCGATGAGACCTTCCTCGATTGGGCGGTGTGGAATGCTTTCCTGGGACCCGACGACGACCACGCCCACTACGAGCAGGCGGGCCGGATCCCGGCGGCGGTAAGCCGCCAGGGGCTGGTGAGCAGCTACCCGGTCGAGCGCTGGCACCCGGCGCCGTGGCAGCAAGCCGAACGCCTGGGTGCCAACTACGTCGAATTGCGCCCCGCAGGCGAGTCGGCCGACAATCGGCTGACGGTCCATCTCGAGGCCTGCGCCACGGTCGGCGGTGCTGTGTTGATCGCCTGGCGCTGGGATGGGGAAGCGCCGGTGATCGAGCCGATCGTGCTCGCCGGTGGGCGGGGCGTGTTCGTGCTCAGCGAATGGGACCAATACGAGCGCGCCTGTCTGGTCGTCGCCAACGGGAGTGCGGCCACTGAATGCTGCGACTTCGCGCTCGACGCGACGACGTGCTACGCGGTCGCGGGCGTCGAAGAGGAGATCGTCGGTGGTCTCGGCGTGCGCTTGGCGAGCGCCCCGAATCCTTTCGATCCCTACACGACGATCAGTTTCTCGCTGCCCGAACAGACGCCGGTGGCCCTGCGCATCTTCGATGCCCAGGGACGGGTCATCGACACGCTGATCGACGGCACGCGCTCTGCCGGGACCCACGGGATCCGGTGGCAGGGCCCGGCGCTGGCGCCTCGGGGGCCGGGGGCCGGAGTCTACTTCTGCGAGATTCGCACGCCCCTGGGCCGGGAACGCCTCCGTCTCGTTCGCCTGCAGTAAGACCTTCTTCCAAGGCCTGTCTTCACTCCACGGCCCGCCCCTGGCTATTGGGCGGGCATGGTCGTATCCGCGCCTTCTCGCCGGTTGCCCGGTGCCACGGCCGACTGGGCCGCGGCCGCTCTGGCACTCGGGATCTGCGTGGGCGAGCATCTCAGCCTGCCTCTTGGCTCCCGGTGGCCGATGGCGGCACCCGTGGCGGCCGGGGTCATCGGTCTCCTCGGTCTGCTTGGGCCGGGGGGATCGTCCTCAGGCTCGGCGTTCAAGGGGGCTGGGGAGGGGCGGGGGCGCCGCTGCCGCCTGTTGGTCGTCCGGCGGTGCGCGGCAGACCCGGTGCTGCTCCTAGGGCTGCTCCTCCTTCTTGGCCTGGTGCGAGGCAGCGCATGGGGAGCCGAGTGGCTGCGGGCGGCCGGCGCCGCGCGGGAGGCCGAGGGGCTTGCCTATGTCGAGTTCGCCGCGGACGGAACCGAACGGGGGGCAACCGCACACATTCTGCGGGTTCGTCCAGTCGGTGCGGCGAAGATGCACCCGCTGCGGCTGTCTCTGCGCCTGATGGGCGACTTGCCGGGCGACCTGACGGTGCCCGGAGTGACAGTGAAGGCAAAGAGACTGCATCGAGGGCGCCTCTGGAGTGGATACGCGGTCATCGAGGCTCCCCGCGGGCCTCGCTTTCCGGGAGCCTGGGATCCAGAAGCCTACCTGCGCTCGCAGGGGATGGCGGGTTGGCTACGGCCACTCGGTGCGCGGCGCTCGGGCGCGGGAGCCGACCGTGCCGCGGGCACGGGAGTTGAGACGGGTCTTGGCAGCCGGCTCTCGGCGGGGCGACGACGCCTGCGTGCGGGGCTCGCCGCGGCACTCCTGGGCCAGTTCGGCCGGGAGGCGGGCAGCTTCGCCGCCCGGGTGCTTCTGCGCTGGGATGGGCGGGAACAGGGGGCGCAGAAGACACAGGAGGAACAGAAGGGGCAGGCGTCGCACGAGTCGCGCGCGGGATACGAGAAGCACGCGGACCACGAGAATCACGCGGAGACGCTCGCGCGGGCCGGCCTCGGGCACCTCTTCGCGGTCAGCGGCCTTCACGTGGGGCTGATCGGCGGCGCCGCGGCGTTGCTGCTGCAACTGCTGCCGGTCGGCCGTCGCACGCGCGGAGTCCTGCTGTCCGCCTGGTTGTGTGCGTATGCGAGCCTGGTCGGCTGGAGCCCGTCGGTGACGCGGGCCGTCTCGGCCGTGCTGCTCTGGTCTCTGCTGCGCGCGGCAGGGCGCCGGCCGCAGGCCCACACGCTGCTGCTGATCGTTTTGGCCGCAACGCTGTGGTGCGCCCCGGGCGCTTGGCGGGGGACGGGGATGCAGTTCACCTACCTCGTCTCGTTGGCGATCGTTGCCGCGCTGGGATGCCGGCGGCAGGGGCGGAGACGGGGAGGGCGCGCGATCTTCGTCCTCGTGGCAGCCCAGGGGGCCGCCTGGCCGTTGATCCTCGCCCAGCAGGGAGGCGGCAGTCCCCTCTACCTCGTGACCAACGGATTGTTGCTGCCGGCTTTCGGGGCCCTCGTCGGTGCCGTGCTTCTAGGCGCCGTGTTCGCCTGGGTGCCCGGTTTCCCGATCGACGTCGCGGCGGCGCCCGGCATCTACCTGATCTCGGCTTTCCTCGGCCTGGCTGAGTGGGGCGGCCGGCTCTGTGAGCAGAGTTGGTGCGCCGCCGAGGTGGGGACCGGGGTGGCGCTGGCAGCGAGTCTGCTCGTTCTGCTCGCCTGGCAGTTGCCCCGAGTTCCCGGCGGGCTGCGCCTGATTGCCGGTCCCGCGCTGGGGGCCCTGTTGCTCCTGATCGGGAGTCCCCAGCGGCACGCGCCGCGGGTTCTGATGCTCGACGTGGGGCAGGGCGAATCGTGGATGGTCTGCTGGCGGCGCGAGACGTGGCTGATCGATGCGGGACCGCCGCCGGGAGAGGCGGGGCGGGCAGGCAAGACGATCGGGACGGTCCTGCGCGGCGCCGGGCGCCGGAGGATTGATCACCTGCTGCTGACGCACGATGACCGTGACCATGCCGGAGGACTCGTTGAACTCGATGCGCTCGGCATCCCGGTCGATTCGATTCACCATCCGGTGGGATGGGTGTGCGGGAGGGCGACCGGCGACTGGATCGCCGCGCGGGTCCGACGGGGCGCGGGGGTGCGGAGTCTGCAGGCGGGGGATACGTTGCGCAGCCGCGAGGGCAGCGCGGCGATTGTTCATCCTCCTCCGGGAGGGGTGCCGGGGAGTGGCAAGAACGCCGGCTGTCTCGCCCTGCGCCTGCAACTCGGTGGCCTGGAGATCCTGGTGACCGGTGACCTGCCCGGTGAGACACTCGAAAAATGGGGCCCGGCGGAGGGGGCCGCCCCGGCGGCCGTCCTCTCGGCCGCGCATCATGGGAGCGGCGGATCGACGCCCGCGGCACTACTGCGCCGGGTCGCGCCTCGAGTGGTGGCGATCAGCGTGGGGAGGCGCAATCGGTTCGGCATGCCCGCCCCGGCGACGTTGGCGCGGATTGGCGCCCGTGGGGCTCACGTCTACCGGACCGACCGTGACGGAAGCTTGGTTTTCGAGCAGTGCGGTGGGGGGTGGCGCGTGCGAGGGACTGCCTCGCGCCGATGGGTGGCGTTGACCGGCGCAGGTGGGTGCGACTAGCGAGATCGGGGGCGATTCTTGAGGGCCCTCCGAGTGCGTGCTATAAGTGCGCGGCGTGCCGCTGTGCGAGCCCGCCGGTGCGCGCGCCTGGACGGAGCGATGGGGGTACGGCGCGCGTGCTCGCGAGAGGGTCGGCGTAGGGGGATGAAGTAGGGGGATGGAGTAGGGATGAGACGGAGGATCCGATGACTGCGGTGGATTGGGAGGGACTCGTGGCGGCGGTGGAAGAACCGTTCCTGGGGCTGGGCAGTTTGGGGGTGCCCCCCGATCATGCCGGCAAGGTTCGCGAGATCGTCGATCTCGGGGATGCGCTGCTGATCGTGACGACCGATCGGCTCTCGGCGTTCGACCAGGTTCTGCCCAACGGAATCCCGGGCCGCGGCATCATGCTCAATCAGATCTCGATTTTCTGGTTCGAGCGCCTGGCGCAGATCGTGCCGCATCACTTCCTCAGCGCGGATCTCACCGCCCTGCCCACAACCCTGCAGGCCCATGGCCGGTTGCTGGCGGGACGCACGATGCGCGTGGGTAAGGCGGAGCGGATTCCGGTCGAGTGTGTCGTGCGCGGGTGGCTGGCCGGCTCGGGCGTGGCGGCCTACGAGGCCGAGGGGGCGATCTGTGGGGTGCCCTTGCCGGCCGGATTGCGGCCCTTCGAGCGCCTTCCTGAGCCGATCTTCACCCCGACGACCAAGGCCGATGCGGGACACGACGAACCGATGAGCAGGGCTGAGCTGAACGATCTGGTGGGCGGGGAACTCGCGGGAGAACTGGCCCGGTTGAGTCTGTCGCTCTATCGCCACGCGGCCGAGCACGCCGAGCAACGCGGCGTGATCATCGCCGACACGAAGTTCGAGTTCGGCTGGATCGACGGGCGGCTGACGCTGATCGACGAGGCGTTGACGCCCGATTCCTCCCGCTTCTGGCCGCGGGAGTCGGTGGGGCCGGGGAAGAGGCCGGTCAGTCTGGACAAGCAGGCGGTGCGCGACTACCTCAAGGGTCAGGGTTGGCACGGCGAGGGGCCGCCGCCCGAACTGCCCGCGGCGGTCGTTGACGAGACCCGCGAGCGATACGCGCGCGCGTTGCGACTGGTAACCGCGGGGGATCCGCTGGCGAGTGGCGGCGTGGGGCGAGCGGACTGACGCGCGGGGACCCGCTTGATGGGGTCGCCGGTAGGAGGAGGCGGACGTGGGAGAGGGCATGCGGGGAGAGATCGAAGTCCGGCGGGCGCTGCTATCAGTCTACGACAAGACCGGCGTCGTCGAGTTTGCGCGCCGGCTATGCGAGCAAGGCGTGGCGTTGGTCGCCACGGGAGCGACGGCGACCGCGATTCGTGAGGCGGGCCTTCCGGTGACGGCGCTCGAGGAGCGCACCGGCTTCGGCGAACTCTTTGGCGGGCGCGTGAAGACGCTGACGCCCCAGGTGCACGGTGGCTTGTTGATGCAGCGTGACTCGGCGCGCGACCGCGACGAGGCTGCCGCCCATGGTATCGAGCCGATCGATCTGCTGTGCGTCAATCTCTATCCCTTCCTCGATACGATTGCGGCCGCCGGCGATGATCGCAAACGCTGCATCGAGATGATCGACATCGGCGGCCCAGCCATGATCCGGGCGGCGGCCAAGAACCACCAGCATGTCCTGGTCGTGCCGACGCCTGCCCACTATGGGCCGGTGGCCGAGGCGCTGGCTGAGGGCGGTGGGCGGGTCTCGCGCTCGTTCTCGGCGGAGTTGGCGGGCGGGGCGTTTGCCCTGACGGCGGCCTATGACGCGGCGATCCACGGCTATCTCGCAAGTCCGGGAGCGCTGGGCGATCGGTGGGCGGCGGGAGGACCACGCTGGCAGGCGCTGCGCTATGGCGAGAATCCGAGCCAACCAGCCGCCTGCTACGTGACCGGCGGGGGTTTCTGGCGCGGCCTCGTGCAGCATCAAGGCAAGGAGCTCTCGTATAACAACCTCGCTGACTTGTGGGCGGGGTGCCAGGCGGTGGGTGAATTCGACGAGTGTGCCGCCGTCGTGATCAAGCACCGCACCCCGAGCGGTGTCGCCCTGGGACGCGATCCCGCCGAGGCGTTCGTGCGCGCCCGGGATGGTGACCCGCTCTCCGCGTTCGGCGGGGTAGTCGCCCTGAACCGGGTGGGCGATCGACGGGTGGCCGAGTGTTTGGCCGAGATGTTCCTGGAGGTCGTTCTGGCCCCCGAATGGAGCGCCGAGGCACTCGAGACGCTGCGGCGCAAGAAGAACCTGCGGGTGCTGGCGGGAGGGGACGCGGCGAGGGGCGCCGGCGCCGCAAGCTTCTACTCGCTCGGCAACGCGGTGCTCGTTCAGGGACCCCTCCCGGCGCTGAGTGCCCCCGCCGCCTGGAACTGCGTGACTCGGGAAGGGGCCGCTGACGACACGCTGGCGGAACTGGAGTTCGCCTGGCGGGTCGTACGTCATGTGCGCTCGAATGCGATTGCGGTCACCAAGGAGCGGCGCACCCTGGGATTGGGCGGCGGACAGACCAGCCGGATTGATGCCTGTGAAGTCGCCCTGATGAAGGCGCGGCGGGCGGAGCACGAAACGGAGGGGTCGGTACTGGCGAGCGATGCCTTCTTTCCCTTCGCCGATGTCGTCGAGCGCGCTGCTGCGGCGGGGGTGCGCGCGATCGTGCAGCCGGGGGGATCGCGGCGTGACGAAGAGAGTATCGCGGCCTGTGCGCGCTTGGGGATTCCGATGTACTTCACAGGGGAGCGCGTCTTTGCACACTAATGCCCCGAGGCGGCCGGCGCCTCACCTCCCTGCTCTCGTGCGCAGAGCCGCGACTCTGATCGGAGCGATGCTCTGCGTGGCGCTCGCCGCCGCCGATGCGTCCGTTCCCACGGCGGAGACACCGACTGTTTGGGCCGCCCCCATGGCGCGCCTGCAGGGGGCGCAGCGCGAGGCGCGCGGGGCGCGGATGACACTCGATCCGGCGGCGATCCTGAGGGCGGAGACCGTCTACCAAGTGCTGCTCGACTCACTGGAGGTGTGCCTGGTCTCCTCGCCGCCGGCCGTTTGGCCGGCGCCCGGGGAGGCAGTCCCGCTGCTCGAGATGCTGATCGCCGGGCGCAGGGCGGCCACCTGGTCGTGGCTCCGCCATCTGACCGAGCAAGAGCGTGAACGACTCGATCCGAGCAGGGGGCTCGAGTTCTGGCTCGCATTGGAAGCCTACGAGCGGGGAGCGGCCCGGGAGGCTGCCGAGGCACTCGCCGGTCGCGTGCCGCCCGCCATCCGCGGGCATGCCGACTGGATGCGGGTGCGCGCGCTCGATCGATTCGATTCGCTGCGCGCCGGGTCGCTGGCGGTCGAACTGATTCATCATCAGCCCGGGCATCTCTTCGCCGGGAGTCTCTCGATCCGGGCGGTGCAACACCTGCTGCGGGCGGGGAAGGATGCCGAGGCACGCCGGCTGCTGGAACGCCAGCTTCCACGCCTGGGCGGGGAGAGGGAACTTCAGGCGGCCGCCGAGACCTATCTCGGCGAGATTGCACGGCGGGCGGGTGACGGAGTGGCGTACCACTGCGCCTTCGTGCGCGCCGCAGAGCGCGCAGGCGGCGAACGACGCGGGGCGGCGGTGCGGCGGCGCCAGGCGGAAGAGATTCTCTCATCGGACAAGCAATTGCCGTCCAATGTGTTGAGATGCGCGATTGAAGTCTTGTGCGAACTTGGCGGGGTGGGCCAAGCGCATGCGGGCTGGCTTCGGCACCGCGAGGTGCTCGAGGCGGGCGACCGCAACCGGGCGACGCGTGCGATCCTGGGGGCGCTCCAGGCGGTGGGTTGGGAGGCGGCGTTCACGGCTGCGGCCACCTGGACGGCGGGTGCGGGCAACCGCGAGACGGTCCTCTACGCGGCCCTGCTGGAGGGGCGGCGGCAGCGCCGGCGGGGCGATGTGGCGGCGATGGAGGCGGCCTTTCGGCGCGCCGCGCTGCCCGGCGTCGCGGCGGCGTCGATGACGGCGCGGGAGGCGCTCGAGGCGGCCGTGGCGCTCTGGGAGCTGGCGCGCGAGCTCGAGGATGGCCAGTACTGGGCGCGAGCGGCGGAGTGCTATCGGGAATTGCAGGTGCGCTTGCCGGAGAGCCGCTTTACGCGCGAGAGCCAATTGCGCGAAGCGCTCTGCCGGTTCCGCGCGGGGGATGCCGAGGCGGCGCGGTCGAGACTGGAGATGCTTTGTGCGTCGGCGCGGTCCGATCAGACGGCGGGGCCGTGCCTGTGGCGGGCCCTCTTGGAGGCCGCGGCAGAGAGCGAGCCGGGGACAGGCAGCGGGGCCGGGGCCCGGACCGGGGCCGGGACCGCAAGAAAGACGGCAACCGATGACTACCTGATCCGGGGGGCGGAGGAGCGCAACCCCGGCTACTTCGCCTTTCGTGCCCGTCAGGCCTTGCGCGTGGCGGGTGATGGATGCCGGGACGATTCCTGTGCGTGGGTGTCCTGGGCCGAGGAAGCTCGGGATCCGGCCAGCTGGGCCTGGCCGGCGGCGAGTGCCCATCTCGACGCCATCGAGCGGGAGCGCCTGCTAAACCTGATCGCCGATCAGCCGATCGCGCGTCTCGGCGTTCTCTTCCTGCATGCCGGAGAGGTGGGGTGGGCACGGGCCCAATGGAGGCGCCTGCCGGGCTGGCGGGCGCTGAATGCTTCCGAGCGCGCCGCCCTGCTGCGGGCACTCGGCGATCAGGGCGAGGCGATCCGGATCGGGATTCGGGTTGGAGACCGGCGGGCGCGCTATCCGGTGGCCTATGCGCCGGAGGTCGCCGCCGCCGCGGAGCGCTGCGACCTCTCACCCGCCCTGCTGCTCGCCGTCATGCGGCAGGAGTCGCTGCTCGAGATCTGCGCCCGCTCTTCGGCGGGAGCCCGAGGCCTGATGCAGTTGATGCCGGCGACCGCCCGGCGCATGGCCGATTCGCTGGGGTGGCGGGACTTCGATCTCCATCGCGCGGCGGACAACATCATGCTCGGCAGTCGGCACCTGCTGGAATTGCTTGAAGCTGCCGACGGGGAGCTGCCGGTCGCGCTGGCCGCTTACAATGGTGGGCTGCAGCGGGCTCTGGGCTGGCGGGCGCGGGCGGAGGGCCTGGACCATTTCATCGAGCTGATCGGGTATGGTGAGACGCGGCGCTTCGTCAAGAGCGTCCTGATGCACCATGGCTTCCTGCGCACTCTCTATCCGCCAGCGTTGCCGGGGGTGGTCTCCGAGGCGACCGGCGAGGGGGCCGGGTCAGCCGGCCGATGCCTCGAGCCGGCCGGCGAGAGCTCCGCGCCCTCCGGCCGAGCGTCGGGGTCCTCGGGCCAAGACCCTGCGCCCTCCGATTGACAGCCCCGGCGCGCTCCCGCAAGCTGGGGGCGTGGATGCTAGGGTCCGGTGTGTGTCGGAGGCTCCTGTGGGGTGGTTTCGGGAAATCGGCCGCAAGACGATCCACCTGTCGGGAGTGTCGATCCCGATCGGCTACTACTTCATCGAGGAGCCGCTGGGGCGCGCGATCCTGGCCACCCTGACGGTGCTCTCCTTCGTCATCGAGGTCGTGCGGCTCAACGAGCCGCGCATGCGGTCGTTCTTCTACATTTTCTTCGGGCGGTTGATCCGGGACCACGAGCGCTACAACCTGCTCGGCGGAACCTATCTGCTGCTCTCGAGCCTGATCTGCGTCTACGCCTTCCGGAAGCCGGTGGCGGTCGCGGCGCTGGGGTTTCTGATCGTCGGGGATAGCGTTGCGGCGCTGGTCGGTCGTTCGATCGGCCGCACGCGTATCTTCGGCAAGACACTCGAGGGCAGTCTGGCCTGTTTGCTGGTCTGCATCGGAATCGCCTGGCTGATTCCGGAGCTCGGCTGGCACGAGAGGATCGTCGGGGCCGTGATGGCGACGCTCATCGAGTTGCTGCCGATTCCCCTCGACGACAATTTGCGAATTCCCCTGGCGGCCGGGTTCGCGATGACGTTGATCCATTAGCCGCGGTGTCGGGCACCGCAAGGGCGGGGGGCAAAGCCTCTTGCAGGTCCGGCCGGGGCTTTGCTAGCGTTGCCGCTCACCTGCGCCGCTGAGGGGGGCGCTGCGGCCGAGGCCGCTCACGAGCGGTGAAGGCGCCCCCGAGGGAAGAGAGAGCCGATGTTCGATGCGATCAGAAAACTTGCCGCGCGCAACCTGACCCGTGTCTTTGGCACGAAGCACGAGCGGGACATGCGCCCGCTCTGGCCCCTGGTGGAGGAGATCAACGAGGCCTGGGGCACGCTCGCCGATCTCGATGACGAGGCGCTGCGAGGCAAGACCGAGGAGTTCCGCAGCCGGCTCGCAGCTGGAGAGACGGTCGATGATCTTTTGCCCGAGGCGTTTGCGGTGGTCAAGGAGGCCTGCCGGCGCCACGTGGGGCGGCGCTGGAGCGTGGTGGGACACGAGATCACCTGGGAGATGGTGCCCTATGACGTCCAGCTCGTCGGGGCGATTGTTCTCCACCAGGGCCGGATCGCCGAGATGGCGACCGGAGAGGGCAAGACCCTCGTTGCGGTGATGCCTCTCTACCTCAATGCCCTGTCCGGCAAGGGCTGCCATCTGGTGACGGTCAACGACTACCTGGCGCGCCGGGACAGCGAGTGGATGGGGGAGATCCTGCGCTTCTTGGGGCTGACGGTGGGTGTGATCCATCACGACCTGGACAACGTCGCCCGCCGGGCCGGCTACGCTTGCGATGTCAGCTACGGGACGAACAACGAGTTCGGTTTCGACTACTTGCGCGACAACATGGCGGTGCGGAAGTCGGACCAGGTCCAGCGGGGCCACCACTACGCGATCGTCGATGAGGTCGACTCGGTGCTCGTCGACGAGGCGCGCACGCCGCTGATCATCTCCGGTCCGGTGGCCGCCTCCCATCAACGCTACGACGCGCTGCGCGATCCAGTCGACCGGTTGGTGCGGGCCCAGACGGCGCTGGTTGGAGAAATGCTCAACAGTGCCGAACGGCTGCTGGCCGACAGTGATCGCGCCGCAGAGGCGGGCGAGGAGCCGCAGGGCGACGCCGATTACGAGGCCGGCGTGGCCATGCTCCAGGTGCAACGGGCGGCGCCGAAGCACAAGCGCTTCCTCAAACTCCTCGCCGATCGTAACCTCAAGGCGCTGATCCATCGCGTCGAGAGCGACTTCATGCGGGACAAGCGCCTGCACGTGCTCGACGAGGATCTCTACTATTCGATCGACGAGCGCGACCAGAGCATCAATCTCTCTGACAAGGGGCGTACCTTCCTCTCGCCGAAGGATCCCGACTACTTCGTGCTTCCCGATCTCTCCGAGGCGATCGGAGCGCTCGAAAACGACTCCGACCTGGACGCGAAGGAACGGCTGGCGCGCAAGCAGGAGATCCATCGGCAGTATGGCGCGAAGTCCGACGAGTTGCACACGATGCACCAGCTCCTGCGCGCCTTCTGCCTCTTCGAGCGGGACGTCGAGTATGTCGTCCAGGACGACAAGGTGCTGATTGTCGACGAGTTCACCGGACGTCTGATGCCGGGACGGCGCTTCAGCGAGGGCCTGCACCAGGCGCTTGAGGCGAAGGAGAAGGTCCGCGTCGAGGGGGAGACGCAGACCTGGGCGACGATCACGCTACAGAACTACTTCCGGCTCTACGAGAAGCTGGCCGGCATGACCGGGACCGCCGAGACGGAAGCCTCCGAGCTTTTCGAGATCTACAAGCTCGACGTGACCGTCATGCCGACCAACGAGGCGGTGCGGCGGGTCGACTACAACGATCTCGTTTTTCGCACGCGCCGTGAGAAGTACAACGCGATCATCGAGGAGATCGCCCGCGTCCACGCGATGGGGCGCCCCGTGCTGGTCGGTACGGTCACCGTGGAGGTCTCTGAGACGCTGAGCCGGATGCTGAAACGCCGCGGGATCAATCATTCGGTGCTCAATGCCAAGCACCACGAGGCCGAGGCGGAAATCGTCATTCGGGCGGGAAGCCCGGGCGCGGTGACGATCGCGACCAACATGGCGGGCCGGGGCACCGACATCAAGCTGGGTCAGGGCGTCGTCAAGGGCCGCAAGTGTTTGGTGCGTTCCGCCGAGGGTATCGGTGACTGCCAGGCGAGCGAGGGGGTGCGGATCTGCGAGGCCGACATTCCCTGCGGGCTCCACATCGTCGGCACCGAACGCCACGAGAGCCGACGGATCGACCGGCAGCTGCGGGGCCGATCCGGGCGGCAGGGGGACCCCGGGTCGAGCCGCTTCTTCCTCTCGCTGGAGGACGATCTGATGCGCCTCTTCGGCAGCGAGCGCATCTCGGCGCTGATGGAGAAAATGGGCGCGGCCGAGGGCGAGGTGATCGAGCATGACTTCGTCACCAAGGCGATCGAGCGGGCGCAGAAGCGCGTGGAGGAACACAACTTCAGTATTCGTAAGCACTTGCTCGAATACGACAATGTGATGAATCAGCAGCGCGAGGTGGTCTATGGAATTCGTGGCCAGATTCTAGATGGAGAGAGTCTGGCGGAGGAGGTCCAGGGACTGATTTCCGAGCTCGTCGAGCGCAAGCTCGAGGGGGTGTTTGCCCCGACCCGTGAGGGGTTCGAGGATCCCGAGGAAGCGGCCGCCCGCGCGCTCACCGACGCCGCCGAGGAGCTCGAACGGGTCTTCCTGGTGCCCTTCGAACTGCGCGGCGTGTGGCAGGATCTGGCGGCAAGCCAGCGCCAGCGCCGCGAGAAGGACGCTCCCCAGCCGCTGGCCGAGGAGGCCGAGCGCATCGCCCGGGGCGCCTACCAGGCGCGCGAAAGCGAGTGGGGCGAGGCGACGGCGCGGGAGGTCGAGCGCCAGCTCTATCTGCGGGTGATTGACGAGCACTGGAAGGACCATCTCTACGAAGTCGATATGCTGCGCGGCGGCATCGGACTGCGCGCCTATGGGCAGAAGGATCCTCTGCTCGAGTACAAGGGCGAGGCCTTCCGGATGTTCGAGGAGATGATGACGCAGATCGGTGAGGACACCCTGCGCCTGCTGTTCCGCGTTCAGGTGCAGCGCGAGGCTGCGGCGCCCGCGGCGCCGGCGGCACCCGCGCCCCAGGGCGAAGCGCGCCACGCCGAGATGGGTGGTCTGGCGGAGCGGGCGCCGGTGGCGCCGCCGGTCGGTACGAGCATCACGAGCGGGGGGCGGAGCGCCAGCGGAGCAGCGGCGGCGCAGCGGGGTAAGACGATCGTTCGATCCCAGCGCAAGGTGGGGCGCAACGAGCCCTGTCCGTGCGGGAGCGGCAAGAAGTACAAGCACTGCTGCGGAGCCACCTAGGGGCGGGGCGCTCAGGGTCCCGGCGGGGACTGCTCCCCGACCGGCGCGCGGCAGCAGGAGGGTGGATGGCCAAGCGGCAACTCGTCATCGTGGAATCTCCCGCCAAGGCTCGCACGATCGAGCGCTTTCTCGGCAAGGGTTTTCAGGTCAAGGCCTCGATGGGTCACGTGCGGGACCTGCCCAAGAACCCCAAGAAGAAGGGCGATCCTGACTGGATCGGGATCGACGAGGAGCACGACTTCGCACCCCAGTACATCATCTTGCGCGACAAGCGCAAGGTGATCGACGAGATCTTGCAGGCGGCTCGCGGCAGCACAGGCATCTTCCTGGCGGCCGACCCCGATCGCGAGGGGGAGGCAATCTGCTGGCATCTCGAGCAGATCCTGCGGGGCAAGAAGATCGATCTGCCGATCGAGCGGGTTCTCTTCCACGAGATCACCCGCGGCGCGGTGCGCTCGGCTCTCGACGCGCCCCGGGCGATCTCGGCGGAGAAAGTCGACGCCCAGCAGGCGCGGCGGATCCTCGATCGCATCGTCGGCTACCGCATCTCGCCGTTGCTGTGGGACAAGGTCCGCCGCGGGCTCTCCGCCGGGCGCGTGCAAACGGTCGCGCTGCGGATGATCGTCGAGCGCGAGCGCGAGATCCGGGCCTTCGAGGCGGTCGAGTACTGGACGGTAACCGCGCGGCTGCGTGCCGGCGAGGGGGAGCCCTTCGAAGCCAAGTTGATCTCCTGGCGCGGTACGGGGGTGCCCTGGAAGAAGGAGAGCGAGAAGGGGCGCAACCCGGGGCTGCCCGACGAGGCGGCCGCCGCGGAAGTCGTCGAGGCGCTGCGCCAGGCGACCTTCACCGTGGCCGAGGTCGAGGCGAAGCACTCGCGGCGCTCGCCGGCGCCCCCCTTCACGACGAGCAAGCTGCAGCAGGAGGCTGCCCGGCGCTTCCACCTGCCGGTGCGCCAGACGATGCGCCTGGCGCAGTCGCTCTACGAGGGCAAAGACCTCGGCGAGCTGGGGCAGGTAGGCCTGATCACGTACATGCGCACCGACTCGGTGCGCGTGGCGGGGGAGGCCCAGGAAGCCGCGCGCCGGCTGATCACCCAACTCCACGGGGAACGCTTCGTGCCGGCGAAGCCGCGGCATTTCCGTCAGAAGAAGTCGGCGCAGGATGCCCACGAGGCGATCCGGCCGACCTCGCTCGATCTGCCGCCCGAGAAGCTCGCCGGGCACCTGAGCGCTGCCGAACTGAAGCTCTACACCTTGATCTGGAACCGCTTCCTGGCGAGCCAGATGGCTGCGGCGGAATTCGACATCACCCGCGTCGAGATCGCCGCCGGCGAGGCCCGCCTGCGGGCCACCGGCCAGGTGCTGCGTTTCGCCGGCTGGCGTCAGATCTACCAGGAGGTGCGCGAGGACGATGCCGCGGGGAACAGCAGCGGCACCGGAGGCACCGCCGGCGACACCGATCTGCCGCCGCTCCAGGAGGGCGGCGGACTGACGGCGGAGAGGATCCGGCCCGAGCAGAACGAGACCCAGCCGCCGCCGCGCTACAGCGAGGCTTCGTTGGTGCGCGCGTTGGAGGAGAACGGCATCGGCCGCCCCTCGACCTATGCCGCGATCCTCTCGGTGATTTCGGACAAGAGCTACGTCGCCAAGGATGAGGGGCGCTTCCACCCGACCCGCTTGGGAGAGACGGTGCTCGACCTGCTGGTGCAGCACTTCGGTGACATCTTCGCGATCGCCTACACCGCGCGGCTCGAAGAGGAGCTCGACAAGATCGAGGAGGGGAGCAAGGCGGGTCTCGCCACGTTGCGTGATTTCGCCGCCAAGTTCCGCGACGATCTCGAGAAGGCGCGCGAGGAGATGGAGAATGTCAAGCTGCGCCAGGAACCGACCGACTTCACTTGCGAACTCTGTGGCTCACCAATGGTCAAACGCTGGGGCCGCTTCGGGGAATTCCTCGCCTGTTCCCGCTACCCCGAGTGCCGCCAGACGCGGGATCTCGACGAGAAGGACCAGCCCGCTCCCGCGGTCGATGAGAGCTGTCCGAAGTGTGGGCGCCCGATGACGCTCCGGCGCGGCCGCTGGGGCATGTTCCTGGCGTGCACCGGTTATCCCGAGTGCAAGACGACCCGTCGGATCAAGATCGAGGATGGCGCTGTCGAGGTACGGCATGACGTGCTGCTCGATGAGCAGTGTCCCGAGTGCGGCCAACGCCTGGCGCGCAAGTCGGGGCGCTACGGGGATTACGTGGGCTGCAGCAGCTATCCGGAGTGCCGGTACATCAAGCGCGAGGAAACCGGGGTCGCCTGTCCGGTGAAGGACTGCGCGGGGCAGTTGGTCGAGAAACGCACCCGGGGGCGCCGGCGCTTCTACGGGTGCAGCCGGTACCCTGAATGTCGCTACGCGGTTTGGGATCCCCCGGTGGCCCGTGCCTGTCCCGAGTGCAAGTTCCCACTGATGGTCGAGCGGGAGACGAAACGGGATGGACCGCACTACGCCTGCCCCGAGTGCAAGGCGAAGGTGCCCCGTGATGCCGAAAAGACGGTTGACGATAAACCCGCCTCCTGACGGCGGAGCCCCCCAGGCGGCCGAGCGCCTGCGCCTCGCGCTGCATGGCTTTCTGCGTGAGCTGGTCCACCTAGAGGGGCGCAGCCGCGAGACGGCCCGCGCCTACGAGCACGATCTGCGCACTCTCCTGCGGTTCCTGGGCGAACGCCTGGGGCGGGCACCGCACCTCGGAGACATCGATCCCGCGCATCTCCGCCTCTGGATCGCGGCGCAACAGGCGGCGGGAAGCCGTCCGCGCAGCATCGTGCGCCGCCGCTCGGCGCTGCGCCGTTTCACGCGTTTCCTGCTGCGCGAGGGGCTGCTCGCCGCGGATCCGGCGTCGCGGCTGCCGGCGCCGCGCATCGGTCGCCCCCTGCCGCGCGCGCTGGGCGAGGCGCGCTTGGCGGCGCGCCTCGATGGCGCCTGGGGGAAGGAGTGGAGTGACTGGCGCGACCGCGCGATCTGCGAGCTGCTCTATGGGGCGGGGCTGCGCGTCTCGGAGCTGGCCGCGCTCGACCTGGACGATCTCGATCTTGCTGGGCGGTGGGTGCGCGTGAAGGGCAAGGGAGCCCGCGAGCGGACGGTCTGCTTCGGAGAAGAGGCGCGGCACAGCCTGGCGGCCTACCTCCACGTGCGTTCGCAGGCTCCGCGGTCGCGGAGGGGCGCGGCCGGAAGGGCCGTGTTTCTCAACGCGCGCGGGGGCCGGCTGAGTGTGCGCTCGGTGCAACGACTGGTCGCCGCCCGGCTGTCGGATCCCTTGCTGGGCCATGTGCATCCGCACGCGCTGCGTCACAGCTTTGCCACGCACATGCTCGACCGGGGCGCCGACCTGCGCGCGATCCAGGCTCTTCTCGGCCACCGCTCCCTAGATACGACGCAGGTCTACACGCATGTCTCGACCGCCAAACTGCGCGAAACGTTCGATCGGACCCACCCCCGCGCCCGCGGGCAACGCGGAGAAGCAGCATCGCCCGCGGGCGCCCGCGGCGACGCTAGCGTCACCGGTCGCGCGCAGCGTTCTCAGTGAGCGGGCAAGACGCCACGGATCGAAGTGCAAGGCACCGAGCCGCCGGTGAGAGATTGCCGGTGGGAAAGCGGGGGCTGCGCCTGCTAGGATGGGTGCGCTCGTCAGGCAGGCGGAGCGTGGGCTGGGGGCTGGTGGTTGCCGTGGCCGGGAGGCTGCGAGGGCGGAGCGGGCCCCGGCAGGCACGGTGGAGATCGAGAAATGCTGACCCACGGAACCACGGTGATCGGCTGCGTGCGTGAGGGGGCAGCCGCGCTGGCCTGCGACGGGCAGGTCACCCTTGGCCACACGATCGTCAAGTCGGGGGCGCGCAAGATCTACCGGCTCTATGAGGGACGCGTTCTGGCCGGTTTCGCCGGCGGCGCCGCGGATGGGTTGCATCTCTTTGAGCGCTTCGAGAGACAACTCGAGGCGCATCGCGGGGGGCTGCAGCGGGCGGCCGTGGAACTTGCCAAGGAGTGGCGATCTGACCGGGTCCTGCGCCGGCTCGAGGCGCAGCTGATCGCCGTCGATGGAACGCAGGCCTTCCTGCTGAGCGGGGCCGGGGATGTGATCGAACCCGATGACGGGATCGTCGCCATCGGCGCCGGGGCGCCCTACGCGCTGGCGGCCTGCCGGGCCCTGTTGCGCCATGGCGCCGAGGCCTCGGTTGCCGTCGCCGTGCGGCATGCGCTCGAGATCGCGGCCGAGATCTGCATCTACACGAACACAACCCTTTACGTCGAGGAGCTCTAAGGAGCAGCGGCAAGGAACAAGGGATGAAGGACCTCCAGGAACTGACGCCAAAGCAGATCACCCGCGAGCTGGACAAGTACATCATCGGTCAGAGCGCGGCCAAGAAAAGCGTTGCCATCGCCTTGCGCAACCGCTATCGGCGCCGGCTCGTCTCCGCCGACATGCGTGATGAGATCCTGCCCAACAACATCATCATGATCGGGCCGACCGGGGTCGGGAAGACCGAGATCGCCCGTCGGCTGGCGCGCTTGGCGGGCGCACCCTTCCTGAAGGTCGAGGCGTCGAAGTTCACCGAGGTCGGCTACGTCGGCCGGGACGTCGAGTCGATGATCCGTGATCTGGCCGAGCTCGCGGTCAACATGGTGCGGGAGGAGATGTCGGCGCAAGTGAAGGCGGCCGCGGAGCGGATGGTCGAGCGGCGGCTGCTCGGTCTGCTGCTGCCGGGGCGCCCGGCGCGCGGCAGCCGGGAGCCGGCGCAGGCCTCGATGCCCTCACTGTTCGGCTCGACCGAGGCGACGGTGGAGCGGGCCGCGACGGAGAGCGAGGAGCGTCACGAGCGCACGCGGGACAAGCTGCGGCGGCAGCTGCGGGAGGGCCTGCTCGAAGAGCGCGAGGTCGAACTCGACGTCAAGGTACGCACCGGTTTGCCGACGGTCGAGATCTTCTCGAACGCAGGACTCGAGGAGATGGAGTTCAACTTGCCCGAACACCTCCAAGCGTTGCTGCCGAGCGGCAAGAAGCGCCGCAAGATGACGGTCGGCGAGGCGCGCGATGTCCTGCTCCAGGAAGAAACCTCACGGCTGATCGACATGGACAAGGTCGTCGCCAATGCGCTCGAGCGCGCGCAGACGTCGGGAATCATCTTTGTCGATGAGATCGACAAGATCGCTGGAGGAAACGGCGCCCATGGCCCGGACGTGTCGCGCCAGGGAGTCCAACGCGACCTGCTGCCGATCATCGAGGGATCGAGTGTCGCGACGCGCTATGGGCTGGTCAAGACCGACCACATCCTGTTCATCGCCGCGGGCGCCTTCCACACCACGAAGCCGGCCGACCTGATTCCCGAGCTGCAGGGCCGCTTTCCGATCCGGGTCGAGCTCTCCGCGCTGACTGAGGACGACTTCATCCGCATTCTGACCGAACCGCGCAACGCCTTGCTCAAACAATATGCCGCCCTGCTCGGCACCGAGGGGGTCGCGCTGAGTTTCACCCGGTCGGCGATCGAGCGCATCGCGGCGATTGCCAGCGAGGTCAATGCGAGCACTGAGAACATCGGTGCGCGGCGCCTGCACACGATATTGACCACGTTGCTCGAGGAGGTGCTCTTCGAAGTTCCCGAGGCACAGATCGACGAGGTGCGCGTCGATGGCGCCGAGGTCGACAAGCGGCTTTCGGGGATCCTCCAAGACAAGGATCTGTCGCGCTATATCCTCTAGGTTGTGAGCGCGGCGGTCACGAGGGTGAGCGCGGAGGGGGCGCCGCGCCCGGGGCGAGACGCAGGCGAGACGGAGGCGGAGCATGCCGGTGAAGCAAACCAGGAAGAAGATCGACTTTCTCAGCCTGCTCGATTTCGAACGCGCGGAGCTCGATGAGATTCTCAGGCAGGCGGAGGGCCTCAAGCGCGCCTGGCGCGAGGGAAGCGGGGAGGTGCCGCTGGCGGGGCGGGTACTCGGTCTGGTGTTCCACAAGCCGAGTCTGCGCACGCGTCTTTCCTTCGAGGTCGGCATGCGCCAGCTCGGCGGGAGTGCCGTCTACATCACCGACCAGGAGATCGGTTTCGGCAAACGCGAGGCGATCAAGGATATCGGGGCGGTGATGTCCCGCTACCTCGACGCGATCATGATCCGGACCTTCTCGCAGGAGCATGTCGTTCAGCTGGCAGGGGCGGCACGCATCCCGATCATCAATGGACTCACCGATTGGGTGCATCCCTGTCAAGTGCTTGCCGATCTGTTTACCTTGCGCGAGCGGGGGCATGATCTCGACGATCTCCGCATTGCCTACCTCGGCGATGGGAACAACGTCGTGCAGTCCTGGATTCATGCGGCGATCCCCTATGGTTTCGACCTGCGGGTGGCAACGCCCGCGGGTTACGAACCCGATGCCGAGGCGGTGGCCCGGGTGGCGGCAGAGGGGCGCGGCAGGGTGAGCCTGCTCCGTGACCCGGTGGAGGCGGTCGCTGGCGCGCAGGTGATCTACACCGACACCTGGACGAGCATGGGCCAGGAGGCCGAGGCGGAGAAGCGCGGGGCGCTCTTTCCACCCTATCAGATCAACTCAGAGCTGCTCGCGGGCGCGGCGCCGGGGGCCCATGTCATGCACTGCCTCCCGGCGCACCGCGGTGAGGAAATCACCGATGAGGTGATCGATGGACCGCAGAGCATCGTTTACGACCAGGCCGAGAATCGACTGCATGCCCAGAAGGGGATCCTGCTGCATTGTCTCGCCTAGCGCACAGCGACCGGCGGCGGGGAGCGGGGGCGTTGCGGACGCGGCCCGGCCGCGGAGGGTGGTGGCCCGGGGGCGCGGTCTTGCGGTGGACCAGCTTGGCGGTGGCCGCCGGATTGGCCGCGGGAGGGTGCGCGCGGATGGCCCCGCCGAGGGGAGGGCCGGAAGACCGGGATGCCCCGCGGGTGATCGCCCATGCCCCCGATTCGGGGGCGGTGGGGGTGGCGCGGGATGCGCCGTTGGTAATCGAGTTCAGCGAGAAGATGAACCGCTCCAGGGTGCGCGATGGACTGCGTATCGCCCCGTGGCCGGGGAAGCTCGCATGTGCCTGGACCGCGACGCGTCTCACGTGTGAGGCGGCTGCGGGATGGCGAGAGGCGACGACCTACACCGTCCTGGTCGGCGCGCCGGCCACCGACGCGCGGCGCAACGCGCTGGCGCCGCCGTTGCTCTTCGCCTTCTCGACGGGTGATTCGTTGGCCCGCGGCCGCGTCGCGGGAACCCTGCACACGCGGTCGCTGCGCGCCGGGGAGGTAGCGGTCTTCCTCTTTGCATGGCCGGAGGGCCTGCAGGGTCCCCTGGTCGCCGAGGCCGCGCTGCGGCCCGATGCGCTCGAGGCGCTGCGCATCGCCGAGACGGCCGGCGACGGGAGCTTCGTCTTTCCCTTTGTTCCGGTCGGGCGTCCCTTGCTGGCGGCTGCGCTTTTCGATCGCAACGAAAACCGGACCTATGACGAAGGATCGGACCTGTGGGGATTCAGTGAGTTCCCGGTCGTGGTACCCGACTCGGGCGCGGAGGCCGATTCGTTGGCTCTCTATCTCGTCTTCGCCGACGAGGAGGGAGATCTGAGCGGCAGCGTGCTCGACTCGACCTGCGCCGCATTTGTACCGGCCAGCCACCTACGTGCGCAGGTCGACAGCCTCGCGGGCATGCTGAGCGGAGATCGCGATGCGACCGGCTTTGCGCGCCTGGAGGGAGACTCGTTGCCTCGCATTGAGCTAACCGCGGCGGAGATCGAATCGGTGCAGGTCGAGCTCGGCCGCCTCGAGACCCGCCTCGTATCCGCCGCGGCGGAGAGTGTGCGCTGCGCGACGCCGATCTGGGTGACCGCTCGCCTGGCCGGCGATGGGTCGGTGGCGGGTGAAGTGCGCTGTCGCGGGAGTTTCCGGCTGCAGGGCCTGGCGCCCGATCTCTATCGGCTCGAGGCCTTCCGTGACCTGAATGGCGACGGGCTCAGGCAGGCGAGTGAGCCCAGCGGTGAACACCCCGATCCGATCCGGCTGCAACCGGGGCGGGTCGTCGAGGGATTGCAGTGGCCGCTGATCGTCCGCCCGCGGGAGGAGGGGCGTGGGGGTGCATCGTCCTGAGCCGGTGGCGATTCCCTACACCAAGTGGAGTGGGGCCGGGAACACTTTTCTCTTCGTCGAGAGTGTCTCCCTTGGGCCGGAGGTGCAGGATCGGGCTGTGATCGCGGCGCTGGCCCGGCAGTTGTGCCGGGATCCGGCAGGCCCCGGGGCCGATGGGCTCTTCTGGATCCGGGGGAGCGAGGCGAGCGTCTACAATGCCGACGGCTCCACCGCGGCCTTCTGCGGCAACGGCGCCCGCTGCCTGGTCGCCCATCTGTTGGCGCGCACGGGCGAGAAACGTGTCGCTGCGCGCGTCGGCGACATCGCTCTGGAGGGGTGGCGCGAGGGCGAGCGGATTGCAATCACCCTTCCGGCCCCGCGCTTCCTGGCGCGGGAGTTGCCCCTGGCGTTGATCGGTCCGCTCCCGCCCGAGTGGCCGGGAACTCTGGCGCGCGCCGCCTGGATCGAGGCGGGAGTGCCCCATCTCTGCGTGCAGTTCTGGGATCCCCCGCTGCGGTCGTTGCCCTCGTCCCCGTCGCCGGCGTCATCGTCCCCGTTGCCGGCGTCATCGTCCCCGTCGCCACACCTGTTATCCCAGGCGTTGCCCCCCGAGAGGCTGCTCATCGAGGTCGGGGGTCGTCTGCGACGCCACGGGCGCTTCGAGCCCGCGGGGACGAATGTCGACTTCGTTTGGACGCCGGCCCATGCGCAGGGCTCGCTCGGCGGGGGCGTTCCGCGCGGGGGAGGGCCGGGACTGCGGGGGCGCCTCCGGACCTATGAGCGTGGGGTGGAAGGCATCACACGCGCCTGCGGGTCCGGGGCCGTGGCGGCGGGCGCCTTGCTGCTGGAGGAGCAGGCGTGCGGCTCGGTCGTCTTCACGGTTGCCTCGGGAGATGGACTGGAGGTGGAAAAAGCAGAGCCGGCCTGGATTCTCCGGGGGCCGGCCGATCCCCTCGAGCGAGGGGTGTTTCGGGCAGATGCCGGTGGGGCGGCTAGGCCGCCGCCGTCTCCGCTGCGCGATTGACCCGCTTGGCCAAGCGCGACTTCAACCGACTGGTGGTGGTCTTCTTCAGGACGCCTTTGCGAACCGCGTTGTCCAGCTCGCTGGTCACGCGGCGCAGCTCGGCGGGTTGCTCCTGGGGCGCGGCTTCCGCGAGGCGCCGGATGGCGGTTCGCACGCGGGCCCGAACCTGCCGATTGCGCTCGCAGCGCTTGGCACTGGTGCGCATTCTCTTTTCCGCTGACTTGTGCTGTGGCATGCTTCCTGGACTCCTTTCGGCAACCGCGTCGCGTTCTTCCCGGCGCCGGCCGAGCGGGGCGGCCGCGCGGGAGAGAGCCGAGATCGAGAACAAGACACTCTAGCAGAGGAGCAACGGGCGCGTCAATGTCCCAGCCGGCCGGCAAAGACCATCGCCCGCGGGTCCCGCGCATCGGCGGCGACGTGCTCTGGCCCGTCGTGAGCGGCCTGCTGCTGGTCCTCGCCTTTCCCCCCTGGCGCCTCTGGCCGCTCATCTTCCTGGCCTGGATCCCGCTTTGGGTGCATCTGGATCGGCGACTCGCGAGCGGGCCGGCGCCGTCTTGGCGCGGGACCTTCTTGCAAGGCTGGGGGATGGGCTGCGTTGGGTTCATCGGCATGCTGCACTGGATTCTGGGGCTCTCGAACGAGGAACTCGCGATCCCGGGGCTCATGATCCCGGCGCTCGGCCTGCTGGGTCTCTACCTGGGCGTTTTCTTCGGGCTCGCCGCACTGGCGACCCGCTGGCTGGCCCGCTGGGTCGGGGTGCCGTTTCTGGTGCTCGCGCCGGCGGTGGGGCTGCTCTGCGAGTGGTTGCGGGCCCAGGGTCCCCTGGGTTTCCCGTGGGGGGCGGCGGGTTATGCGCTGGCCCGCGTGCCCCCCATGATCCAGGGCGCCGCGCTCGTCGGATTCTGGGGGCTCGTCTTCTTCGTCCTGATCATCAACGCCCTCTTGGCGGGGGCGGTGCGGGGGCGGCGGGCCGGTCTGCCGGCGGCGCTGGTGCTGATCACCCTCGTGGGGGTGGGAGGGGCGTGGGTGCTCGCGGCCCATCCGGTCGGGACGAAGGCGGCGGGGAGCACGGCGATGACGGTGCTCATCGCCCAGCCCGACATCCGACGTGAGATGAAGTGGAAGCCGGAGCACCGCGAGGAGGTCATCCGGAGAGTGCTGGCGCACGGGGCGGCGGCGGCCGAGCAGGGCCGGCGGGAGGGAGGCTTCGACCTCTTCATCTGGCCCGAGACGGTCCTGCCGGTGCTCCTGCTCCAGGAACCGCAGGTGCTGGCTCGCGTGCAGGGATTCGTCGAGGCCCTCGACCGGCCGCTGCTCCTCGGCACCCAGGAGGGGTTCTGGCACGGCCCCGCGCGGACGCGCGACTGGTTGATCTACAATTCCGCGTTGGTGTTCTATCCCGATGGGGGGCGGTCACCGACCTATCGCAAGATGAAACTGGTGCCCTTCAGTGAGCAGATGCCGTTGCAGAAGCTGGCCCCCTGGTTGAAAGAAATCGACTTCGGCCAGTCGGACTTCTCGGCCGGCGAAGATCCGATCCTCTTCCCGGTGGCCGGTGAGCAGATCGGTTGTCTGATCTGTTTCGAGTCGGTCTTCCCGGAGGTTGCGCGGCAACTGGTGCGGGAGGGGGCGGGCGTGCTGGTCAACATCACCAATGATTTCTGGTTCGGCCGCACCGCGGGGCCGGCGCAGCATGCCGAGATGGCGATTCTGCGCGCAGTTGAGAACCGGGTGCCGGTGGTGCGCTGTGCGAACACCGGAATCAGCATGATCATCGATCCCTGGGGACGTGTGCGCCAAGAGACGGCCGTCTTCACTCCCGACGCCCTGCGGGGCGAAATCTGCGCCGGGGCCGGCAGCCCGGCGGTGCGCGTCGGCGATGGGATGCTCGGTCTGGTCGCGGCCGGGATCCTCTTCCTCATCCTCGCCCGTTGGTTTCCCAGGCGTGGCGGTGGGAGGGCTTCCTAGGGGCGGACCGAGCCGGGTGAGAGGACAGGGAGCGAGCATGGCGGATCGAGCCATTGAGTTTCGGGTGTGGCTGAAGGCGGGACGCGAGCGTTCGGTGGAGCGGCGGCACCCCTGGGTCTATTCAGGAGCGATCGAGCGGCTCGAGGGACGCCCGGGCAGCCGCGCGGGAGGTCTCGGGGAGATCGTCAGCGCCTCCGGTGAGTGGTTGGCGACGGCGATCGTCGATCCGCAGGCCTCGCTGGTCGGGCGCATCCTACGCTTCGAGCCGGGGCCGGTCGATGCCGCCTGGTTCTCGGAGACATTAGCTCGGGCGGTGGCCCTGCGGGGCGAGATCATCCCGCCCGGGACCGATGCCTACCGACTGATCCACGCCGAAGGCGATGGTCTGCCGGGGCTGATTGTCGACCGGTATGGCGCGTACCTGGGGGTCCAGTGGCTGACGGCGGGGATGGAACGGCTCAAAGAATTGTGGCTGGCGGCGCTCGTCTCGCGGGTGCGGCCGCGGGGCATCGTCGTGCGCGGCGGCGGGCCCGGGGCAGGTGGTCCGCCCGGGTTGCCGGGAGAGGTGGCGTGGGGTGAGGCACCCCCGCAGGATCTGGTCGTGCACGAATGCGGGCTGCGTTTTCGGATCGATCTGCTGAGAGGGCAGAAGACCGGCTTCTATCTCGATCAGCGTGAGAACCGGCGCCGTCTGGCGCCGCTGGCTCGCGGCCGCCGCATGCTCAACGCCTTCGCCTACACGAACGCCTTCGGCGTCCACGCGGGCCGCGCGGGCGCGCGCCAGGTGGTCGCCGTCGAGACCTCCGCGCGAGCGCTCTCCCTGGCCGAAGAGAACTGGCGGCTCAACGACCTGCCTGCCGATCGACTCGAACTGGTGCGCGAGCCGGTGCAGCGGTACCTGCGCAGGAGCGAGGAACCCTTCGAGCTGATCGTGCTCGACCCACCCGCTTTCGCCAAGGCGCACGGGCAACGCGACCGCGCCGCGCGGGCGTACAAGGATCTCAATCTCTGGGCGCTGCGCCGGCTGGCGCCGGGAGGGTGGCTGGCGACCTTCTCCTGCTCCCAACACGTCGATGCGTCACTTTTTCAGAAGATCCTCTTCGGTGCTTCCCTCGATGCCCGCCGCCCGGTGCAATGGCTGGGGCGCTGGGGCGCCGGGGGCGATCACCCGGTGCATCTCGATCATCCCCAGGGCGAGTACTTGACGGGATACCTGCTGCGGGCGCCGGGGCGGGGACCCGAGGAGATGGAGAGCGATGGCGAGGGGCCGGTGGTTCCGTGAGCGAATCGAGCCGCAGCTGTACGGGGCGCGGCACGGACTGCTGCGCGAACACCTGGCGCGCTACCGTTTTGCCAGCAGCTTTGCGCGCGGGCGCGTGCTCGACGCGGGTTGCGGAACTGGGTACGGTGCTCAGATCTTGGCGGCGGTGGATACGGTTACCGAGGTGATCGGTGTCGATTGCGACGAGCGCGCGATCGCGCATGCGCGTCGCTACTATGGGGGGGGCGGGATCACTTTCCGGCGCCTCGATCTGCTCTGCGGCGCGGCGCGGGCCGAGCCCCGCTTCGACACTATCGTTGCCTTCGAGGTGCTCGAACACCTCATCGATCCGGAGGGGCTGATGGAGACCTGCGATCTGCTCCTGGCCCCCGGTGGCCGCCTGCTGGTCTCGACGCCGCTGGGACAGGGACGCGACGTCCCCTCGGATCAGCCGGGGCATTTCTTCCAATTGCGCCGGAGTGAATTCGTACGCCTCTTGGGGTCGCGCTTCCAAGCACGCTTGTTCGGTCAGAAGGGAGAGCTGATCGAGCCGTGGCGCCGGGGGGGGCGCTACTTCTTGATGCTGGCTCTCTGCCGATCACGCGACAGCGCGGCGGCGGGCACCGCCGAACGGCGGAAGGGATAGGGGGGCGGGATGCGCACCATTCGTCTCGACCTCGCCTATGACGGGTCAGGCTTTCATGGCTGGCAACGGCAGCCGGGGCTGCGCACCGTCCAGGGCGAACTGGAGCGGGCCCTGGCGACGTTGCTGCGCGAACCAGTGTCGCTGGTCGGGGCGGGGCGCACGGATGCCGGTGTGCATGCCTTGGGGCAGGTGGCCAGCTTTCGGACCAGAGGAGGCTTGTCGCTGAGGCGCATCGCACGCGGCTGCGAGGCGCTCGCCGGCCGCGACATTGTCGTGCGGCGGGCCCTCGAGGTGGTGCCCGAGTTCCATGCGCGTTACCGGGCGGTCGCGCGCCACTATCTCTACCTGCTTCAACGGGAGCGTTCCCCCTTCTGGGACCATCGCTGCCTGCACCCGCACCCGTGGCCCGAGCTCGAGCAGATGAACGGGGCGGTCCAGGCGCTCGTCGGAGACCATGATTTCGCGCCCTGTTCTTGCCGTACGCCCGATGAGCGGGGGACCCGCTCGCACGTGTTCTACGCCCGTTGGGAGCCCTGGGAGCGCGGGGCGGTTCTGCGCATCGGGGCGGTGCGCTTTCTCTACAAGATGGTCCGCGCGATCGTCGCCCTCAGTCTGCAGATCGGCCAGGGTCGCCTACCGGTCATGGCGCTGGCCGACCGGTTGCAGGCAGGCACCGGGCGGGCGACCAGCGTCGCCGCCGCGCATGGACTGCATCTTGCCGCGGTCGACTATCCTGAAGCCGCCGGCGATGGCTTCCGGGGCCTCGATTGCGAGCCCCCGAAGCCTGTGCTATAGTGCGCGCTCCGTCGCGTAACTGAGGTTCAGGGCTGCAGATCGAGAAGGGAGCAGAGGAACATGAAGGTCTTCCTCGACACCGCCATCGTCGATGAGATCCGCGAGTTCGCCGCCACCGGTCTGGTCGACGGTGTCACCACCAATCCCTCGTTGCTCAAGCGGGCGCAGGCTCCCTATGGGGAGGTGCTCACCGAGATCTGCCGTCTGGTTCCCGGACCGGTAAGCGCCGAGGTGCTCGCCGAGGATGCCGCCGGCATGCTCGGCGAAGCACGCGAGTTGGTTGGAATCGCCGAGAACATCGTGATCAAGATCCCGATGGGGGTCGAGGGGATGCGGGCGGTCCGTGCGCTACGGGAAGAGGGGATCGAGACGAATGTGACCCTCGTCTTCAGCACGAATCAAGCGCTGCTGGCGGCCAAGGCGGGCGCCCGTTTCGTCAGCCCCTTCATCGGGAGGCTCGACGATGCGGGCCATGCGGGCATGGATGTCGTCGCCGAGATCCTCGAAGTCTATGCGAACTACGATTTCGAAACGGAAGTCATCGTTGCCAGCGTGCGCCACCCACTGCACGTCATCGAGGCGGGTCTGCTCGGCGCCGACATCGTGACCTTGCCGACCAAGGTGCTGCGGGCGATGTTCGAGCACCCCCTCACCGACGTGGGCAAGGCGAAGTTCCTGGAGGCTTGGCGCGACGTGCCCAAGCAATGATGCTTGCGGCGGCAGGAGGTTGCCGGTGACCAGGGAGAGGCCCAACGTGGATCGGGCGACACGGGAGCTTCAGGCGCGGCGGGGACGCATCGCGGTGCCTCTCGCGACCGTGCTCTTCGTCGCTGCCTTCGGCCTTGGAGCGTTGGCCCTCCATGCCTGGCAGGGGGGAGGGGAAGGCGGGACGGCCCCTCTTCCGGACGCTGCCGCCGAGGCGCTGTTCGGAGCGGCAAAGCCGGGCGGCCGAGTGGAAGATCAGCGCGGGGGGCAGGGCGCGCGCCCGGCCGGCGGGGACGCGGACGAGCACGGAGATGGTGACGGAGGGGGCAGCGTAGGCGCCGGCGTCGGCATCGAGAGAGCGCGCCGCAATGCGATCGTTGCCGCGGCCGAGCGGGTCGGCCCGGCGGTGGTCTCGATCAGTGTGACCCAGATCCGCTACGTGCGGCAGAACCCCTTTGCCTGGAGCAACGATCCCTTCGACCGCTTCTTCAGTCGCTTCTTTCCGGGGCGCATCTACGGCGAGGAGATCTCGAATCTCGGCTCGGGGGTGATCATCGATGCGCGCGGGATCGTCGTCACCAATGAGCATGTCGTGCGGGAGGCCAAGGAGATCAAGGTGAGTCTGCCCGACGGGCGGACCTTCGATGGTACGTTAATCAGTTCCGACCCGACCTATGACCTGGCCGTGCTACGAATCGAGGCCGAGGATCTGCCCGAGGCGCCGGTAGGCAATACGGACGATCTGATGGTTGGAGAGTGGGCAATTGCGTTGGGGAATCCGTTCGGGTTCTTACTCAACACCTACCGCCCGACGGTCACCGTCGGGGTGATCAGCGCGACGAATCGCGACATCAAGGCCGACGAGCACAGCGACGCGATCTACAAGGAGATGATCCAGACCGACGCGGCGATCAACCCAGGCAATAGCGGGGGCCCGCTGGTGAACAGCCTCGGCGAGGTCATCGGCATCAACACCTTCATCTTCTCGACGGCCGGGGGAAGTCTCGGCATGGGCTTCGCGATTCCGATCAACACGGTTGTACGCGTTGTGCGTGAGATCCTCGAATTCGGGCGCGTGCGCCAGGTCTGGATCGGCATCCGCGTGCAGGAGATCACCCAGATGGTCGCCAACTACTTCGGCATCCGCGACCGACGCGGCCTGCTCGTCTGGGGCATCGAGGATGGCAGCCCCGCCGATCGTGCCGGGGTCCAGGTCGGGGACATCATCCGCGCGGTGGATGGGGAGCCGGTCTCACGCGCCGCGGAGGCCCAGCGGTTGATCTTCGGCGCGACGATCGGGGATACGATCGAACTGGCGATGGAGCGCGAAGGGCGCAGCCGGGAGGTGCGGATCGTGCTCGAAGAGGCGCGCCCCGACTAGGAGCGCCGCCGAGACGGCCCTCTGCCGATGTTGCGGCTTCTCGATGAGGTATCTTCGTGATCGAACGCTATACGCTGCCCGAGATGGGCGCCCTCTGGAGCGATGAGACGCGCTTTGCTACCTGGCTCGAGGTCGAGATCGCCGCCCTGCGCGCCATGGAAGCGGCACGGATCGCGCCGGCGGGAACCGCCGATGCGATCGCCGGCCGGGCCCGCTTCGACGTTGCCCGGATCAACGAGATCGAGGCGGTCGTGCATCATGACGTGGTCGCCTTCTTGACCAACGTGGGCGAATCGCTGGGGCCCGAGGGACGCTACCTGCACCATGGGATGACCTCGTCGGATCTGCTCGATACCGCCCTGGCGCTTGTGCTGGTGCGGGCGATCGATCGGATCGCCGGGCGCATCGAAGAGGTAGGCCGCGAGCTGCGGGGCCTGGCACAGCGCCACCGGCACACGATCATGATCGGGCGCACGCATGGTGTGCATGCCGAGCCGATCACGTTCGGCCAGAAGGTACTCGTTTGGTTTGCCGAGATGGAGCGGCATGCGGGGCGGTTGGCGGCCGCGCGGGGCGAGGTCGCGGTGGGCAAGTTCTCGGGCGCGGTTGGGACCTTTGCGCACCTGCCGCCCGAGGTCGAGTCGCGGGCCTGCGCCTTGCTCGGCTTGGGCGCCGCGCCGGTGACGACGCAGATCGTGCAACGCGACCGCCACGCGCACTTGATCGCCGTGCTGGCGTTGGTCGCGGCGAGTGCCGAGAAGTTCGCCACCGAGATCCGCCACCTGCAGCGCACTGAGGTGGGCGAGGCCCGTGAGCCCTTCGGGCGCGGGCAGAAGGGGTCATCGGCGATGCCCCACAAGCGCAACCCGATTCTGTGCGAGCGGATCAGCGGGCTGGCGCGGCTGTTGCGGGGTTATGTGCCGGCCGCCTACGAGAATGTCGCCCTGTGGCACGAGCGGGACATCAGTCACTCGAGCGTCGAGCGAGTGATTCTGCCTGACGCCTTCATCGCCCTCGACTACCAACTCCACCTGATGATCCGGGTGCTGAGTGGGCTGGAGGTCGATGCCGCGCGGATGGAGTCGAATCTGGAGGCTTCCCGGGGGCTTTTCTTCTCCCAACGCGCGTTGCTCCGCTTGACGGAGCGCCTGGAATCGCGCGAGGCTGCCTATGAACGCGTGCAGGCGGCGGCGATGACCGCCTGGCGGGAGCAGCGGCCCTTTGCGGATGTGTTAGCCGAGACGGTGGGGGCGGAGGGTCTCTTGAGCGCTGAGGAGATCGCGGCGATCTGCGACCGGGAGGCCTTCGTGGGGCGTCTCGATGTGGTCTTCGAGCGCGTGCTAGCCACCCCGTGGGCGCCGGCGCGTGACGGCGCGGAGGATCAACGGCCGAATGGATGAGTTGCGACACGAATGCGGTTTGATCGGCGCCGTGGCGACCGACGGGGGCAATGTCGTGGAGGCGGTCTATCTGGGCCTCTACGCGCAGCAACACCGGGGGCAGGAGGGGGCCGGCATCGTCAGTCGCAGCCGCCTGAAGACGCGCGTTCATCGAGGGCTCGGCCTGGTGGCGGAGGTCTTCAGTCCGAAGGCCAAGGAATACCTCGCCGGGCACATGGCCATCGGTCACAACCGGTATGCGACGTCCGGGAAGGCGACCAAGCTGCGCAATGTGCAGCCGCTGCTCGTCGATTGTCGCGGCGGCAAGCTGGCGATCGCCCACAATGGCACACTGGTCGGTGCGGCTGAGCTGCGGCGCCGGCTCGAGGGAATGGGCAGCATCTTCCAGACGACGACCGATAGCGAGATCCTGCTCCACTTGGCCGCCCGCTCGCCGAAGCGCGGCATGGTTGCGCGGATGAGCGAGGCGTTGGGTGAGGTCCGGGGGGCGATGACGCTGTTGGCGATGGACGAGGAGACACTCCTCGGCTACCGCGATCCGATGGGCTTCCGGCCGCTCGTGCTCGGCCGGGCGGCAGAGAGAATCTACCTCGCTTCCGAGACATGCGCCTTCGATATCCTCGGGGCAAGAATCGAGCGGGAGATCCAGCCGGGTGAACTCGTCGTCGTGCATGGCGGTGAGGTCGAGGTAAGCCAGCTCCATCCCGCGGGGCCGCGGCGGCAGTGCATTTTCGAGCACATCTACTTCTCGCGGCCCGACAGCCAGGTCTTCGGTGAGTCGGTCGATCGGGTGCGCCGGCGCCTCGGCGCCGCGCTCGCCCGCCGCCACCCGGTGGAGGCGGATATCGTCATCGCGGTGCCCGACAGCTCCAACGGCGCGGCCCTCGGGTATGCCAGGGAGAGCGGGATTCCGTTCGAATTCGGCTTGATCCGCAATCACTACGTCGGGCGCATCTTCATTCAGCGGGGTTCCGCGGGGCGGCAGAACGCGGTGCGTGTGAAGTTCAACGCCGTGCGTGAGGTCTTGGCGGGCAAGCGCGTGGTGGTGGTCGACGACTCGATCGTGCGGGGCACGACCAGCCGGCAGCTCATCGGGCTGATCCAGCGCGCCGGCGCGCGCGAGGTGCACTTGCGGGTGAGCAGTCCGCCGATTTGCCATCCGTGCTTCTACGGCATCGACACCCCAACGTGGGATGAGCTGATCGCGGCCAATCAGTCGGTTGAGGAGATCCGGGGATTCACCGGCGCGACTAGTCTCGGCTACTTGACCGAGGGTGACCTGCTCGGGTGTGTCGGGCGGCCCCAGGACTACTGCCTGGCCTGCTTCACCGGCGATTATCCGACCGAGATCCCGGCCAGGCGCGGCGCGCATCGCGGGTGTCGAATGGTCACGGGGGTAGGCGATGGGTGAGGCGAGGGGCGAGGCGAGGGGCGTGCCGAGGGGCGTGCTCGGAAGCAGCGCTAAGCGCCTGTTGCTCTGGGTCGGCGTGCCCATCTGGGTGGGGCCTTTCCTGCTCCTCCAGGCGTTGCGTCTCTGCTCCGACGGCTTGCTGCAGTTCAGCGAGGAATCGCTTGGGCGGCGCTTCGCCCTGGGGCGGTTCGGGTGGGTGCTGCTCGGGATCCCCGGCCTGGTGCTCTTTCCCCTGCTGGTCGGCATGCGCGGCGTCCTCTTGCTGGCGAGCGGCCTGGGCCGGTGGGTCCTACCGCGCCGCTGGGGGACACGGCCAGGGAGGGGGTACGGCGCGTTGCGCCTGCTGGTGGGGTTCCTCGGCGGGCTGCTGTTGCCCCTCTGGTTGCCGCTGGTCTTGCTCGTCTGGCTGGGGCGCTGGGTGATCGGGCGCATCCTGCTGCCCGAATTCGCGCGTGGCCTCAGCGGGGGCGGGCAAAGGGGTGATGAACGGCTGGTCACGTTTGTCGGCCTGCGTTATCTCTTCAGCCGACGCGAGAGCGCCTTGCACTCGGCGACGAGCTACTTCGCGGCGGGCGGCATTGCGCTCGGGGTCTGTGCGCTGATCGTCGTTCTGGCGGTGATGACCGGGTTCGATTCGGAGGTGCGCTCGCGGATCGTCGGCACCAACGCTCACGTGCTCGTCCTGCGGTTCGGACAGCAGGGGATCGCCGGCGCCGACAGTCTGGCGGCGGTGCTCGCGGGGCATCCCGAAGCCGCGGCGGTGGCGCCCTTCGTCTATGGCAAGGCGATGCTCTCAGCGGGGCGGCTGGCCGAAGGGGCGGTGGTCAAGGGGATCCGCTGGGAGGAAGAGGCGCGCGTGACCTCCTTGCCGGAGTACGTCGGTGAGCGCCGGCGCGACCCGGGGCTCGCCCGCGTGGCGGGAGGTCTTCCCGGGATCGTGCTCGGCAAGTACGTCGCCGAGGGACTGGGCATTGGGGTGGGGGAAGAGGTGGTGCTGGTCAGTCCGGCGGAGACCCGGCGCACGCCGCTGGGCTTCGTGCCGCGCATGCGCCGATTTCGCCTGTGTGGGATTTTTCAATCGGGGATGTACGATTTTGATGCCTCGATGGCCTATATCGATCTTGCCGAGGCGCAGGCGTTCTTCGGTCTGGAGGAGCGGGTCAGCGGAATCGAAGTGCGGCTCCACGACATGGACCGCGCGCCGCAGGTGGCCGAGGAGATGACCGCCGAGCTCGGGGGGTTCCCCTACTACGCGAATAACTGGATCGAATTGAACGAGAATCTCTTCGCCTGGATGCGCACCGAGAAGCGGGCGATGTTCATTATCCTCATCATGATCATCCTGGTGGCGGGATTCAACATTGCCAGCTCGCTGGTGATGCTCGTCACCGAGAAACGTCGCGAGATCGGAATCCTGAAGTCGATGGGCGCGAGCGCGCTCGCGATTCTGCGCATCTTCGTGCTCGAGGGCTGGGTGATGGCCTTCGCCGGAACGGCCCTCGGCGTGGGGGCCGGATTGGGGATTTGCCACATCATCGAGCGCTACGAGATCATCCGCCTGCCCGGAGACATCTACTTCATCGATACTCTTCCGGTGGAGGTGGTCTGGGGGGATATCTGGCTGATCGTCGTCTCCGTGCTCGTGATCGCGGCGCTTTCGACCCTCTACCCGGCGTGGCGGGCCGCGCAGCTCGACCCGGTCGAGGCGATTCGAGACGAGTAGGGAACCCCCGCGCCGGGGACTTGGGAGCGAAGGGAAGGGAGAGACGAAACTTGGAGACGATTCTCGAGGTTCAAGATCTCTGGAAGGGGTTTCCCTCGGGAGGCCGGCGCCTGGAGGTTTTGCGAGGCGTCGACCTGCGGGTTCATCCGGGGGAAATCGTAGCCATTCTGGGAGCCTCGGGGTCAGGGAAGACCACCTTGTTGCATTTACTTGGAGCATTGGATCGCCCCGACCGAGGACGGGTGTGCTATGGGCAGGCCGAGGTCACCGAGCCCGACGATGAGAGTCGGGCCGCCTTGCGTAATCGCTACGTAGGCTTTATCTTCCAGTATCATCACCTGCTACCCGAGTTCACCGCGCTCGAGAACGTGGGGCTCCCGCAGCTGATTGCCGGGCGGGATCGTGCTGCGGCCTGGAAACGGGCCGGGGAGCTCTTGAGCCTGGTGGGACTGGAGCTACGGAGCCACCACCGCCCGGCGCAGCTCTCGGGCGGCGAGCAGCAGCGCGTCGCGCTGGCACGGGCATTGGCGAACGAGCCCCGGCTGATTCTGGCCGACGAGCCGACCGGGAATCTCGATCGCGAAACTGGCGAGCGATTGTATCAGTTGCTATATTCGGTCGCTCGAAAGGGCCAACAGAGCTGGGTGGTGGCGACGCACAATGAATACCTGGCGCAAATGGCCGATACAAGATGGAGACTGGAGGACGGCGTGCTGAAGCCCCACGGTGAAGCTGGGGCCTCCGGCCGGCAGGGGCGCACGGCCTCGTCTGAGAGAGGGTCCGAGGGATGAAGTGCCAGCTCTGCGGACATGCGGATGCGGTCATCCACATCAAGGAAGTCAGGAATGACGCGGTGACCGAACTCCACCTCTGCGAGAAGTGCGCGCGGGAGAAGGGGTTTCATTCGATGCTCGACCAGGGGAAGGCCTCCCTCGCCAGTCAGTTCATCTGGATGGCGGAGAACCTCTACCCCGAGGGCAGCGCCAAGCTGAGCGGCGTCCAGTGCTCGGACTGCGGTCTCCACTACAGCGAGTTCATGCGAACTGGACGGCTCGGATGTGCTAGCTGCTACGTTGATTTCGGCGCACAGTTGAAGCACCTTCTTAGGCGTGTCCATGGGTCTGTCCGGCATGTCGGCAAGGCGCCCGGCAAGGATGGACACCTCTATGAACGCCGGCAGCGCGTCCAGAAACTGCACGAGGATCTGCAGCGGGCGATCGAGCGGGAGGAATACGAGCGGGCGGCAGCCTTGCGAGACGAGATCCGAGCTCTCGATGCGACCCGGGCCGATTCCCCCTCGGCGGCTCCCTCGCCGGGGGAGGGTGGCGGCGGCGAGGACGGGGAGGCTTAGGGCGTGAACGATTCGGGCAGCCAAGGTAGAGGCGCGGAGGCGCAGGGCCAGGGGGGCGGGCTGAAGACCAGCCTCCCGGTGGCGGAAATGCTCCAAGGCGAGGGTCTGTGGTTCCACGAGCAGGGGCCGCTGCAGGACGCCATTCTGAGCACGCGGGTGCGCCTCGCCCGCAATCTCAAGGGTCACCGTTTCCCGCCGCGGGCCTTGGCCGAGGAGCTCGATCGGATCATGCAGCGGGTTTCGCAGGGCCTCGCGCAGGTGCCCGAGTTCGCCCAGACGGAACTCTACCCGATGGAGAGTCTCGGGGCGCTCGAGCGCCAGTTTCTCCTCGAGCGCCATCTGGCGAGCCACGATCTGGCCCGCGATGGACGCCACCGCGGACTGGCCTTTTCGGCTGATGAGCGCGCCGCCGTGATGGTCAACGAGGAGGACCATCTGCGGATCCAGGTGCTGCGGGCCGGGTTTCAGCTCGATGAGTGCTACGCGCAGGCGAATCGGATCGACGACTCCCTGGAGGCGCAGCTCGAGTATGCGTTCTTCGACGATTTCGGGTACCTGACCGCCTGCCCGACGAATGTCGGAACGGGCATGCGCGCTTCGGTGCTGATTCATCTGCCGGCTCTCGTGCTGACCGGCAAGATCAAGAAGGTCCTTGCCGGAGTGGGCCAAGTCGGCCTCGCCGTACGCGGGTTCTATGGCGAGGGCACCGACGTGCTTGGGAACTTCTTCCAGATCTCAAACCAGATCACCTTGGGGGAGAAGGAATCGCAGACGTTGCTCAATCTCGAGCGGGTCATCCATCAGGTGCTCGACTACGAAGAGAAGGCCCGGGATGTCCTGCTCAAGGATGCCGGAGACCAGGTCCGTGACAAGGTCATGCGCGCCCTGGGTGCGCTGGGACACGCCCATATGCTCTCCTCTGAGGAGGTGATCGGGCTGGCCTCGGCCGTGCGGTTCGGCGTGACCCTCGAGCTCTCCGGATGTCCGCGCGTGCGCACGCTCAACGAGATCCTACTCTGCGCCCAGCCGGCGCACCTGCAACTGATGGCCGGACACGAGATGAGTTCCCGGGAACGCAATGTCCAGCGGGCCCGTTGGATCCGGGAGCGCCTGGCCGCCAAGGGTTGCTGAGCGTGACTGAGGGGCGCTGAGGCGTGCGCCCGGTGCGGTGAGTGCAAGTGAGGAGAACAACCCGGGCGGGCCCGGATGCGCCTGGAGGGAGTGAGGGCAGGGAGCGATGCATGACAAGTTCACCGAACGCGTGCGCAAGGTCATCTTCCTAGCGCGCGAAGAGGCGAGCCGGTTGCAGCACGATTCGATCGGCACCGAGCATCTGTTGCTCGGGCTGCTGCGCGAGGGCGAAGGGATCGCTGCCACGGTGCTGAGCAATCTGGGACTCGACCTCGATGCCATCCGCCAAGGTGTAGAGAACATGGTGGCCCACACCGGCGGCACGCTGACCATCGGCGAGATCCCCTTTACCTCGAACGCCAAGCGCGTGCTCGAGCTGGCCGTCGACGAGGCGCGCCAGATGGGCCACAACTACGTCGGGACCGAACACCTGCTGCTCGGGCTGATTCGGGAAGGCGAGGGCGTGGCGGCCAAGGTACTGCTCGACATGAACGTCGAGCGCAAGCGCGTCCGCGAGGAGACGCTGAAGCTGCTCGGCGGGCATCCGAGCGGGCAGCAGCAGGAGGCCGATGAGCGGCCCGAGACGCCCAGCCTGAACCAATTCGGACGCGACCTGACCCAGTATGCCCGCGAGGGCAAGCTCGATCCGATCTTCGGCCGCGAGCTGGAGATCGAGCGGATCATCCAGATCCTGTGCCGGCGCAAGAAGAACAACCCGGCCCTGATCGGCGAGCCGGGCGTCGGCAAGACCGCGATCGTCGAGGGGCTTGCCCAGCAGATCGTGGATGGCAAGGTCCCCGAACTGCTGCGCAACCGTCGGTTGGTGACGCTCGATCTGGCGAGCGTCGTCGCCGGAACGAAGTACCGCGGGCAGTTCGAAGAGCGTCTGAAGAGCATCATGAACGAACTGCGCGAGTCGCAGGATGCGATCATCTTCATCGATGAGCTGCACACGATCGTGGGGGCGGGGGGCGCCGAGGGGGCGATCGATGCCTCCAACATGCTGAAACCCGCGCTCTCGCGTGGCGAGCTCCAGTGCATCGGCGCCACTACCCTGGATGAGTACCGCAAGCATGTCGAGAAGGATGGCGCACTCGACCGCCGCTTCCAGCCGGTGATCGTCGATCCGCCGACGCTGGAGGAGACGATCCAGATCCTGCGCGGTCTGCGCGACAAGTACGAGGCCCACCACCGCGTGCAGTACAAGGACGAGGCGCTGACCAGCGCGGCCCGGCTGAGCGACCGCTATATCTCCGACCGGCACCTGCCCGACAAGGCGATCGACGTAATCGACGAGGCCGGTGCGCGGGCGCGGCTCTCGCAGAGCACCTTCCCGATGGAGCTGCGCGACCTGGACAAGAAGATCGAGCAGATCGCGCTGGAGAAGGAAGCCGCGATCCGCTCGCAGGAATTCGAGAAGGCGGCCAGCCTGCGCGATCGTGAGAAGGGCTTGCGCCAGGAATACTACCGCATCAAGAAGGAATGGAACGACGCGAAGATCACCCAGCGCACCTGGGTCACTGAAGATGATATCGCCGAGGTGATCGCGGGGATGACGAAGATCCCGGTCGCCAGGATCGGTGAGGAGGAATCGGCCAAGCTACTGCGCATGGAGGACGAGCTCGAGAAGGGAATCGTGGGCCAGCGTGAGGCGGTCGGGGCGGTCGCCAAGGCGATCCGCCGCAACCGCGCCGGGTTGCGCGATCCGCGGCGGCCGATCGGAACCTTCGTCTTCCTCGGCCCCACCGGGGTGGGGAAGACCGAGCTTGCGCGCGTGCTGGCGCGCTACCTCTTCAACGATCCCGATGCGCTGATCCGTATCGATATGAGCGAATACATGGAGAAGTTCGCCGTCAGCCGGCTGGTCGGGGCGCCGCCGGGGTATGTCGGCTACGAGGAGGGGGGACAGCTGACCGAGAAGGTGCGGCGCAAGCCTTACTCGGTAGTCCTGCTCGACGAGATCGAGAAGGCCCATCCCGATGTCTTCAACATCTTGCTGCAGGTGCTGGAAGACGGCATCTTGACCGACAGCCTCAAGCGGCGGGTGAGTTTCAAGAACTGCGTGCTGATCATGACCAGCAACATCGGCGCGCGACGCCTGCGGGGACGCGGGGGACTCGGCTTCGCGCGCGACGGCGCCGACGTGACCTACGACAGGATGAAGCAAACGGTGATGGAGGAGGTCCGCAAGGTCTTCAATCCCGAGTTCCTCAACCGCCTCGACGAGATCCTCGTCTTCCGCTCCCTGGAGCGGTCGCACATGGAGGCTATCGTCCAGATCCTAATCGGCCAAGTGCGCGAGCGCCTGGTCGATGTGGACATGGACATGACCCTGACGCGCGGGGCGGTCGAGCTGTTGCTGGAGAAAGGCTTCGATCCCGACTTGGGGGCGCGGCCGATGCGCCGGGCGATCCAGCGCTATATCGAGGATCCGCTCTCCGACCTGGTCCTGCGCGGGAAGTTCAAGGCGGGGGCGATGGTGCGGGTAACCAAGCGCGGCGAGGTGATGGGATTCGAAGAAGGCAAGCCGGGTGAGTCTCCGGCAGAGGAGACCCCCGCGGGGGAGGGTTCCGGTGCGGAGGATGCCTCCGACTCACTGGTGCCCGACACGGAGGCCTAGGGCAACGGAGCAGGACGCCCGCAGGATGCGGGCGTGCCGGTGGGCAGGAAGTCCGCGATGCATGCGACTCGAAGATGGCTTCGGCTTGGGGCGCTCGGCGCCCTGAGCCTGCTGCTGTTCTCCAGCGGGACCAGGGCCCGCGAACGCGCCGAGATCGGTACGGTGCGTTATGTCGGACTCAGCCGGGTCGACACCGCGCTGGTCGCCGAGGCGGTCAGTCTGGCGGCCGGCGGTCTGCTCTATCCCTATCGTGTCAGTGAGAGCGTCCGGGCCCTCTATGCCCTCGGGCTCTTCGACCAGGTCGCGGTCGCCGTGACCCCGCTGGGGGAGCATCGCGTCGACCTGGAATTCCGCTTCCACGAGCGCCGTCCCGTGGGCCGCGTCGCCTTCACCGGGCACGACTTCATGAGCGTCGAGGACTTGCGCGAACATGCCGGCCTGGAGGTGGGCCAGATGCTCAGCCGTCCCGCGCTGCAGCGCGCCGGGCGCACGATCGAGGCGGCCTACCGGGACGAGGGGTTTGCCCAGGCTCAAGTGCAAACGCTGGTCGGCACCGACTCGACCGGGCAGCGGGCACTGATCCATGTGGAGATCGCGGAGGGGGAGCGCGTCAAGGTCCGACATGTCTCCTTTGCTGGCAACGAGGTGCTCTCCGACGATGAACTCAGCGGCCATGTCGAACTGAAGTCCCCCTTGCCCGGGCTCTTGCGCATTTTCCGCGGCGGCCGCTACACGGCCGGCCTGCTCGACGAGGATGTCGCCCGCCTTCAGGAGTACTACCGCAACCATGGATTCCGCGATGCCAAAGTCAGCGCCGCCGAGCCGATCTTTCTCCCCGACGGCCGGGGGGTCGATCTGACCTTCCGGATCGAGGAAGGCCCGCAGTACCGTTTCGCCCAACCTTCCTGGGAGGGGGCGGAGGTCTTCGATGAGCGCATGCTGCGCGCGGCGACGCTCTTTGTGGCGGGTGAGGAATACGATCAGAGCAAGATCGACGGCACGCTGGCGGCGGTGGCCAATCTCTACACCGAGCGCGGCTACCTGACGGGACTGCAGATCGACCCGGTCAGTCAGGTCGTCGATGACAGCGTGGCGGTGACCTTCGTGGTATCCGAGGGGGAGCCCTCGCGGGTGGGTGATGTGCGCATCGTCGGCAACACGACCACCAAGGAGCGGGTCATCCGGCGCGAGTTGATCCTCTTCCCCGGCAGTCTGCTGCGCCGCAGCCTGCTGCTGCGCTCGCAGCGCGATGTCTTCGCCACCGGCTACTTCGAGGATGTGCAAATGGAGTTCGAGCCGGGGGAGGAGAGCGACGAAGTCGATCTGACCTTCCGGGTCAAGGAGAAGAGTTCGGTGATGGCCACCGCCGGAGCCGGCTACTCGAGCCAGGGAGGACTGACCGGCTTCATCGAGTTCGGCCACAACAACCTCTTCGGCAATGGGCAGAGTGTGACCCTGAAGCTGGAACACGGCAGCCAGCGCGAGTTCTACGATCTCTCTTTCACCGAGCCCTGGGTCTTCGGGCGGCCGATCTCCGTCGGCGTCGACCTCTATCGGGCCGAGTACTACCGTGAGATCTACACCGGCAGCGGCGAGAACCAGAACTACTGGCAGAAGCGCGCCGGGGGGGGCGTGCGTTTCGGGATTCCCTGGATGTTCCGCTTCCCCGATTACACGCGCCTCTCGCTGGGCTACTCGCTGACCGACACGCGCTACGAGGACATCGACGAACTCGAAGAGGACACCCAGGAGCTACTGCGCGAGGGGAGCGGGCGGCTCTCGCGGGCGTTCGTCACGCTCTACCGCAACTCGACCGACAATCCCTTCCATCCCTCGCTGGGGACGCGCACGACGCTGCGCACCGAGTTCAACGGCGGTCTGCTCGGCGGCGATCTCGACTACGTGCGGATGACCTTCGATCACCGGCAGTACTTCAGGCCCTTCTGGACGCCGGTCGTCATGCTGCGCTGGCGCGCCGGCCTGCTGGAGACCTATCATCGTGGCGGACGCATCGAGCCGGCGGAACGCTTCCGTCTTGGTGGGGTCACCGGACTCGACTATCTGCGCGGCTACGACGACTACTATGCCGTGCCCGATGAGAACATCTACACCAACAGCGCCGGTGCTGAGATCCGCTTCCCCGGCGGGAAGGTGATGTTCGGGGTAACCGGCGAGCTGCAGTTCCCGATCGTCGACCCGCTGCGCGGGGTGATCTTCTTCGATGCGGGGGAGACCTGGAATTCGGTTCTCGATGCGGCGCTTAACGACCTGCGCTTCGGCACCGGCGTCGGCATTACCCTCGAGGTGCCGATGCTGGGCCCGTTGGGGCTCTACTACGCCTACGGCAATGAGACGCGTAAGTGGAGGACCCACTTCGCGTTCGGCACGCAGCTCTAGAGAAGAAAGCGCTGGCACGCGGGCTCCCGCCTCGGTAGGCTGAGGCAGTCTGCATATCCTGCCGGTGATGGAGGCGCGACAATGAGACGGGCATGCATGATCAGTCTGGCGCTCCTGGGAATCCTGGCTGCCGGAGCGGCTGCCGAGGTGCGCATCGCTTTTGTCAACAGCGAGGTCATCCTCCAGGAGTACAAGGCGGTGCAAGGGGCGATGGCGACCTTCAACCGCGATGTGGAGGGGTGGCAGACCGAGCTGCAGGAGCGGCGGGATGAGTTGGATGAATTGCAGAAGGAACTCGAGCATCAGAGCCTGATGCTCAGTGATGAACGGCGCCAGGAGAAGGAGCTGGAATACCAGCGCCAGCTCAACGAGTTCGAGCAGCTCAAGGAGAGCATCTGGGCCACGGATGGTCTGATCGAGCAACGCAACGAGGAACTCCTGCGTCCGATCATCAGCCGCATTCAGACCGTCCTCGAGGAGCTGGCCACCGAAGATGGCTACGACCTGATCCTGGACGCGGCCGACAGCAACATTCTGTACGGGGATCCCGACTTCGACTTGACGAGCCAAGTGCTCAGTATCCTCAATGGCGAGGAAAGCTCGCAGTAGGGCACGCGCGACCGGGCGCCCCAGGGACCGTCTCATGGAATTGACTCTCAAGGATCTCGCCGAGCGCCTCGCGGGTGAAGTCTGCGGCGATGGCGCCATTTGCATCCGGGGCCTGGCGGGGATCAAGGAAGCCCAGGCCGGTGAGCTCACCTTTCTCGACAACCGCAAGCTTGCCGGTTGGCTGACGCGCACGCAGGCGGCGGCAGTGATCCTGCCCGTCGATCATCCCGAAACGGCATTGGCGAGCATTCGCGTTGCTGATCCGCGGGCGACCTTCCGGCGCGCGATGGAGCTCTTCGCGGATGGGGAGTCCCCGGTTCCCGCCGGCGTGCACCCCACGGCGGTGATCGGCGTGGGCACGGAGCTCGGCGCCGAGGTCGCCATCGGAGCCTATGTGACCATCGGCGAACATTGCCGCATCGGGGAGGGGGTGACGATTCTGCCCGGCGTGACGGTGGGGAATCAGGTCGAGATCGGGCGTGACTCCCTGATCTACCCGCGGGCGGTGATCTGGAAGGACACGCGCATCGGCGAGCGCGTGATCGTGCATTCCGGGGCGGTGATTGGTGATGATGGTTTCGGTTTCCTGACGCGCGCAGGTCGGCACAGCAAGGTGCCGCAGCTTGGACGGGTGGTGATCGAGGAGGACGTCGAGATCGGCGCGAATACGTGCATCGATCGCGCGACGACCGGCATCACTCGGATTCGCCGGGGAACGCGGATCGACAACCTCGTCCAAGTCGCCCACAATGTCACCGTCGGGGAGGATGGGATTCTCTGTGCACAGGCGGGGATCGCGGGCAGCGCGAGTCTGGGGGCCCGGGTGACAATGGGTGGGCAGTCCGGTGTCATCGGGCATGTCGAGATCGGCGACGACGTGATGATCGGCGGACAAGGCGGCGTGACCAAGAGCGTTCCCGCGCGAACCCAGGTTTCGGGCTACCCGGCCACCCCGCATGGACTGGCGCGGCGGATGTATGCCGCGCTGCGCAAGCTGCCCGATCTGGTCCGTGAGGTGCGCGAGATGCGGGGCCGTGTCGCCGAGCTCGAGGAAGAGAGGAAGCGAGACCAGGTCGTCGAGCTCGAGGAAGAGAGGAAGCGAAACCAGTGAAGCAATGTACGATCGGCCGGGCAGTCTCGTTTACCGGGGTCGGTTTGCATACCGGTGAAGAGAACACGCTGACCTTCCGTCCGGCGGTGGTGGGTACGGGCTGGCGCTTCGTGCGCAGCGATCTGCCGGGTCGGCCGCAGGTCAAGGTGTGCGCCGAGCACGCGGTCACCGACCAGGCCGAGTTGCGCCGCACGGTCCTGCGCCAGGGGGAGGCTGAGGTCCACACCGTGGAGCACGTGCTCGCGGCGGTGACCGGTCTGGGGATCGACAATTTGTTCATCGAGATCACCGGCCGCGAGGCGCCCGAGCCGACCGACGGCAGCGCGGCGCCGATTGCCGATTTGCTCCTTGAGGCGGGGATCGTGGAGCAGGATGCCGAGCGAGAGCCGTTCGTCATCCGGCGCCCGGTGGTCTACGAGGCCAACGGCGTCGAGATCATCGGCGTGCCGGGGGATGGCCTGCGCCTTGGATTCACGATTCAATTCGAGAACAAGGTTGTCGGCACCCAGCATTGCACGCTCGAGATCACGCCGGAGATCTTTCGGCGCGAGATCGCGCCGGCGCGGACCTTCGTGCTGCACCGCGATGTGGAGCGACTGCGTGCCCAGGGGCTGATCAAGGGGGGAAGTCTCGCCAACGCGATCGTCGTCGAGGATGACGGGATCATGAACGAGGAGCCGTTGCGCTTCGCCGATGAGTTCGTGCGACACAAGATTCTCGATCTGTTGGGCGACCTTTGCCTGATCGGCCGGCCCCTGCAGGGGCAGGTGCGAGCTCTGCGCAGTGGGCATTCCCACAATGTGGGCTTCGTGCATGCGCTCGAGCGTGAGCACCGTGGCAGGGCTGAGTTAGGCGGGCTTCGCGAGCAGGTCCACTTGGACATCGCGGCGATCCAGGGGATCATGCCGCACCGCTATCCCTTCCTGCTTGTCGATCGGATCCTGTATTTGAAGGAGCGCGAGCGAGTCGTCGGACTCAAGAACGTCACGATCAACGAGCCCTTCTTCATGGGGCACTTTCCGGGCCACCCGATCATGCCCGCGGTGTTGATCGTCGAGGCAATGGCGCAGATCGGGGGCGTGCTGCTGCTCAACACCGTCGATCATCCAGAGTCGAAGCTGGTCTACTTCATGGGGATCGACAATGCCAAGTTCCGGCGACCGGTGCGCCCGGGAGATCAGCTCATCTTCGACCTCCGGCTCGTGAAACTGAAGAGGCGGGCGTGCAAGATGGCCGGCGTCGCCTACGTGGACGGGGAGCGCGTGGCCGAGGCTGAGCTGCTCTCGAGCATCGTCGACCGGGAGGGGGCAGTCCGATGAGCGCGATCCACCCTAGCGCCATCGTCGATCCGCAGGCTGAACTGGGGGCCGATGTCGCCGTGGGTCCCTACTGCCTGATCGGCCCGCATGTGCGTTTGGGGGATGGATGCCGGCTGGCGTCGATGGTGCGGATCGATGGCCCGGCGGAGTTCGGACCCGGGTGCCGCTTCTATCACGGCGCGGCGGTGGGCGGAGATCCACAGGATCTGAAGTACCGTGGGGCGGCTTCGGCCTTGCGGGTGGGGGCAGGCAACACCTTCCGCGAGTTCTGCACCGTGCATCGGGCGACCGAGGAGGGGGAGACGACCCTGCTCGGGGATCAGAACTTGGTCATGGCCTACTCGCATGTGGCCCACAACTGTGTTGTCGGCAGCCACGTGATCCTCGGCAACTGCGCCACGCTCGCCGGCCATGTCGAGGTCGGTGACTACGCGATCATCAGCGGCGTTACGCCGGTGCACCAATTCGTCAAGGTAGGGGCCCACGTGATTATCGGGGGCGGCTGCCGGGTGCCCAAGGATGTCGCGCCCTATGTGATGGCGGCGGGGCATCCGCTGGCGGTGCATGGGGTCAATGTCGTCGGGCTCCGACGGCGTGGTTTCTCCGAGGAGACGATTGCCGAGCTGCAGAAGCTCTACCGGATCTTTTTCCGCTCGAACCTGGTCAGGGAGGAGGCGCTGCGGAGGATCCGTGACGAATGCCAACCCCTGCCCGAGATCGAGCTCTTCACTGATTTCGCCGAGCGCTCCGAACGCGGACTGACTCGCTGAGGGGCGCCGGCGAAAAGGGATGGCCGTGACCTCCACTCCTGCAATTGCGGTTCTCGGCGCCGGGCACCTCGGGCGCTTCCATGCCCAGGTGCTGCACCGTCTGCTGCAGACGCAGCCGGTCTGGATCGTGGACATCGATGGGGAGCGCGCGGCGGCGGTGGCCGATCAAGTCGGGGCGCGGGCGACCACCGACGCGCGCGTGGCCCTCGCGGAGGTCGACGCGGTCGTCGTCGCCACGCCGACCGAGACCCACGCGACGGTGGCAGGTGAGGCGATTGGGGCCGGGTGCCACGTGCTGGTCGAGAAGCCTCTGACGGCGACGCTGGCAGCGGCCGAGGAGCTGATCGCCCAGGCGGCGGCCGCTGGGCGGGTACTGCAGGTCGGACATGTCGAACGCTTCAATCCGATCTTCCAGGCGTTGCAAGGGGAGATCGGCGTGCCGGCCTATGTCGAGGCTGAGCGACTGGCGCCCTTCGTGCCGCGCAGTCTCGATGTCGACATCGTGCTCGACTTGATGATCCATGACCTCGACCTGCTCCTGCACCTGGTTCCCGCTGAGGTGGAAAGCATCGATGCCGTCGGTGTTCCGGTCCTGACGCCGCGGGAGGACATCGCCACCGCGCGACTGCGGTTCGCCAACGGGACGGTGGCCGACCTGACCGCGAGCCGCATCTCTCAGGAGAAGGCGCGCAAGATCCGTTTCTTCGCCCGTCAGGCCTACTACTCCCTCGATCTCATGCAGCGCAAGGCGCGGCGCGTGCGCGTCGTGGCGCGTGAGGATGGCGCCCTGGAGGTCCCCGGGGTCGGGCGGTTCGCTGTCGACGAGGAACAACTGGCTCACGCCGATCCCGATCCGCTGACCGGGGAGTGGCAGGCGTTCCTGGCGGCGGTGGCGGGAAGGCCCTCGGCGGGGGTCACCGGACCCGAGGCGCTGCGGGTGCTGCGGACGGCGATGGAGATCCGCGACCGTGTGCGGGAGAGCCGGGAACGACTCGTCAGCGGGGGACTCGGTCCCGCGCATGCCGCTGGGGGGCCCCGGGGGACCGGTGGGCCCGATGGGACCGAGTAGGCGGTCCGTGTGATGCGCCGGGTGCGAGTGCTGATCGTTGCCGGGGAGGCGAGCAGCGATGCCCATGGCGCGGGGCTCCTGCGGGCGCTGCGGGGGCGCGGCCTGGCGGTCGAGGCCTATGGCATCGGGGGGGAGGCCCTGGCTGAGGCGGGGATGGAGTTGCTCGCCTCCTACCGGGATCTCGCCGTGGTTGGCCTTTTCGAGGTGTTCGCCCGCCTCCCGCGGATTCTGGGCCTGTTGCGCCGCATCCGCCGGGAATTCGCCCACCGGCCCCCCGATCTATTCCTGCCGATCGACGCTCCCGACTTCAACCTCCGCCTGCTGGCGGGCGCCGCGCGCCGGGGCGTGCCGGTCGTCTACTTCATTGCCCCGCAACTCTGGGCGTGGCGTTCCGGGCGAGTGCGGACGCTCCAAGCGCATCTGCGCGAGCTACTCGTGCTCTTTCCGTTTGAGGAGGCCTGGTTCCGCGAGCGCGGCGTGCCGGTGCACTACGTCGGCCATCCGCTGGTCGACGCGATCCGCGAGCGCAGCGCCGCCGCGGCGAGCTGCGCGGGGGCCGGGAGGATCGTGGCGGAACCGCCCGCTGGGGTTCCCGCCGAGGTCAGCGCGGGTCTCTTCCTGCCCGGGAGTCGCGCGGGCGAGGTGGGGCGCCACATGCCCATCCTGGCCGCCGCCGCCGAGCGCCTACGGCCGCACCATCCCCGGTTGCGCTGGACGATCCGGCGGGCACCCGCCCTGCCGGCGCGCTTCTACGCCCCCTGGCTACGCGACGACTGGATTCGGCTTAGCGATGCCCCTATCTTCGAACTGGCGGGCGCGGCGGGCATCACGGTGGCGGCATCGGGCACCGCCTCGTTCGAGGCAGCGCTGACCGGCACGCCGCTGATCGTGGTCTATCGCGTCCACCCGCTGACCTGGGTGCTCGCTCGCCGGTTGGTGCGGGTGCCCTGGGTGGCGATGGCCAATCTGGCGAGCGGACGGGGCATCGTTCCCGAGTTGCTCCAGGGGGCGTGCAGCCCCGAGGGAGTGGCCGCGGAGATCGAACGACTGCTCGGGGACCCCGCGGGGCGGGGAGCGATGCGGCGCGCGCTGCACGGATTGCGCGAGCGGTTCGGGCCGCCGGGGGCCTACGCGCGGGCGGCGGAGCGGGTTGCCGTGCATCTCGGTGCCGGTGGGGAGGAGCGGGGCGGGTGCGCCGCGCCACTGTCGGGCGACGGAAGAGACGACTGAACGGGCAGCGGGGAGCACGAGGTCAGGGGAGGCGGGGGCGTGGATTCCTGGGAGCGCAAGGCGCGCTGGATCGGCCGGGGGGGATCCGCCCTGGTGGGGGGCCTCGGAGCGACCTGGCGCGCCCGCGTGCTCGGGGGTGAGCACCTCGCCGCCTGCCGTTCCCGGGGCGGTTTCATCCACGCCTTTTGGCACGGACAGCTCTTGCCGCTCGTCTACCTGAAGCGCAACCAGGGCATCGTCGTCCTGGTCAGCCAGAATCGGGACGGCGAGTACATCACCCAGGTGATCCACCGCAAGGGGTTCCGCACCGTGCGCGGCTCGACGTCGCGAGGCGGATTCCGTTCGCTGATCGAGATGGTCCGTCTGGGACGCCAGGGCGCCGAGCTGGCGATCACGCCGGATGGTCCGCGCGGTCCTCGGCATGCGGCCCAGGCGGGGTTGCTCCTGGTCGCCCAACGGGCGCGCGTCCCGGTCCTGCCGATGGCGGTGGCCGCCTGGCCATGCCGGCGGCTCTCCTCCTGGGATCGTTTCCTGATCCCCTTGCCCTTCGCCCGCACGGTGATCGTCTACGGCCCGGCGTTGGAGATCCCGCCCGACCTCCCCACCGATGCACTGTTGGCGGAGTGGACGCCGCGGGTCAACGCCGCCCTGATGGAAGTCACCCATGCGGCGGAGGAGGCTGTGCGGGCCTGGGCGGGGCGCGACTCGGCAGCGGGGGGGGGCTGAGGCGTGCGCCGTTCGATCGCCGAGGGGCTCTACCAGGTCGCCTGGGGTGCGGCGCTGGTCGGGGGCGCGCCCTACTGGCTGGTGCGCCGGGGGCTCCATGGCGCGGAGATGCGCGAGCGGTGGGGGGAGTGGGAAGGCCTGGGAGCCGGCGGTGGGGCTCTCTGGGTCCACGCCGCCAGCGTGGGGGAGGCGCGCGCGGCGCGCGGTCTGCTGGGCTCCCTCGAGCGCCGCGGTGAGCGGGCGCTGGTCACGGTGGTGACGCCGGCGGCCCGCGCGCTGGAGGAGGAGCTGATTGCCCGCGGGGCGCTCGCGGTGCGGCATGCGCCGCTGGACTTTGCTCCCTTTGTCGAGCGGGCCTTTCGCCGCGCCCCTCCGCGCGGACTGCTCTTCCTCGAGACCGAGATCTGGCCTGGTCTCCTGCGTGCCGCGCGCGAACGCCGTCTGCCGGTCGCCTTCGTCAGTGCCCGGCTGACCGAGGGGGGGCTGCGTCGCTGGGGGGCATTTCGACGCGCGCTGACTCCGCTGCTCGACGGCGTGCGAGTTGCGGCGCAGAGCGAGGAAGACGGGCGCCGCTGGCGGGCCCTGGGGGTGGCGGATGCGCGCGTGGCGGTGACCGGGAACATCAAGTACGACCGACCCGCGGGGCCGTTGGGCGAGCAAGATCGCCGCCGGCAGCGGCGGGGTTGGGAGCGCGTGGCCATCTTCGGCAGTGTGCGCAGCGGGGAGATCGACGCGGTGGTGACCGCCATTCGTGAGGGCGCCCGCGGGGCGGGGGCGACGCTCTTCGTGATTGCTCCGCGCCATCCGGGGCGCGTGCGAGAGCGGCTGCTGCGCAAGCTGGAAGGACTGCTTCCCCTGGTGGAGCGGACCGAGCGCCGCGGCGAGCTCCTGCCGGCAAGTGACGGGCGGCAGGCAGAGATTCTGGTCGTCGGCACGATGGGTGAGCTACCTGAGTACTACGCGCTGGGGGACGTCGCCTTTGTCGGCGGGACGCTCGCAGCGATCGGGGGACACAATCTCTTCGAGGCGGCCGAGTGGGGCCTGCCGGTGCTCTTCGGTCCTTCGACCGGGACCGTGGCCGAGGTGGCGACCGCGCTGCAAGCGGCCGGGGGGGGCTTCCAGGTGGCCGACGGTGAGCAGCTGGGGCGCCGCCTCCGGCAACTGCTCGGCGATGAGCAGGGGCGTCGGCGTGCCGCCGGCGGGGCGCTGGAGGCCGCCAGGCGGCTCGGCGGCGCGCTCGAGCGCACGCTGGCGGTGTTGGAGCGCTGGGAATACCCGCTTGCGCCGGCCGGGCCCGGAGGCGCCCGGGGCGAGCCGGGCCCGCTTCCCGGTGGGCAAGGTCAGGGTCGCTAGCCGGCGATCAGATGGCCTACGGGATGCCAAGGGATGAGAGATCGATGAACCGAGACGCGCTCACCCGCTGGCACCGGCGCCTGGGCGCCCGCGACGCGGGCTGGGGCGCACGGCTGGCGGATGTCTTGCTGGCGCCGGTCGCCGGGCTCTACCGGCTGGGGGTTGCGGCGCGCAATCGAGCCTATGATCGGGAATGGCTGCCGGTGCGCCACGCCGGCGTCTGGACCCTGGGGATCGGTGGCCTGAGCGCGGGGGGAAGCGGCAAGACGCCGCTGGCGGCCCTCCTGGCTACCTGGCTCGCCGAATGGGGCTACCATCCGTTGCTCGTGGCCCGCGGCTATGCGGCGCCCGAAGGGGGTGGAGCCCCGGTGTTGGTCACCACCGGCGAGGAGGCGCCACGCGTCGGCTGGCGGCGCGTCGGAGAGGAGGCGATCCTGCTGGCCCGACTGGCGCGGGGGGTGCCGGTGGCGGTCGCCCGTCGACGTGAGGAGGCCCTGTCGGCTGCGCGCGCGGCGGGTCTCGCGCCGGACTGCCTCGTACTGGACGGCTCCTTTCAGCACCGCCGCCTGCGGGCGGATCTCTCGTTGGTCAGTCTGGATGCCGCGCGGGCGCCAGGTGAGGAGCGGCTATTGCCGCGGGGGATGTTGCGCGAGCCCTGGAGCAGTCTGCGGCGGGCCGATCTGGTCGTTCTGCATCGGGCGGAGCGCTGCAGCGACCCCGGCGCGTGGGAGCGCTTCCTCGATCAAGTGGCGCCCGGGCTCCCGCGGGCCTGGTGCGCCAATCGATGGGAGCTTCCGCGGGAGCTTCGTACCGGGCGGTCAAGCGCATGGGATACGCTTCGCCAAGGCCGCTACGCCGTGTGGACGGCCCTGGCGCGTCCGGAGAGCTTCCTCGAAGAGCTGGCGGATCGACGGATCCTTGTCCAGGCGCGGGTGCTGGCCGCGGACCATGCGGCGTTCGGACCGCGCGAGGCCGAGCGGCTCGCGGCGCGGGTGGCCCACGAGCGGCTCGTGGGCGTCTTGACCACCGAAAAGGATGCCGTGAAGCTGGAGCGATTCGCCGCGACCCTGCCACCGACCTACGTCATTCCGGCCCGCCTGGAGTGGACGCGCGGGGAAGAGGTGGTCGCGGCCGCCATGCGGCGCGCGCTGCCCTAGTCGTCTTCCTCTTCAGCCCAGTCGGCGAAATGCACCTGGAAGGATGCCGAGGCGCTGACTTCGTCTTCCGAGGTCTCTTCGTAGCCGGTCAGCGTCAGGGTGGCGGTTGCGAAGAGCTCCCCGCCGATCGCAGCCAGCGTGCTCAGGGGCGGCTGGGTCTTGGCGAGCGCGGTGACGGCGACGATGCCCGCGACGCGCTCGGAGCCGGTCGGGACGATGAGTTGCAGCGCGCCCTCGACGGGATCGAGCTGCTCACCCGCGATGGCGAAGGTGACACGGTAGTGCGTGATCACCACCGACCCGAAGGGGCCGTCGGGCTCGAGGACGAGACTGGTCGAACTCGGCCGATTCTCGACGGCCACCAGCAGCTCATCCTCGACGACTCCGTCATCGGCGGTGCCCGGGATGCCGTCTTGCCCGGCATCGAGCACGTCGGACTGGAAGACGGAGCCGGCGAGATCCTCGCTGTCCTCAGCGCCCATAATCTGGACGATGCGGACCCGCGAGCGCGGCTGGTTTTCGTCCTGACAGCCGGTCACGAGGCCGAGCGGGACTGCGGCCACCAATCCGATCCCGAGAAGAAACGCCAGGGACCTTCTGCTAAGCGGCATGTTCATGAGATGACCTCCCTCGAGGGGAACCTGTCGGCCGGTGAGGCCGAACAGGCCAGTTTTGCCCCTTTGCTCGACTTATCGGCCTTCCCTATACTCCGCTGAACCCCCAAAGATGATGGATCGAGGATGGGGGATCGGGGGTGGATCCGCCCGAGCGAGCGAGAGCTTCTGCATTCCGGGGGAAGCGGTGAGAATCGACCGGTACGACTTCCTCGTGATCGGCTCAGGCCTGGCTGGGCTACTATTTGCCTTGAAAGTAGCAGCTTACGGACGAGTGGCGGTCGTCACCAAGCGCGAGGGGGCGACCAGCAGCACCCGGGAGGCCCAAGGCGGGATCGCCAGCGTCTCCGGCCCTGATGACTCCCTCTCTCGCCACCGGGACGACACGGTCCGGGCGGGGGGCGGCCTCTGCGACCGCCGAGTGGTCGAATTCGTCGTGGGGAAAGCACCTGGGGCGATCGAGCTGCTGGAGCGACTCGGAGTCGAGTTTGCCCGGCGGGAGGCGGGCGGAGCCTATGACCTCGGCCGCGAAGGGGGACACTCGCGCCGCCGGGTACTGCATGCCGAGGACGCCACCGGGCGGGCGATCGAGGCGGCATTGCTCGAGCAGGTGCGCGCCGAGCCGCGCATCCGGCTGATCGAACACTGCTGCGCCGTCGATCTGATCACGACCTCCAAGCTGGCCGGCGAGGTTGCCGTGGCCGGGCGCACGCGGGTGTTGGGGGCCTATGTCATCGACGCGCGCACCGGGAAGATCAGTGCGCTGGCCGCCCCGGCGACGGTGCTCGCCACCGGGGGGTGCGGCAAGGTCTACCGCTACACGAGCAACCCCGACGTCGCCACCGGCGACGGCCTGGCGATGGCCTATCGGGCGGGCGCGCGGCTGGCGAATCTGGAGTTCGTCCAGTTTCATCCGACCTGTCTCTACCACCCGCGCGAGAAGCGCTTCCTGATCAGCGAGGCGGTGCGCGGCGAGGGGGCGCTGGTGCGGGCGATCGATGGCGAGCGCTTCATGGATGCCTATCACCCGCAAGCCGAGTTGGCGCCGCGGGACGTTGTCGCCCGCGCGATCGATCAGGAGATGAAGCGACGCGGTGACCGGCACGTCCTGCTCGACCTGAGTCCGCTGGCGCCCGAACTGATCCAGCGCCGTTTCCCGAACATCTATGCGACCTGTCTCAAGGTGGGCATCGACATCACCACGGAGCCCGTTCCGGTCGTTCCCGCGGCCCACTACATGTGCGGCGGTGTGGTCACCGATGGACGCGGGCGCACCGATCTGGTCGGGCTCTATGCGGCCGGGGAGGTCGCCTGCACGGGGTTGCACGGCGCCAATCGTTTGGCGAGCAACTCTCTCGTGGAGTCGGCGGTCTTCGCGCTCGAGGCGGCTACCGCGGCGGGAGAGGAGGATCGGCAAGCGGAGCGTTTCGGGCAGCGTGGGCTGGACATCCCCGCGTGGGACCCGGGAAGCGCCAGCGTTGCCAAGGAGTCGATTCTGGTGGGTGCGCACTGGGAGATGGTGCGCGCAATGATGTGGGATTTCGTCGGCATCGTGCGCAACGACCATCGGCTCGGTCTGGCGGCCCACTACGTCCAGCAGTTTCGCCAGAGCATCGAGCACTACTACTGGGATTTCATTCTCGACAGCGATCTCGTCGAGCTGCGGAACATTGCGCTGCTCGCCGAACTGATCATCGCGGCGGCGCGCGCGCGGCCCGAGTCGCGCGGCCTGCATTTCAACGCCGATCATCCCGAGTGCCATGGCGGGGCAGGGCGCGATACGGTCATCGATCCCCTCGGCGGGAGCGTACGCCCCGCCCTAGCGGGTGAGCTGCCCTTCGGTCGTCTGGGCTCCCGGTGGGGGGCGGCATGAGCGAGCGGAGCGCGCCGCCGGGCGGCGCACCTTCAGCGCCGGCATGGCCGGCCGACGAATGGCAGGGACCGGTGCTGGCCGTGCGCCTCAGCAGTCTGGGGGATGTCGCGCTGACGACCGGGCCCCTGGGTCTCTTGCGCCGCCGCCGGCCCGATCTGGAAATCGACCTGCTGACCCGGCGCGCCTTTGCGCCCGCGCTGGCCGGGAATCCTGATCGGTGCGGGGTGCGTATCGCTGATGGGGAGGCGGCGCCCGGCCGGCGCTATGGGACGGTGCTCGACTGGCAGGGGGGTGCGCGGGGCCGGCGGGCGGCGCAGCGTTACGCGCCGGGCGCACGGCGGATCGGGGCGCCGCGCGCGAGTCTGCACCGGCGCCTGCTGGTCTGGGGTGGCCAGCGGATTCCCGCGCCCGAACCCTTTGTCGTGCGCCTGGCGCGCAGCATTGCGGGCGCGCGGGTTGCGCTCGACGAACTGGTTCCCCGGATCGTGGCGGAACCGGCGTGGCGGGAGTGGAGCGCGGCGCGGCTCGGATCGCGGCCGCGACCCGAGGCGGGCTGGGTGGCACTGGCGCCGGGAGCCGCGCATCGCCAGAAGGCGATTCCCGAGCGTCTGATTGCCGAGGTGACGGAGGGCCTGCTCGCCAGCGGGTGGGGGGTTGTACGCATTGTTCCGCCCGAGCGGGGGCAGCAGACGCCGGTCTGCGCTTCGGAGGGGGGGGAGGGTGCCTGGCGTTTCGCGGGGGATCTGGCGCCGGTGATCGCCTTGTTGGACCAGGTGCAGCTGTTTGTCGGAAGTGACTCAGGCCTGCTCCACGTGGCGACCGGAGTGGGGACGCCCGCGATCGGAATCTACGGATCGACGGTGCCGGCACTGGGATATGCGCCGCTGGGGCACGCCCGGGCAATTGGGGTGGATTTGGCCTGCCGCCCCTGCCACATTCATGGAGCCGATCGCTGCTGGCTGGGCCACCGGCGATGCTGGAGCGAGCTACGTGCCGCACAGGTCTGGGAGGCGGTTCGGGCGCTGCTGCCGCAGGCTTCCCTGCCGGAGTAAGAGGCGTGGCGCGCGCGCAGTGAGCGGCCGCGTGGGGGGGGCAGGCGTAGAGGACGTTGGATGATGCGCGCGAAGGCAAGCACGAGCGTTGGAGTGCGGGAGCTCAGCCGCCACAACTTCGATCTTTTGCCGGCGCTCTACCGTGATGCGGGCACCGACGTGCGTTGGGTCCTGGTGGGCGCGCGCGACGAGCCGCTCGCGCGATTGGCCGAGTTGCTCGGCTTTCCGGTCATTGAGAACCCCGGCGAGGGTCCCGCCGCGGAGAACCTGGAGCGCGTCGATTGCATGCTCGTGCGCAGCGTGGCGCCGCAGGTGCGGCGGGCGCTCGGCGAGCAGGGGATCCGTTGGTCGGAGGTGCTCGATAGCAAGCAGCGGCCTGCCGTGGAGCCGCGCCTGGAGAGTGAGGGTGGGTGAGAAAACGACATCGAGCGATCGGCGATCGATCCAGCGCCTTCCCGCCGAGGTAATCGGTCGCATTGCCGCCGGTGAAATGATCGCCCGTCCGGCGGCGGCGGTCAAAGAGCTGATCGAGAATGCGCTCGATGCCGGCGCCGGAAGGATCACGATCAGTGTGACCGAGGCGCTCGACCGGAGCATCGAGGTTGCGGATGACGGGACGGGCATTGCCGGCGACGACTTGGCGCTTGCCCTCGAGCGGTACACGACGAGCAAGATCGGCCGGGAAGAGGATCTCCTGGCAATCGAGACCCTCGGGTTCCGCGGCGAGGCGCTCGCCGCGATCGCCGAGATCGCGCGCGTGACGGTGACGAGCCGTACGGCGGACGCCGAGCATGCCTGGCGTATCCAGGCGACCGGCGGGCAGGTCGGCTCACCGGAGGTGGCGTCACGCGGCGTGGGCACAACGGTGACGGTCGCGGATCTCTTCTTCAACACGCCGGTGCGCAAGCGCTTCCTGAAGAGCGCCGCGAGCGAGTTGCGCGCGGCGCGCGAGGTGATCCAAGCCTACGCGCAAGCGTTTCCGGGGGTTGCCTGGCGCTTCACCCAAGATGGGCGCACGGTGCTCGAACTGGCGCCGGTCGAGGCGATGCAGGCGCGCCTGAGCCAGCTCCATGGAGCGCGGCTCCTGGAGGGGTTACTCGCGGTCGAGGGCCGTGATGAGGCGGGCTTCGGCGTGCGGGGCTTCGTCGGCGTGCCCGAGTTGGCCCGGGCCGGCAGCCGGCATCAGACCTTCTTCGTCAATGGGCGCTGGGTCGTCTCACCGTGGCTCGGGCAGGCCGTGCGCCGGGCGTTCGGCGATCTGATTCCCAATCACCAAGCCCCCTGGGCGCTGTTGCTGCTGACCGTTCCTGCGGATCGCGTCGACGTCAACCTACATCCGACGAAACGCGAGGTGCGTTTCTTCGAGGAGCGGGCGATCTTCGCCTTCGTGCAGCGGATGGTGCGGGTTGTTGTCGCCCGCTTGCTGCCCCGCTTCTTTCTCTCGGCCGAGAGCGGAGGGCAGGAAGCGGGCACGGGTGCCGGAGCGTCGGGGGGCGCTGAGGGCGGCTGGCGGCGGGGGGGCGCGGGCGCCACGGGGATATTCCCGGGTCCTGAGCGTGCTCCGGGGGGCTACGAGGCGGTGACGAAGGAGCTCTACGGTGGGCCGGGAGGGGCCGGAGCGGTTGCCGGAACCGAGGACGCGCAACTGGGCGATCTCTGGGGCCCGGCGGGGCCGCGGAACCGGGTTGCGGAGGGCGCCGGTGGGGCCGGGGCGGAACTCGGGGGGCGCCCGGATGAGGGGCTGGTCTCGCTGTGGCAGCTCCATGGCCGCTACGTGCTGGCGCAGACGCACAAGGGCCTGCTGATCATCGATCAGCACGCGGCGCACGAGCGGATTCTCTACGAGCGTATCCAGGAGCGCATGCAGAGTGAGGAGGCGGCCGCACAGCAGTTGCTCTTTCCGGTGATTCTCGAACTGACCGATGAGGAGATCGAAGTCTATCGCGAGCACGAGGCGGAGATGCTGCGCATGGGCTTCGAGTGCGAAGAGCTCGAGGAGCGCAGTGTCATCGTCCGGGGCGTGCCGCCGCTCTGGCGGTCGCGCAGCGAGGCAGGTCTCGTGCTCGATTTGCTTCACGAGACCGAGTCGATGGGACTGCGCGAAGGTGAAACGCGCGAGGGCCTGGCACGCGCGTTTGCGTGTCGTGCGGCGATCAAGGCGGGCGAGCCGCTCAGCGTCGAGGAGATGAATCGTCTCGTCGACGAGCTCTTCGCCACCCGCTTGCCGCATGGCGATCCCCATGGGCGGCCGACCTTCGTCTTCATCTCTCTGGGTGACCTCGACCGCCGGTTCGGGCGCGGCGGTGGGGGCTGATCGGGGGGGGGCGCGGGTGACCCGTTGCGCGGTGGCCCCAGTGGTCTTCCTCGTCGGTCCGACCGCGGTCGGCAAGACCGCGGTGGCGATCGCCCTGGCCCTGCGTTGCGGCGGTGAGATCCTCTCGATCGACTCGCGGCAGGCCTACCGGGGCCTCGATATCGGGACCGCCAAGCCGACTGCCGCAGAGCGAGCGGCGGTGCCTCATCACCTGATCGATCTGTTCGCGCCCACCGAGACCGCTTCGGCTCAAGGTTTTGCCCATGAGTACCGCCGCGCGCTCGCCGGTCTGCGGGAGCGCGGCGTGCGCGCGTGGGCGGTGGGGGGCTCGGGGCTCTACGTCGATGCCTGTCTGGGGCGGCTCGATCCGCTTCCACCCGCCGACGCGGCGATCCGTCGCGAGCACGCGCGCATCCGGGATCGGGAGGGAACCGCGGCGCTCTATGCTCGACTCCGCGAGGTCGACCCGCAAACGGCGGCCGGTCTCGGGGGCCGCGACTTCCGGCGGATCAGCCGGGCCCTGGAAGTCTACGAGCTTGCCGGGGCCCCGCTCAGCGGGCTGCGCACGCGCCAAGGGCGGCTCGATCTACGCTCGGGACCGCCGCTGGTCTTGCTGCAGCGCGAGCGGGAGGAGCTCTATGCGCGGATCGAGCAACGGGCGGAGGCGATGCTCGGCGCTGGGTTACTCGATGAGGTGGCCGGACTACTCGCCGACGGGGTCCCGATCGATGCGCCCGGCTTCGAGGCGATCGGGTACGGTGACTTCGCGGCTGTCTTGGCCGGAAGCTGCACGTTGGCCGAGGCGAGAGAGCGCCTCGTGCGCGCGACCCGCCGGTATGCCAAGCGCCAGATAACCTGGTTTCGCAATCGCTACCAAGGCGTTGCGGTGGTGTCGATCGCTGCCGGGGAGTGCGCGGAGACGACCGCGGGGCGCGTGATCGCCTACCTGGGGGAGGAGCGGGGCAGGCAAGGGGAAGCTTGACAGGACCTTGCGGCGGGCGTAGGGTCTGCGGAGCTTCGTGAGCGGGTGTAACTCAGTGGTAGAGTATCAGCTTCCCAAGCTGAGAGTCGCGGGTTCGACCCCCGTCACCCGCTCCAGAGTCTGCCAGTGAGCGGGGGTCTGGCTTCGACCAGACCCCCTTTTCGTGCCTTGGGCCGGAGCAGGCGTCGCCTGGGTGCCGCGGGTCCCAAGGCGGGAGTTGGAATCGACGCGCCATGAAGGTCCTCCGCGTGCAGCTCGACTCACTCGCCGAACGCGCAGGGATGCGTGCCGGCGAGCGGATCTTGAGCATCAATGGATCGGCCCCGCGGGATGCCCTCGACTTCCTTTTTGCAACCTCCGAGGAGCACCTGCGCCTGGAGGTCGAGGGGATGGATGGGCAGCGGCGCGAGGTTGCAATCCGGCGCGAGGGGGACCGCCTGCTGGGACTGGAGATCCCCCCGGATCCCGTTCGCCGCTGCATCAACAGATGTGTGTTCTGCTTTATCGATCAGAACCCCAAGGACTTACGGCCCAGTCTGTATGTAAAGGATGAAGACTTTCGGCTCTCCCTGCTCTATGGCAACTACCTCTCGCTGACCAATCTAGGCGCAGACGAGATTGAGCGGATCCTGGCCCAGCGGATGAGTCCGCTCTATGTCTCGATCCACGCAACCGACCCTGCCGTGCGGCGCCGGCTGCTGCGCTGTCCGGGGAAGGGGGAAATCCTGGCGTTGATGCGCCGGTTGCTCAAGGGCGGTATCGAGCTGCATGGCCAGATCGTGGTCGTTCCGGGATACAATGACGGCGCCATCCTGGATCAGACGCTCACCGAGCTCGAGGCCTTGCCGGCGGGCCTGGGCAGCGTGGCCATCGTGCCAGTCGGGCTAACCCGGCACCGCGCGGGTCTCGCCAATCTGCGCCCGGTGACGCGCGAGGATGCCGTTGCTGTGGTCGACTGTGTGCATGCGCATCAGCGGGCCTGCCGGAGGCGCGTGGGGCGCCGTGTACACTTCCTCGCGGATGAGTTCTACTGCCTGGCCGGGGCCTCGCTGCCTCCCCATGGGGACTACGAGGGGTTTCCGCAGGTCGGGAACGGAGTCGGGATGATCCGTCACTTCGAGCGGGCGTTGGCCAGGCGGCGGCGGATCTTTGCGCGCGCCGGGAGGAAGTGCCGGCGCGAAGCGGCGCGCGGGCACCGAGGCGCGGATGGTGCCGACACTGGACGCGTGCTGGTGGCGACGGGGGTCCGCTTCGCCCCCTTTCTCGAGCGGCTGCTGGCGGCTACCATGGCGCGAACGGGTGAGGGAGAGCACTGGAGGGCTGAGATCGTCGCGGTGCGCAATGCCTTCTTCGGTGAGCGGGTGACGACGGCGGGTCTGTTGGTCGGCGAGGATCTCGTTGCGGCGCTACTCCGGGAGGGAACCGCCCAGCGGGTCGTCTTGCCCGAAGACTGTCTCAATGTCGATGGTGTGACCCTTGATGGGCTCGGGCCCGCCGAGCTCGCGCGCCGGCTGGGAACGTGTGTGCAGATCGGGTTGGGTGCAGACGCCGAGTTGATCGCCGCGGCGGCGGCGGCGGCGAGCTAGGACCGGCGAGCTAGGGACGGCGAGCTGGGGACGGCGAGCGCGGGGGAGGTGAGGCAGGTATGCGATTGCCGGTCGTGGCGCTGGTCGGGCGCCCCAACGTGGGCAAGTCGACGCTCTTCAATCGTCTTGTCGGCGGCCGCCAGGCGGTTGTCGACCGGGCGCCCGGGGTCACCCGCGATCGCAACGCGAGCCTCGGTGACTGGTGCGGGCGTAGCTACTACCTCGTCGATACCGGGGGGTGGTATCCGGGGGCGACGGGGGGAATGGAAGCCCGGATTGGCGAGCAGGTGGCGCAAGCGCTGCAGGAATGCGACCTGGTGCTTTTCCTGGCTGATGCGCGGGAGGGCCTACAGGCGCTCGACGAGGAGATCTCACAGGCGCTCCACCGTCTCTCGCCGCGTCCTCCGGTGTTGTTGGTCGTCAACAAGGTCGACGGTGAGCACTGGGAGGCCCATGCGCACGAGTTCCGCGGGCTTGGCTGGGAGGGGCTCTTGCCCATCTCGGCAATGGAGGGACGCGGCATCGGAGAGTTGCTCGACGCCCTCGTCGCCGCGCTGCCGGCGGGAGGCAGCCGCGAGGAACGCGACGCGGGCATCCGCATCGCCGTCCTCGGCCGGCCCAATGTGGGCAAGTCGAGTGTCACGAACCGCATTGTCGGAGCGCCCCGGGTGATCGTCGACCCGCAACCGGGGACGACACGCGATGCGATCGATACGCCGCTGCGCTGGCATGGGCGCACGCTCTGGGTGGTCGACACGGCCGGCATCCGCCATCATTGGGACCGGTTGCCGGCGTTCGAGTTCTATGCCTCCTTGCGCAGCGTCCGCGCGCTCGAGCGCAGTCAGATCGCCTTGCTGGTCCTCGATGGAACCGAGCCGGTGACCCGGCAAGATCAGCGGATCGCGAGCGTGATCGAGGAGAGCGGGCGGGCGGTGTTGATCCTGGTCAACAAGTGGGACCTCGTCGTCAAGGAGACTCAGACGGCACTGGAGCGGGAGCGCGAGATCCGTGAGGACCTGCCCAACCTGAGCTATGCACCGGTGTTGTTCGTCTCGGCGCTGACCGGCCAGCGCGTCTCACGCATTCCCGCCCAGGCGGTCGCGCTCTACGAGGAGTCGCGTCGGAAAGTAGGGACCGCCGAGATCAACAAGGCGCTTGAGCGAGCCGTGGAACAGACGCCCCCGCGTGGCGTGCGCGGCAGACGACGCCCGCGGATTCTCTACGCGACTCAAGTGCGCATCGGCCCACCGACCTTCGCGCTCTTTGTGCGCCACGCGCAGAGCATCGCGCCCGAGTACTTGCGCTATCTTGCGCGTCGCTTCCGCGAGGCGTTCGGCTTCTCCGGTTCGCCGATTGTCTTCCGCGTGCGCGAGGCGACGGGACGTACGGCGAAGCGCGGCGGGAAGCGGCGATGAACGCCGCCGGAGCCGGGCTGCTGCTGGCCGCCTTGGGGATCGGTTCGATTCCTTTCGGGCTGCTCATCGGACGGCTGGCCGCGGGGATCGACGTGCGTACGCGCGGGAGCGGGAATCTGGGGGCGACCAATGTGCTGCGCGTCGTCGGGCCGCGCTGGGGAGTGTTGACCCTGTTGCTGGATGTCGGCAAGGGAGCGCTCGCGGTGGCCGGTTTGCCCCTCTGGCTCGGGGTCGCGGAGTGCGGGGATGGTGCGCTCTGGCCGATGGCGGCGGGGTTGGCGGCGGTCGCCGGGCACTGCTTCAGCCCCTGGGTCGGTTTCCGCGGCGGGAAGGGGGTTGCCACCGCGGTGGGGGTCTATCTCTGCGCCGCGCCCTGGGCGGCGGCGCTCGCGGTCGCCGCGTTCGGCCTGACCCTGATGATCTGGCGCTACGTGTCGTTGGCATCGCTGGCGATGGCGGCCTGCTATCCGCTGGGGGTCTTGCTCGTCGGTCCCGCTGGTGCCCGGGGCGGACCGGCGCTGCTGGGTCTGGCCCTGCTCCTGGTGATCGGATGGACGCATCGGGCCAACTGGCGGAGAATCGCGGCGGGTGAGGAAGCGGGGATTGGAGGCGGGCGATGACGAGCGCTGGAGGCGGCGGGGGGCGTTGTGCGGTGCTCGGGGCGGGGAGTTGGGGGACGACCCTGGCTCTGCATCTCGCCGCCCGGGGCGAGCGGGTGGCGCTGTGGGAGGTCGATGCCGATCGAGCTGCGGAGGTGGCCCGCACACGCTTCAGCCGGCCCTTTCTTCCCGCGCATGCGCTTCCCCCCGAGATCGCGGTGACCGCAGACTTGTCCGCGGCGCTGGCCGAGGCCTCGATGGTGGTACTGGCCGTGCCCTCCCATGTGATGCGCGAGACGGCCACGCGGCTCGGAGCGCTGGGTGCCGAGCAGGACGCCGGGGGGCGCCTGTGGGTCTCGGCGACCAAGGGGATCGAAGAGGGCAGCGGGAAGACCGCGCGGCAGGTGCTGGCCGAGGCGGGCGGACTCGCGGCGCGCTCGATCGTCGTATTGGCCGGCCCGAGCTTCGCGGCCGACGTCGTTGCGCGCCGGCCAACGGCAGTTCTGGCGGCGAGCGAGACTGCGCAGGGGGCGGAGCGGGTTCAGGCCCGCTTCTCCTGTGAGTGGTTTCGCGTCTACACGAATCCCGATCCGCTGGGGGTCGAGATCGGGGTCTCGCTGAAGAATGTCATGGCGATCGCGGCGGGGCTCGCCGAGGGGCTGGCGTTGGGCCGCAACGCGTTCGGCGCGCTGATCACGCGCGGCCTCGCCGAGGTGACCCGCCTCGGGGTGCGCATGGGGGGACGCTGGGAGACGTTTCTGGGGCTTGCCGGGGTTGGGGATCTGGTAATGACCTGCACAAGCGAGCTGAGCCGGAACTACCGCGTGGGATTGGCCCTTGCGCGCGGGAAGCGCTTGGCGCACATTCTAGATGAACTGCAGATGGTGGCCGAGGGGGTGCGCACCTGCCGCTCGGCCTACGAGCTCTCGGAGCGATTGGCCGTGGAGATGCCGATTACCCGGCAGGTGCACGCGGTGCTCTTCGAGGAGCAAGATCCCCGGGAAGCCGTTCTCGATCTCATGCGACGACCCCTGAAGCCGGAATCGTGGGGAGTCGGGCGATGAAAGAAACTGCCGAGAAGCCCTACCGGTCGATCAGCGAAGTCAGCCGCACCATGGGCATCAAGGCGCATGTGCTCCGCTACTGGGAGACGCAGTTCTCCATGCTGCGGCCGCGGAAGAACCGCGCAGGTGTGCGGATGTACCGGCCGAAGGATCTCGAGCTGCTGCGCGAGATCCGCCACCTGCTCTACGACCGCGGCTTCACCATCGCCGGCGCGCGCCGTAAGCTGCTCTCCGAGCGCAAGGCAGAGGAGGCGCGAGGGCAGCAGGAGATCGTGCTCCAGGAGAGTTCCAAACCGCTGCTGCGCGAGATCGAGGCGGAACTCAGAGCGTTGCATGCGCTGCTGACTGCGCCGCGGCGCACGGCGCGCTGAGCTCTGGCGAGCTAGGACTGGGGCGAGCGTGGCGAGCCAGGACCGGCGCGCTGAGCCGGGCCGCGGCAGGAGCGGGCTGTTGTCCCATGTGACGAAGAACGCTTCGCGGCCGGCGGGGGTGGGGCAGCCGCGCATCGGTCAACATTGGGGCTTGTCTGTCCGATAACCTTATTGGTAGCATGGAGCTTACGTAGGGAATACCGGTTTAGGTCGGGGCGTAGCGCAGCCCGGTAGCGCACTTGCATGGGGGGCAAGGGGTCGCTGGTTCAAATCCAGTCGCCCCGACCATTTTCTTTTACCCGCGAAATGCCCTGGGGCCCGCGGGGCGTGGGCCCGGCGGCTGTCGGACGATCCCAGGGGGATTTGGTGCGCATCCTGCTGACCAATGACGACGGCCTCGGGGCGCCCGGCCTGGAGGCCCTTGAGGGGGTGCTGCGCAACTTCGGGGAGCTCTGGGTGGTCGCTCCGGAGCGCGAGCAAAGCGCTTCGAGCCACGCCCTGACGCTCAATGAGCCCCTCCGCCTGCGCCGCTGCGGTGAGCGCCGCTTCGCCCTTTCGGGCACCCCGACCGACTGCGTGCTCGTCGGTGTGCGCGGGATTCATGGACTGATGGAGCCGCGGCCCGAACTGGTCGTCGCCGGAATCAACCATGGTCCCAACATGGGCGAGGATGTCACCTACAGTGGAACGGTCGCAGCGGCGATGGAGGGATCGCTGTTGGGCCTACCGGCGATTGCCTTCTCGAGTGCCGTCTGGCATCCCGAGCACCTCGATGCCTCGGCCGAGATCGCCGGCCGCATGGTCGGGTTCTTCATGCGCCACGCCGGCTTCCAGCAGGGACTGCTCAACGTCAACATTCCCGACGTGGCGGTGGAGGAAATCGCGGGGATCCATGTGACCCACCTGGGCAAGCGCGTCTATCGGGATGAAATCCAGACGCGGACCGATCCGCGGGGACGCAAGTACTACTGGATCGGCGGGGATCCCCCGGTTTGGGAACAGGACCCGCTCAGCGACTTCGGTGCTGTCTCGGCGAATTTCGTTTCCGTGACCCCGCTGCGTTTGGACTGGACCGATCGGGACGCCCTCGAGACGCTGCATGATTGGGAGGGTGCGTGGAGCGGGTTGGTTGCATCCGAGAGGCGTGAGAGGAGACCGTGACCCGGGACTATCCCCAGGCCCGTGCGCGCATGGTCGAGACCCAGCTGCGCCGGCGCGGCCTTCGCGACGCGCGGGTGCTGGAGGCCTTTCTCAGGGTGCCGCGGCATCGCTTCGTCGACCCGGCCCTCGATGGTGAAGCCTACGCCGACCGGGCGCTGCCGATCGGCTTCGGGCAGACGATCTCCCAGCCCTATATGGTTGCACTGATGACCTGCGCGCTCGCGCCAGAGCGGCACGACCGGGTCCTGGAAGTGGGGACCGGCTCGGGCTACCAGGCGGCGATCCTGAGTCGCCTCGTGCATACGGTCTTCACCATCGAACGCATCGCCCCGCTGGCCGAGCGGGCCCGGGCCCTGTTCCGCGAACTCGACCTGACCAACGTCATCGAACGGGTAGGGGATGGCTCGATCGGCTGGATCAGCTATGCTCCCTATCAGGGCATCATCGTTACCGCAGGGGCACCCGAGATTCCCCCATCGCTACTGGCTCAGCTGGCCGATGGGGGACGGCTGGTCGTGCCGGCGGGTTCGCGTGCGAATCAGTCACTGCTGGTCGTGACCCGGCGTGGGGAGCACTACGAGCGCCGCGAGGAGACCGCCTGCGTCTTCGTTCCGTTGCTTGGGAAGGAGGGGTGGGGGGATGACTGAGCAGATCGCGCAATGGTTCGCCGGCCTGCCGAAGGAATGGGTCGTCTTCGTCATCTCGATGCTGCCGATCGTGGAGCTGCGCGGTGCGATCCCCTGGGCGCTCAGCCCGGCGATGGGGCCGCCGCTCCACTGGGCCGCGGCCTTTGGGATCGCCTTCTGCGGGAACCTGGTGCCGATCGTGCCGATCTTGCTCTATCTGGGACCCGGTTCCGATCTGTTGCGGCGACGCAGCCCCCAGCTCGACCGGTTCTTCACTTGGCTCTTCGAGCGCACGCGGCGGCGGGGGCGGCTCGTCGAGCGCTATGGGGCGATCGGCTTGACGCTCTTCGTGGCGATTCCCCTGCCGGTGACGGGGGCCTGGACGGGCTCGGCGGCCGCCTTCGTCTTCGGCATCCCCTTCCGGCGAGCGCTGCCCTGTGTGGCTCTCGGCGTTGTTATCTCCGGGACGATCATGACCCTAGCCAGTCTGGGAATCTTCAGCCTGATCGGGCGATGAGCAGCCGGGCCAGGGGCGCGCGGGACCCCGGGTGCGCGCAACAGGGTGGCGGATCGGGGTAGCAGATGCGTGAGAGGGGCATGAAATGCCCGGCATGCGAGGGCTGGGTATCAAAAGAGAGAAGAAAGGTTCTTGACCTGACGATTCATGGGGTGCAGACTTGAGTTAGGTCTTTGCTACGTCGGGGCGTAGCGCAGTCCGGTAGCGCACCTGGTTCGGGACTAGGGAGTCGCTGGTTCAAATCCAGTCGCCCCGACATTCAGTCAGTAAAACTTTGTATTCCATGGAGCCCCCCTCCTGGAAAGGGGGGCTTATGTGTGCACTGAATACCACCACAGTAAGGCGGTCGGCAGGCAAGACCCGGTCCAAGGTTCTGACGCTGACCAAGTTGCTCGAGAAGGGCCAGGATCAGGGTACTCTGCGGGCCGCGGAGGTAGAGGCGTCCCTGTTGGCTCATCCTCCCGATCCGGCGGAGTTCGCCCTCTTCCTCGACCTGACCGTCACGCTCGGGATCACCATCCGGGAGCGTCCCCATCCGCCGATGCGCCCGGCGGCATCGCTGGATGCTCTGGCGCTCTACTTTCGGGATGTCAGTCGCTATGCGCTCCTGACAGCGGAAGATGAACGCCGGCTCGGCCGGCGAGTGCGAGCGGGTGACATGCGGGCGCGCGAGCGGATGGTGCGCAGCAATCTGCGCCTGGTCGTCAGCCTTGCGCGGCGTTTCACCGGCCGGGGCGTGGATCTCGAGGACCTCATCGAGGACGGCAATCTCGGGCTGATCACGGCGGTCGAGCGCTTCGATCCCGAGAGGGGCTTCCGGTTTTCGACCTATGCGGCATGGTGGATCCGCCAGGCGATCGCCACCGGGGTGGCCGAACAGTCCCGCACGCTCAGAATCCCCTTGCACGTCATGCGTGCGCTTCACAAGTACCTGGAACACGAACGTCGCCTGAGCCTCTCTCTCGAGCGCCGCCCCGATTCCGAGGAGATCTGCCGCGCAGCCGGGTTCGGGCCCCGGCGCGGCCAGCGGGTCGTGGCGCTGCTCCATGGAATCCGATCGCTGGACGAGGAGGTTGCCGGCGATGCCTCGCAGCGCCTCAGTCTTTTCGACCGCATTCCGGCGGAACCCTCGGCGGAAGAGGTCATCTTTCGCCAGTTGGAACACGCGCACTTGGAGGAACTCATTCAGGAGCTTTCTGAAAAAGAGGTGTTGGTGCTGCGCATTCGCTATGGTTTCATGGATGGTCGGCCACGTAGCCTAACACAGACGGGGATGTTCCTGGGGGTGAGTCGCGAGCGGGTGCGCCAGATCGAGAAGCGCGCCCTGCGGCGCATGCGTGATTGGATCGAGACCCAGGAAGAGGAAAGCGACCGTCTGCGGCAAATGCGGGCGGGAGCAGGAGAATGGAACTGACCAAGGCCTTGAAGGCCGTTATTCGCACGATCCCGGACTTCCCGAAGCCCGGGATCGCCTTTAAGGACGTAACGACCGTATTCCAGGATCCGGCGCTCGCGCGCCGCTGTGTCGACCAGATCCTCGCAGAGTTTCCGGTCAGCAGCTTCGATGTCGTGGGTGGGATCGAGGCGCGGGGGCTGATTCTGGGAACCCTGATCGCGCACGACAGCGAGCGTCCCTTCTTTCCGTTCCGCAAGCCGGGCAAGCTACCCTGGAAGACGTTGCGTGAGTCCTACCGGCTGGAATATGGCGAGAATGCGCTCGAGATGCACGTTGATGCGGTGGGGGAGGGACAGCGAGTGCTGATCGTCGACGATCTACTCGCCACCGGCGGGACCGCCGCCGCGGCCACGCGTCTGGTGCGCCGGGCAGGGGCCGAAATGACGGGCATCGCCTTTCTGGTGGAACTTGGCTATCTCGATGGCCGCGCTCCCCTGCTGGCCGAGGGGCTCACCGCGCAACAGATCCGCAGCCTGATCATCTTTGGGGAAGGGGAGTAATCATCGCAGCCAGACGATCGGCGCCCGCTGGTCGATGTGCGGCCCGATGATGCGCAGCCAGTAGATGCCGGGGGCCACCGGGTTACCCTCTTGCGTGCACCCATCCCAATCGAGCTCGACGGTTCCGGGACCAAGCATGCCCGCATGCAGGTGACGGATCACGCGGCCCAAAACGTCACAGGCAACCAGATCCACATCCTGACGTGCGGCGAGCTGGAGCGAGACGCGGACCCGCTCGCGGGCGGGGTTGGGCCGGCAGCGAATCATGCTGCGCGCGGCATCCGCGCCCGTGGGGCTCTCGAGGCCGCTCGGTTGACAGCCGAGGGAATCGGGTGGCGGCGGGCCATTGATGCCCAGGTGAGCAACGCGCGGGAAGTAGACCTTGCGCGCCGGAGGGATCTGGGCCCAGGCGAGCTCCCATCCAGGCCCCGCGGCGCTGGTCAGACGGATCCAGGCGGGGTCGTCATCGAGCACGACGAAGCTGCATCCGCCGAGGAAGTGCGCGGCGCCATCGAGTGGGAAACCGAAGGCGGTCGCCGAAGAAATCTCGAGGATGCCCTCGCTGTATCGCCCCAGCACCTGGACATTCGGACTGAAGTGCAGGGTCCAGTCAGCCGCCATCAGACCCGCGCAATCCTCGACCACGACCATGGCGGCGGCCTGGACACCAGGAGAAAGCAGGATCTGGTCTAGGTCCACTTCCGGATCGAAACCGTTGGCCGAGAGCCGGATCGTGCCGCGACAGCCGTCGGGCACCAAACCACAGGGGACGCAGGGGTCGACGGGCAGATTGTAGAAGAAGGCGAAGATCTGAAAATCGAGAAGATCGACATAGGTGTCGGCGTTGAAATCCCCACTCAGTGCGGGACCGCTCAGGGCCCAATCCTGGGCGAAGAGGCCGAAGTCGACGAGTTCGATCTGGCAGTCATGGTTCATCTCGGGCCAGCCGACGTCCTGATAGGCGTCCTGGCCGCACCACTCGCAGGGTTCCCAGTGGTGATCACCGCAGGAGCGGGTGGATGCACCTTGTACGGGAGAGGGAACCAGCAGGGCCAGCAGGGGCAGGAGTGCCGGTAGGAGCAGGGCGAACGAAGCGGCAGGGCGGCGGATCGTCATCGGACACCTCCGGGGAGGATGGTCGGGGCGGCGCCACGGATATCGACGCCTTCTCCAACGCATAAGCTTAAGCTCTGCCCGCCGCCGTGGCAAGGGGATTCCCATCGACGCGCGCCGCGGGCGCGTGGCAGGATTCGCATCACCGGCGCTGGGTAGACAAGTCGGGGGGGGGCGCCCGTCGTGAAACCGCTGCAGAGCGGCGACCACACCGAAGGTTCGATCATCGGCTCGATCCTGCGCATGGGGGTGCCCTCGATGATCGGTTTCGCGGTCGGCAACCTGTACGACCTGGTCGACGCCTACTGGCTCTCGCGTCTCGGATCCGCTCCGGTCGCTGCAGTTTCCATCCTCGCGCCGTTTCTCTGGGTGATTCACTCGGCCAACATGATCGTGGGGGCCGGCTCGGTGGCGGTCATCTCGCGGCGCTACGGCGAGGGCGATGTGCTGGGGACCGAACTGGCCATCCGCGAGACCTTCTTGTTGAAATGGATCGCCGCGCTCCTGGTGGGGGCCCTCGGTTTCCTCACCGTTCCCTGGATCGTGCGCTTGCTCGGCGCGCAGGGGGAAGTGATCGGGCTGGGCACGACCTATGGGCGGATCATCTTCGCCGGGCTGGGTTTCAACTTCGCGACCTACTCGGTGTTCACCGCCCTGCGGGGTGTCGCCAACCCGAAGAAGGCCATGCTCCTGATGCTCGGCTTTACGGGGCTCAACATCGTGCTCGACCCCTTGATGATCTTCGGCTGGTGGATCTTTCCTGCCCTCGGAATCGCGGGGGCGGCATGGGCCTCTGTGATCTCCTACGCCGTTGCCTTCACGGTCGGGGTGCTCATCTTCGTCGGGGGTGGCGCGCACGTGCGCCTGCATCTGCGTGGAGGGCGGCCGGTGCAGTGGCGCGTGATGGCGCAAATCATGAAGATCGGCGGCCCCTCAGCGATCGGTTCGGTCTCCTTCTCGCTGGCGCGCACCGCGATCATGCCGATGATCGCGACTTTCGGCATGGGGGTGGTGGCCGCATACGGAATCGGCACGCGGGTGACCGCCTTCGGGGTGATGATGGTGGTCGGGATCGGTCTAGGTCTCTCGGCGTTGATCGGTCATAATCTTGGCGCGGGAAAGCTCGAACGCGCGCGGCGCACCGCACAACAGGCGATGCTGCTGGCGTTGGGACTGATGCTTGTGCTGGCGGGGGTCGTCTTCTTCGGTGCGGGTGCGATCATGCGCCGGTTTTTCACTGACCCCGAGACAATCGGCCATGGCATCGAGCTGATGCGCGTGCTGGCGGTGGGGTTTCCCTTCATCGGGCTCCACATCATGATGGAGAACATCTACGCGGGTGTGGGGGAAAACCGGCCGGCGATGGTCTGTAGCATGATTGAGGCCTGGGTGCTGGAGGTGCCGGCCGTCTACGTGCTGAGCAGAGTGCTCGGGCTGGGGCCGGTGGCGGTCTGGTGGGCGGTCACTGGCGCGACAGCGCTGGGGGCCATGGGATTCTACGCGTACTTCCGCCGCGGCAGATGGCTGCATGTGAACGTGTAGCCAACGCGGCAATGGCGCCGCGGCCGAGTACTCTGGTCAGCACGTAGACGCGGCGAGATGCCGGGTTGTTTTACTTGGCGGGGCTCTTCGTGGTGCTAGGGTGCGAGGGAGGATGGCAGGTGATGGGGCAGAAGCGGAGCGCTGATCGACGGACCGGGGCGATGCGCACGAGCCGGGTCTGGCTGTGCGGGGCGCTCCTGCTGGTCGTGGTGACGCTGGTTGCCTACGGTCCCGCACTCGAGGGTGGGTACATCTGGGACGATGACCGCTATGTGACGGAGAACGTTGAGCTGCGGAGCCCCAAGGGGCTGGAACGGATCTGGTTTGATCCGAGCGCGACAGTGCAGTACTACCCGCTGGTGCATAGCTCCTTCTGGATCCAGCACCGGATGGACGATCCTTTCCCGGGCGAGGATCCCGATCCATTTCCCTTCCATCTGGTCAATGTCCTGCTGCACGCCGCCAATGCACTGCTCCTCTGGACGCTCCTGCGCGCCCTTGGTCTTCCCTTTGCCTGGCTGGGGGCCGCCCTGTTCGCGCTCCATCCCGTGCAGGTCGAGAGCGTGGCCTGGATCACCGAACGCAAGAACGTGCTCTCAGGCCTCTTTGCACTGGGGGCCGCCCTCGCCTATGTGCGCTTCGCCGGCCTGAGCTCCCGGCCACGCGGCGGGCTCGGCTGGTATGCCGCCGCGCTGGTGCTCTTTCTCCTAGGGCTATTGAGCAAGACCGTCGTGGCGATGCTGCCCGGCGCCTTGCTGCTGGTTCTTTGGTGGCGACGGGGTTTCCTGACGCGCAGGGATGTGATGTCGCTGTTGCCGATGTTCGCCTTGGGTCTCGCCGCGGGTCTTTTCACCGCGTTCCTGGAGAAACACCAGGTGGGTGCCCAGGGGCCGGCATTCGACCTTAGCTTCCTGGACCGGGTGCTGATCGCGGGAAGGGCGCTCTGGTTCTATGCAGGCAAACTGGTTTGGCCGGCCGAGCTGACATTCGTTTATCGCCGCTGGAGCGTCGACGCGGTGGTGTGGTGGCAGTGGTTCTATCCACTGGGGGTGGGCGCGGCGCTGGCGGCGCTCTGGTTGTGGCGCGGCCGTCTGGGACGGGGCCCGCTGGTGGCGGCCTGCGTCTTCGCGGGCGTGCTCTTCCCGGCGCTGGGTTTCATCGATGTCTTCCCGATGCAGTACTCCTTCGTGGCGGATCACTTCCAGTACCACGCGAGCATCGTCCTGATCGCCGCCTGCGCGGGGGGACTCGGGCGGCTCGCGGCTGGGTGGCGACGCTGGCGGCGGGGTCTCTTGGTGGCCGGGGCGGGTGCGCTCCTGCTGGTCCTCGGAGGACTCACCTGGCAGCAGGCGCACATCTACCGCGACGCGCCCAGCGTGTGGCGTGACACGCTGCGGAAGAACCCGCGGGCGACGTTGGCGCTCAACAACCTCGGTGTTTGGCTGGCCCGCGAGGGAGAACTTCACGCGGCGCGCGATCTGCTGCAGCGCTCGCTGGACGTGGACGCCGAGCAACCGCGGGGGCATGAGAACTACGCGAACGTGCTCTCGGATCTCGGTTTGCTCGACGAGGCCATCGTTCACTACCGCCAGGCATTGGCCCTGGCGCCGCAATTCGGCGAGGATCGGCGCACGATGCACCTCAATCTCGGACTCGCCTACCGCAAGAAGGGAATGCTGGAGGAGGCGATCGATCAGTTCGAGCGGGGGCGGGAACTTGCGTTCTGGGACCCGCGCCTGCACTACGCGCTCGGGGAAGCGCTTCTGGCTGCGGGGCGACGCGGCAAGGCGGAGCGCGCGTTCCGCGAGGCGCTGCGGCGCAGTGGTGCGGACGTGCAGATTCGTGATCGGGCAGAGCGTATCCTGCGCCGGCTGGGTGCTGAGCCACAACCTTGAGCATAGGCACCTTCTATGCGGTCAGGAATCGGCCGGCGGCTGTGAAGACCCGAGGCCGGGGATCTTGCAGATCGAGAAGCGGTACTTGCCCCGCTCGCTCTGCACGATTCGATCGACGTAATGAAGCTCATAGCGCATGCGGGGACCGAAGACTTGCCGAATGGTGTGCTCGAGGCGCTCCAGGCTTGCTGGAGAGAACGAAGCATCCCGGACGATGTGGAACTGAAGATGGTCGTAGCGATACTGGACGATCTGGAGCTGCTTGATGCCGGGGATGTGAATGACGAAGGTGTCGAGAATGGAGATCCCGAAGACGGGCACGCCTTCGGGCGTATAGAGAAAGTCGGCACTCCGTCCCGCTACCTCACGCAGGCGCGGCAGGCCACGCCCACAGGGGCAGTCGCCGCGCGCTACAATACCGTAATCACCTACCGCGTAACGGATTAGCGGCATGGCCCGGTTGGTCAGGTCGGTAATCACCAACTCGCGGGGCTGGGTCTCGTCGGCACCCAGGAATTCCACATAGAGCCCCTCGGCGAAGATGTGCATTCCGGTGTGGCACTCACACTCCGAGGCGATGATCGAGAGCTCCTCGCAACCATAGCGATTGAAGACGGGTGCCTGGAAGACGTTCTCGATCTCCTCGCGTTCCGCGGGGGAGAGCACCATCGCGGTGGTGATCACTGCCGTAAGCGAGAGATCGTCGAGGGCGTGGCGGCGGGCATACTCCGCCAGGCGATAGACCGTGTGGGCATGGCCCAGAAGGACCGGAGGGCGCAGCGCGCGCATGCGAGCGATGAAGGCCTCGATGTGCGGAGAATCAAAGTGGAGGGTGTCGAGATAGAAGGCGCGCTCGGTCAGCGCGTTGCGCAAGCGGTCGCGCCAGGGCGTCGGCTTGTCGGTATCGCCCCAGACCGCGGCCAGCCGATCGCCAGGAAGACGTCCCGCCCAGGCGTTGTGGCGTTCGGTGGCGGCACGTTTCAGGCTGGCGGCGGGAAAGTCGATGGCGACGCGCAGAGGGACGCCGGTGGAGCCGCCGGTACGCTTGTGCAGGACATCCGCCGGGCCGAAACCATCCGAGAGGTGGTCACTGAGTCCTCGCCGCAGATCCTCCTTGGTCAGAAGGGGGAGCGCGGCCAGATCGCCGAGCTCCCGGAGATCCCCAGGGTGGAAGCCGCAGGTGGCGAAGCGCCGGCGATAGAAGGGATGGTGGCGGTGGGCGAAGGTGATGATCTCGCGCAGCCGCTCGAGTTGCAGTGCACGCAGTCGCTCCGGGGAGAAGTACTGTGAGGCGTGCAACGCTCCGCGATGCGGGCCGAGGCGATAGCCGTCACGGCGCAGGAAGGCGTCGTAGGTTAGGTGGCGAACGATCGGTCTCAGCAAGTCCATGGCCTCTTTCACCGGTTAGCGCGCGATCCGCCGGCGCGCCTTCTGCGTGCCAGTTCGTGGCGTGCGTTCCCAGCCGCGCCGATCCCGCCCGAGCAGGGCGGCCAGGGTGATCGCCGTCAGGCGCAGGATGGCGCCCGGCGCTTGGCAGCAGAGGGCCAACCGACGTCGGGTAATCCCTAGGCGCAGCAGACCCAAGAAGATATAGCCCGCAAAGAGGAGCAGGAGCAGGGCACCGATCATCGGCAGGGCGGGGAGGATAGGAGCAGCCGCGATCAGGGTGCCCGCGAGGGCAAGGGCGGTGCCGAGGAGCAAGAGAACGGCGAGCAGTGGACGGCTGGAGGCAAGCAGCAGCGCTCCCAGATCGATCAGCCGCCAACGGCGAGTGCTCAGGCCTTCCAGGATCAGCCGCCATGCCTCGCGCCTTGCCAGGCGCAGATTGCCGCGCGCCCAACGTGAGCGTTGTACATCGAGGGCCGCGGTGGCGATCGGCAGGGGGGAGCGGACCGCCACGCGCGGTACGAAACGCACCGAGACGCCGGCGCGGACGAGAATCACCGAATACTCGAGATCTTCGGTCAGGGAGAAGGACTTCCACGGGAACCGGCGCAGCAGATCCCGATGCAATGCCATTCCGGTGCCGCGCAGCAGGACGGGCCAGCCGAGAACGGATCGCGGAGCATAGAAGAAGTCATTCTCCAGCAGGTTGCCGACGGCGAGAAGCAGGCTCAGAGCGGAGGTGTCGGGATTGGAGACGGTGTTGTTGACCTGCAATGCCCGGGCTCCAGCATGGAGCTCACGGTTGAGTTCACGAAGCGCTGGCGGGTCGATGAGGCAGTCGGCATCGAGGACGAGCAGCACGTCGTGACGGTTCCAGTCAATGCGGTGGATGGCGTGCTCGAGGGCGTAGCCCTTGCCGAGCCGGTCGGGCTCGCGACGTTCGAAACAGACGGCGCCGCCGGCGCGGGCGATCGCGGCGGTGTCGTCGGCACAGTTGTCGGCAACGACGTATACCGCGAAGCGATCGCGCGGATAGTCGAGTCGGTTGCATGTGCGCAAGATGGCTGGTAGCCCCGCGGCCTCATTGTGCGCCGGAATCACGACGGCGAAGGTGTGATCGGTGGGAGGGTGTTCGGACGCTCGCGGGGCGCGGTGCAGGAGGGCAACGAGCGCGAGAAACCAGGCCTGACCCAGGATGACGGCGCCTGCCAGCAGCATGGACAGGGAAGCGAGAGCAAGGAGTAGCCCCAGTAGCGCCATCAAAGGCATCATTTCCTGCCGATCCCGCCGGCCGTGCCGGTCGTGCTTGTCCCTCCGGTCCCGCCGGCTGTGCCGGTCATGCCGGTCCCTCCGGTCCCGCCGGCTGTGCCGGCCGTGCCGGTCCGGCCCGCGGCGGGAGGTGCCCGGAAACGGCCGAACTCCGGGAGGCCGCGCCAGAATCCGAGCACGAGGCCCGCGTGGATCGTCCCCAATGCCAGGAAAACGCGCACCGCGGTCGGCGTCAAGCTCTCCAGGCGCAGGCTCTCGGCGGCGAGCAGGAGGATATAGAGCAGCGTCAGCCCGGCGGCGGCGAGGGCGCCGATGGCAAGTCCCGCGGCCAGCAGGGTCGCCAGGAGGGCGAGGGGCAGGCCGGTCAGAATGATCAGGGGCCACGGGATCGCCGAGGGATGGCGGGCCAGCAGGCGCGCGCGGCCGCGGCCATAGCGGGCCATCTGTTGGAAGAGGGCGCGGAGCGTGCGGCGCGGGCGATAGGCGAGTGCCAGGTCGGGGTGGCAGTAGGCGGCCAGATCGGCGCGGGCCACCCGATGATTGAACTCGACATCCTCGCAGGCGTCGAAGCGCTCGTCGTAACCGCCGAGGCGATCGATCCAGATACGCTCGTAGGCGGCGCCCGCCGAGCGCGGATCGGTGAAACCGGGCTCGGTGCGGTAGATATCCGAGCCTGGGTTGTGGCCGAGCGGGGAGTGCCGCGCGGCGGCAATGGCGCGCGGCCAGCGACCGGTGGCCAGATCGGTTAGCGGCTGCGGGCGAGAGAGACACGACGCGCCGGTGGCCTCGAAGAGGGCAACGGTGCGTACCAGGTAGTCGGGGCGGGGCAGGGCGCAATGGCCATCGAGATAGAGAACGTAGCGGCCGCGGGCGGCGCGCGCGCCGATATTGCGGGCGGCACTGCTGAGCCGACGGGGATTGTCGAGCAGACGGAGCGCGGGCCAGGCGGCTGCCGCCTCGGTGACGATCGCGCGGGTGGCGTCGCGGGAGCCTCCGTCGACGACGATGACCTCGAAGCCGCCGGGGGGGGGGTGCTGAGCGCGGATCTCAACGAGCAGGCGGCCGAGATCGGCCGCCTCGTCGAGTACCGGGAGGACGACCGAGAGGATCGGCGCGGCCTCAGGCGTCTGCGTCTCGGGCACCGCTTCCCCCATCCGTGGAACTCGGGCCTCCCGTTCTGCCCGTCGTCGCGCCGTGGCGCGGCCGGTCGCGAGTTGCGCGGCCGCGGCCCGAACCTTGGCCCTTGGCGTAGCCGGTGCGATAACCATAGTAGTAGCTGGAGTCACCATACTCGGGCACGGCTTCTTTCAGATTGCCGACGACGAGTCCGAGGATGCGAGCATCCATGCCGAGGCAGAGGTCTCGGGCCCGGCTGAGCATCGGTCTTGTCGTGCGTCCGGCCATGACCACCAGCACGATCCCGTCGGCAAATGACATCAGCGCTGAGGCGTCCGCCACCGGGATCAGGGCGGGCACATCCATGAGGACCAAGTCATAGCGCTGGCGGAAGAAGGCGAAGAGCTCGCCGAGCTCCGTGGTCTTGAGCAACAGGTTGGGATCCTCTCCCTCCGGGCAGGGAAGCACCAGATCGAGGCTCGGCAAGTCGGTCTTGACCAGGACATCTTCGATGCGACATTGACCGTTCAGCACGGCGGCAAACGAGCGGGGGCCATCGATGCCGAAGTGAACACGGAGCTGGGGCTGGCGGAAATCGAGATCAACGGCGAGAATCTTGCGCTCCGGATGCCGCGCCAGCGCGGTCGCGAGATAGGCGACGGTCATGCTCTTGCCTTCGCCGCGCTCGGCGCTGGTGACCATCACTACGCGAATGTTCTCGCGGCGCACCAGGCCCCACAAGCGCGCCTCCAGCTTGTGGATCTCCGAGGCGAGCACCCAGTCTTCGTTGAGCCGATCAGTCGTCCGCATCGCTCATCTCCTCAGGGTTGGCCAATTGCACGGGCACGCCGGTGGCGGCGATCTGATCGCGCAGCACCTCGCGCATGACGAAGAAGGCGCCGGTGAGCGTCAGGACGGCAGCCAGTCCGACGATGACCCAGTGGCGTCGAAACCAGCCATGGCGCACGAGCATCCGGCTCAAGAGGGGGATGGTGCCGAGGATCGGCTCGGGAGCGGTGCGGGTGAAGTCGTCGAGCGAGCGCAGCACCGGATCGAGGGTCTGGCCGATGAAGGCGAAGAGCGCGCCGAGCAGGACCCCCAGGAAGAGGGCGGCGGCGAGAACCTTGGGGCGATTAGGGTGGCTGGGGGAGAGCGGCAGATGGGCGGGATCAAGCACCTCGATCTGCAGCCCGATCTTGGTCATCTCGACCGCGCGGGAGAGGTCACTGGCCACGAGCTGTGATTGAAACGACTGGAGTAGGCGCTGGTTCATGGCGACGTCGTTCTCCAGACGCTGCAGCTCGATCTCGCCGCCGGGGCTCGATTCGACGCGGCGCTTGAAGTTGGCGATCGCATTGGCGAGGGTGCGCACCGCCCCTCGTTGGGCCTGCAGATCGAGGGTCGCGAAGGCGAACATCGCCACCGTCTCGAGCGCGTCGCTAGGAAGGGCCGGATGATGCCGGGCGGCAATCGTCTCGATCTGTTGAAGCAAGCTCTGGCGGCGTGTGCCGTAAGCGGTCGAAGCCTGCCAGTCCCCGATGTCGCCGGTGGAACTGGTCAGGCGGTTGCGCAATTCGTTCTCGATCGCCGAGGAGAGGCTCGCGCGCAGGTCACGCATTTCGGGATCACCGAGCAGAGCGGCTTGCTTGGTCTCTAGGCTGTGGGTTTGCAGCGCGGATGTATACGCGCGCAAGCGGCTCTGGGCCTGCGGGACTCCCTCGTCCATCCGGCGGTGGAGGGCTTCGGCAAGCAGCAGGTTGTCTTCGCGCACGAGGCTCTGGGTGAGAGTCTGCTCGATCAAGGAGTGCTTGTACTCCTCCAGCGCGCGTTCCGACTTGCGTAGGTGTTCTTCGTAGATGCGGAGTTGTTCAACGCCGAACTCGTGGGCCGCCCGGATGCGTTCGAGCGCGTCCTGGCTTGATATACGGACGAAGAGCTGGCTGATCCAGCGGGCGAGCAGCTGGGCATTCTCGGGGCTGTAGTCGGCGACAATGATCCTGTAGATGCCGGGGCCGGAGCGACCGAACTGAATCCTGGATTGGAGATTCTTCACCAGAATGCGCATCGCCATTTCTTCGACGGTCACCTCGGGATGGCGCTGACATTCCCGCTCGGCCTGGGCGCGAATCAGCGGGTCGCGGGTCATGCGCAGCAGGGAGATCACCTGTTCGAGGAACGGGCGGCTGCGGATCCTGCCGATCAGCTGGGCGAGGCGCTCCTCATCGACGCCGTAGCGGGCTCGCGGCTGGGATCCGCCGACCATCAGATTCTCGAGCTCGCGTGAGAGCATCCGAGTATCTTCGATCATCAAGGTGACTTCCGACTCGTAGACACTGGGGGCGAAGGCGAGCGCGATCAACGCCGCACAGAGCGTGGTGACCGTGCAGAGCAGGAGGACCGCCTTGCGCCGGAGGATGAGCCGGACGTAGTGCTTGAGGTCGACCGACTTGTCGATGTTACCTGTCACGTCGTACTCCCGCGGAGATTGAGGTCATCGTGACGCCGCCCATGCGAGGCTGACGCCGGCTGTGACAAGGGGGGCAAGGCGCAGGAAGCCATCCAGAACCGAACGCATGAACGATTTCTCCCTCGGCACGGTGATCGTATCGCCCGGCTGCATGGGCAGATCTGCGCGGGGCTGGCCGTCGTAGAGGAAGCCTTGCAGATCCAACTGGTAGGAGACGATCCCGCGACTGGTGGTGCGCGTCAACCGGATCTTGCGCAAGTCGGCGTTCGGCAGGAAGCCCCCGGAAAGGGCAATTGCCTGGGTGACTGTCTCGGCGGCGCTGACCGGGAAGGTCCCGGGTGTGCGCACGGCGCCGAGCACCTGAATCCTGCTCCCGGGGGCGGCACTGGCGATCACGGAAGGCACGACGATCGTATCGTCCGGCTGCAGAGCGGGGAGTTCTTCGGCGGGGGTCTTCTGGATGCCTCGCGAGAGGTCGATGGTGACCGACTGCGGTCCATCAGTGGACTCCTCGCCGCGGACGATCTCGACGCGCGTAAGATCGGCATTGGGGGTCGGTCCGCCGGCGGCGAGGAGCACGCTCCAGACTCCGGGAATGCTGCGGAAGGGGTAGCGCCCGGGGCCGTGGACCTCGCCGACGACCGCGATGCTGCGGCTGTTGTACTGGGCAACAGCGGCCAGCACCGCGGGGGTGCTCGGATCGACCAGGAGATAGCGCTCGGTCAGATACTCGCCCAGTTCGGCGGGCGTACGTTCGGCAACCTCGACCCGGCCGATCAGCGGGAGCTGGATTCTTCCAGTCGCATCGACGGTGACCGGCCCGGTCAGCTCGGGGCGGCCCCAAACCTGGATCCGCAGGACGTCGCCGGGACCGATCCGGTACTCCTCTTGGCCCACGGCGGGGGGAGGCGTCGTCTCGACCTGAGCGGCCGCTCCGGCCGCGCCGATCAGGATCAGGCAACAGGCCAGCAGAGTTCTCATCCGTCATCCTCCATGTGCAGCCGGGCGGTCGAGCCCGCCGGGCCGGCGGCGATGGTCTTCGGAACATCCATCCTCGCGCCTGCTCTCCGACCTGGCGCGCCGGGCGCGGGGGAGCGCGGATTCCCGGCGGTGCGAGAGCGCCTCGGTACAGAAGCGCTTGAAGTGCATCGCCTGGCGCTCGAAGGAAAACTCGTGCACGACACGCTGGAACCCCTCTTCGGCCATCTCTTGCGTGCGGCCCTGCTCGCGCAGCGCCTGACCAATCGCCTCGGCCAGCGCGGGGGCATCCGCGGCCGGCACCAGCCGCCCGCTCTCTCCCGGAACGACCAGCTCGGTAACGCCGCCGACATCGGTGGCCACCACCGGGCGTCTCAGCGCGAGGGCCTCCAGGAGCACGTTGGGCAGGCCCTCGCTCAGGGAGGGATTGACCACCAAGTCGGCGCCGGCAAGCTCGGGGAGCAGGTCACGCCGGAAACCGGCCAACCGAACGCGCTCCTGGAGGCCCGCCTGTTCGATTTGGGCCGCCAGACGGGGCGCCTCGCGCCCCGCCCCCAAGATCACCAGGCAAATCGGCGGCTGGTCATCGCGCAGCGCGGCAAGGGCGCCGATCAGGTAGCGATGTCCCTTCTCGCGACTCAGGCGGCCGGCGGCGACGAGTATGCGGGCCGCTGCCGGCAGGCCGTAGGCGCTCCGCAGGTTGCGGGGCGACACATCGGTCGGGCAGTCGATCGCATTGTGGAGGACGCTGACGCGCTCGGGGCGCAGGCCGAATGCGAGGGCCAGGCGCCGGGTGGCCGAGGAAACACACAGCACGTGCGGGAAGCGCCGCAGAAGGCGCCGATCGACCGCCTCGTAGAGGCGCAGCTTGGCATTCTCCGCGGTGTAGCCGCGCAGAATAGGAAGCTGCGCGACGCGGGCAGGATGATTGCCGAGATAGCCGATCAGATTGGCCTTGTACCCATGGGTGACGAGAACGTCGATCGCCTGGCGACGCAGAACGCGTCGCAGTTGGAGCGCCGCGGCGGGACAGAACGGCGAGCGGGTGTCGATGAGAAAGGTGGCGAGGCCTTGCTCCCGGGCCAATTCAATGATCTCGACCTGGGGGCGCCGCTCGCGAAACGAGCCGATTACCGTGCGCCAGCCCTCCTCCGCGAGGGCGGCCGAGAGGCCCAGAATCTGTTTCTCGGGACCTCCCGCGAAATTGCTGGCGATCAAGTGGCCGATGACCGGAAACCGCTCGCCGGCTCCAGCTGGCCCTTCACGCCCTGTGCGTGACTCCTGTGCGTTGATCGCGATCAATCGGGAAGCTCCCGGGCAGGTCGCCGCCTGCCCTCGCTAGCGCGCCCCGCGGCCGCGCAGCATGACATCGATCGTCTTGAGTAAGATCTTGAGATCCAGCAAGTTGCAGCGGTTCCGCACATAGAAGAGATCGTACATGATCTTCTTGCGCACCGCGTCGACGTTGGAATCGTATTCGCGTTCCACCTGGGCGAGGCCGGTGATCCCGGGGGCGACGCGCTGACGATCGGGATAGTCGGGGATCTCGACGCAGAGATGCTGGACGAAATGGGGACGCTCGGGACGGGGCCCGATCAAGCGCATGTGCCCCTGGATGATGTTGATCAACTGGGGCAACTCATCGAGGCGGGAACGCCGCAGGAGTGCGCCGACGCCCGTGACGCGGGGATCATGGGCCGCAGCCCAGACAGGTCCCGTGGTTTGTTCGGCGTCGGGCACCATCGTGCGAAACTTGTAGATCCTGAAGACTTCACCGACTCCCGGGGTCGTGCGCCGCTCGGCACCGGGCCTGCGCCGATCGCGCGACTCGACGGCGTGTTCCTCGCCGGCCAGGGCCTGACCGCGGCGATTGAGACCGACGCGATCCTGGCGATAGAAGATCGGCCCGGCGGGTGAGTCGAGCTTGATGGCCAGGGCGACGAGGAGCATCAGCGGCGAGCAGGCGAGCAGTAGGATCAAGGCGATGCCGCGTTCGATGGGCCCCGGACGCAGATCGGCAACGTGGGGGCGGCGATCACCGGGAAGCGCAGAGGCAGCCAGCGCGGTCCAGGGAGAGAAGTCGAAGGCCTTCTCGCTTGGGATCCTGGAAGCGCCATGCGGCGCGCGTTTGTTTCTATGCCACAGCGACATGCCTGCCGGTTCCCCTAGAGCGTTACCAGGGTAATCGTATTGCTGCCCGTTGAGCCCGGTTCGTCCGCATCGTCGATGACGAAGACGCGGTAGTGGAAGCGTGTCTCCGGTTCCAGCTCCGTGTCACGGAACGAGGTTGCGGATGCCGTATCGATCTCGACGACCAGGGTCGATGCGGTGGTGACCGTTGCGATCTCGTCGCGATAGAGGCGGTAGCAGGCGAAGTCGTGGGCGTTGCTCGCAGTCCAGGTCAGGGTGGCGGCGGTGCTGTCGACGGCGGCCGCCTCCTCCAGCGTAACCGCGGCGGGAGGTTCGTTGGCGCTGGTGGCCTCGATCTCGTTGCTGCGAGCGGCGAGTCCGCCCTGGTCGCGCGTGTAGACACGATAGTAGTAAGTTGTGTTCTCCTGCAATCCGGTGTCGTCCCAATAGGTTTGGTTGACATCGTCGATCTGGATGCGCATGGGGTCGGCGTCGGAGACGGCACCCTCGGTATTGCGATAGATCTGGTAGGCCTGGAAATCGCGGTCGGTCGCCTCGCTCCAGTCGAGAGCAATGCGGTCGGTACTCGCCGAGCCGGATGAGTGGAGCGTGACCGAGTCGGGTGGACGCAGATTGGCGATCGTCACCTGAACCGCATTGGAGCCCGACTGGTAGGCGAAGGTGTCCTGGAGATAGAGGCGGTAGGCATAGGTGAGGCCCTCGACCACGTCGGTGTCGACGAATTCCACGGTCGCGATGCTCGGGCCTGCATAGACCAGTTCATCGGTGGAATCGACCGCCGCGCTCTCGGAACGGAAGAGACGGTAGGCGGCGAAAGAGGTTGGCTGCGCGCGCTCCCATCGCAGGGTGACCGAGGGCGCGCTGGGGGGCTCGGCGACCAGGGCGTCGAAGAGCGTCACCGGCTCGGGGGCCGAGCGGATGGTGAGCAACTCCGTCGCGGTCAGGGGAGCGGCCGCGTTGCCGGCCTCATCGGTGAAGGCCGCGACCGCCTCGGCGTCGTGGACCGTCGCCGCGGCTGGGATGACCAGGTCGCGTTCATAGGTTCCATCCGCGGCGGTTGCATCGCCATGGGTGCCATCGTCGAGCAACGTGACCCGATCGAAGACACCGGCAACCGTGACCTGGGCGGTTCCATTGGTCTCGCCCGTGACCATCTGGAAGTGAATCGTCTCACCCGGTTGCCGAGCATTGGTCCCGGTGAAGCCAAAGCCGGAGATCACTGCCTTGGTATCGAGAACGATGCTATCGAAGACAGGGATGCTCTCGGAACCGTCCCAGAAGCGGAAGCGTGCATAAACGGTCTTGGTGGCGTCTCCGGCGCTCAGGGTCCAGGGAATCGACCCGGAGAGCGAGTGCCAGGGCGCGGTGAAGAGATCGGGATCTTCGGAGAGGCGGACTGCCTGGGCGCCGACCACGCTGTAGCTCACCGTGATCGACCGGGATCGCGTCAGGGGAGTGTCGTTCTGCAGCAGGATCGAGAAGAGACCGGGAGAGGCGCTGACCTCATCGCTGCGGGGCCCGAAGCGGCCATCGCGTCCGGTCGCGATGCGATAGGCGTAGGTCCCGCCGTTCTGCACGCGGGCGTCGGCATAGGTCGTGGCGGTGACGCGATCCAAAAGCCGCTCGTCTTCCTCGTTGCCGAGATCGGTGCGCGCCCGGAAGAGGGCATACTCATCGGCCTCGGCGCCGGCGGGAGGCGTCCAGCTGAGGCGGACGACGCCGTCTCCGACCGCGACCGCGACGGAGTCGGGCGCCGGGCGATCGGCACCCAAGGCGGGATCGAACGGATTGGAGAACGAGGGCTCCTCGGTGTCGGTACTGCAGCCGGAGACGATTCCGGCCAGCAGAGCGAAGGCCAAGACACCGATTGGCCATTCATGGCGACGCCGCATCATGGAAGGCTCCAGGTTACGCCGAGGCGGAAGCCGTCGGCAGAAGAGGTCATAGCCAAGGTCAGTTCGGGAACCTCGGCCTGCCGGCCGAGACCGAAGGCATCGACGATGTTCCAGAGGTAGGTGGCCGCCGCAGCCCCGGCCAGCGCCCACCGGATCAGGTTGCGCTGGTCGACATCATCAGCCGCCTCCTCGAGCTCCAGACGGGCATGGTCGATGGCCTGGCTGTCGAGTGCGGCATCGAAGCGCCCCTGGGCGGCCGCCTGGTCGCGCCGGGCGTCGAGGAAGGTCTCGTGGGCGATCAGCGCTCCGGCCGCCAAGGCGGCGGTGGTCGTGAAGAAGAAGTTGGCGCGGGCCTGCCGGCCGATGAAACGTTGGCCCGCCCCGGGTACGAGCAGGCTGCTCAGGGCGGCGCGCGGCCCCCCCGCGCGAGGCAGCGCGGCCACGTATTGACCCGGAATCGACGAACTGAGGGTGGGTTGGGGGGTCAACAGCACGGCTTCCAGTCCGGCGCCGAGCCAGGCGGCGGCGAGGTAGCCGAGCCACAGCGTGCGGAGCTCACCCTCGTCGTCGCGCCTCTGCGTCGCGGTGAGCAAGGCCTGGCGGGCGTCGGCAATCGCCGCCTCGGAAACGGCCTGGCGATAGGTGCGTTCCGCGCGTGCGAGGCGATCCTCGGCGTCGCGCCGGCGATCCTCCTGGACCAGGGACATCGCGCCTGAGGCGAAACCGACCCCGAGGAAGGCCCAACCGCGCTTCTCACCGCGCTCCAGGTGGAGCAGCCCGGGCGGCAGGACGAACGCTGTGGGGGCGGCCCAGGGGCGGGTGCGAAGGCCATCGGCGGACTTGACGAGGCGTCCCTGAACAGCGGCCAGTCCGTGGCCCGAGGCATGGAAACGATACTCGCCATTGGGGAGATCGGTCAGCGGCAGGGGACCGTCGCCGGCGACCGACAGTGGGCCGCTGAGGGACATGTGGCCGGCCACGGGATCGGACCAGAGCAGCGAGGCGTCGCCTGCGCCGACCGCTGGAGTTCCGAGGGCCAGCACCATCAGGACCAATCCTAGGTACTGCAGGTGGACGAAGCTCATTCTTTCTCCCGCGCCATGCCGGTCTTGAAGTCATGGGCATTGATCTCCAGCTTCGTCAGCAAGGTATGCAGACTCGGCCGGGAGATCCCTAACATCTTGGCGGCCCGTGAGATGTTTCCGCGCGAAACCTGCAGCGCCTCCTGGATCGTCTGGCGGTCGGTCTCTTGGCGCGCCTCTCTCAGGGGCGTTATGTCACTGCCGCTCGGCTCGGAGCCGAGCTCCAGATCGGGGGTATCCAACTTGGAGCTCCCGCCCATCAGGGCCGCCTTCTGGATCCGGTGCTCGAGCTCGCGCACGTTGCCGGGCCAGGGATACTTCCGAATGGCGTGCTTCGCGCGGGCCGTCAGTGAGAGACGGCCGCGCCCGAATTGGTTGCTATAGCGATCCATGAAGTACTGGGCCAGCAGCAGGATGTCGTCTCGACGCTCTCTCAGGGGAGGGAGGCGCAAGTCAACGACCGCGAGACGGTAGTAGAGATCCTGGCGGAAGCGCCCCTGGGCGATCTCCGCCTTGAGGTCGCGACCGCTGGCGGCGATAACTCGCACGTCCAACTCGATCGTTTCCCGTCCGCCGACGCGCTCGATCTCATGCTCTTGCAGGAATCGCAGCAGGGTCACCTGAAGGGAGAGGGGCAGCTCTCCGATCTCATCGAGGAAGACGATACCCCCTTGAGCCATCTCGAGGCGGCCCGGCCGGGCAGTGTGCGCGCCGGTGAAGGCCCCCTTCTCGTGCCCGAAGAGCTCACTCTCGACGAGATTCGCCGGAATCGCACCACAATTGATGCTCACCAGCGGTTTCGTGGCGCGTGAGCTGAGCCGATGGATCTCCTTGGCGACGAGTTCCTTGCCCGTGCCGCTCTCTCCAAGAATCAAGATGGCTACATCTGCCGAGGCGGCCTTCTCGATCTTGCGGAAGATCGTGCGCATCTCCGCGGACTGCCCGACAAGTGCGCCGAGGCGTTGCTCGTCACCCAGGCGACGCAGATGCTCGGCATTTCGCCGCTCCAGGCGCCCGAGAGAGAGCACTCGGCGTAGGAGGACCTTCAACTCGTCGATGTCGACGGGCTTGGCGAAGAAGTCGGCGGCTCCCTGGGCTACGGCGCGCAGGGCATTGTGCTCATCGTCGTTTGCGGTGATCAGGACGATCTTCATATAGGGGTCGTGCTTCAGACACTTCTCAAGCAGCGAGAAGCCGCTCTCCGGGTCGGCATTGTCGAGGGCAAGATCGAGCGTAATGAGATCGGGAGACCGGCTCTGGATAATCTTCCACGCGGCTGCCGAACTGTCGGCGGTGAACACCTCGTAGTCCCTACGCAGCGCTAGTCCGAGCTGGCTGAGAATCTCGGGCTCATCATCGACGATCAGCAGTTTCGGCAGCGCGGTGGGTTGCTGCGGGGCTTCACTGGGGCTCATGGGGCGACTCGCTTGGCGCGTGCGTCAGCCCCAAGAGGGGGAAGCGGGGAAGGTTGCTGCGGCACACCCGCTAGTGCGATCTGGAAGATGGTGCCCTCGCCCAGGCGGCTCTTGACACTCAGGTCTCCGCCATGCGCGCGCACAATGGCGCGACATTGATACAGACCGAGGCCGAGCCCTCGTTTCTTCGTCGTCGCGAAGGCATGGAAAAGCTTGGTGCGCAGGAAATCCTCGGGGATCCCCTGCCCGGTATCCCGCACGGTGATCAAGACCTGCGCATCCGTCTCGGTTGTCGATGCCGAGTCCCGGGTGGTGAGCGTCAAAACGCCCTTTCCATCCATCGCCTCGAGCGCGTTGACCATCAGGTTGCGCAGGACGCGGCGCAACATGTCCGCGTCGCCGCTGACACCCTGCTTGGCGGCTAGATGGAAGTGCGTAGTCACCGATGCGTGATGGTCGAGGTGCATCTCGGAAGCCGTCTGACAGACGATGTGGTTGGGTGAGAGCACTTCCTTGCCCAGCGTCGGGTTGCCCCGCAGCTTCCCGAGAGTCTGGACGACGCGCTCGAGCCGGTCGGCGACGCGATCGATGTCCTGGGCGCAGGTGAGGGCAACCTGGGGATCGTCCCGCTCGGCGATCAAGTTCTTCGCGACCAAACGCAACGGCACCATGTGGTTCTTCAAGTCGTGGAGCAACATGCTGCTCCACTGAGAGAGGAGCTCGCTCTCGCGGGCCTCGTGCAGCTCTGCAGCGAGTCGGATGGCCCGCAGGGTGGCGCCGACATGCGAGGCGATGCTATCGAGAAGGGCTACATCTTCATAGGTGAAGGGATCATGTTTGTTGCGGCGTGCCAAACCGAGCGTGCCGACCAGCTCGCCATTATCGAGCAGCGGGGCGACGATCTGGCTCGCGGTGGCATCGAGCCAGACATGGCTTTCGGCGTAGATCGGGATGTAGGCGAAATCGTGCGGGCTGCGATCGAGGAGCAGGGTCTGCCCTTCGGTGGTCAGGTGGCGCGCCAAGGGGGAGTCGGGCTCGAGGACGGGCTGTCCATTCTCGGCGCCGAGGCCGCGAACGGGGCAGATCTCGTGAGTTGCCTCGTCACGCAGCGCGATGGTGAGCAGGTCGGCGGCAAAAACATCCTGCAGGAAAACCACCGTCCGATCGAGCACACTGGCCCGGTCGGTGGCGTTCGCGAGACACTCGGTGACGCTCGACCATTGGGCGCGGTAGTCGTAGCGGTTGACGTAGAAATTGCGATCGATATAGCGGCGCACCGAGCGCTGGAAGCGATTCGAGAAGAGCAGGAGCATACCGACTAGAACGACGAGAAAACCGATCGTGACGATCAGGATCTCGTCCGGTGACCAGCCGGTCAACGAGGCTACCTGGGCGGCGGCGCCGATCGCGATCACGAAGAGGCCGGCCCCCATGGCGGTGAACGAGGAATAGACCACCTTGCGCGAGACGGGTGCGGTGACGTCGGTAATCGCCCCGCGCAGGTAGCCGAAAGCGAGCATCCCCGAGGCGAAGATGATCGGCAAACCGGAGGCGACGAGCTTGCCCATGCCGATCGAGGCATAGAGCATCCCGGTGGCGAGGATGAAGGTCAGGAACCCGAGCAGGCCGAAGAGCCCGATCACTGCCAGGCGAATACGGTAGCGCAATTCGATCGAGGAGACGCGGTAGGTTCGCTCCAGGTTGTATCCGACGAAGACGATGCCGACGAGTAGGTAACTCAGGTACGCCTTGCCGAGTGAACCGAGATGGAGTGTGCCGCGGCCGGCCGTCCAGTCGTATCCGGTGATGAACGCGTGGTGGCCGATCATCGCCAGGAAGGCGCCTCCCAGAATGGTGAGAAGAATCAGCGTCCGCCGGGAATCGCGCAGGGCCAGCTGGGGACGCTGGCGGCCGAAGCAGAGCGAGTGCACCGAGCCGGCCAGAAGGAGCGGGACGCCGGAGGCCATCAAGGCATAGACCCAAGCGTTGGGGCTCGTCTGGGGACCGATGGTCACCAGGCGGAGAACGATTGCGAGTGACGTGCAGATCGCGACGGCGGTTAGCAGCGTGGCGATCGTCAGGACATGGCGAGAGCGCTCACGGAGGAAGGCCGCCACGACGGGGAGCATCGTGGAGATCATCGCAACGATGAGGATGGCCTTCTGCAGGGTCATGGCGCTTGCGTTCCTCTGAGACGGGCCGCCTCGGCGGCCGCCCACCTACCGATTTCGGCCTGCGGGTAGAGTTGGGCCGCCTGATCGAGAATCGCCGTCGCCCGGGACGTGTCGGCAAGGTTCTCGTAGGCCAGCTTGGCGGCGGCGATCACCAGGGTCGCCGCACGCGGTGTCTGCCCGAGGGCGCGGCTGAGATCCAGCATCTCGTCGATGGCCGGTTCGTGGCGTTCCGCCAGAACCAGCGACTCGATCAGCTTCTGGCGAGCAAAGCTGGTCAGGGGGCCCGGCGGGTACTGGGTGACGAAGTCGCGATAGCTGCGTTCGGCCTGCGCCAGGGCGCTGGCGCGCGACTCGGCGTCGTTCTCGTAGTGCTTGGCGATTTCGAGCGGCGCGCGCAGCGCGGCGCGCGTCACCGGGTAGCGCACGGGCAGGACCCGGTAGGCTTCGAGCGCCTCGGGCCAGCGGTCCCGGCTCTCGAGAAGCTTGGCCCGGGCGAGCAGAGCCTCGGAGGCCGCGTCGACATTGTCGCCATGCTCGAGCGGGATGCGATCGAGGTAGGCGAGCGCCTCGGCGACCGCATCGCGCTGGTTGGCGTTTTCCGCGAGGGCCATCAGCGCCTGGGGTACGTGCTCACAGTCGGGGTAGTCGTCCAACAGTGAGCGCAGGGTCGCGCGGCTCGAATCGAGGGGCGTCCCCCCGCGCCGCTGGACAATGGCAATCGCCAGGCGGATGGTGCATGGGTCACGGGGCGGGTCTTGCATGGTCCGCAGCTGCCGCTCCAAGTCACGCAGGGCCGTGAGCGCCTCGCCGGTTCGCTGCAAGTCGGCGGCGATCTCCGCGAGGTGTGTTTGGGCCTCGACCCGCAGGTGGGCATCGGGATCGTCTCGAACCATGGCCTCGTAGTACCTGCGCGCCGGTGCATAGTGGGTTTCGAGGTCTGTGCCGCCCTGGGCGCGCGCGCCCAAGCGGGCGATCCGGAGAGGCAAGTCGAAGACTAGCCGAGCGACGCCGCTCCCCTGGGCTTCGGGGGGAATCCGATCGACGACTGCTTGGTAGAGGCGCGCCGCCTGGGCGGGTTCACCGGAACGCTCGGCCATGCGGGCGCGGACCAGGGCGACCTCGGCACCGACCGCGGGGATGGTGGCGAAGTCGCGACTCATGCGCGCGTAGATCGCCTCGGTGCGGACGGTATCGCCCACGACGGCATGGAGCATCGCGGCGTTGAAGAGTGCACGGGCAGCCAGGGTGGCGACCTGCTGGGGAAGCGAATCGGCAGGCGGCTGCGTGCCGGGTGGTGCGTAACGATCCGCAATCGCCTCGTACCGCGCGGCCAAGTCAGTCCACTGTTGCCCACTGACCTCCGCGGGGCGAATCGAGAGGCTCTCGTATTCCCAGTTGGCCCGCCAGAGATCGCGCTCGGCACGGTAGCGCTCCCCGACGAACCGCTCACTGCCGCACCCCAGCACGAGCAGGCCGACGACCAAGAAGCATGCTGTCCTTCTCATCGCGCCGCCTCCACTCTCCAGAGGAACAGCCGGGTGACGCCGCCGATCAGAAAGAACGTCACCAGCATCTGGCAAACAACTTGCAGACCGAGCAGGGTGGCGATGAGTTCGGGACGGAGTTGGCCGGCCAAGAGATCGACGCGGCCGGTAACATAGGAGAAGGGGAAGAGCAGGAGCAGTGGAATGCCGACGGCGATCAAGGTCGGAAACAGCGTGCGCAGGGTGACCCGGACGGAATCGCGAATGGCGGGGCCAATCCGGTGTCCGAGCAGTACGATCCAGGGTGTGGTGTAGATCAGTAGGCTTTGAAGGAGGATGAAGAGCCCGAGCAAGGCACCGCGCAGGCCCCAGCGCACCAGCAAACTCTCCATGGCCGCCTCGCGCGGGACGAGCGAGGCGAGCAGGGTAACGCCCAGAAGGCAGGCGACGACGATGAGGGTCACGGCGATGAGACGAGGCGCGCAGCGTAGCGTGCGCTCCCAAATTCCCTCCTCAACGGGATAGCCGTAGCTGCGTGCGAAGAGCAGTGTTCCGGCGCCGGCCGCCACCGACGCGAAGAGGGTGCTGATGACGAGGTTGAGCTTGAAGAACATCGCCGGCAGTTGGTAGTAGAGCAGCGGGTAGTGGCTGGCCGGTTCCCCGCCGAGCAGGTCGACAAGCGGGAGTCCCAGGGGGAGCAAGAGCGGGCGATGAAATCCGACCAGCAGGAGCAAGGCCCCCAGCTGGAGGGCGGCCACGAATACAAAGGGCAGCCAGAGCAGCGGACGCAGCGTAACGGCGCCCGTTGCCCGCCATGCCCAGGCGGCAATGCCAAGCGCCTGAATCCGATTCACGTCTGCGGTTCCTCCCACTTCCTATAGAGACCCATCGGACCGCGAGGGGGCGGAGTCGAGGCCGGAGCGATGGGCGTGCAAATCAGCCACTTGCTTCCCCCAACCGGGGGGCCTGGTCGCGGCGGGAGTGCCCGTGGCCGGCCTCTGACGGTCATTCCGTTTCCAGCGCGTGCGCTCTTGCCGCTCGGCCCAAGGGTGCGATGCTTCCGTCCAGAGACGGGCTGTGCCCGTAACTCATTCCTTGGAAACAGCATAGGGGACAAAAGCGCAGCATGCATGCACCAGCCCCACGTCCCAAGGAAAGTGTATGGAATCCGGGAAGCGTTAGTCAAGCACAGAGTGTAAAGAGTTCCGACACCCTGTTGCAGCTGTTGTGCGACGAGGATTCGGCCCGGGATGCGGTGCCGGTCGGGTCCAGACACGTTGGATCCGCGGGCTCCTGACACGTTGGGTCCGCAGGCATCTAGAGGAGTCCAAGACGCATCAGGATCTCACCTTGTGGCTGGAATGCGCCCATTGCGAGCAGGGAGGTCAAGCGAGACTGTGCGTGTTTCAGGTTGTGATAGTGCGTCCACCGGGTCCGCAGACCGACCGCAAAGCGGGGCTGATCCACGTCGAGCTCCCAGGGGTGGATCGTCAGTACGAAGGGGCGCCGCCCGCGGATCGCCCTCGCGACCGCCCAGCGCTGGAGGGGGAAGGGGAGCAGTCGCAGATAGGCGCCCCCGGTGGCCGGCAGATTCAGCGGCCCGATGCGGATCGTGGGCAGGGGGAACTCGGCGATACTCGCGCCGCCGGCGAGGCTGATGCGATGCGGCCAGCGGGGGGCGCGGGGCATTCCATAGCGGCGCCTGGCGATTGGGAAGATGCTCGAGTCGTACTGGTAACCTTCCTCCGCCAGGATCGGCAGTGCCCAGCGGGTCCGTGCCATGATTGTGTAGGAAGGGGCGCGGTACCCCACGACAGGTTGGCCACTCAGATCCTGCAGGAGGCGGCGGGCCCGGGCGACATCGCGGCGGAAGGCTTCGGGCGTCAGGTTGTAGAGCAGTTCGTGATCGAAACCATGTGAGGCGATCTCGTGTCCGGCGTCGGCCACGCGGCGCACGAGATCCGGATGGCGTTGCGCGGTCCACCCTAGCACGTAGAAGGTCGCCCGGGCGGCGTACTGCTCAAAGAGGGCCAGGAGGTGCTCCGTGTTCGCTACGGTGCGATCCTCGAAGGTCTCCCATTTCTCCCGTGGGCACTGCGCCCGGAGAGCCTCGACTTGGAAGTAGTCCTCGACATCGACGGAGAGCGCCGCCCGGCTGGCTTGGGTGTCGCGCCGCGCGTTCATTTCAGACCTACGTTGGCGAGCATGGCCTGCAGGGCTGGTTGGAGGTGGGCGAAGATCTCCCGGAGGGCGGTGGAGTCGGCCGTGGCTGCATTGTACCGCACGAAGGCGGCATTCGTGGGGCGGCCGAGCAGGGAATTCTTGACCAGATTCCACTTCAAGGCGTACTCGTCGGTGACCGTTCCCGATTGGGTGGAGAACCAGTAGTAGACGTCCTGGGCAGTCCCACTGCGGACGATTCTCATGCGTGTCGCCGGTTGTTCTGCGCCGGCGGCCACGAGCGTGGCGGCTTGCATGCTCGAGACGTCCCAGCCGCCTCCCGGCAGACAATGGCGCGGAGAATGAATCTGGGAATTGACCTGTTGCTGGGCGAAGTAGGCAACGAGCAGACAGACCTCGCTGCCGTCCGGCCGGAGGAAACAGCGGTGCAGGGTGACATCGGCGGCGAGCGCCTGGGCAACCCCAGCGCTGGCCGGGGTATCTTGCGCCTGCCAGCCGCTCAACTCGGCGGGGAGTCTTTCGAGCGGGGGAAGCGCGCCGGTAAAGGGGCGCCCGGTGCGAAGTTCCCCGGCATAGACTCCTGCGGCGATGACGATGAAGGCGGCGGCGATGTACCGGAAGACCATAGCTGCCTCACAATACTGCGGAAGATCGCGAACAAGATGAGCGAACCGGCAAAAACGAGCAGGCCGAAGAACTCATGGATGGTTCCGTGCGTTGCCTCCGGACCGATCAGGGTGGCACCGAGACCGCTTCCCCAGACCCGCACGGCATTGCCGGCGATACTCAAGGGGATCGTGACCAGGAACACCAGGATGCGCGTCCACCAAGGGATCGCGGTGGCATAGGCGACCAAGGCCCCCAGGGCGAGGAAGGCATAGAGGGAGCGGATGCCACTACAGGCTTCGGCCACCTCGAGGCTCGTCCCGGCAAGATGGATGATATTGCCCTGGGCAAAGGCCTGCACGCCGATCCCCTTGAGCCCCCAAATCGCGAACTTGGCCGCATAGCTCTGCATGGGCCCCGTCAGGCTGTAGTAGATGACATAAGGTAGCGGAATCGCCAGGAGCAGGAAGGCGAGGGGAAAGAGGACCAGGCCGAAGTGACGCCAGCCGAAAAGGAAGAGGACCGACGACCCGAGAAGCACAATCAGGCTGACGCGTTGGGTGAAGACTTCGGCGCCCGCCGTGCCGACCACGAGCAGAGCAGCCGCCGCGAGAATCCCGAGCAGTCCGAGGAGAGCCGGCTTGCGAGACGTCGCCCGCAGCCTGCCACGTTGTTTCCAGATCAGGTAGATGGAGATCAGGGGCACCAGAAAGCCGTGATGGTAGTTCGGATCACGGATCCAGTCGCGGAAAAGCTCCCGGAGGACGGGCGCGTAGGCGTAGAGGACGCCGGCTAGCAGGACCAGCGCGGGAGCGAGTCGGCTGAGCTGCCGGCCGGCCGGCAAGGCCACGGGATCGGTCTCACGCTGCACCGGAGAGGTCTTCATAGCGCCGCAGTCTAGCACAGGCGAACAACTGGGCTGAAGGATGTTTGCCCTGCGCGGCCGAGCGGGAGCCCGTGGCGGCATGTCTCCGGGGAGTTCTTCCAACCGAGCTCTGCGCCGGTTGACGGGCGTGGGGATTTCTCCCTAGGTGTCAAGCGCGGCTGATGGGTAGAATGCCGCCGGCCATGCCGCCGGCGTCGGCGGAGAGCGAGGAGACACGCAGCACCGAAGAGGACCCCGTGTCGGGTAGAACGATCCTGCCGCCTGATCGCCCACCGGAGCAACTCCCCCTGGATCCGGGGCGCGGGAAGGATAGTGTGCACCGGCGCCTGACGCTGAACTCGATCTCCAATACGGCCCGCCTACTCATTTCGCTGGTGGTCGCCTTTTTCTTGACGCCCTTCGTCGTCCATCGCCTGGGTGATGCGGCCTACGGGTTCTGGGTGGTCGTCCTCTCCTTCGTCGGGTATGCGGGTCTCTTGGAACTGGGCGTCCAGCCCGCCGTCGTACGCATGGTGGGTTTTCACCGCGGGGCTTCCGACGCACGCAGGCTCTCCGAGGTTGTCTCGACCGCGCTGGTCTTCTTCGCCGGCGTAGGCTTGCTGGCGGCCCTGGTGTTGGCCTTCGTCGTCCCTCCGCTCGTGCCCCGGCTGATCAACGACTACCAGGGCTTTCCCGCTCTGCGCATGGTGATGCTGCTGATGGCGGCCGACGTTCTGATTCTCTATCTCAACTACCTCTTCACCGGAGTCCTCTATGGCTGGCAGCTCTATCATGCGAAGAATCTGATCGATGTGGCTGTCCTGTTGATCAACGCGGCCATTCTGGTTGCGTTTCTCTCACCTGGGGGATTGGTGATCGTGGCCGGCAGCAAGGCGCTTACCGACTTGCTCGCGCTAGTCGCGACGATCACGCTCTGCCGGCGGGTGTTACCGCAGGTGGCCTTCGCCCCCTGGCGGGTCGGGCCCCGGTCCTTGCGCGAGCTGCTCGGCTTCGGCGGACGGCTCTTCCTCAGCGCCAGCGCGGCGCGGATCGCCGACCATGCCCAGCCGTTGATCATCAGCTCGCAGGCCTCCGCGGCCGCAACGGCCCACTACGCGATTCCCCTGCGGCTCGTCGACTACACGCGCCAGATCGCCTGGTCGCTCTCGACGCCGTTCATGCCGATGTTCAGCGAGCTCGATGGGCAGCGAGACGAGCAGATGATCCGCTCGATCTACCTGCGCTACTCGCGCTACATTCTCTTCCTGACCCTTCCAATCGTGGGGCTGATCTTCGTCTATGGGCGAGCCTTCATCGCGCAATGGATCGGTCCGGTCTATGCCCAGCAGGGGGGTACGGCCCTCTATCTTCTGGCCGGCGGCGTCTTGGCGCATGGGTTGCAGCCGCTGATCTGGCGTCTCTTCATCGGCGTGGGTCGCCTGAACTTCCTGGTGATCGTCTCGGTGAGCACCTCGCTCGGGGTGGTTCTGCTCGGGTTTCTCCTGGTGGGGCCGTTGGGCATCAGCGGAGTGGCGCTGAGTGTGCTGGTGACTGCCTGGATCTCTCAGGTGATCCTCTTCGTCCATACCAGCCGCTACTTGGGTGTGTCGGTGGGCCGCCAGTTCATCGAGGTGCAGGCGCGGCCCCTGCTGATCGGGGCGGTGTTCACCGGACTGGCCGCCCTGATCGCGGGCTTCTTGGGAAGCGCTTCCTACGGGCAGATGGCGGCTGGTGTGGGATTGGCCGGGATCCTCTATGGTCCGATGCTTTACGTAGGTCTGCACGCGGCGGAGCGCAAGGAGTTGAAGCGGATTCTGCGTGACCGCATCAAGAGAGGGCCGCGAGCGGTCGAATAGTCGAGGGAGGCCTGGGCCCTCGGTCATCGCGGGGTCCAGAGGTGAACTCCGCGGCGGGAGAGAGAGTCATCATGGAGCACCCGCTCATCATCCTAGCGTCCGGGAAGACCTATGAGGGATTCCTGGTGATCGACTCCCTGTTCAACAATCGTAGCGCGGGCGGCGTGCGCATCGCGGACGACCTTGTCCTTGAGGAGGTCAGAGAGCTCGCCCGGGAGATGACGATCAAGCTGGCGCTCTTTCGCCTACCCCGGGGGGGAGGGAAGGCTGGGGTGCGGCTGGCGGAGGGGCTCGACGCGGAAGGGCGGAGCGCTGCGCTGCGCAGCTTCGGTCGCCACTGCGGTCCAATCATCCGCACCGGGCTCTACAACCCGGCGATGGACATGAATTGCGGGCCGGAAGAACTGAGGACGATCTATGCCGGCGCCGGTCTCGAGATTCCCCCGCCGACCGACACGTCCTTCTACACGGCGATCAGCGCGGCCAATGCTCTCCTCGGCTACGCGGAGGTCGTCCAGTCGGCGCGCCCCCTGACCATGGCGATCGAGGGCTTCGGTAATGTCGCGCGACACATGATGACCTTGTTGCCCGAGGGCCTCTTTCGCGTTACAGGGATTTCCACGGTGATTGGAGCGGTCCGCAACGCAGAGGGTTTCGATCCGCAGGAGCTGTGCCGAGAGAAGGACTTGCACGGCGACGATCTCGTCGCGCACCTGCCGGGCGAACGCATCGCCCATGATGATCTGCTCGCGACCGATGTCGATGTCCTCGTTCCGGCGGCGCGGGTCTGGTCGATCACGCGGGAGTTGGCGGAGCGCATCCAGGTGCGCGCGGTGGTGCCGGTGGCCAATGCGCCCTATCGTGCGGGGGCGGCGGAGATTCTTCATGACCGGGGCATGCTGGTGCTGCCCGGGTACTTGTGCAATGCCGGCGGGGTCTTTGGCTCCTCGATGGCCGACAGTGGTGTGCCGCGGAAAGAGATCGAAGAGTTGTTCCGCCTGCGCTACCGTCCCCTGATCAAGGCGCTGGTGCGAATGTGCCTGCAGTCGGGTCGGGCAGCGATCCCGGTGGTCGAGCGCCTGGCCGTGCGCGAAGCCCGCAAGCGAGCACAGGCGCAATCCCAGCCGTCGATCCTGCGCAAGCTCGGTGAGCGGGCCCGCCGGCAATTGCCCGTTTCGCTGCGGCGGCGGGCCATGTGGAATCACTGCATTCGCTCGCTTGATGCGCTGGAGGCCGACTTCCGGGAAGTCGGAATTCATTGATGGAGATGCGGGCACTGCCAGAGTTGCCGACGCCCGCGTGGCAGCCCCTGCTCGTGCGCCTGGGGGGATCGCCCCTGCACCTGCCGGACGTACACTACGGGGACTATCGACCGGGGGCCCTCCGGCTGCTGTTCTTTGGGGCCCCGGGAGAGGAATGCGCCGCGGGTCCCGCCTTTCTGGTCTCACCCGGTTGGCGTCGACTCCTCGGGCGACGCCCAGAAATCCATCTGCCCACGCCGCCCGCGGGAGCGGCGCGCCCCGGGGCGGCGCGAGAAGAGATCTACGCGACGCTGCTCGAGTATTGCCGCCGGCAGGGCTTCCAGAGGTTGCGGATCGGCGCGAGTTGGGGCGACTGTCTCGAGGATCTGGAGACGCTACGCAGTTCGATCAGCGCGCGCACGCGGGAATTCGTCATCGATCTGGAACCCGAGCACGGAGCCCTGACCGCGGCCATGCACAAGACCCACCGCAAGAACATCCGCCGGGCCCAGCAACGCAGCCTCGTGGTGTCCGACGCTGATGGGCCTGCGGGGCTCGAGGCGCTGCGAGGGTTCCAGGGGCTCGCCGCCGAGCGAGCGGCGTCGCGGGGGGCGGGCTTCAGCGTGCGGGACCGGGAATACTTCCGAAGGGTCGAGCGTTACGTCTACGGGGCCGGGCACGGCGAGGTGCTCTTGGCTCATGCCGGCGATGAATGCGTTGCCGCGCTTGCCTACCTGCACTTCGGGACCCGGGCGATCACCGTTCGATCCGGGTGCAACCGGAAGGGCTACGAGCTCTATGCCATGTACTGCCTCCACGCCGAGCTGCTCGGGCGGGCGCAGGAGCGCGGCGTGCGCGAGCTCAACATCGGCGGTGTTCCGGCGGCGGCGACCGCTGAGGACCATCCCCAACATGGCCTCTACGAGTTCAAGAAGGGATTCGGCGGGCGCGAGTACCTGCGCACTGCCGCGGTCGTGGAGTTCGACTAGGGTGGACTGATGTTCTGGGAGCGTCAACGCGAGCGCCTAGGTGAATTGCTGCGCCGCCCAGCCGGCGGGCCGCCGTCGCGGGAGGTTCATCTCGCAGAGGTGCTCGCCTGGCTGTACCGGGCGCAGGATGCCGGCGACGACCGGGGGGTCAGCCACAGCTACGAGCTCGGCCGCGGGTGGCTGCCGTCCTACCCGGAAACAACGGGCTATATCATCCCGACACTGCTGAATGTTTCGTCGCTGCGTGGTGATGCCGAGGCGCGCCGACGCGCGCTGGAGATGGCGGAATGGGAGCTGCAGGTTCAGCGCGACGATGGGTCGATCGCCGACCTTGCTCGGCGCCGGCCCTGTGTGTTCGACACGGGCCAGGTGATCTTCGGCTGGCTGGCCGCCTTCCAGGCCACAGGGGAGCGGCGTTTCCTCGCGGCGGCCCGGCGGGCCGGGCGCTGGTTGGTGGAAGTCATGGACGGCGAGCCGGTCTGGCGCAGGGACGTCGGTTCGGCGGTGGGCGTGACCTTCCATGCGCGGGTCGCCTGGGCGTTGGCCGAGCTAGCCAGCGTGGCGGGGGAGGAGCCGCCGCGCGAGGCTGCGCGGCGCTTTCTTGACTGGTCCTTGCGTCAGGAGGAACGCCCGGGCTGGTTTGCCCAGAACTGCCTCACCGACAACCACCAGCCTCTGCTCCATACGATCGCCTACACTGCCCGCGGCCAGTTCGAGGCGGGAATCCTGCTGGAACAGCCTCCCCTCGTGGCGGCGGCCACGCGCACGGCGCGGGCGTTGACTGCGCGAGTGGATCGGCAGGGACGGATCAGTGGGCGCTTCGACCGCGAGTGGCGCGGGACGGTCCCCTGGGCGTGTCTCACCGGCATAGCGCAGGTTTGCGTCCTCTGGTCACGGCTGTATGCTCACTCGGAGGAGAGGATCTTCGCCGAGCAGGCGGAGCGTGCGCTCGGCTTCCTCGAGAGGATCCACGACCTGCGATCGTCGAATCCTGGATTGCGCGGCGGGGTGCGTGGCTCGTTTCCGATCAATGGCGCCTATTGCCGCTACCGGCTGCCGAACTGGGCGGCAAAGTTCTTCGCCGACGCGCTGATCTTTGCCCCGTCGACCGGTCTGCAGCCGACCTATAAGGGTTGAACCGATGAGCACGATCATTGCCGTGATGGGCACGCGTCCGGAGGCGGTGAAGATGGCGCCGGTGATCGCCGCGCTCGCCGCCTATGATTCACTGACCGTGATCCCGGTGGCGACCGCCCAACACCGGCAGATGCTCGATGAGGTCTTGCGTGTCTTCGAGATTGTTCCGGCTCATGACTTGAATGTCATGACGGACGATCAAGAGATCGCCGATGTGACCGCGAAGTGCGTGGTGGGCATCGACCGCGTGCTGAAGCGCGAAAGGCCAGCGATGGTGTTGGGGCAAGGCGATACGACCACCGTGCTCGCCGCCGCGCTGGCCGCCTACTACAACCGCGTCCCCTTCGGGCATGTGGAAGCAGGACTCCGCACGGCGGACAAGTTCTCCCCCTTCCCCGAGGAGATGAACCGGCGCGCGGTGGCCGTCCTCGCCGACCTCCACTTTGCCCCGACCGGCGGGGCCCGGGAGAATCTCCTGCGCGAGGGCATCGCGGAGGAGAGTATTCATGTCTGTGGCAATCCGGTCGTGGATGCAGTTCAGCACATTGCGGCCCAGCCGCTGCCGGCCGGGCATCTTGGTGCGCAGATCGATGAATTTCGCGGGCGGATCGAGAAACTCGTCCTGGTGACCGCTCACCGGCGGGAGAGCTTCGGGGCGCCGATGGAGGAGATCTGCCGGGCGCTGCTGGAGATCGCCGAGGCCGATCCGGAGGTTGGGATTCTGCTCCCGGTGCACCCGAATCCCAATGTCCGCGGGGTTGTCGAACGAGTGCTGTCGCATCATCCGCGCATCTGTCTCACCGGGCCACTCGACTACCCCGGCTTCGTGCACCTGCTGCGGGACGCGCGGGTGGCGCTGACCGACTCGGGGGGTGTTCAGGAGGAGGCCCCCAGCCTGGGGACACCAGTGCTGGTGCTGCGCGAGAAAACGGAGCGACCGGAAGGCATCTCCGTCGGGGTGGCACGCCTGGTTGGAACGGACCGGCGGCGAATCGTCGCCGAGACGCGGGCTCTGCTTGCCGGCGGCGAGGCACACCGGCGGATGGTCTCAGCCGTCAATCCCTATGGTGATGGCAGGGCAGCGGCGCGCATTGCGGCGCTGGTGGCGGCGTTCGTGGAGGGGGATCGGTGAGAGTCCTGGCGATTCTCTATTGCTTTCCGCCGCTACAGGTACCGGCGGCGCTCGTCTATCTGAAGCTCGTGCTTGGGTTGCGGTCGAATGGGGTCGATGTCGAGATCCTGGCGATCGACCCGCGCTCCTTCCTCGCCCCGGCGCCGGACCTGATCGATCCGTCGATCATGCGCGTGGTGCCGGAAGACCTCACGCAGCATTTGGTCTGGTCGCCGGAAGCGATGAAGCCCGTGCGCGTCATCAAGCGTCTGCTCAGCGGGACTCCGTGGGGGCTGCGCTGGTTCGAACCCAAGAAGCGGGAATGGACCTTCGCCGCTCGGCGGTATCTACGCGGTCTCGACTTGCGGCGCTACGATCTCCTTCTGACCTGCAGCCAACCGCACGCCAATCACCTGCTCGGGCCGCCGGTGAAGAAAATGAGCGGCCTACCCTGGATCGCCTATTTCAGTGATCCATGGGGGCGCAACCCCTACGCGCCGGCGCGCAATCGGCGAAGCGCGGATCATCACCGCAGATTGGAAGCGCAGGTCCTGGAGGCTGCCGATTACGTGCTCTACACGTCCGATGAGATGCTGCGCCTGACGGCCGAAGATCATGGGGCGATCTTGGGGGGGAAGTCGGGCGTCTTGCCGCACGCCTTCGTGCCCGACTGGTACGCGCCCGGAAGGCTTGTGCCCGAAGGGTTTGCGTCCGAAATGCAGGCGTCCGGCCGCGAAGCGCGCGCGGCGGGGAGACCGCTGCGACTCCTCCACACCGGGCATTTCTACGGGCCGCGCACGCCGGCGCCTTTGATCCAGGCGCTCGCAGGCCTTGGTCGCGTCAAAGACCTGGAGGGACGGCTGGAGATCGACTGCTACGGAAGCTTCCCAGAGGAGGCCCGCCGGGAGGTGAGTGCCGCAGGACTCGAGCGCGTGCTGCGCGTCCACCCCGTGATCCCCTATCTCGACTCGCTCGCGCTGATGAGCGAATACGACCTCCTGTTGCTGATCGATGCCAAGCTGACGCGAACGCAGGAGAGCGTCTTCCTCCCGTCGAAGCTGATCGACTATCTGGGATCGGGAACTCCGGTTCTCGGGGTCAGCCCGCGACGCGGCAGCACGGCGCGGGTGCTCTCGGAGACGGGAGGGCTGTTCTGCGACATCGAGGACTCGGAGTCGCTGACCAAGATGCTCACCCGTCTTCTGGCAGGGGAATCGCCGCCTCGTCCTGATCCGGTTGCCGTGCGTGCGTACCACTACGGAGAGGTCGCGCGGCGCCTGTTGGCCACGGCCGCCACGCTCGGTGTGCCCGCGGGTGGAGTGGCCGGTAAGGCTGACTAAAATACGCGCGGGCCCGCATATGCGGGTCCGCGCGATAAACGGCTCGTACTTGCCTTCTCGACGATGGAGCCGGCCGGCTAGCGGCGGCTCTTGCGGCGCCGGCGGGCAACTTCCGCACCCAGGAGGCCGACACCGAGCAGCAACAGGGTGGTCGGCTCGGGCACCGGCTGCAAATGCTTGTCCTTGCTGATCAGCAGCGGAGTGGTCTGCGTGATCGTCTTGTCCCACTGGAAGGCCCACTCGATATCGCCCGCCAGCCAGCCACCGCCGATGGCAGGCAGGTCACTGAGGGTCGTGGGGCCAGCGTCGTTGAGCCTGTTACGCAAGTCCGGCCACTGGTTTTCACCCTCATGGTGGCTCGGGGGGGGCGTAACGACCGTCTCAGAGAGTATCGCGCCGGCATCGACCTGCTGTACGGCATTCGCGTTGGGGAAGCGGACTGCATCGTCGCTGGGCGTGGCGTTCAGGTCGAAGTCGGAATACTGGAAGAAGTGCACGTCGTTGGATTGGAGACTGCCGGGGATGTCCTGCTTGGCGGCAACCCGGATCACCTCGGCGACGTCCGAGACCTGGCTGCCCATGGAGCCCCCGGTCAGGATGTAGCGCACCTTGATGTCGAAGTCGGGATGATTGTTGAAGTAGAGGTCAACAATGCTCGGCCCCCAGACATCGGCGCCGCTGTAGAAATTGCCCAAGGGCACTTCGGGGCCGGTAGGGCCGGTGCGGATCCAGAAGGCCTGCAAGAAGAGGTGGTCGACATCGTCGACGACCCAATTGAGCATGCCGGCCTGGCTGTCGATGTCGACCACCGAGTTGATGTCGGTGAGGGTGAAGTACGTCGCGTTGGCACTGGGTGCCGCGACGGCGACGAGCGCCAAGACCATCATGCAAGTGACTAGGTGTTTCATGTCCGTCCTCCGATGATTCGCAAGCCCAAGTACGATAAGCCGTTAGCGAAAACTAAACCTTTCCTGCATATCCCCTATGGTGCAAGATGGGGTCCATCACGCGGTGGAACCTTCAAGCTATTGACGTGTGGTCACTTGGAGTGATGCAGCGAAACGTCGTCAGTAGGGCAAAGGGGGTATAGTGTAAGGCTCCCCTGACACCCGCGCTCTCCACTGAGTGGCATTGGCGGGCAACTGGCTGGTCTGTATGTGGTTGTGCCTACTCAGCGGTCCCGACGTCTTGTCGGTTCCGGTGACGCAATCAGGCGTCGACAGCGGCCGCCGAGTGGCGGTCAGACCTCTGCGAGAGGCCACGGCCCTGAGCACATCCCGGCTCCTCCGGCTCTCTCGTCGGCGATGGAACGCATGGATCAGGCGAGCATCGAAGCCAGTGGCAGGGTAATCTCCGTCCACGGGGCCGAGATGCCCCTCTGCAGAGTGCAGCAGACACGTGACGCGGTTACTGGAGCGGATGATGCAAAGGGCGTCTCTTGAGCGGTATTGGCGGCTACAGAACAGGCTGGTTCCCGGTCTGCGGTATTCCCAGAGGGTCTATGAAGACCTACTGCGGACTTCACAGCCACGTTGCCTCGACTGGCTCGATCTCGGATGCGGCCATCAGCTGCTTCCCCCGTGGCGGCAGGCCGAGGAGAGCGAGTTAGTCTCCGCGGCACGCCTGGTCATCGGTCTGGACTACGATCTGCAATCCCTGCGTCGTCATCGGACAATCCGGGCCAGAGTGCGAGGAGACATCGGGCGATTGCCCTTTGCCGATGAGAGCTTCGATCTGGTCACTAGCAACATGGTCGGTGAACATCTCGCCGAGCCAGCCCGGGCGCTGCGCGAGACTTCGAGAGTCATGCGGCGGCGGGGGCGCCTGATCCTGCACACACCGAATCTGATTGGATACTCGACGCTGATGGCACGGCTCCTTCCTCAGGCGATCAAGAACGTGCTGGTCCGCCGACTCGAGGGCCGAGAGGAGGAAGATGTCTTTCCGGCGCTCTATCGGATGAACACCCCTCGGCGCATCCGCCAGCTCGCGGAATCGACCGGGTTGCGGGTGGTTGATCTGCGGCTGATCTGTTCACAGGCGAAGTTTGCCACTTTCGCCCCGCTGGCTCTTCTGGAGCTACTCTGGATTCGGCTCTTGATCATGCGGGGGATGAAGCCCCTGCGGACGAATATCCTCGCCATCCTCGAGAAACCGTAGGTTGTGGCGGGGCGTGAAGCCTCTTCGCGCCACAGCCCTCAGAGATAGCCAAGCGAACGGAGCTTCTCCCGCAGGGCATCATCCTCGGGCTGCGCTTCCCTGACGGGTGGCTGCCGGCTGAGTGCTTCTCGCCGCGGTTCGATGAGAGCCCGCAGGCGTGCGGCAACCTCCGGACGCACTGTGATCAGATTGCGCGTTTCGTGCGGATCGACCCTCAAGTCATAGAGTTCTTCTTCTCCACTCGTTGATTGAATGTACTTGATCCCGCCGGCTTCTACAGCGACCAGTTCGCGGTGGAACTTGGGATGGCGGGCCCAGTGCACGTAGTTCTCGGCCAGGGCATAGCTACGGTCACCACCCCATGGGCTGCCTTGAACCCCGGCGGGGGACTCCAGGCCGAGCAACTGCGCAATCGTCGGCATGATATCGACCGGCTGGATGTGGGGGGCAGGTGGGGGCGGTCCAGCGTTCCCGCCGGCAGGGAACTTGATGAGCAACGGCACGCGGGTCTGGGTGTTGTAGAGCGTGGTGCCGTGCTGCAGCGCCCCGTGCTCCCAGAACCCCTCACCATGGTCACCGACAATGATCACGAGGGTCTTCTCGAGCTGGCCCGCCGTCCGGAGATAGGTGAACAGGCGGCGCAGCTGGTCATCCAGGTAGGCAAGTTCCGCATCGTATTGTGAGATGGCGAAGTCGAGATCCTTGCGCGGGAAGGGCTGGCCCTGATACTGCGCGCGCTGCCGGAGCGCCGCCGGAAAGCCCATCCAGGTAATGCTGGGATCTCGCTTGCCGAAGCGCTCGCGGTACTCAGGTGGCGGTAGGTAGGGATCGTGGGCATCCATGAGGTTGAGGAAGAGAAAAGAGGGCCGCTCCCCTTGCTGCGACAGCCAGTCGATCGCCAGCCCGACAATGCGTTGGGCTGACCGGTAGCCCGGCTGCCAGCAGGTGAATGCGACGCTCGCGGCTGTGAGGCGATCGGGAAGACGGTACATCATCGTTGCGCCCAGGGCATGGTCGCCGCTCCGGAGGGTAAAGAGCCAACAAAGCTGCCGGCAGAGATGGCTGTCGCTGAGCAGACAGTCGAAGTGTCCGAAGCCCCGGCGCAGACCATATCCGCTGAGCTGGCCATAGTTGGCGGAGATCGCTGCGGTCTCATAGCCATGTTGCCCAAGCCATCGGGAGAGAGTCGGATGGCGGTCGTCGAGAGGATGCAAGTAGGCCGGTGATACACCATGCTCCGCCAAGGACGCCTTGTGCGCGCGGTGGGAATAGACGAAGTGGCCGGTGAACATCGACGCGTGGGAAGGAAGCGTCTCGGCGGCGTTCGCCAGCGCAGCGGTCACGAAGTCGCACTCCTTCCGGGCGAAACCGGTCAGGAACGGCATCGTCTGACGAGCGTAACCGAAGAGCTCGATGTTCTGGGCGCGGACGGTATCGAGGACAACCATCAGGATCTTCGGGCGCTCGGGACCCCGGGCGTGGCTGCTCGCACTCGGCCGGTCGATGTGCCAGCCGATTTCTGCCGGCCAGATCAGAAACCAAAGTGCTAGATGGACGCCGTAGAGGATACCGGTCCACAGCAGCCAGCAGGGAACGGACCTCGCCCTGCGCTTGCTGCTTGCGGGCGAGACGATCAGAAAGGCCAGGCTGATCAGCACCGGCAGACAGAGACTGAGGGCGAAATCGAGACGCAGGGAGTAGCGATGGATCTCAGGCCACAGTCCGGCAGAGAAGCTCGCCCCGGTGGCGGCGAAACTTGTTCCTAGGAGGAACGCGAGCATAATGCCGGGAGTCCGCGGACGGCGGTAGGTCAGAGTGGCAAAGAGTAGCAGAATGAGCGTCAGGAACGCCAGGGCCACGGTAGAATGGATCCTCGATGTAAGGGCAAGCACCTGGGCTCCCGCCAGGAAGCCATTGACTCCGGCAACAACGATCAGGAAGAACAAGTAGGTGTCGGCGCGCCCAGGATGACGAGTGACGCGACGGAGCAGTGGGATCAGCAAGGCGAGCAGGGCACCACCTAGCGCACCCAGCAGCACATAGCTCACGGCCAGAAGGAGATGGTCGAGCGGTCGGATCGCGATTCCGATCCAGCCGAGCAGCGTGCTCTCGGCAACGGCGTGGCAGAGGCCCGCCAGTGAACCGAGCGCGACGAGCTGGACCCCATGCAGTTCCCGCTGATCTGTGACCGTGACTCCCGCCATGGACATGGTTGTGCGCCTTCCCGTGCCGAGGAACCGTCAAGGACTCTAGCTGGCTGCTAGGGGGAGTCTGGGCGCAGCGTGGGATCCAGTGCAATCGGGAAAATCGCTCGTCGGTCCGTGTACGTGGAGCGATCGGCTAGCGATCCGGAAGGCCCTGGTTGATCCCTTGGTCGTTCCAGATCACTTCACGAGAGTGAGCCGCTTCGTCTCCGTCCTTGCCTCCCAGGTAAGGCGAAGGAAGTAGACGCCGGTTGAGAGGCGCTTCGATTCCCAAGGGACGACGTGCAGGCCTCCGCTCAGGTGTCCGGCAGCCAGCAGGGAGAGACACCGGCCACGTAGGTCGAAGAGCTCCAGCCGGGCTTCTCCCGCATACGGAAGAGAGAAGGTGATCCTGCCCTGCGGAGTGCAGGGATTCGACTGGTTCGGGGCGAATCCGAAGGGGTTCTCGTCAGGCGGTGCGGCGGTGGCGGCGATGTAGCCAGCCTTTGTCTCCGAGGTCGAGCCCGCCGCATTCGTCGTCGTGAGGGTGATTGTGTAGAACCCAGGTGTTTGAAACGTATACTGCGGGTTCTCGACGATCGACGTGCCGCCGTCGCCGAAATCCCATGACCAGGAAGTCGGCTCATTGGTCGCCAGGCTGGTGAAGTGGACCGTGAGCGGCGTTGTCCCGTCGGTGGGGGTCCCGGCCAGGTCGGTGATCGGTGCGCTGCGTGAGGGCATCACCCGGATCATGTCCGTACGTGTCGTGGTGTCGGCTCCATCGGCATTGGCGACCGCCAACGTAATCGAGTAGGTGCCGCCAAGTTCATAGGTGTGCAGGGGATGCTGGACATGGCCGTAGTTCCCATCACCGAAATCCCAGACCCACGCTGTTGGTGCTCCTGTCGAGAGATCGGTGAACTGGACGGCCACCGGGGCCCTGCCCGAGGATGGGTCGGCGGAGAAATCCGCCGCCGGTGGCCGGAGCGCCGCGGTGACGGTGACGCACTCGCTGACAGACGTGGTATCGGTGCCGTCGGCGTTCGACACGGTGAGAGTGACGGTGTAGACCCCGGCGCAAGTGTAGGTATGCGTGGGACTGCCAAGCGAAGCGCTGTCGCCGTCTCCGAAGCGCCAGGACCAACTCGTGGGGAAGCCGGTGGAAGCATCGGTAAAACTGACCGTCAGCGGAGCAATTCCCGATGCTGGATCCACGAGGAAAGCGGCCGCGGGTAGGACTGGCGCCGCCGTCACGCAGATGTAGCCGCTCCTACTCACCGCATCTGAGCCGTCAGCATTCGCGGCTGTCAACGTGACGCTATAGGTCCCTGGATACTCGTAGGTGCACATGGGGTTCTGCTCGCGTGAAGTTGCCCCATTGCCAAGATTCCAGTGCCAGCTCGTCGGTACGTTCGTCGAGTTGTCCCTGAACCGCACTCGGAGAGGAGCATGTCCGCTGCTCGGTTCAGCCGAGAAGTCGGCGATAGGAGGCGCGGGTCGCGCCGACACGATCACGCAGTCAAGCTTCGTCTTCGTCGTCGAGCCTTCCGAGTTCGATACGGTCACCGAAACCGAGTAGCTTCCCGGGTGCTCGTAGGTATGCTGCGGACTCTGGACAGCAGAGCTATCACCGTCACCGAAGTCCCACGACCAGTCGGTTGGGCTGTTCGACGATCGATCGGTAAGCGTTACGGCAAGGGGCGCACTCCCAGTAGTTGGATCGACAGAGAAGTCGGCCACCGGGGGCGCTGGCGAGGCAAGCACTTTGATATAGTCGGTCCGGGAGTCGCTGTCCACCCCGTCAGCGTTGCTGACGGTAAGTTCGACGGTATAGCTTCCCGGGGATGTATAGGTATGAACTGGATGTTGAATGGCAGAGGTAGCGCCGTCACCGAAGCTCCATGACCAGGTCTGCGGTGCCTGAGTGGACTGATCGGTGAACTCCACGGCCAGCGGGGCGACTCCTGTGGCCGGTGTCGCCCCGAACGCAGCACGAGGCGGCAGAGGGGCGTCGGCTACCCTGATGTAGGCAGTTCTGGCCCTGGTGGCGGAACCATGAGCATTGGTCGCGGTGAGGACTACTGTGTAGGTTCCCGCCGCTTGGTAGACGTGGGTGGGGTTCTGAGCGCTCGAACCTTCACCGTCACCGAACTCCCAGTTCCAGGCAGTCGGATCATTGCTGGATGCATCGGCAAAGGGGACGGTTAACGGAGCGATGCCTTGGGTGCACTGTGCGGTGAAGTCCGCCTCCGGGGCGGACGATTGGGCGAGGACGGTGATGTATTCGGTCTTGGTGCACGTGTCGGTCCCGTGGGGATTTGCGGCCACGAGGGAAACGCTATAGCTGCCTGGACTCGCATAGATATGGGTTGGGTGGCTCGAGGTGGCACTGGCCTGGTCGCCGAAGCTCCAAAACCAGGACGTCGGCCCATTGAGCGAAAGATCGCTGAAAGTGACTGTTAGAGGCGCGGTGCCTGAGGTCGCGCTGGCGGCAAAATCGGCTTGCGGGGGAGGAGGAACGGAGACGGAGATGTAATCGGGTGCCATCCGGGTCTGTTCCCCATACGCGTTGGCTGCAGTGAGCGTCACGGTATAGTCGCCCGCAGCGCTGTACATGTGGCTCGGATGTTGCTCGGTCGAGCTTGCTCCATCACCGAAGGCCCAGGCCCAGGAACTCGGATCGCCAGCCGATTGATCGGAGAACTGAACCGTTAGCGGAGCGGTACCACTGTGGGGTTCGGCGGAGAACGCGGCTACCGGAGGAGCAGTCGGCTCACTCAGAGAGATGTAGTTCGTGCGGGTTGCAGTGCTTTCCCCGGCTGCATTGGCGGCCGTGAGCGAGACGGTGTACGTCCCGGCCGTGACGTATGTGTGTGTGGGATTGGCTAGTGTAGAGGTGGCCCCGTCACCGAGCTCCCAGAACCACGTCGCCGCACTGCCGGATGACTGGTCCGTAAAGTGTACTGTGAGTGGCGCCGAGCCGGAGGTCGGAGACCCAATAAAGGCCGCGACGGGCGGGGAGAGTTCCGCGCTCGCAGTGATATAATCGATCTTCGTTGCCGTGTGCGTCCCGAAGGCATTGCTGACGGTGAGCGTCACGGTATAGGTTGCGGCAGCCGAATAGGTGTGGGTCGGATTCGCCGTCGTCGCGGCAGCTCCATCTCCGAAGTCCCAGGACCAGGATGTCGGTTTGTTGGTCGAAGCATCGTTGAAGGCAACGGTTAGTGGGATGGTGCCGGAGCTGGGAACGCCGCTGAAGTCGGCAACTGGAAGGGGGTAAGTCTCCGTTACGGTGATGTAGTCCCTCTTCGTTTCGGTGTCCGTGCCGGCCGCGTTCGTTGCGGTCAGTGAGACGGTGTAGGTGCCGGCGGAGGCATACGTGTGGGCCGGGTTGGCGGCCGTCGAAATGCCGCCGTCTCCGAACTCCCAGCTGTACGCGGTGGGTTCATTCAGCGAGAGATTCTCGAATTTGACTGCCAAGGGCGGGGAGCCAGAGGTCGGCGTGGCATGAAACTCGGCGAGCGGAGCGCTGGGCGCGGCGCTCACTGAGATGTAGGCGGTTTTGGTCTCAGTATCAGTACCACCAGCATTGGTCGCGGTGAGAGAGACGGTGTAAGTTCCCGGCCCCTCATAAGTGTGAGTGGGATGCTGGGCGGTTGCGCTCTCGCCGTCGCCGAAGATCCACGCCCAAGTCGTGGGGGCGGCGCTCGAGAGATCGGTGAACTGCACTGTCACGGAAGCCTCACCCGACCTGGGGGTGCCCGAGAAGTCTGCCGTCGTGGCGGCGGGAAGTGCTGTCACTGTGATGTAGGTGAGCTTGGTCTCGGTGTCCGACCCATGCGCATTGGCGACCGTCAGCGAAACGTCATAGCTTCCGGCAGCTTCGTAGGTATGACTGGGGTGAGGGTCAGACGAGGTCCCGCCATCGCCGAAGATCCATGCCCAGGAAGTGGGCGAGTTTGTGGAGAGGTCGGTGAAGGCGGCTGTCAGGGGCGTGCTTCCTGAGGTAGGTGTGCCGGAGAACTCCGCCAGCGGGGCCACGGCCCCAGGTTCTACGGTGATCAAGTCGAGTTTGGTCTCGGTGTCCGATCCATCGGCGTTGGTGGCCCTGAGCGACACCGTGTAGGTTCCGGGCTCCTGGTACACGTGGGATGGGTCGCACTGGCTGGAGGTCCCGCCATCGCCGAAGATCCATGCCCAGGAAGTGGGCGAGTTGGTGGAGAGGTCGGTGAAGGCGACTGCCAGCGAGACGGTTCCCGCAGTGGGGGTGGCCGAGAACTCGGCCACCGGTGGGTTGTCCGGTGGTGCTCCGGGAGTGCCGAGCAGGATCGTGCCGGTGCCGTTGCGCATTGCGACCGTGGAGGTGGATAAGCCGATCTCTCCGGAGGGGGCCACGCGCGCCATCGGGCTCGGCAGCGGCAGCGAGACGGCCGTCTCCGGCTCGATCCCCTCATCCCAGCGGCAGCGGTTGCGCACCAGCACGAGCCCGTTCTCGTAGTCGCGGGCCCAGACGCGGTAGTTCTGGCCGAGCGGGTCGGTTCCCTCCGCGTAGACATAGGGAGCGCCCTGGGCGGTGCCCAACTCCTCGGCCGCGACATCGACGCACCCGCGCCAGGTCAGCGTGTCCCACCCGGCTGTATTGGGACTCGAGGTGCCAAAGAGGAAGAGCAGCGACTCCTCGGTGCGGGTGGCCAGATGCCAGGTAAGGCCTCCGATCAGCGCTTCCTCGTAGGGGATCTCGCCCGGGTAGGGGGGGCGCGAGCAGGTCATCGTCGGCGCGTAGAAGGAGCGGATCCCGGCGGCCGCCGCCAGGCTGTCACGCTGCCAGGCCTGGCCGAGCAGCGAGCTGCCGTGGTCGCGTACGGGGCTGTATTCGAACTCCAGAAAGAGCACATCGGCCACATCGCGGGCAACGTAGTCATCACTCCAGGCGTTCGAGCAGTTGATCATCAGGTGCTTGCGCTGGCCGTCTGGAGACCAGGAAGCTGAAGTCTCGAGGGTGTCTTTGAGCGCGGTCAGGAACGGGCCCAGACTGCTCGACCAGTGCCAGTCCTGGAATGCGGAACTGCCGATCGTCGGCTGTCCGGGGGCCTCGAGAACATGGCCGCCCTCGAGGAGGGTGCCGCAGTTGAAGAGCCGGTAGGCACAGTTGTCGAGAAAGATCCCGTCGGGGTAGAGATCGGTGCCCGCGAAGGTCATGTCAATCGTGGTGGCCAGAACCACCCAGAGGTGGAGTTGGCGCGCCTCGGGGGTGGCGAAGTGGCAGGCGCGGCGGCTCAAGTTCGAGTAGTAGACTGGAACGCGCGCCTCGGCGGGGGTCTCGGCACTGCCACCGCCCCAGCCGGGAACGGAGACGGTATCGCCCTGCAGCTTCAGCACCGTATCGTCGTAGAAGTGCAGGTAACCTTCCTCGGGGTCCCAGCCCTGCTGGGCGGCGAAGTCCTCGAGCAAAGCGTGCTCATTGCTCGTCGTGGAGTGGACGTAGTTGTCGGTGATCGAGTTGTAGACGTACCACTGGAAGTCAGGCCGCAGCTGCTTGACCTCTTGCGCTCCGCTGCCCGCGCTATTCCCGGTGATTCCCAGACGGTAGCGCTGCGCAATGACCGCATTGGCCTCCAGGCTGGCACCTCCAGGGCCCGCGTAACAGACCAGCGCGTGTTGCAGATTCTCTTGCGCGGCCGCCGCGCTGAAGCTGAGCGGCAGAACTAGGAGCAGGATCGC
>JAGMBO010000053.1 GCA_023129715.1 Candidatus Eiseniibacteriota bacterium | reverse complement strand
CGCTGGCTGGCCGGCAACTGATCCCCGGCTCGTCCATGGGCGGATTTCCTTGCCGCTTTTGCTTTCATGTTTTTCACACAGGTGTATATTCCGGCCGAGGTTTGTGGATCCATTCATCCATACTGCGCAAAGGGCAAGGAGAGTAATTCATGGCAGTCAAGAAGAAGTCAAAGAAGAGGGGGGCTGCCAAGGCCCCGGCCAAGCCACGCACGAAGATGGAGACCTACCGTATCCTGGCCGAGAAGACCGATCTGCCCCGCAAGGAAGTGGTTGCTGTCTGTGACGCGCTGGCCGACGTGATGGTCAAGTCCGTCAAGAAGCACGGCACCTACAATCTGCTGGGTCTGATGAAGATGACCTTGGTGAGGAAGCCGGCGGTCCGAGGCGGCAAGATGGTCCGCAACCCCTTCACTGGCGAAATGGTGAGGCAGAAGCCAAAGGCCGCGTTCCGCACAATCCGCGTTCGCCCGTTGAAGGCCGTCAAGGATAGGCTCTAGCAGCGATCCTTCACGACGGTTGATTCTGCGACCCTCGGTCTTCATCAGGCCGAGGGTCTTCGCATAGCGGATGTGTTCCTTCCAGAAACGCATCCGTCCGGAGCCGTTTGACGGTACGGGACTCGCGGCACCGAATCCCCCGTTCCGCCTCGGGGGACCGAGACGGATGGCCCGCGAACTCAGGTCGGGAGGCGTACCTGGGGCGAACGCGCCGAGCATCGCCGATGCCGGCTATTCCGCCACGCCGGAATACTCCACCCGCACGGTCGTATTGATGCCCCCCCGCGTGTGGAACTGAGCCTCGATCTCGATCCAGCGCGGCTGCATCAGACGGATCAGGTCATCGGCGATCTTGTTGGTTACCGCCTCGTGGAAGGCGCCCTTGTTGCGATAGGACCAGAGGTAGTTGCGCAGTGACTTCAGCTCCACACAGACGGTATCCGGAACGTAGCTGATGCGGACGGTGGCGAAGTCGGGCTGTCCGGTCATCGGGCAGAGGCAGGTGAACTCGGGGTAGGTCATCTCGATCTCGTAGTCGCGTCCCGGCTTGGGATTGGGAAAGGTCTCCATGGTCCGGGCGGGACGAGTCGAGGTTCGTTTCTTGGGCTTTGCCATGGTCGGTGCGACCTTACGGCGCGGCGTTCGGGCTGAGCGGCGAGTGGCCATTATTCCTCCTTGTAGAGCAGTTCAATCCAGGTCCGCAGACGATCGGGCGGAAGCTGGGAGGTCCCCAGCCACAGATGATCCCGCGCGACGAAAACGAACCAGGCCGGATCCTCCTGTGGACGAACCAGCCAACCCTCTGGGTTCTCGGTCTGCTCGACCGGCTCCTCCGCCGGCCGCACGTCGGCCGCTGTGGCGAGGAGGTTGTCGGCCGGGGGTATCCCATCCTTTGCGAGGATGATCAATGTCGTCTGGGCCGTGATTGTACCGGTCGAATCCTCCAGACCATGGTAATCGGCCATGACCCACTGGGGAGCTGCACCGCTCAGAGAAGACTGGAGAGCCTCGACGGTCTTGCCGAACGACCCCGATCCCGACCGCCCCAAGGCCGTGCGCAGGCTGATCGGCCCACGGGCCAGGCGTTCGGTTCCGCCGATCCTCTGCATGGCAGGCAGCAAGGTGAAGGGTGGCGCGGCCGTCGGCTGGGTGATGATCAGACTCTCCTCGAGATTCCGCACGGCGAGCTTTGCGAGATGCTCGATTTCATTGCAGGTCTGGGGCGTCGACTCATAGGCGGCCACCTCGATGTAGTAGGGCCCGTGGGCCAGCAGGCACTGATAGCTGCTGCAGGCGCTATGGGGAAACGCCGCGAGCCGCTCCCGGCCCTGAGGGCGGCGGATGCTGAAGATGCCGTAGGCGGCGAGAGCGTCGCGCATGCGGTAGGCGTCGAAGATGTAGGTGCGTCCATCACAAACGAATTCCTGAGTGGCGACCTCCCGAAAGCCGTATTCGAGAAACTGCGGTGCGCCCCCATTGATGTAGTCGAAGAGCTCGTCTCCGGCGTAGGTGGCGAGTTCGCCCTGCCGCTCGACATCAGCATCTGCTTGGGGAATGATCTCCGTCGCCCGGGGCACCCCCGCGGCCACTGCGCCTGAGGGCCCAAGGTCCAGCGGATTCCACGGACCGCCGAACCCGCCCACGGCTGCGCAGGCTGCGGCTGCAAGGGTAACGCTCAGCATGCCGCGAATCTTCCTCGCCATTCTGCCTCCCTGCTTCTAGCAGATCATAGTTTGCAGCCCACAGTTCGCAGCTCGCCCTCAGTCCATCGCCCACCGGATGGAGTGCCAAGCATAGCCCGAATCGGGGCGTCTGCCAACGCCCTCGGGAGCCTGCCGACGCTCTCGGGCGACAGGTCCGCGGGAACCTGCGTTCACGGCCTGGGAACTCCCTCGCCAAAGGGGGATTGAGGATTTCGAGATCGAGTGGTGGCCCGACGGTCTGGTATTCGCCGACGGCGAAGTAATTCGACAACCACGCCCCAGGCAGGAAATGATAATATGTAGATAAGTGACGAGATATCGAGGGAACAGACATCAGGAGGTTGCCATCACCATCTCGAGACGGAATCCCGTATTGCCGGGTCAGGCTCGTCCTGCCGGCGGACAAGCGCTGTGGAGAACCCTATGCATCGGCCTTGCCGGTGCGCTGTTTGCGATTCTGGTGGGCGCGGCCCCGGTGTGGGCGAATGTCCCGGCGTCCGCGCGCGATGCCGTCCAGGGACGTATCCTGGCCCAGGAACTCGCTGGAGGCCAGGGCTTCACGGTCCTGCACGTCTGGGGCTCGCATTACGAGATGGGGTACGCCCATGGTTACCTGATGGCCGACTACATCGAGCTTGGCTATGAGGAGATGATGTCCGTCTACGGCAGTTACTGGCCGGCCGTGCGGGCGAAGGTCTCCGAGTGGACCTTCCGGCCCGTCGAGATCGAGGAGGAACTTCAGGGGATCCTTGACGGCGTGCGCGTGCATTACCCGGAGACGGAGATGGATCTCCTCGATCTCAAGGCGGCCAATACATTTGGCGATTGGTCCTACAGCTTCGCCTGTCGATCCACCTGTTGCTGGGATGAATGGGTGGCCGCGCCATGGACGACCATCTCCGTTCGCAAGCTGCAGTTTCCGATTCTTCCCGCCACGCTCACCCAGCAATGGCATCATGTGATCTGCGCCTGGCAGCCGGATGACGGTTCGCCCCGCTGGGTGAATTTCAGCCAGTCCGGCAATGTCTGCTCCTCAACCGGCGTCAATGAGTTCGGTACGATCGCGTCCAATCACGATTGGAACTCCTCGGTCGGTCCGAACTATCCGGACGCGCTCCCACGGGCGAGCGCCACCCGCTATTCGCTGACGATGGATCTGGGGCCCGATCCATTGACTCATCTGCAGACCGTCTTTGCGGAACTGGGGAATTATCATGTCGCTACCGGAGGATTCCTCAACTACTACGTGCCGAATGGCGGGGCGGGGGTTATCAAGACATCCAAATCCTCGGGATTCTATGATTTTCGTCTCCCACAGCCGGAGTGGATGAATGGGCATGTGATCAGCACCAATAACAGCGACATCGACGGCAAGTCCGGCATCTCACCCTGGGTCAATTACTATAACAGTCTCGATCCGGGGAGCGGGGTCTATGCGACGATGGAGGGGCTCTGGGACGTTGCCTACGAGAGCACCGACCTGCACATTGCCGAGATTGGATTCCGTGAGCGGGAGGATATGACGCTCTGGTTCATCGGGCGCTTGCAGTATGGAAACATCCCTCGCCTGGAGATCGAATGGCAGGATCTCTTCCCTCCCGCGAGCGGCATCGGGGATGACGGCCCGGCGGATTCGCCCGGAGCAAGCCTGGCCGTCAGCGCGTCGGCCAGCTACCCGAACCCCTCCGGTGGCCTGCGCAGTGGCCCGGCCGTAACGATCCCGATTCGCCTTTCCGGAGCGTCGTTCCAGATCATGTCCGCCAGACATCCGCCGCGCCTGGCGATCTACGATTCCACCGGGCGCCTGGTGCACACGCTGACCGCTATCCACCGTCCACGGATCGCGGCCGCTACCGAGCCAGGGCTGTTCATCTTCCAGTGGGATGGGCGTGATCGCGCGAATCGCGCGCTACCCGGTGGTGTCTATCACTATCGGCTGATCGACCTGCCGGTGCCCATTTGCGGGGGGGGGGCGGACGCAGGCCTCCGCGGCCGGATCGTCTGGCTCGGAGAATAGACCGCGCCGCGTGGGCTGGCACGCGACATCCGGAAGTCCCCTGCCGGCATCCGCCCTATTTCAAGAAGACTACCTTGCGGGTCAGATCGCTTCGCTCGCCCTCGAGACGGCAGTAGTAAATGCCGGCCGGCAAGCGCTGCCCATGATCGCCCACGCGATCCCAAGCCACCGTGTGGTTTCCTGCGGTCATCTCGCCCGCGGCCAGCGTGTGCATCAGACGCCCGTCGAGGCCGAAGATGCGCAGGGTCGCCCGCTCGGCGCTCGGGAGGGTGAAGCGCACCGTCGTCGTGCCGCCGACCGGATTCGGTGTGACGTTGAGTGCGGGACGGAAGGTGGTCGCCTGATCGGGAACATCCATCAAGCCGCGGAAGTAGCCGAGGATCCGGTGCAGCACACCCCGCCGGTGAGAGGCGTTGTCGATCGCCTCGAAGCCGAAGGCGAAGTAGACGACCCGATAGGTGCCCGTATCCACACGCAGCGCCGCATTCTCGCCGGTGTCGTAGGTCCAGATGACCGTGGCCGACCCGTCGGCGGGGTCGATGTCGTCGGGGGAGGTCTGGTTGTCGGCCCCATCACCACCCTCGATCATCAGGTCGATGCCATCGGAGATCACATCGCCGGACACACCATCCAGCGTGTAGTCTTCCGCGTTGCCGATGAAAAGCGACGCATGCAGGTAGTCCTGATACCACTGATAGGCATCCCCGCCGTAGCCGTCCAGCTCCGAGCCCAGATCTTCCCCGGTAATGAACAGATTGCCGCCGTCATCGAGATAGGCCGCCAGCTCGGCGCGGTCGTCGGCATCCAATGTCTGGGCTGCCCGCCCATGGCCCCAAATCACGGCCGAGAAGTCGGCCATCACCGCCGCCGAAGGAGCGCCGTGCGCATTGTGATCCCAGACGCCATAGCTGTAGCCATAGTGGTCGAGCGCGTCGATGAAGTAGTCCTCGTGGGTGCGGGCGCCGTCATCGTCGACGAGCAGGATCTCGGTATCGTCGGTGATGTAGGTGTACTTGATCCGCATGATGTGCGCGGGGCGCGCGTCCTGTGAGATCCTGACCGTCGTGGTCCCATACCCACTGGTGGCCGCCTGAAGATCGATGTAGTACTCGACATACTCGCCCGGATAGAGAACCTCTTCGTGGTAGGGGCCGATGCACTCGGCACCTTCGCAGATGACCCCGATCCATCCCGGAGGCGCGTCGGTATCCACATTGAAATAGAAGACATCGGCATCGATGCCGAGATTGTAGACACGGAACGCCTCATAGTGGTGATGGGCCGTGATCGGCCCCACATCGACGCGATCCCCCAGGGCATAGTAGCGGAACGTGTAGTCGGAGCTCGCCTCGGTAGTGGCGCTGGCGAGCACGGACTTGTCGTCGTCGTCCTGGATGATGGCGATGATATCCAGCTCGCCGTCGTTCCAGCCGGGGTCGATGTCGAAGGCGTGGGCAACATTCTGCGTCTGCCCCTCGGTCGAGATCGTGATCGGGATCAGCCCCCCGATCGAATCGCGCGTGACATCCTGATAGGTCTGCGAGATGTAGACGACATTGTCTTCGGTGAGCATCATGCGCAGATAGAGGTTGGAGGTATCGATAAGATCCTCCATCACCTCGATGTCGAGATCGATCGATCCGGTGGGGGCGGTGAAGTCGGCCGAGTTGATCGTGATCTTGAAGTGCGATGGTTCACAGAGCTCGCGGTCGATCAGGTCGCGATAGTAGAGGCCATCGGCTAGGTCATCATCGCCGCGAGGCACGCGCAGTCCGCCATCGAAGACCGCCTCGGGATAGGTGCCCCCGTAGTAGGTGATGCGATCGAGGGAAACTGGGTTGCCCAGACCACCGCTGGGAGCGTAGTAGCGGACGGCATTGAAGGCATTCGGATCGAACCAGCCCTTGTTGGTCTCGATGCCCTGATAGGCGTTCTCGCAGTTCGCGCACCAGGTCGCCGTGACGAGTTCGATCTGTGCCGCGCGCGGATACCAGGCCGACGCCGGACCCGCCCACAGAGTAGCGAGCAGGATCACGGCAATCAGGGCGAGGACGGATGGAGGCAAGCCACGATGCATGGAAGTACTCCTTCTTCCCTTGGTGTCTGTTTCTCTGGCCACGTCGGTGCCCCACGCATAGGGACTGTATAATTATAGCCCATTTGGTCTTCACCTTCTGATGCCGAAATCCCTCGTCCGGGATTTCTCTGAGGTGTTCCGAGGGGGGGGGGGGGATCCCGGAAGGCCCATGATCCCGCCCTCCCTGTACACACACACACGCAACAATGGGGCGAGTCGGCAGCCACTTGGCGCCCACTCACGCCGGGCCGCGAAGCGGCTCGGGCTCGCCGCCGACGATTCAGTGGATTTCTCTGCGCGCCCGGGGTGCGGGTCAGTGGATTCCTCTGCGCCCCCGGGGTGTGGGGAGGAGATGGCTGGTCCCGGCCAGAACTGCGGATGCCGTGCGCTGGCTAGGCACGGATCGTCAGACGCAAGTCGATGTCATGATCGGGGCGCCGCGCGCGGGGCCAGGTCGTCTGCAGCTGGAGCTTGATGGTCAGGATGCTCAGGGGCTGGAGACCGAGGATCGTACTTACGCCCAGACTGCGCTGCTCTCCCCGCACCTCTCCGGCGCCCGCCCTTGCGACAAAGAGCTCCTCGTAGGTATAGGTCAGCCCGAGAGTCGCATCGATCCGCCACCAGGGCGTGCGGTAGGTGCCGCGGACCTGGGGGCTCCAGCGGTGGAGTGGGAGGGGGTGATGGTCCTGCGTGCGCCGCATCTCGAAGGTAAGATATGTCAGGAAGCCGCCGCCCCAGGTCTGATTCCATTCGCTGCTGATCCGGCGCGTCTCGCGCGTGCTCAGGGTGGCGCTCTCGAGGAGATCCTCGGTGCTGCGGTCATCGAATGCGTAGCGCAGGATCAGCAGCCCGCCCCGCGGACGGATCTCGATGCGGTTCTCGAAGTAGTCCCGTTGCCCTTCCTCGTCGATGCCCTCATCGCGCGTCGTGCTGCGTTCGCGCTCCAGGCGGTCGATCCATCGCAACCAGGAGAGTAGCTGCAGGCGTGACTCGATGGCTCGGTTGCGTGACTTCCGCTGCGCAGAGGCATCGGTGGGGCGCCACAGGCTGCCGCCCCCCGGCTGGGCTTCCCCGGAATCGCCCGTCTCGGAGCCGAGGCCGTTGATGTCGATGCGCATCGTCAGGGGCCGGAAGAGCTCGAGCAGGCGGCCCGGGTAGAGGTGGGCGGTCGCGATGTACTGCCGGTCGACACTGAACCCATCCGTTCCCCCAGCGTCCTTCCAGGCCAGATCGCGCTGTGCCTGCCAGCCGATCAGCACGTCGACGACCTGGTGCGGTTGGGACTGCAGCGTGGCATCCAGCTCCTGGATGCGCCGCAGGCCCCGGGGTCCCTGGGCTTGCGGCTGGTGCGTCCAACGCTCCTCCCAGTCGAGATTCCAGGAGAGCGGCTGGCCCGCCGAGCCGTTGAAGCGCAGGAAGATCTGGTCGGTGATGCGCTCGCGGGTCTTCGTGTCCGTGCTGTCGGACTCCCCGCCGGGGGCGCCGTTGCCGGTGGAGTCGCGGGCTACAGTCGCCTCTCGATGGCTGCGCTGGACGAAGGCCTGCAGCCAGAGGCGGCGGATGCCGAGCAGGCCGATCGATCCCGGTGCGGGGGCATACTCGAGTTCGCCGCGCGTGATGCGCTTCTCCCGGCGCAAGTCGAGAGAATCGACCGCCACGCGGGCATGGGAGAACCCTAAGCTGGGAAGGCCCTGCGGGCGCCAGCGCAGGCCGGCCTTGATCAATGATTCCTCACCATGTCCGCAGGCCGTTGTGTCGGCGCCGGCTGTCCCGGAGACGGCGACCTGGTCTGCGGAGGTGCGATTCCAGTCAAGTGTGGCCTGGATCGACTGGTGCAGATCGAGGCGTGCCTCGACGCGCGCATCCTCGCGCAGGCGGCCGATCAGCGTTTGCCGGTCCTCGAGCGACGAGAACCCCGCGTCGAGCCGCCGGTGGGATGCCGTCAGCTGCAAGCCTTGGTGGCGGGCGTTGACCGCCAGCGCGGTGGCCATGCCGTGGCCGTCGGACTCGGCCCCCGCATCCTGGGTGCCGGGGCGGGCATCCACGCCCTGATCGCCGGCGGTCGCCGGGTCGGCTTGGTGATCGCTGACCGAGATCCCCGGCATCAGTCGCAGGAAGCTCTCTCCACCACCCCATTCGAGACGCGCATTGAGATCGCCCTGGCGAACCCGGCGCTGCGCTTCATCACGCCAGGTGAGTCCGCCAAGACCGAGGAAGAGCGGGTCCCAGGGAGCGACGCCGGCCTGTGCAGCCAGGAACTGCCGGTCGGGTGGGGTGCCGACGAAGGCGTCTGAATCGTTTTCGACCTCGTATTCGTAGGCCACGTCGACCGCCGCCTCCTCATCGAGGAGGACATGGTCGGCGAAGATGAAGCTGCCCTGCCGCCAGTCGATCGTGTAGTCGACGTTGACGGTGAGCTGCTCACCATCGATCTCGATGCGCTCCGATCCGGGGGTCAAATGGCGATGATCCAGCCGGTAGATCGTCTGCGGGCGGTAGAACGTCTTGTGGCCTGAGAAGGTCCGCCGCTCTCCCGCCCAAACATCGGTGGTCAGCAGGCGGCGCCGGGTCGCCGCCGAGCGGGGACCATACTCGGCGCGCAGCCAGCCTCCTTCGAGACCGGCGCCGGGGGCCAGCCGGCTGTTGTAGAAGCGAGCATCGAGCTCCCCGGCGCTGGCGGTGCGCAGCAGATCGTCTCGGGCACCCCGGTAGCTGAGTAAGTAGGACTCGTTTTCAGGGTCGGTCGTATCGTAGTGCCCGTTCAACGCACGGTTGCCGAGCATCCGCCCGTTCAAGGTGAGATCGACGCGAGTGTCATGGATCAGGTTGGCGAGGTCGGATTCGCCCGGCTGCTTGCCGGCATCGTCGTCCTCGACGTAGAGGGTGGCGCCTCCCTTGACGACGAGGAATTCCCTGCTCGAGCGGTGGGCGCCCAGACCAGCCTCGTCCAGGCGAACCTGCCAACGAGGCTCTTCCGACACGTCGGTCTCGACGACCTCGCGAATCGGGTGCATGCGGTAGGTGAAGAGGTAGGGGTTCGATCCACCGTGACTCTGCGCATAGACGATGCGGTCGGGGCGGGCGAGTAGGAGCGTCTCGCCGACCCAGGCGATCTCGACCGGTGCGCCGGGTGAGGCGGGAACCTGCGCGGTGAAGTCGATCCAGCGCTCGCCCCGCTCGTCGTAGCCGGCGAAGGCTTGCTCGGTGGCGACCCACAGGCCGCGTTCGAGTGAGAAGGCGTGAACTTGATGCCCCGGCATCTGATCGCCGGCCTCATCGCGGCGCCAGATGCCCCGGTCGGCGCGATAGCGCCACAGTCCCTCGTCGGTTCCCAGCCAGAGATCCTCGCCGCGCAAGGTTGCCTGATGGATGCGCGCATCGGGCAGGTCGATCCCCGGCAGGTAGGCCGTCCACGTCTCGAGTGACTTGTCGTAGCGGGCGAGACCGCCGGGCGTGATCGCCCAGAGAAACGAGGCGCTCTGGTGCAGGGCGAGGATCGGCGCCGCCTGCAGGTCTCCGGGAAGCGCGAGGCGGCGGATGCTCTCGGTCTCCTTGCGAAACTCCGCGACCGCGCCCCGGAGGGCGAACCAGACACGATCTTCGCCGACGGCGACATCGGTCGCCCGCCCGAGCGGCTGGTGCTCGGTTCCCGGCAGGGGTTCCCACTCGAGGACATAGCGGTCGAAGCGCGCGGCGCCGTTGTCGGTCGCGGCGTAGGCGTAGTCGGCATCGGCCTCGATGCCGAAGACGACGCGCCCCGGGTACCCCTCGCCGGGCCCGTAGCGCTGCCAGTCGTTGCCGGTGGCGATCGTGAAGCTCGTCCCGGCGCCTCCTATCCAGAGCTCCTCTTCGGTCAAGGTGATCCTCTGCAGGGGGGGATCGGGGATGCCGTTCTCTTCGCTCAGCAGGGTCCAGGCTTCCGCTTCGGGCTGGAAGCGGTAGAGGGCGCCGCGGGTGAGGATCGCCGCCTGCCCGTCGATCTCCACGATGCGCGCATGGAGATCCTCCCCCCGGGTAGCGGCGAGAGGTTCGGCGTGGGCCGGGGTGCCCGCAAGCAGGCCGCAGAGGGTACTCAGCAGGAGTCCGGCGGTGCCGGCAGCTCGGCATCCGGGCGGCATGGGCGCCACGCCTCAGGCAATCTCCTGGATCACGAGCGAGTCGAGATCCAGGGTGCCGACGCCGTGCTCCGCGGCGTAGCGCAGGTAGTCGACCTGGGCCGGTGCCAGCGTCTGGTGATTCCAGGGGCAGAGGCCCACTGCGTAGGCGTCGACCGCCACCGGGTCGCAGCCGAGGACCAGTCCGCCGAATGGCTCGATCTCGCCAGGGCCTTCCGGACCGCCGGTTTTCAGCAGCGTCATCGCATCCAGGATCGTCAGGTCGGGCCGGATCACCGTGGCGAGATCGGCGATGCCGACATGGATGTCCATGTCGCGATGAAACGTTTGCCGGTCCCAGACGAGTCCCATCAGGTTCTTCAGCCCATAACTGACACCCGTGGCCGAATGCGATTTCGCACTCGGCAGATTGATCAACACATCAGCGCGCAGGGCGGCCTGGGCGACCTCGGTTCGCTTTAGTGCCTTGCCACGGGGGATCGGGACATCCCTGTAGAGCCGCTGCGCATCGAGCGAGACGAGCTTGGCCTTCGGAAAGGCGGCAACCGCGTCCCCGATCCCAGTGCGGGCGAAGCAGCGCTCGGCGGGTGAGAGCGTATGATCGACGACCAGGATGCGACGGGCCTCGGCCTCGAGACAGGCGGCGATCAGCGCGGAGAGGACCGCCGGATCGGTCGTCGCGCCCCACTCAGGCGGGGAGAGGAAGCTGGCGTTGGGCTTGATCACCACGACCTCTCCGGGGTGGACGAAGCGCTCCAATCCCCCGAGGGCATCGAGTCCCTGGCGCAGAGCCTTCGCGGCACTTCCGCGGGCGACGACGAGATCGGGGGCCTGCGGCAGGATGCCGGCAGAGTCGGGGGAGGCGGGCGCCCCCGGCGAGGCGGACGAGTCGATGCCCGAGGCGGGAGCCGCGGGTGGGCTGGAGGATGACGCGGCCGACCAGCCTGCGGACTGCGTTGCGGCGATGGGTCGCACGAGCCCGGCGGGCACGATCAGCCCGGCGGCGAGGGCCCGGCCTCCGAGGCTCAGAAACGACCGCCGTTTCATAGCTGCCCGTCGCTCCCTGGTTGGTAGCGTTCCTGGCTCATCGGCCAGATCGGTACAGCATGTCCGGATCGGCTACGCATTGCCCTACGCATTGCCTGAGGCCATCACTGGACGATCTCGGCGTCGACATGGCCGGCAAGGAACGTCGCCTGGATCTCGGCGTCCTGTGGGGTTGTCTGGGCGACGAGGATATTGACGTAGCATTTCTCGCGGATGAACTCACACGTCTTACCACCCAGGACGGGTGAGATCCGAGCTTCCTCCCCCAGGTCGGCGACTGCTTCCGCGGAGCCGGGGGCGATCTGGGGATCCTCGTAGAGATCCCTGGCGCCCTGAGCCGAGTCCATCTCGTAAACCCAGATGACGGCGACCGCTCCGGCCATGCTCTCCAGCCCATCGTAGTTGGCGGTCGCGAAGGCACGCATCCCATGGCCATCGTAGATCTCCGCTCCGCCATTGATGATGCCATAGAGATCGTCATAGGAGGATCCGGTCTGGATCTCGCCGGCGAGCTGCCAGTTGGAGACATCATCGCGCGGCAGGAAGTCCTCCGGGTTGCGGATTTGGGCCTTGGTGCCGCCCCCATCGCTACCACATCCGACCAGCGCGGCAAGCAAGAGGAGAGCGGCCGAAAGCCAAGCCAGAGGAAGAATGTGGAGATACGGAGACACGTTGCCGCGCCGGAAACTGCTGCGGATCACTTCGGTCCCTTCCGATGTCTGTCCTTACCGGCTTGAACAACAACGGCCTGTGGTCGCCGAAACGGTGCCACAGCGCCGATCCACGCACTAACCTTACGCATCGAGGACGCCTCGGGCAAGGTTCCATCCGGGCCGTGTTCCTTCCGGGCCGCGGGTCCTGCGCCAGGGCATTCCGCTTGCGTTTCTTCAGGCGGCTGGAGTCTCATGGAGGGCTGTCGGAGATCGCTGGAGTTCCCTGCGATCGTGGAGTAGAGGGGCCGGCGAGGATCAGAGGAGTCCCCTGCAATCGAGCGCAGAGGTGCCAGAGAGCCCGGGCCCCCTGCGGACCGACCGACCTGGGAGCACGCATGATACGACGCACAGACTTTCGCCGGCTACTCGCCGAGCGCATGCTCATCGCCGATAGCCCATGGGGCGAGGTGGTGGCTGCCCGACAGGGGGACGCGGGTGCGAGCCCGCCCACGGGGACCACGCAGGCCGCGACGGGCGAGGCCTTGCCCGAGACGATAGTTCTCGAAGATGAGGCCGCTCTGGTTGCGATCCATCGCGAGTCGCTACGCGCTGGTGCCGATCTCTTGCTGACCAACACCTTTGCGGCGAACTCCGCCGCGCTCGAGCCGGCGGGCCTGCAGCGTGAAGCGCCCGAGATCGTCCGCAGGGCGGTTCGGGCGGCTTGTCAGGCGATCGCGGCCGAAGGCCGCCGCGACGATGGGACTCCATTGGTGGGCGCCGTGTTGGGGCCGCTGCCATCCGGCGTGCAGCCTCGGGGCGGGCTCACCTTCGCGCAGGCGGTCGATGCCTACCGCGAGGTCGCGGCGGCGGCGCTCTCCGCGGAGGCGGACCTCTTCGTCCTTGATGCGATCGGCGAGCTCCGCAATCTGCGGGCAGCCCTCGTCGCGGTGCGCGAGACGCAGCCCGATCTTCCGGTCGTTGTCCTGGCCGCCATGCAAGCTGGCGGCCGGCTCGAGGGCGGCACGCCCCCGGCGGTGGTCTGGGCGGTCGCCCGGTCGTTGGGGGCCGAGGTCGTTGGAGCGAGTGGGGGGCTCTCGCCCGCGGAATTGCTTCCCATTCAGGCGGCCTACCAGGCGGTCTCCGATCTCCCGCTCGGGTTCTTCCCGGCCGCCGTGCCGTTTTCCCGCAAGCGGCGCGATCCGATCGGCCGCGCTGAGTTCAATCGCCAGCTCACCCTGCTCGCGCCGCGTGGCGTGGCGCTCTTGGGCTGCAGCGGAGTCCGGCGGCGCGAACACCTCGAGGCGATGGTGCGCATGGCGCGGAGCATGGCGGTGCAGATTCCCGAGCGCACCCAGCGGCTGGTCGTCGCGGGGCGCACGCGCGATCTGGAGATCGGCCCGCGCCGGGGGATCGCCGCGGCAGCCGACTGGCCGGTGCGACGCGGGGAGAGTCTGCGTGCCCGTCGCGGCGGGGATCTCAGGTCCCTAATCGAGGTGCTGGAGCGCAACGTCGTCTCCGGGATCAAGATGCTCGAGGTGCGCTCGACCCTGCCCCAGGCCGAAGAGGCGGGTTTCCTGCGCGAGCTGATCGGCCCGCTCGAAGAACGCGTCGGCGTGCCGCTACTGATCACGGCCGACACCCGGGCGGGACTCACCGCCGCGCTGGAGGCCAGTGCCGGCCGGCCCTTGATCAGTTCGGTCTGGGCTGATCGCGTCGCCTTCGAGCGCGTCTTCCCCTTGGCGCGCCGCCACGGCGCCGCAGTGATTGCAACCTGTCACAGCGGCAAACGCATACCGAAGGACGCGGCGGAACGGGTCGCGAATGCCGAGCAGATCCTCACGGCGGCGCTGGAGGCCGGCCTCTCGCAGGAGGATCTGATCTTCGATCCCGTGCTCTTGCCGGCCGCGGACGGCACCGCTCAGGTGCCTGAAGTGCTGCACGCGCTGGCCGCGATCCGCGAGAACCTCGGCCCGGCGACGGTGCTGCGGATCTCGCGGGTCAGTGAGGGCCTGCCGGGACGCGGCCAGCTCGAGGCGGCGCTGCTGTGCATGGCGGCGGCGGCCGGGCTCGACCTAGCGGTCATCGATGCGGCCAAGCCACGGCTGACCAATCTCGCTGCCGCCGCGGAGGTGCTCGCCGGCCGGGACCGGGGCGCCCGGCACTACAAGACGCGCTTCGGGGACGAGCAGCGACCGCCCGGCGCCCCCCGAGAGCGCGGGGGCGAGCGGAGTCGTCCGCCGCAAGGATCGCAGGACACTCGCGGGCGGCCACCGCGGCGACGGGAAGACCCACGCGGAAGGCCACCCCAACGACGGGAAGACTCACGCGGAAGGCCTCCCCAACGATCGGAGGGGGACCGCGCACGGCCATCCCGGTGGTCCGAGGGGACTCGAGGGCGGCCACCCCAACGACGGGAAGACTCACGCGGAAGGCCTCCCCAACGATCGGAGGGGGACCGTGCGCGGCCATCCCGGTGGTCCGAGGGTGCGCGCGAGACGGGGCACCGGCAGGCGCACTCCGATCGGCCTACGCCGACCAGGGGAGGTGATCGAGATCGACATTCCCCCCGGAGAGGATCACCCCCACGCGCAGGTTCCGGACGTCCACCCGGCCCGCGAGGATCGCGGCCACCGGGACCGCAGCGGAAGCCTCGATCACGATCTTCATCCGCTCCCAGACGTAACGCATCGCGTCGATCGTAGCCTCATCCTCGACGAGGAGGATCTCACTGACGTGCTCGCGGATCACCGCGAAGGTCCGTTCCGAGAGCGCGGTGCGTAGACCGTCGGCGATCGTCTGCGGATCGGCGAGTGGATGCGTCGGTGCGGGGATCGAGCCGTCGGTGGGCAGCATTGGGGATTCTTACGACAACGCGCTTGCGGAGTCTGTGATCGGTTGGACTTGCCCCGGTTTCGTGGAG
>JAGMBO010000052.1 GCA_023129715.1 Candidatus Eiseniibacteriota bacterium | reverse complement strand
CGCGTCTACCAGTTCCGCCACTTCCGCAGGGCAGGGAAGAGTCTGCCATTGCGGGCTCCCGCCTGTCAATCCTCAGCAAGCGGCCAGCGTCCCAGCTTGATGCCGCCCCCTCCATCTGCTACCCCTTGAAGGCTTGTGGCGTGGCGGAGGGGCCCGGGGCATCCGCGGCGCATGGCCTATGCAGAGAGAGGCGGGGACGTCGTGTCAGCCGAGAAGGACAAGGATGAGATTCGCATCGTCGTCCGGAATCGGCGCGCGAGGTATCTCTTCGAGATCATCGAGACCTTCGAGGCGGGCATCGTCTTGGTCGGTTCGGAGGTCAAGAGCCTGCGCGCCGGCAAGGTGAGCCTCTCCGATGCCTATGCCACGCTCCACAACGGCGAGATCTTCCTGATCAAGATGCACATCGCACCCTATGACAATGCGACCATCGAGCCCCACGCCCCGCTGCGCAGACGCAAGCTGCTTCTCCACCGTCGCCAGATCCGCCGCCTCCTGGGCAAGGTCAAGGAGCGCGGCCTGACCCTGATCCCCCTGCAGGTCCACTTCCGCAAGGGGCTCGCCAAGGTGGAGATCGGATTGGCCCGCGGCAAGCGCAAGTACGACAAGCGGGAGTCGATCGCCAGGAAGGACTTGAAGCGCGACATGGATCGTGTGGCGGCAAGGATGAGGAGGGCATGAGCGCCCACGGCGTGCAGCTCCTGCGGGGCGGCGTGGCCGGTCTCGTGTGGGGACTGACCTGGCTGGCAGGAGGCGGACTCGGAAGTGATCCGTTGGCCTGGGCCCAGGAGACAGACCGCCCGCGGGATGCGTATGCAGCAGAGCGTCTCGGCTGGGACGAGATGCCGCTGCGTCAACGGCTCCCCAACAGCTATGCGGACCGCCTGCGCCAATTGACCGACTCCGTGCTCCACCCACCCGTTGCGCGGGACTGTCCGCAGGTGCCGCTGACCTCCGGTACGCTTCCGGCGCCCCCCGGCGGTCCGGCGCTCGGCGTCGTGCTCTCCGACGGACGCCCGGCACGCTGGGATCCGCTGATCCAACTCGGCCCCGAGCTCTACTGGCCTCTAGAGGATTGCTGCACGACGTTCGGGATGACCCTGCTCTGGGATCCCGCTCTTTTCCGCGGGGAGCTCCAGGTCGATACCTTGGCCTTCCGCTTTGTCGTTGGCGGGGAAGTCGTCCACTGCGGTGAACGCGCCTTCCAGATGCAGGGGCCGATGCTCTATGCCGACAATCGGCTGCTGCTCCCGGTGAGTGGCTTGGAGCAAATCACCGAGCAGTTCCTTGCCGAGCAGTTCACCTTCGATCGGGACTCGCTCCTTCTGGTCCAGCGGCCGTTGGGGCCTGTGGCCCGGGAGATCCTGGTTCAGCAGGTCAGCGGACGCACCTACCTGCGCTGGATCCTTGATTCGGAACCGGTCACCCGTCTGATGAGCGACGGTGTTTCCGCCCTGGTCGTCGAATTGACCGGGATCTACATCGATCCGCGCGATCCGCCGCGCGTCGAATCACGCCCGGGCGCCTGCCTGCAGGCCGTCCACTGCGATCCGCGGGGCAGCCGCTTCGTTTTTCGGGTTGGCGCAGGAACGACCGGCTGGAAGACGCAGTGGCGGGAAGATCGCGGCGAGTACCAGGTGATTCTGACCAGCCGGCAGGACGATCTCGGCCGCTGGAAGAGTTATCATCCCTGGCCCGGGGCGGATATGACCAGCGCGCCGGCCGATTCGGGGCGTGTCGTCTTGGTGCTTCCCGAAGAGGAGGTGCCGGACGAGAACGCTGCATCCCGCCGGGCCCCGCTGGCCGCGGCGCGCGCCTTCACGGCGATCCTGGGCGAGCGCGTGGGCACCAAGCTGGAAGCGGCCGGATTCGAGGTTGCCTATCTCGATGAGGCAGACCGTCCCGTGGGGCATGGGTGGGTTCCAGCGGCCAATGCCGGCGGTGGACTGCTCGCGCTCGACCTACGGCCGGCGATCTGCGGTGACTCGCTCTGTCTCGGCTTCCGTGTCGTCACGGCCGCAAGCCGCCCGCTGCAACGCCCGCTGCAGTCGCTGGAGCTGTTGACCGAGCAGCGCCGCCGACTGCGAGAGGAGTGGATGGCCACCGGGCTGGGAGACCATCAAGACCTTCCACCCCTGCCGCGTCCCTGGCACGAGGCGGCGGTCCGGCACGGTCCCGCGAGCGAGGAACTTGCCTGGGTCCTCTCGGTCCACTTGCGGGCCCACGGCTTCGGGCGCGCGGGCTCGCCCACGCCGCCGCCGATCGTACGGCGTCAATGGCCTGCCGCGAGTCTCGAGGGGCTCGATCTTCCGGGGGCGATCCTCTATGTGGGACGCATGACCCGTGAGCCCGGATTCCCGAACGATTCAGATTGGGCCACTCTCGAACCGGTGGCCGAGGCGATCGCGCTGGCCATCGAGGCCTACGCCTTGCGGCAAGAGGAAAGCCGATGAGCGATAGCGGGCCCGTGGGGCATGAGCCGGATCCGGTGCGGGCTGTGGATGGCGAGCCGAATCCCGTGCGTCCTGGGGCTGATGAGCCGGAAGCCACGCGTCCTGTGGTGGAGAAGCAGGAGGCCACCGGTCGTGCGAATGATGAGCCGGCCGGGCACAACGCGCAGGTGCGTGCCTGGATGCGCCTGCGGCGCGGCGCCAAGCGCCGCCCCTGGCTCGGCTGGGCACTGGTCGTTGGGGTCGGCGGACTGCTCGTCATCGTGCTCTGGCTGCTGCGCACCCGTGTGCCGGAAAGCTTCCCGCCATCATCCGTGGAGGTCGTCGAGCAGACTCTGCCGCCGCTGGGTGCCTACACGTTTTACTTCGGCAACCCCGAAGCCACCGGTTTGCAGCGGGAGGTCCGGTTCTTGCCCCGCTTCGGGGAGCTGGAAGTCGACGCCCGCAACGTCATCGAGGCGCTTTTCGAGGGCTCTCTTGCAGGGGGACGGTCTCCTTGGCCGCACGAGGCGACCGTCCAGGACATCTTCGTCTCGGGTTCGGGCGTGCTCTTCGTCAACTTCGGCGGCTCGGTCCGCTGGCTCTCGCTGCGGGGGGATCTGATGGAGTGGGTGCTGGCGGGATCGCTGACGCGCAGCCTCTGCGAGAACTTCCCTGACCTGCGGGGCGTGCGGATCCTCATCGATGGAGAGTCGACGGGCCGGCTGGGGGCGCAGGTCTCCCTCGAGTGGGTGTTGACCCCGGCGATGTTCACGGAGGCGCCATGAGCGAGGCATTCGGGAAACACGCCGCGCGGGGACCGATCGGTGTTTTCGACTCCGGCATCGGTGGACTGACCGTCGTGCGGGCCCTGCGTCGCCGTTTGCCCGGCGAGGACATTCTCTATTTCGGCGATACCGCCCGGGTGCCCTACGGCACGAAGTCCTCCGCGACGGTCTTGCGCTTCTCTCGCGAGTGCCTCGGGTTCCTTGCCCGGCGGCAGGTCAAGCTGCTCGTTGTGGCCTGCAACACGGCCAGCGCGGTGGCGCTGCCGGTGCTTTCGGGTGCGGTCGAGCTGCCGCTCATCGGCGTGATCGCACCGGGTGTGGCGGCCGCCCTGGAGCGCTCCCGCCGCCGCCGCATTGGAGTCATCGGGACGGCCGCGACGATCACCAGCGGCGCCTATCGTCAGGGACTCGAGGCGCCTGATCCGGCGCCGGAAGTCTTCGAGCGGCCTTGCCCGCTCTTCGTTCCGCTGGCCGAGGAGGGTTGGACCGAAGGCGAGGTGCCCCGACTCGTGGCTCACCACTATCTCGATGGTCTGCTGGCCGAGGGCATCGATGCGCTTATTCTCGGCTGCACGCACTATCCCCTGCTGCGCGACGTGATCGCCGAAGTCGCCGGCGAGGGGGTGGCCCTGATCGACTCGGGGGAGGAGGCGGCGCGGGGGACAGCGGCGGTGCTCACCGCCCGCGGGCTCGCCAATCCGCGCCAGGCGGGGGGGCGCTGCACTGTCTATGTGAGCGACCGGCCCCGGCATGTGGAACGCATCGGAACCGCCTTCCTGGGTGAGCAACTGGAGGCGGTTACGCTCGTCGATCAGAGCGAGGTGCCCTGGTACGAGCGCTGAACAAGGGGGGAGGCCTGGTATGGGCGCGGCAAGCGGCATCCGGGAAGACGGGCGCGCTCCGGGGGAGATTCGTCCGGTCGAGATCAAAGCATCCTACTTGCAGCATGCCGAAGGATCGGCATCGATCCGCATGGGCAAGACCTGGGTTGTCTGTGCCGCGACGGTCGAGGATCGCCAACCCTTCTTCTTGAAGGGAACCACGCGGGGATGGATCACGGCCGAGTACGGCATGCTGCCCCGCTCGGTCGATGTGCGCCTGTCGCGCAGGCGTCATGATGGCCGCGGCACCGAGATCCAGCGGATGATCGGCCGCTGCCTGCGCACGGTTGTCGATCTGGGTGGTTTGCCTTTGCACACGATTACCCTCGACTGCGATGTCATCGAGGCCGACGGCGGCACGCGGTCGGCCGCGATCACCGGCGCCTTTGTCGCGCTGTGCGAGGCCTGCCGTTGGATGCGATCAGAGGGCCGGATCCTAAAGATCCCAATCCGCGCGCAACTCGCGGCGATCAGTGCCGGCTGGGTGCGCGGGCGCCCGCTCTGTGATCTCAGTTACCCGGAGGACTCGGCCGCTGCGGTCGACCTGAACCTGGTCATGACCGATGAGGGGCGGATCGCCGGGGTGCACGCGGGAGCGGAGAGCGAGCCGATGACCGAGGAAGCTTTCAGTAGCCTGCTCGGCCTGGCCAGGGAAGGCCTCGAGCCCCTCTTCCGGGCGCAGCGTGAGGCTCTCGGTCTCGATCCGCAGAGCCGTTTCTCGCCCGAGGCGCTCTACTCCTGATTGGCGCCCGCATCGACGACGTTCCGGGAGACCGCAGTGCCTCGGTGACGCGGCGTCCCGGGGGATCGCAGTGCCTCGATGACGCGGCCGTCCGGGGGACCGCAGTGCTTCCGTGACGCGGCGTGCCGATGCCCAGAACGCCCAGCGCTGCTGGGTCGCGGCGTGTGCGCGAACTAGGAGGTTCCGTGCTGCTCGTCTTCGCCAGTCGCAATCCGGACAAGATCGCGGAACTGAAGCACGCCCTCGCGGACTTACCCTGCCGGGTTAGCAGCGCGGCCGACTTCCCGCAGGTCCCCGAAGTCGAGGAGACCGGGCAGACGTTGGAAGAAAACGCATTGCTCAAGGCCCGCGCCGTCTGTCGGGCGACCGGTGAGCTGGCTCTGGCCGACGATACCGGTCTCGAGGTGGATGTCCTCGACGGAGCGCCCGGGGTTGCCAGCGGCCGCTTTGCGGGGCCGGAGCAAGACTATGAGCGCAACCTGGTCAAGCTGCTCGAGCTGCTGACGGGGGTGCCCGAGAGCAAGCGGGGGGCGCGGTTCCGCACGGTGATTGCCCTGTGCTTTCCCGATGGGCGCGAAGAGCTCGCCGAAGGAGTCTGCCCAGGGACGATCCTGACCGAGCGTCGCGGCCGGGGAGGTTTCGGTTACGATCCGGTCTTCTTCGTGCCCCAGGCGGGGAAGACCTTCGCTGAGATGAGCCTCGCCGAGAAGGGGTGCATCAGCCATCGCGGGCGGGCGATGGCCCGGGCCCGTGAGATCCTCGCGCCCATCGTGGAAGGAGCGTAGCCCGCCCGATGCAGCTGCACCGAGTGGAACCTTTCCGGGCTGTCGGGAGTATGGATGGATGACTGCGGAAGGAAAGCCAATCACCACCTCGGCAGATCGGTGAGAGGGATGCTTCCAGCAGGCAACGCCAGAGTACGGGACACGTAAAGCCTCCTTGGCGCAAACCCGCCAAACGACTGTGGGTAGGGTAGACCCACAGGAGAAGGCCCGGTGAGAGTAGCTCACCGGGCCTTGTTGTGTACGATCCGGCCCTGTCCCATCAGGCATTGCTGCATCAGGTCCTGGGATGCGAGGCCGTGGGAACTAAGCGCGCCGCCGACTGTCCTCCCGCCGCAAGTCCCTCAGGTCCCGTGAAGCGGGTGGCCTTGTTCCAGACCTGGTCGCGAATGTCTTCGAGGAAGAGCTGCATGTGCGGGAAGGGGATCTCGATGCCCGCCGCATCGAGAGCGAGCTTGCTCGCCTCGAGCACGGTGACGGAGACAGGTTTCTCATCGGCCGCGCTCTCGATCCACACGCGTACTTCGAGGTTCACGCTCGAGGCACCCAGTTCGACGACGGCGACCTCGGGCTCCGGTTGGGCGGCGACCTGCGGGAGCTTGCGGACAGCGGCCAGGAGCACCTCGCGCGCCTGCGGGATGCTCTCCTTGTAGGCGATCCCGACGGCGATATCGATACGCATCTCGCCATGCTTGCTGTGATTGACGAGCACCTCGTCGATGATCACCTTGTTGGGAATGACAACATAGGTGTTCTGGTTGGTGCGGATGCGGGTCGTGCGCATCGTGATCTCCTGGACCTGCCCGTACTGTTTGGCGACCGTGATGTAGTCACCGACCTGAAAAGGCTTATCCCAGAAGATCATGAACCCGGCGAGCGTGTTGGCCAGAGAATCCTGGGCGGCGAAGCCGATCGCGATCCCGGCCACACCGATGCCAGCCAGCGCTGCGCCGACATTGATGCCTACCTGACTGGCGGCCATCACCAGGCCGAAGATGATGAGGGCGAAGCGGTAGATGCTGTTGACCAGCAGGCGGACGAGGGCCTCGTGGAAGCCGGCCCGGATCAGGACCGCGCGGGCCGAACGGCGCGTCAGGCTGTAGAGGATCCAGAAGAAGATGAGGATCGCCACCGCGGTTAGGAGGTCCGGCAGGAAGGCGACCAGTTGGGTTACCAGTCCCTGAACATCGATCTTCTCGATAATCTGCCCGATCAACTGATCCATTTCTTCCTCCTTGGTCGGCGATGGTCCGCTTGCCCTCGGGCCCGCGACGCGTCATCGCAGGCGTCTGGCGGGCGAGCCGCCCGAACAGTGCGTCTTCTCCGTCGACTGGCTTCATCCGACCACCTTTCCTTCGAGAGAACCAGGACAAACCAGGAGAGGACTTAGGTCAACAAGGCAATTCGATCTTCAGGGGGTGAGAAGGACTGGGCGCGACGGGAGCTGTTCGAGCCCGCACGCAAGTTCGAGCCCGCAAGGCAAGTTCGAGGTGCCTGGATGGCGGGATGCGCGGAGTCGGTAGCAATGGGACGTGCACCGGGGAGTCGGTGGCAAGGGGACGTGCGCAGAGGAGCGGTGGGAGCGTGCCCGCGGCCCGGTGCAACTGCCGGTTGCCCCCCAGCGAGCGGCGGCGACCGGGAGAGCAGGTCACGCTCCCTCATGAATGGTGTTCCCGACGCCGGCACCGGACGGTCGTCTCGGTGCCGGCGTCGAGAGAGGCTAGTACTCCATCTCGATGATCCGCTCGTTGAGTTGCTCGGCATCGATGCGCCCCGCCTCGTGGGCTCGCAGGTCGTCCATGCGGGCCTTGAGAATGAGGCGTGAGAGGTGGTTGCGACGGAAGAAGCGGTTATCCTCCAGCGATACCGAGAGGATCACCCAGTCGTCGTCAGCGAGCTCACTCAGCATCTCCGTACCGTCGGTGAGCGTTTCGCGAAGCTCGCGCTTGCCCCGCTCGTAGCAGCGCTCGCTGCGCTGCGCGCGGCGGGAACGCAATTTGCGATAGGCGTCATCATCCTCGGCTGCATCGTCGTCCCGATCGGCGTCGTCGTCCTCGTCCTCGTCGAGCCAGTCGTCGTCCCAGTCATCGTCCTTGTCGTCCCGGAAGAACATGTGCTTCCCCAACCGGCTCAGGATTCGCAGCCCACGATCGTCATCGTGCCAGCGGCGGTCGCTGACCAGCGATGCCTCGAGACAGAAGATCACGCCCAGGTCCTCGATGTAGGTGCCATGATTGGGGCCGTTCCAGCTGACCAACCAGTAGGGGCTCTCCACGAGAACATCACTGACGAGCTCCTCCATGATGCGGACCTCTCGCTGGAGCCGCTTCGAGGGCTCCCCGGCGGTCGCCGCACTGCTGTATGCGATGCCGACGGTGACGATCAGGGCAGCCGCGAGGACCAACCTGCGGGGAATGGGGTTTCCAAGGGTACGTGCCATCTTCTCCTCCTCGATCGTGCCATCTCGATCGTGCCGGTCTTGACCTCTTGCGATGGCGGCCGCCGGTGGCCGGATGCGCCTGGCCGGCCGCGCAACGCACTTTCCATCTTCAGGCTCCTCAACGAATGGACGGATGAGGGCGGGCGAATGTTCGAGGGAAAATCGCGTTCCCCTTGATGCGGATGCCTATCGGATCATCTGCGGCGACCTGCCCACGGAGACGGTGGGCATCGATCGCCTGCGCGAACTGGAGTCCCGCTAGCGCCCCGCGGGAGAACGTCTCCCACGGGGCAGGGGGAGTTTGCTATGCTTTCGCCCGACAGGCGGTCTCTGGATCATGATCCTGGGCGTGGCTGCCACACCCTGACCGCGACACCCCTGCCGACGCGTGAGCATGCGAGTACTCCTGGTCCAACATGCCAGCGAGAACACCGAGGCGTATCCCCTCGGGCTCGGCATCGTCGCGGCTGCGCTCCTCGAGGCGGGCCACGAAGTCGATTTCATCGACTTGGCTCTGGCGCCGGGGGATCCGCTGGCGATGCTCGCCGAGCGCGCCGGGGGCGGGGAGGTGGAGGCGCTCGGCTTCACCCTGCTGACCCCCCAGTACGGCGAGTTCCTGCACCTGGCCCACCGGTTCCGCTCCCTTCGGCCCGGCATTCCCATTGTGGCCGGCGGTCCCCACGCCCAGGCCCTTCCTGAAGAGACGCTGCGGGACAAGGGCGCCGATGTCGCGGTGCTCGCGGAGGGGGAACGGGTTGCCCCCAGGCTCTTCGAGGCGCTTGCCCGGGGGAGCGGCCTGGAGGAGGTCGAGGGCATCGCGTTTCTCGAGCCGGAGGGCACATTCCGCATGACCGCGCCGGCGCCCCAGGTGGCAGACCTCGAGGCGGTGCCCTATCCTCCCTGGGAGCTGATCCGCCCCGATCGCTATCCGGGCCGCTACCATGGTCAGCGCTACGCCAATGTTCTGACCTCACGCGGATGTCCCTATCGCTGCGTCTACTGCCACCGTGGCCCGACCGGGGGGCGGCGTGTGCGCATGCGCTCGATTGCGCATGTTCTTGGAGAGGTGCGCCGATTGCACCGGGACTTCGGCATTGGCGCGTTTGGATTCCGCGACGACATCTTCACCTTCGATCGGGCGCGAACCTGGGCACTTTGTGATGCGCTGCTGGCCGAGCCCGGCCGAATCTACTGGAACTGCGAGACGCGGGTCGATCGGGTAGATCGCGAACTCCTTGCCCAGATGAGGCGGGCCGGCTGTATCTGCGTCGACTTCGGGATCGAGTCGGGCAGCGATGAGATCCTGCGCCGGCTGCGTAAGCAGGCGACGGTCGCGCAGGCGCGTGCCGCGTTGCGCTACTGCCGTGAGGTCGGCATGCCCACACGGGCCTTCTATCTGATCGGGACGCCTTGGGAGACCCCGCAGACGCTGGAGGAGACGATCACCTTCGCCAAGGAGACCAAGGCGACGATGTCGTTCTTTTTCCTGGCGACGCCCTATCCGGGAACCGAGTTGCGGGAGGCTTTTCTCGAAGCGGGCTGGCCGATCCCTGATGACTACGCACGCTACCGCCATCACGTCGAGGGCCGTGATTTCGAGTGGGGGGCGCCGGCGGACGGCGACAAGAACCCGCAGCGCTTCTTCGCCGCGGAGTGCCGCCGGGCAACGCGGGCCGTGGTACGCGCCCAGCTTGCCGACATTCCCGGGTATCCTGCCTTGCTGCGGGCCTATTTCACCCGCTTCACGCTTGGGGAGTTCGGCGCCCGGGTTCGTGAGCGGTTGCGGCGGGCATTCTTGTAGCCACCTGCCGTGGGAGAGAACTCAGGCCACCGAATCGCGCTGCGGGTGTCCGCCTGCTTGCGGTCATTCCCGAGCTTGTCCTAGAATCCCGACCACCATCGTGGAGCGTGGCGTTCGGTTCTCGGGAGACGCCCGACTCAGAGCGCAGAGCTGCCGGGGCAGTCAAGGAGTTGCCAGCGTGAACGGATCCGAGACGACGGCGGCGACGCCGATCATCGTGGTCGGCATGAACCGCTCGGGGACGAAGTGGATCTCGAACATCCTCTCCAACCACCCCCAGGTCGTCAGCGCCCAGTACGAGCGCGGAGATGGCATCCAGGAGACCAATATGCTCGGGGCTTTCCCGAGGGCGTTCGGGGACCTGGCCGTCCCCGACAACTACGTTGGCCTGATCGAGTGGTGGGCCCAGACCGACTTCTTCCGCATCCTCGGGATCGAGAAAGAGCACCTCTACCGCCTGGATCCGCGACCGAGACATCCCTACGATCTCTTTTGCTGCGTCATGGAGGAATACGCCCGCCGCAAGGGGGGGCGCTTCTGGCTGCAGAAGACGAGTCCTCACCGGGGTGCGACCTGCCGTGCACACTACCCGGAGGCGCATCTGGTCGTGATCGAGCGGGATGTGGTCGCCACGCTGCGCTCGGCGATCCGATTGCGGATGCGGCGCTCGGGAGGCCGGCGCGCGATCCTGCGGGAGGTCGTCTCGTTCGTCCACCAAGAGAAACTGCTGGGCAGGTTGAGGGGCAAGCCACGCGTGGTGGAGCTGACCTATGAAGCTCTGCTCGCAGATGCTTCCGCTGAGTCCCGGAGAGTCTGTGCTGCCCTGGGACTTCCCTATGAGCCGGGCATGATCGAGATCCCCTTCCGGCCGAACACGAGCTTTCGCAGCGCGGGCGAGCGCGACGCCACGCTCACCCCGGCAATGGAACGAGGCATTCGGGTCTTGCGGCGCCTACTCGGCCTCCTGCCGGTCGCGTTCTTCGGTCTGCTCCAGCGCCTGCGGGGCCGACGCTATCCGGGCCTCGTGCCCGGCACGCACGGGATGATCAAGGACGACTACCGTCTCGATTAGGCCTCGGGCTCGATGGGGTTCTCCGGCCGTTTGAGCGCCAGGAGTCGGCTTCAGCGCCGGGGGGTCGGCCTTCCGATGCGTGAGTCCGTCGGCGGCGGCACCGGAGGCAACACCCGATACCAGTACTCGTAGCACACCTCGAAGGCGAGCTTCTCATACAGACGCAGCGCGGGCCGATTGGCCTGCAGCACCTGCAGGTAGGCATCCGTGGCCCCCTGCGACCGCGCCCAGTTCAATAGGCCCTGCACTTGAACCGTGCCGAATCCTTGGTTGCGCTCATGAGGGTCGGTGAGAACATCGAAGATCCCGCAGAAGCCGTTCGTCAGGACGGCCATGCCGCACGCCACGGAGCGCCCGCCGGGGCCCGCGACCGCCAGGCAGAGTGGTCTGGGCGTCGCCGCGAGAATCGCCCGATGCGCCTCGGTGCGCAGCTGTGGCGTGCCGTTCAAGGCAGCGAAGGTCGCAATCCAGTCGTCGATGGATAGCTCGTGCATCTCCACGTGTTCGAGGGGGACCCGCTCCCAGTCGATCAGCGGGCGGTGAAGAACGAACGTGGGGGTGATGCGCTCGTAGCCGCGCTGGGCGAGGAGGGCATCGAGATCCGCCGGGCCCTGAAACCCGGTCATGCGGAAGGTCGGGGCGAGGCCCTCCCGGCGAAAAGTCTCCTCACACTCCTTGACCCGGCTCGGCAGGTCTCCGGGGGGTGACGAGAGCGGATAGACCGAGTTGGATCGCCGTGAGTAGCCGTCCGCGAAACGCAGGAGCCAGCCATCCCGCCAATGTTGCTCCAGCGCCGGCCAGGAGGCTCGCGCCACCTCCTCGATGCGATTGCGCAGCGCATCGAGCCTCGGATTCTCGCTCATGCTCGGCTCCCAAGACGATGGGTTCGATCCCGCATCTGTTCGGCGGGGGCGAGCCGGAGATGATCCACGGGCCGTCCGATTCCAAGGTGCCCGCTCGAGGCCCCTGCGGGAGGCCGTAGCCTATGCGAGGTACCGCGGGCTCGTCAATGCGGCACTCCCCGTGTCGCCGGGGCCCGGCGAGCAATCCGTCGCGTCGGCGGTAGCGGTAGATCAGTCGATCCGGCAGAGGCGCCAGATCAGCACATGTGTCCTAGCGAGCCATTTTCCTGAGCACGTTGTTGTTGAACTTCATGGCAACGACGTGGTCCTCGGCGTTGGTCCCGAACACGTAGTGTTTACCCAGCGATCCATCGTCTCTGAGCTGGCGGAAGATGCCCCCCTCGATGTGACTCAGCCTCACCAAGGAGCCGAGCGGGTTTGGGTTCCCGGTAGGCACCCACATGACGGAGAGGGCGCCGTCCCACTCGAGCACCTCGGCATCCGACCAGCATCGATCGGCCGTGTAGTATCCCGTGTATTTCGCCCAATCCCCCGAGACCTTCTCAGCCGTTCGGGCGCCTGAGGTCCTGAGGGCCGGCGCCATGATCCGGTAGGTCTCGAATGCCACCGTGAACTGCGGTCCGTCGTGCGCGTTGATCATCGCCACGACGGCGATCTTCTCTTCCGGGCAGAGAATGATCTGCGACTTATACCCCGGGCAACCACCTTGATGCCCGACGAAGTCCTGCTCGTCCATGTGCCAGACGGCGAACCCATAGCCCCACTCGGGACTCGGCCACTGAGTGGTCTGCATTTCCTTCAGCGTCGCCCCTGTCAGGACGTCGCTCTCCTCACCGTCGAGGACACGAAACTGCCACATCGCGAACTTCGCTAAGTTTCTTGCTGTCGAGACAAACCCCATGGCCGGGTTCAAAGCCCGTGACTCGAAGATCGGGAACTCGACACGGGATCCCACACGCGGCCAGCGCCCATAGCCAACCGCCACTTGGCTTCCCGGTAGATCGCCGGGCAGATGCGAAGTGGTCGCCTCCAAACCCAGAGGCTCGAGGATGTTCTGCTCCACGTAGTCCTCGTATTGCATGCCTGACACCACCGAGACCACCTCACCGGCCAGGGCATACCCGAGGTTCGAGTAGTTGAATTCCGTGTTGGTGGGATAGCTCATGCTCAGGCGTGAGATCCTCTCGATCATGTCCTCACGCGCAGGGCGCAACGAATCGGGATCGGACCAGACGGTCAAGTCGGGCTCGCAAGGCAAACCACTGCTGTGTCGCAAGAGGTCGCCGAGCGTTGGCGGGGACGCCACAGGCTCCAGCATCTCTGGAGCGAACCAGGGCAGATGCTTGGAGACCGGATCATCCAAGCTGAGTTTGCCCGCATCGCGAAGCTGCATCACGGCAATGCTGGTGAACAGCTTGGAGATCGAGCAGATGCTGTAGTATGTGTCCGGCGTTGCCTTGATGCCGGTCGCGAGATTCGCGTAGCCGAAGCCCTTCGCATAGACGAGTCTCTGATCGTGGACAACGGCGAGGGAGAGTCCCGGCAGGCGATCGAAGTCGAGCACCGACTGGATCCAGGTCTCCAGGAAGTAGGTGGCTTCCGAGAGGTTCTTGGAAGACATCGAGCCGCCGGCCTCAACCGGCTCCGTGGGTCCTGCCTGGGAAACGAGGAGGAGTAGTGCCACCACCACCGTGAGCGTCCTGCCCGTCATCAGATTCCCCTTTCAGTGGACTCGTCTCGCAACCATCGACTCACGGGAGCTCCGCGAGCTTCTCGTGCTTGGCTTCTTGCCGTCCGCGTCTGTAGACGCGAGATACACGGCAGCGGTTTAAGGGAATCGCCGGCGAGGCCGGATCCCGTTGCTGCCCGGGCTCTGGGATCTGGTAACTATTTTCCACAGAATCAGTTATCATCTCGGCCCGGGCGGTGGATGCGCCCGGTCGCGGCTCAGGAGATTCCCCGGGGAGCCCTGCACCCTCACGGTGCGTAGGAATCGCATCTGGCATCCCGAGGCAACCTTTCGCCAGAATCTCGGTCTACACGAGCAGGAATGAGGAGGGGCCCCGAGAGGATGGATCAGCCCCAGGACCATGAGCTGATGCTGGCCGTCCGGGAAGGAGACCTGCCCCAGATGGGGGAGATCTTCGACCGGTATGCTCGCCGGCTCTACAACTTCTTCCTGCGGATGACATTCAGTCCCGAGACGAGCGAGGACTTGGTTCAGGATACCTTCCGGCGCATGTTGGAGGCTCGCCACACCTACCGCGACAACAGCCGGTTCGTGCCGTGGATGTTCACCATTGCGCGCAGCATGCATAGCAATCATCGCCGCAAGCGCCGGCGTGAGGGCGATGAGGTCGAGCTGACCGATCAGATCCTGGAACCCAGGAGCGCGCCCGATGTCGAGTTCGAGAAACGGCGCAACGTGTTGCTCTTGCGCACGGCGCTCGCTCGACTCTCAGACGAGAAGCGGGAGGCGATCCTGCTCAGCCGATTCGAGAACATGAAGTATGAGGAAATCGCGCAAGTCGCCGGCTGTCCGGTCGGCACCATCAAGGCGCGCGTCCACTACGCCTTGAAGGAAATGTCGCGCGTTTTCCGGGAGCTGGGACATGAAGTGCAGTGAGTTTCAACGCCTGCTCCCCGATTACACAACGGGGAATCTGACGCCCGCGGCGCTGAGGGAACTCGAGGCGCACTTGTCCGTCTGTCCGGCGTGTGCCGATGAGGCTTCCCGCCTGCGTTCCGCCTGGGAGCGGCTTGGCGGGCTTTCCGAGGAAGCGCCGGGCGGCGCGCTGCGCACGCGATTCGATGCGATGCTGGCGCAGTACGTGACCCAAGCGGAGTGTGAGGCGGAAACCGGCGAAACCGACGGGGCGGGAGCGGACCGAGGTGGGACGCAGGGGAGCGGGCGTGTGGGGGCGCCGAGCAGGCCGGTCGGCTGGTGGCCGCGCCGGCCTGCGGCGCAGTTCGGTCTGGTGCTAGTCCTCCTGGCTGCCGGCCTGGGCCTCGGATGGCACCTCCGGCCGGGTCCCGGCAGCAGGGACATCGAGGCGCTCATGTCGGAAGTGCAGCGTCTCCGGGACGAGGTTGCACTGGTGCGGATAGACCAGGCCTCCGCGGTGGATCGGCTCTCGGCCATCAACAACATTCGCCAGACTGGGAGGCTTCCCGCCTCGGTCCTCGAGACGCTGATCGGGACGCTCGTCTCGGACCCCAGTGTCAACGTCCGCCTAGCCGCGGTGGATGTCCTCGCGAGTCATCTCGATCGCCAGGCGGTGAGCGATGGCTTGCGTGGGGCGCTACCCGGGCAGTCCTCGCCGCTGGTGCAGATCGCGATGATCGAGACGTTGGCGGGTCTCGATGACCCGCAGGGGCAGCAAGTCGTCAGGGATCTGCTCACCGACGATCGGGTCGATCCGGCCGTGCGTGCCCACGTGCGCTGGAGACTCGGCCGGAGCATGTGAGCTGGAAGGAGACTCGTCATGCGATGTGTGATCACGGGCCTCAGCCTTGCGTGGCTCTGCCTGGGAGCGGCGATACCGGCGTCGACGGAGGACGATGCGCGCTCGATCGTCACCGTCGAGCTGACCGACCCGTCAGGACCTTGCTGGGTGCACTGCTCCTTGCCCACGGGGAGCATCACCGTGCGAGCAGGCGAGGCCGGGAAGGTGATCGTTGAAGCTGTGTCCCGGCCCGAGAGTCCCCCTTCCGAGCGTGCCGAGCCGGGCGGAGCACTTAAGAGGATTCCAGTGACCTTCTCGGAACTGACGGTCGAAGAGCTGGAGAACGTGGTCCAGGTTGATACGCACTCGTTCTACCGGCCGGTCGATGTATCGATCACGGTCCCCGTTCTGACCTCTCTTCGACTGCGCTCCAGGGATTCGGGTGACTTCCTGATCGAAGGCGTCAATGGAGAGATCGACCTGGAGAATCGTGGGGGGGCGATAACCCTGCAGGGTGTCTCAGGGACCGTGGTGGCCTATACACTGCAAGGAGACATCGTCGCCGAAATCGTCGAAGCGACCCCCAAGAAGCCGATGTCCTTCGCCAGTCTGAACGGTGACCTGGACATCACGCTGCCCTCTGCGGTGCAAGCTACGGTCAGAATCAAGAGCTCCCGCGGTGAGGTCTATTCGGACTTCGCCATTGAGGATGCCGAGGTGAGGCAGATCGAGGAAGAGCCGGCCCGCGATTCCGAAGGCGTCTTTCGCGCGCATGTCGAACGAGTCTTCTCTGGGAAGATCAATGGTGGCGGGCCGGAGTTCCAGTTCCATGCCTACCACGGAACGATCTACATTCGCCGGGGCCAGTAGGGTCGCTGCGCGCAAGAGGAGAACTGCGCCTAGCAGGAATCGAACCTGCGACCAGCGGATTAGAAATCCGCTGAGGCCCATTCTGCCCAAGCCACCGAAGTGTCGCTGTAGGAATGCAATAGCAAACCGGGCAAGGAGATGCGGCCGGGCGTGGATTCCCCTCGCTTCTGTCCCGTTCCTTGCCTTTCCGCCCGGATACTGTAGCAGAACTGTAGCAGGGAAAGTGCTGGCAGGCATACTGACGGGGAACGCGGCTTGAAGCTGCTGCCGTACAGTGGTAAAATCGGGATAACGGCTGCATAGCATAGCGAACGTTCACTCCTCGCAGGAGGTATGAGACCATGCGCAAAGCCATCCTTGCCAGTCTTGTCGTGCTCGCGTTCAGTGTCTCAGTTTCAGCAGACTACCTCGACCAAATGGTCATCGTCCCAGCGGGCACCTTCATCATGGGCGATGGGGAGGCCTTCTGCGGGGTGGATGAGCACGAGGTGACCCTGACGCGGGATTTCTACCTGGGGCAGCACGAGGTAACGAACCAAGAGTACATAGAGGCGCTTCAGTGGGCGTATAACCATGGGCATGTGACGGTGACAACATCAATGGTGCAGGACAACCTGGACGGGAGCACCGAAGGGCTTCTGGATCTGAATGATAACGGCTGCGAGATCCGGTTCGACGGTGCGGGGACCTTCCATCTCCGGGAAGCTCCGATAGGCTATACCCAGCTCGCTTATCCCGACGGCTACAACCCAGCGGACCACCCGGTAATAGAGGTCACCTGGCACGGGGCGGTGCGCTACTGCGACTGGCTGAGTCTGCAGGCGGGCCTGCCGCGGGCCTACGAACACACCGGAGATTGGTCCTGCAACGGGGGAGATCCCTACGCGGCGGAAGGCTATCGATTGCCGACGGACGCAGAATGGGAGTACGCGGCGCAGTGGGATGACGAGCGGATCTACCCTTGGGGGAATGCTGAACCGAATTGCGACCGAGCGAACTACGGCATTGGCTATCCTGGCTCGTTTTGTGTCGGTTGGACCTCGCCAGTGGGGACCTATCCCGACGCACCAGAGGCGTTGGGTCTCTCGGACATGGCGGGGAATCTGTATGAATGGTGCAATGATCGGCATGTGTGCGATCTGGGAACGGATCCGGTGATCGATCCTACAGGCGGAAGTTATCCGTATGCGCTTGAGCGTGTGCTTCGTGGCGGCGCCTGGCAGCGCCCAGCCGCCGAGTTGCGGTGCGCCATTCGGGATCATGCTTATCCGAGCGCCAGCTACAGCTACGGCATCAGTTTCCGGGTTGCCAGGACCGTCGATCCCCAAGCAGTTAAGCAGCGAGGGACGGGTCGGTCACAGCTGATCCTCGAACCTAGCAAACCCAACCCGTTCACTGCGGGGACGCGAGTCAGCTACCTGACTCCCTCTGAGGGAGCGGCCGTCGTAAACGTCTATGACGCCACGGGCCGGATGATACGGACGCTTCGCGCTGCTTCCCATGGCCCTGGTTCGCATAGTGTTACCTGGGACGCGAGGAATCAGGCTGGGGAACCGGTCCCCGCTGGCATCTATCTGTACGAACTTCGCTGGAAGGGGCAGCGCGAGGCGAGGCGGATGCTGCTCGTGCGATGAGCCGACTTGCAGGGCAGGCCAAGCCATCGAGCGCGATGGGCGGCGCGCGGAAGCTGTAGCAGATCTGTAGCCACCGGTCCGTGTCGAACGATGTGACTCTTCGCGCCTGGCAGGAATCGAACCTGCGACCAGCGGATTAGAAATCCGCTGCTCTATCCACTGAGCTACAGGCGCACGAATATCCCGCCTCCCACGGCGATTGCGCGGCGGAGGCAGGGGCCAAAGAAAGCCATCCCCGTGGGACCTCGGATTGGCCGCCGGTTGGCCTAGTGTCCTACTGGCACGGAGATCTGTCAACGGGCAGGGGCGGGAGGGAAACCGCGCACGGGATGCGCAGCGGTCCCGGATCGATCGTGGGGCGCCCCAGAGATCCGTGTCCAGGAATCTTGACATCTCGGTTTTCCTTCTCGAGCTTCCTGGCCTAGAAGTATGCCCCCTTAAGCTATTGGTTCGCTGTCCTTTTCATCTCACTGGGCCACGTCGTCGAGTTGAAGCCCAGATGAATAGCCGCAATCTTCTGTTGCGCCTCGAGCTTGTGGTACTTGGTGCGGGCGGACTTGGGGAATTGGTCGATCGTCTTGGTGTGCTTTTCATTCCAGGATTTGGCTGAGAAACCCAGATCCTGTAGCTTGGCCTGCTCCTGAAAGGTGAGATCGTTCCACTGGGTCCTAGACGATAGCAGCTCGGAGAAAGGCCGGCGCTCGAAGAATCCGGGTGCGTTCGAGACATAGGCGAGGACCGTATCCTCACGAAGCCCTTGGAAGTGGATTCCGAAGTAGATCTTGGCGCCCTCCCCCATCGGGGGCTCGATGGTGACCCCGGCTCCGAAAGTCGTCTCTTGCGGATTCACCTCGGTGGAGACTGGGCCAACACTGAACTTGGCGCTTCCGTCGTTGCTCATCTCCGCCCCGTAGCGCCCGAACTTCGCCGAGACCTTGGTCTTTCCCTCGCCAGTCTCCAGATCGATCTCGTGCTCGATTCCGCCTCCAACCTTGATCCTCTTCGACATGCGACTGACCTTGTTCAAATCGAGGGGGCCCTTGAACTCTGCTCCGATGATGAGCTTGCGATTCACCTTCTCCAGTAGCTTTCCGTCGGAATCGATATTCAAGTTGTATTCAACCTCAACCTTGCTGATGCTATTGATCTTCTTCTCCAGCGTAACCTTGATGACGAAGAAGAACCCGGCCGAGCGTCGACCGATAAACTCGTTGACCTTCGCGGCGATTGCCACCCAGGCTCGGAAGTAGCCTGTGGCGCCTGAATTGGCTTCGGCCAGCTCGACAATTCGCTCACTCGTTGCGCCGGGGGGAACCGCATAGCAGAAGTAGTGCATCGGGGGACCCAGCTTGCGTAGGGCCTGCTCGGTCTTGCACGCTTCGACTTCTTCCACATAGTCATGAATATACCCGGCGTAGATCGTCGCGTGAGCCTCAACCACGGCGACGTTGCGGTCGTGGATGTGGTCATTGATCTGCTCATTCTCGCCATAGTTCTCAAGCGCGCCTGTTCCCCCATTGAGCGCAACGTAGGCGTAGTGCGCCAGCGTCTTGCCGACGAAGACGATTGGAACCCTCGTTGAGCGGCTGGAGATCACGTCCAGGTAGCGGTCACGGTCCTGATCAGCGATCAGATCCAAGATCGTAGTGTTTTCCTTCTCGCGACCGGCGATAGGAATCCAGAAGCAACGGTGGGCCAAGTCGATGAAGAGCGGCCTGTCGAGAGACTCAAACAGGGAGTAGGCACCGATCATACCCTGTTCTTGGTGAATCAAAGCGAAGTTCGCGAGCTCCTGTCCTGAGGCGTCCATGACTGCGAGCTTGGGCTGGCCATCGGCGTTGTAGAGGAACTGGACGTAGTAGCCGCGCTTTGCGGCGATGGGGTAGTAGTCCTGGAGATAGGTGCTAAGAACCTCCCGGACCAGTCTCTGCCTGTTGATTTGCCTGTCCTTCATGCCGGCAGCCATGGCCAAGTTGTCTGCGGCGAGCACACGTTCGCTGGCACTCAGGAAGGTCTGGACTACCTTCTCGCGGGGGGCAGGCCGCGTGAATTCCTCGTCCTCGCCCAGAGGCAGGTGAAGGTAGATCTTGCGATGCTCTTCGCGCTCTCTCTTCTGCTCTTCGGTCGCCTCGCTGACGATGATACTGATGATTCCCGGGACCGAGCTGTGGATGTGTAGGACCGCGTCGGAGACCTCTCCGCGTTGGAAGATGCTGAGCAGCTTCCCGTCGAGGTCGGTGAAGGCGATCTTGCCTGCGGGGACACCGAGGAGGCGCGCATGTGCGTCGGCATTGGTTTTCGCTGTGCGCACGTCGCTCTTGCCGAGATGCTCGTTCTCTGATTGGAAGTTCAGTTCGAAATCGGGGACCGGGTGGCCGAGGGAATTGACGGTCTGAATGTCCAGCCAGACGATGAACTCGGGCTCGACGGGCTTCAAGTGGCAGTGCTCAACGCGGCTGGGGTCGTAGATCGGCACGTCTTGGGGCTGGAAGGGCTCATCACCTGGAGAGGGGAACTCCACTGTGCCGGGTGCTTCGCTGTGGTCGAAGAAGAGAATCTCGACTCGGCGGTTCCGTTGAGACTTGTAGTTCTTCCTGTCTGGGGCAGCGATGGGAAATGACTCCCCGCAGGGCAGGACCTTCTGGTTGTCATCCACAAAGGCGATCTTGGCGCGGTAGTCTTCGAGGTCGGTAGCGTCGGCGCTACCGAGTGTGATGATCGCGATCTCCCAAACATAGAGATCGAAAAAGGCCCGCCAGGTCTCTGCGTCAATCTCCTTGCCGGACGGTTCCTTGATGGAGAGATCGGGTCCGGCAATGCTCAGATCGCTGCGATTGGTATTGTACGCCTGCTGGAACCTTCTCACTGCGCCCCTGGTTCTGGGCCCGATCTTGTTGTCTACCGGGCCCGGGTCGCATGGCCAGAGCAGCATGGCGGCGAAGTGCTGGAGAATCTGCTGATAGTCCTCTACCTGGTGATTCTGTGTGCAGTTTGACGCCCATGCATCACGGTCGCCCATGAGCAGATGCAGAACCCCATTCGCCCGCGCCTCGGACAGGCTGAAGTTATGGGCGGGGCCACCGGCGGTATCGGTATGGCCCGCGATGACGAGGAGCTTCTTGGGGTTCTCTGCGATGAAGGTGTATGTCGCCCGGATTACGTGCAAGCCGCTCAGGGTGTTCTGCAGCTTGGCGAGGGCCAGGCCGGTGCCGCCGGGAGGCTCACCGGCGTGCTGTGCTGCGGATGGACCCAAGGGTTTCGTCGGCATCATGACGGCGCTGTTGAGGTGGAAGAGCACGTCTTCCACTTCTAGTACCGTCTTGACCCCGATGAAATCGCTCAGGATGAGGTGATACTGCGCTCCGGTGGCCAGCGTGAGACGAGAGTCTCGGCCGCGGCGATAGTGAAGGGCCTCGGGATCTGTCATGGATTGCCTCTCCCGCAACGGACTCCGCGCAATCCGAGCAATGGGATCCGTTGGGACAACAGACTTCGTACGAACCGCACGCTTATCCTCAGCCGCGGCTGCAATCGGTTCAAGCTCTATTCCAGGTCCTGCTGTACCAGACGTCGCTGCGGGAACGCGGCCGCCTCGTCTGACGGGATGAGGTATCCGTTGGTCGCCTCCTCCTCCACGCTCGCCCAGGTGCGTCGGTGCCAACGGATACGAACTCGTTCGCTCGGGCGCCCGCCGTCAGAGTGAGCGCTGAGGGGTGCCAGCTCCGCGGCCCTGCCGTCCTGGTTGCTTTCCACGGTGCCAGACGGCACAATGCGGCCAGCGGTGACGCATGGGCCCAAGGGTCCTGGGGTGGGTCATGGAGGATGCCCGAGGGAGGAGAGCGATGCCCGATCTATCGACCAGCTATGCAGGCCTCACGCTGAGGAGCCCGATTATCATCGGCAGTTCGGATCTGACCGATTCGGTGCGCAAGATCCAGCAGCTCGAAGAGAGCGGGGCGGGTGCTGTGGTGCTGGGATCGATCTTCGAGGAAGAGATCGCCCTCGAGCACGAGAGTGTCATGGCCGGCCTGCGTGCCCAGGGGCGCGATCTGATCGACTACGACAGCTATGAGTACCACATCCGGGCCCAGCATCTTGACAGTGTCACGCAGCTCATTCGGGACGCCAAGAAAAGCGTCAGCATCCCGGTCATCGCGAGCATCAACTGCGTCTATTCCCATGAGTGGACGACCTTCGCCAAGTTCCTGGAAGATGCCGGCGCCGATGCGCTCGAGCTGAATATGTTCTTCCTGCCATCGGACATGAGCCGTGACAGCAAGGAAACCGAGAATCTCTACTTCGAGGTCATTCGCCGTGTTCGGCAAGAAATCTCGATCCCGATCATCGTCAAGATGAGCTACTACTTCTCCAGCCTCCTGCAGCTGATCCGCAGGATCTGCGACTCAGGCGTCGCCGGCGTCGTCATGTTCAATCGTTTCTACAGCCCCGATTTCGATATCGACAAGATGGAGATCATGAGCTCGAAGGTCTTGAGCTCACCCGAGGAGTTCCCGATCTCCCTGCGCTGGGTGGCACTCTCCTACGGCCGCATCAGCTGCGAGATCGCCGCCTCGACCGGCATCCACGACAGCACCGCGATGATCAAGCAATTCCTCGCGGGCGCCCAAGTGGTGCAGGTCGTCTCGGCGCTCTATATGCACCGGCGGGGCTATGTTCGCACGATGCTCGATGAGCTCGAGACCTGGATGGACAGGAAAGGCTTTGGGTGCCTCGATGATTTCCGCGGCAAACTGAGCCAGGCCGAGAGTAAGGATCCGGCCCTCTTTGAACGGGTCCAATTCATGAAGTTCTTCCAGGGGCCCGGGCGGGGCTAGGGGAGCGGGCGACGAGCCTCCTGCGGCGCCTGACAGTCGGCGGAGGGAGGCTGCGGACACGCTTGGCCTCTGTGAGGCTACCGGATCCGTAGGTGGAGCGGACTGTCGGGGTGAGAGGATTTGAACCTCCGACTCCCTGCTCCCAAAGCAGGTGCGCTACCGGACTGCGCCACACCCCGAAAGGGTCTTGTCAACCGGGAGCGTAGCCCGGAAGATGGGGTGAGGTCAAGAATTCGGCCACTGCGGCGGGGCCGCTCCAGGCCGTCGAGCCTACGGCGCGGTCTCTCGATTGGACGGTCAGGGAGGGACGATGCGATCGCTCAACAAGGTCATGTTGATCGGCAATCTCGGCAGTGACCCCGAGGTGCGCCACACACCGTCGGGTTCGGCGGTGGCCAACTTCCGCTTGGCGAGCAATGAGGTCTACACCGATCGGAGCGGAAACCGCCAGACACGCACGGAATGGCACCGGATCGTCGCCTGGAGCAAGCTCGCCGAGATCTGCGGCCAGTACCTGCGCAAGGGACGCCAAGTCTACATCGAGGGGCGCCTGCAGACCCGCCAGTGGGAGGACCAGCAGGGCCAGAAGCGCTACACGACCGAGATCGTGGCGCTGAACATGATCATGCTCGGCGGCCGCGGCGAGGGCGAGACCAGCTACCAGCCGGAGGAGGCCGGAGCCGGAGCGGTGGCGCAGGGGGCACGGGATGTGGCGCAGGGGTCGCGGGACAAGGAGAGCGGGTACACGCCCGACAGCTCCCTCGATCCGGTTGGCGAGGATGACGATCTGCCCTTCTAGTTCCGCCGCGGGGCGTCGGTCCACGGGTCGGCTCACCGTCACCAAGGGCGTCACATCGTCATCCAGGGCATCACATCGTCATAGGGCATCACATCCCCCCCCGCTGGGCGCTTCGGGCTGCCGTGGGGTTGTCAGGATCACCGCGTCGGCGATCCTGCGCCCCACAGGGCGTCCGTGCGCAGCCGGAACCGACCCCGAGAGCTCGGGTTACAAAGGCTTGACCCCAGGGGCAGGTAGGCGATAGGCTCACTGCTGCCTTCAAGTGGAGGTGGATGCGAAGGGTGAGCGCCACTAGCTCAATTGGCAGAGCAACTGACTCTTAATC
>JAGMBO010000051.1 GCA_023129715.1 Candidatus Eiseniibacteriota bacterium | reverse complement strand
AGGCATGGCTGCCCTGCCTGAGCTGTCTCTGCCGGCGAAGCCGGCCCCTGCTGCCGATAGGCAGGATAGGGGGGCGAATTGGGTTCGACGGGGAGAATGAGTCCTGTGCTGCGTGCCGAGGTCCCTACTGGCTCGTTAAACAAGTAGGGAAAACACAATTGCCGACTATGAGCCGGCACTAGCTGCAGCCTAATGCAGCTCGCCTCCAGCACCTGCGCCCGCGGGGGTGTTGAGCGGCGCTGTCACCGTGAGCTAGCGGCTCGCCTGCCCGAGGCGGACCGCGAAACTTCCAGGGCTGGCCGGACGGGAATCCCGCTCACTGGAGTCCCGGACGGTGAGATCAAACAGTGAGATACGCACGTAGATGCACTTGATGAATCTCTTCCGGACGCGGGTTCGATTCCCGCCGCCTCCACAGCGTAATGCGTTTGAAGCGAGCTACTTGGCATCGTGTCCTTCTGCCGTCTCCCCGAGGTCTCCCCAAGGTGCGGGCTCGTCCAGCTTCTGAATCGCGTTCTCCTCCGCTGCGGGCGAAAGGTGCATGTAGACCATCGTGGTCGAAGGATTGACATGGCCCGCGAGCTTCATGATCTCGGGCAGTGTTGCCCCCCTCATCGCAAGGTGAGAGCAGAACGTGTGGCGAAGGGCGTGCACCCCGAGAGGGTGCAGCCCCGCGCGCCGCTCGACGCGCTGGACGACGGTTCTGACCATCTTCTGGGTTAGAGGTTTTCCGTCGTCGCAGCAGAGGACACGCTCCGAGCGGAGGTGCCGGTGCGTCATGAGCGCCGCGGCAAGCACGGCACCCACAGGAATCCGGCGCACCTTGCGGCCCTTCGTCTCGGTGACGTGCCCCTTCCACTCCGATGTGCGTACGGTCAGGCGCTGGGGCTGACGACGCAAATCGACGTCGGTCCACGCGAGGGCCATCAACTCGCCGCATCGCAATCCGGCCTTCGCTCCGAGGAGCACGGCCAGATACTCCCTCCATCCCGTCTCGCGCGCGCAGGAAATCAGGCGTTCGAGTTCGTGGAAATCCCAGAAGGGCTTCTCCGGCGATTCGCAATGGAGAAGACGCATCCGGCAGGGCGGATCGGCGATGACTTCCCACTCCAGGGCTTTGGTGAGCAGCGTGTGCAGCACGGAGAGGACGTTGTTGACGGTCTTGGGTTTCCGATCCTTCAGCGCCACCTTGACCTTCTGGACCGCCGCCGGCCCGATCTGATCGAGTGGCATGGATCCCAGAAGAGGGACGAGGTGGACCTTGAGGATGGTCCGCTTGGCCGCGATCCCCGAGGGCTTGTGCCGCTCGGCCTCGGGGTACTCTCGGAGGAACCGCGGGTAGAATTCCTTGAGCGTGGGCACCGGCGGCCTGGGCGTTTCTGAATTGGGCGCGGCCGATGCGCGAATCAGGAGCTCTCGCTCCCGATCCTGCGCCCAGCGCAGCGATCCGGACCGGGACGCGACCGGCGATTTCCTTCGCTCGCGAATCTTCTCGCCGTTCGGTGCCCGCGTCCGGATGTCGTACTCCCATCCGCCTCTCCTGTACGGTACGATCCTGATCATCCCGTCACCGCTCCTTTCCAGTGGGCGATGACGCGCAGCTTTCGCGGATCCATTGTAGCAGGCGATCCCGGACCACGAGAAGTCTCCGACCGCGGCGGATTGCCCCTGGGAGCTTGCCGCGGTCGTGCATGCAGTAGACGCCTTTCGGCGTGGTGCGGAGCAAGGGTGCCGCCTCTTCAACGGTCAGGAGATAGGGGAGGGACAAAGGGTCAGTCACGGGGGGCACGCCCGCGACCTCCTTGTCATCCCGCCGCTTGCGCCGATGGGTCAATCCTGTCGGCATCCGATGCCCCTCCCTAGTTCTGGCCCTTCAGCCCCCGGGCTTTCCGGCGCTTCTCAATCAACCGTCTTGCCCGCCCCAAGAGCTCGTCATACGCGGTGACGATCTTCCCCGCCTCCACAGTGCCTTCCCAGTCATCGCCGGTCAGGATGCGGGTCACGTCTGCGAAGAGCGCTCCATGCTGAATGAGGATCTCGATCGCCGGGCCCATCGGGACACCGTAGTCGGCAGCCACCCGCTTCAATTCCTGGTGCGTCTCATCCGTCATTCTGACCTTGAAGTCGCCCATCGCCCGTCCTCCTTTTCCGTGTCCCCTTATTGGCAGGGCAATATTACCCCCCGATATGGGATACAGCAAGCATTTTCTTTCATTTTCGTTTACTGGTGCTAACCGTCACATAGGCAGATGGTTAGGTGACCTGGCAGGGCGAATGCTTGGCTGAGCGAGGTTAGGCGGGTACGTCATAGCTTGTCCCCCGCAAGGAGCTGACCGGCTCTCTGTGAGCATCCTAGGGCCTCGGATTCCCGGCTAGAGGACCAATCCTCCCGAAACCCGAGCAACGGGCCGAAAGGAGATCCAGAGGACCGCTGCGGCCAGACGCGGGAGCGAAGCCTTCAGGGAACGATCCATGCCTCCCGAACAGCTCTTGGGCGGGATGCTCTGGAAAGGAGCCGAGACCATGCGATTCCTGATCGCGCTAGCCGTTCTCCTGGCTTTCACCGGTGGATCCCCATGCCTCGCCCAAGAAGAGGATTCGTCTCCCAGAAGGTTCCGCGTCCTCGTAGAGGTCCAATGTGACGATGAGGCTACGAAGGCTCAAGTGACGAGCTTCTTGACCCGTGAGTTGCGGGAGATTCCAGACGTCAGTGTCGAACTCGTCGACCTCGCCCGTGAAGTGCGGGATCTCCGCGAGTACCAGTACCACATCCGGGTCCTAGCGATGTCTCCGCAGATGAGGGGGGGCATCGCCAGCGACCTTCGCGTCGTGAGTGTCGTCATCACCCGCCCCCTTCCCATCTACGATCTCAGCGCCTTGTACGATATCCTTGCCACGAATGGAGACAAACACGGGTGCCCGGAGTTCGTGAGATTCGTCAGCAGAACGGCAGAAAATATGGCAGGACCTGGTGCAAGAGGAATGCTCGTCGATCACCTGGTTTTCCTCAACCACGGCGAGAATTTGAAGTCCCAGTGCGAACAGATCGTCGCCTTGTTCGATACGCAGCACTTGGAGGCGGATTGGAGGAAGTATGATTGGCTTCTCAGGGAAGCCGCCCTCCCGCCGCCCGACACAGAAGCTGACCGATAGTCACACCTCCCTTAGTGCGGCCCTACAGACTCCTGGGAGCCGCTGAAAACCATCTCCTAGAAGAAGCACAACCATTCGGATAGCGAGATGCGTTGCCCCTGGTATCGCGATATTCCAATAGCGCGAGATCCCGATCGCCCCCCATTGCCGCGCCCGATCTCCAGGCACAGAGAGCCCCCGATGCCATGCGCACCGGGGGCTCTCGAGGCGCTCGCATGAAGGAGGAGTCGAGCGCCTTGCATCGCCAGCCAGACACTTCCGAGGTGGGATGCTATCCGCCAGGCGGTCCTGCATGGCTCTACAGCACCGCGCTAGCGCACCACCTCCGGCCCGGCCGGCACCACGCGGGGGCTGCGAAACAAGAAACAGCTCCCGCGTTCAGCTCGGGTCAGATAACCGCCGATGCACCGACCTCCTGCCCGGCGGGCATTTCTCTTGGCGACCTCAGGAGCACCGCGGCCACGTTGCTGTTGGCGGTCGTCGTTACCTTGACGGCGATGTGGTCGAAGGAGTTGGCGTGGTCCAAGTCGCCGCCGTTGAGTTCGACGTAGGCTTGGGCGGCCGTTGTAGCCACGGTGAAGGTTGCATCCGTGCTCGCCGCAGTGATTGTTGCCTCACCTCTCGGATCGGCCTTCAGAGTTACGACTCCCAGAGCGCTCGTTGCCGTCACTCCAGGCACGCCATAAGTTGCGTCATTGATACAGAGAACCAGTTGCGCGGCGTCTGCGGTGTCGTTGCCGGCGATCGAGAACTGCCGACTGGCGAGCGTTGTCGTGTCTGTATGAGCCGTGAACACCAGAGTGTTAATGGTTACCGTCTCGGTGTTGAGGACAGTCGCGCAAGTGATCGTCAGCTCCGTGACCAAGGCGTTAGCCGTTATCGTTGCTTCAGCAGTTGAAATCGCCTTGGCCGAAGTGCCCGCTTGATCAATTGCCTGAAGGAACTCAATTTTGGTCGTCTTGGTCTTCGCCATCGCTCCCCCGCTAAGGACCACGGCGGCTCGCCGGTAGTCATTCATCGGGTGGTACTCGCCGGTTGCGTTGGTGTTGTTCAGGGCCTGAGAGATCAGCCCCACGTCTACCTTCAAACCTTCCGTGATTCGGAACATGTGATCCTCCACAAGTAGTAAGGCGCCCCCCAGCGCAGGCCCGGGGGCCCCTCGGTTACTCAGTGATTCCGTTGATGATCGTGAATGCCGCGGGCCGCAGCACGGCCACATCCGCCCTCAGATAGCCGCGGATCAAAACCTCCATCTTGGCGAAGGTATTGGTCCCGCCGGTGCGAGTCGCTTCCAAAAGTAGTGACGTCCTCATCCCGAAAAGCAGTTGCCGGAAATCGCCGACAAACGCACAGGACGCCACGCTCGAGGTGCCTTGTGTCTGGTCTGTCGGCACTTGGTTGGTGGTGAACTTCTTGATCTCCGCATAGCTCGTAGGCGCGCCAAGCGGGGCGCCAGTCGTCGCTTCCTTCAGGCGGTCAAGTGTTCCGAACGTGCGAGGGGCCATGATGATCGCGTTGGGTTCCTCGTTGGCTTCCATACACGTCTGCATCGCTTGCGAGAAGGAATCGTATGAAGTTGGGGCGGCCCCGTTGGTTCCCATCGAATACTCGCCGACGTTCTCGGTGTAGAATAAACCTCGAGGCGCACCGACTCCCGTTCCCATGAGCCCCGCGGCATCCAGCGAGAGAGCGAGCTTCTCCGCGATCAGTGTCTCGATCATCTCCGCCATGGCGGGACTGTCCTCCAAAAGCTCGACCGAGCCACGGACGAGTATCCCGAGCGCCATTGCCTTGAGAATAATCCGTTCGAAGGCCGGGTCGCTCTCGGTTATTGCGCCGTGCTCCTGGCGCCAGAAAGCCGACGCGTCGCCGGTCACTCGGGCCAAGTGAACTTCCGCAGTCGCCATGGGGAGCGTCTGAGCGCCAGCCGTGATACAGCGCGATTTGTTGCGGGCGAGGTCGATAATAGTCGCGCTGAGGGAGTCCGGAATCAGGAAGCCTCCCAACGCCCCGGTTGACTCTCCGATCGCTCTTTTTTCCGCCTCTGCACCCTTCCAGTCGCCGAGCACGGAACCGCGCAGCATTCTGCCCAGCGAGAGTTCCCCAGGCTCGATTCCATCCAGGCCGCTGCGCTTGACATGATCGACCATGCGCTGCGCGGGGGTGAGTGCTCGCACGGCTCCGACCTCGAAGGCCCAGCCGCCGCCCGGGATCCCGTCGCCGGGGTCCATCTGTGTAAGTCGGGGCTGGAGAATGTGCCTGTCGTTCTCGACCTGCGTGCAAATCTCATCCAGTCGCTTGTCATCCTCGACCGTGAATCCCTTTTCCTTCCCGCGCGCCATGATGCCATCGGCTTCGTCTATCAGCCGTTGGAGCTCCGGCGTCGCCTCGGGCCGCTTGCCCGCTATCCACTTCTCGAGCTTCCGCAACAACAATTCAGACATGGGTATCTCCTTACTCGTCGGAATCTCAGAATCTGTCGGGTTGTCTTGCCCACCATTGCCGGGACATGCCGCGGCGCAGGCGAGGTGTCGGGACTCGGGCGCACATGGCGTCGAGATCCCTGGCCGATCCACTCCGCTCTCCCAGGCGCATGGCCCAGGAGCCGCGGCGCGGGTCAATCGCTCTCTCCCTCGCTCTTCCAGGCCGCCATCGGATTAGGGGGCGGAATCGCCCCTTGTGCTTCTGGCTTGGTGTCGGCGAGGGCCTTTTCTGTCGATATCTTCCGCGGCCGCCGTGCCTTCGTTGGGCTCCGATCGGGAGCCGTGGCCGGCTCAGCGTATCCCTGCTCGATCAGTGTCCGGCCGACCTTCTCGGGAACTTCGAGCTTGTTGCCTTCCGTCCAGGTGCCGATTGAGGGCGGCGCAGGGCGTATCATTCTGATCGCCAAGCGCGCCTCTTGCCTTTCACTCATCGGTTCCGCCTTCCTGCCGAGATGTCGCCCTAGTCCCGGGGCTCGGGATTCCAAGGCCGGATCGCCGGCGCGGGGTCAGGGTCAACGTCGGGATCCCAGCGAAGAGATAAATCGCCCCACAGCTTGGCGAAGAGAGTTCTTCCCTCACGCTCGACCCGAAGCAACGGGTGCAGGTGAACGGCACCCGTCGCTGGCGTGGTGGTGGTCATGTGGCCTGCTGCCACTTCCTCGCGGGCTTGATCGGCTCGGTCGAGCGCCTCGAGGGCGGTCTGGAAGAGAGCGAGCCGCTGGGGGCTTCGCACCTGCCGCCCGACCATTGCCCTCCAAAGGGCCCGCGATCGCTCTCTCAGGTGCTTGGGCGGCTCAGGCACGGGGCCTCTGTGTTCGCTCTGTGCCTCTGACATGTCGTCCTCACTCGCCTTTCAATGCCTCGGAAAGCCAAGGTTCCAGTTTTACTGCCGCGCTCGCCCTGTGGACTCTCATCGGTCTCTTGTTGTAGGCTGTGGGTCTCAAGACGCCCCTATCCCCCCTCATCTCCCGTCGCCTCCCCTCTTCGCCTTCCCTTCGCCTTCCGCTCCCACTTCTCGCAGCGCGGCGTGCTCGAGTAGCAGGGCAACGTACTCCTGCGCCGTGACTGCCCTTCCCAGGTGCGCTTCTGCCTCCGCCCCGATCGAGTGAGCGATAGCGAGGAGACGCCAGCCGGAGCCCGCCTGCGACGGGGCCTGGGGCGGGGTCGCAAGAGTCCAGCCTCGAGGGCCAGGCGGCAGGCATCTCGCAAGGCCCCGCTGGGGTCCGGGCCGGGTCCCTGACTTTTCAGGATCGCCAGCACATCTGCCAAGGGCGCGTGGGCGTCAATGCATTCCTGCACAGTCGGCAGGAAGGCCCGGGCCTCGCCGGCGGTGAGGCGGGCGGTGATCGCCGAAAGAATTCGGCAAGCCGTCTCGCTCTCCCGCGGCGTTGTGCCTGCAGGCAATGTCAGGCTGTCCGTGCTGTCCTCTCGCGGCTCGCACATGGCTAGCTCCTCAACGTCCGGCGACACTCTGTCCGGGCGGCGTCGGCTTTCCTCTTCGTCGCCACCGCGTCGGCCAGCTCCGGGGGCGGTTCGGCATCGGGTCCGTTCTCGGCAACCCACTGGCGCGCGCGGTCGGTGTGTGCGTTCTCGGCGGCCTCTTTGGCGGCATCGTCGCGGCGCCTGATCTGCTGCTCGCGCTCCCGTCGCCGGCATGCGACCTCGGCGGCGTCGGCCGCCTTCTGCGCCTCGACCTCGGCAAATTGCTCCCGGAACAGATGCGACACGAGCGCCCGGGGCGTCTTGTGCATGTCTCCCCGTTCGATGATCTCCCGGGCTTCGGTGGCGATCTTCAGGATCTCGGAGGCCGTGGCCTTGTAGTGCTTCGCCTCCGCCTGCAGACGGGGGGCAATGCATCGGTCGTCGGGGCTCAAGGCGGCGTAGGCGTCGCCGGTGGTGAGTTTGTAGATGGCGCGGCACTCGCGATCGATCTCTCCGTCAATCTCACGGTCGCCGGTGACCTCGACCCATTGGCGAGTCCTCTTCGGCTTGTCTTTCGGGGTCCGCGATTCGCCCGAGATCGAACCATTCAGCGGCGCGCGCGCCTCAGAGGGGGGGCCTTGCCCCCCCCTGTCTTTCTCTTTCTCTTCTTGGGGTCCTTTAAGTCCTTCCGCTGGCGAACAGGGTTTAACCTCAGGTGGCGCTTGCGATTGCGCCGAATTCCAGGGCGACACCATGGGCGACAAATTGGGCGACACCTCCCGCGACACCATGCCCGACACCTCGGGGGCACTTTCGGCGCGCAGGGGGTGGATCCGGGCGAGCAGGTCCATTGCCCGACCGAGCGCCTGGACCGTCTCGGCAACGGTCGATCGAACCCAAGGGGCGAAGACGAGGGGCGCGCCTCGAGGGGACCGGCCCGCCTCGGCGAGCAAGCCGCAGTCAAGCAGTCGGCGGAGATCGCGCTGCACCGACCGGACCGAGGGGCCGCTGGCGCTGGGGTCCTTGCGTCGCATCCCGCGCGCCCGGGTGGCGGCGATGCGATGGGTGGAGATCCGCAGCGCGGCCCGGGTCTTCGCGTCCCGATCTGCGGGACCCCACCCTTGCCGACGGATCAGAACCCGATCGACCGTCCCGAGAATGAACAGCTCCCCCGGCCGCAGCGAGCAGCGCGCCCCGTTCGCCCGCGCGAGCTTCAGCAGCTCTCCCAAGGCAGGCAACTCGCACGCACCGCCGGCGGGATCCTGCGGGGCCTGCTCCTGCGGGCCCGGTTCGGCCGCTTGCGTAACGTCAGATTCAGCGCGAGGGGCCGGGGTTTCGTGCAGGATTGGGGCTTCCGCAGGCGCCTTTTTCGGCATAGCGCCTGCGATCGAGGCGACGGAAGCGAAGTCGTTGGGGCGATCCAGATCGAGACGGTTTCTCAGGAAGCGGTACGGGTCCCGGCAAAGGCCGGAGCGCAGGAAGGGCGCGTATCGGCGCAGCGTGCCCTCGAGGGCCTCCGCCGGCACGCCTTCCTGGGCGAGCCGGCCCAGCGCTTTGCGTACCGGCGCGGGGAGTTCGGCTGGATTCTCGAGGCGGTAGGCCAGCTCGGTGGCAGATTGGGGGCGGTTCATACGGCAGCCCCCCCGTGGATCGCCTGGAGGGCCGCCACGCTCTGAAGCGGAATCGCCGCGCCTGCGTCGGCAATGACATGGGAGCCACAGGAGCCGAGAGACCCGAATTGGCCCCGTCGTCTCCCCGCCGTCTCCCCGCGCTTGGCGGAATGGTGGGAAATGGGGAGGAACGGTGAGGAAGGAAACGCGATCCGTAGCAGCTTCGATCCCAAAGAACTTGCGCGAAAGCTACGCGCCATCAATGGGTTATGAGAAACGCGCGTAGCGGGTTCGATTCCCGCCGCCTCCACAGATGGTCTTGACCGGCAACTTCTCTGTAGATGGGATGTTGCCGGTTTCGCCTTCGGCCCCAGTAGCTCCGTGTGGCACGCATTCGGCACAATTCTCGTCGCCTAGAACAATCTTTCCGACCCGCTCCGCCACCTCTGCCAACCGCTCACGCCGGGTGCGAGCATACGTGTTTGCGAACACGGTCGGCGTGGAGTGGCGGGCCATAACCTGGGCTTCCTTGAAAGTTGCCCCGGACTCGACGAGCATCGTGGAGTATGCAGTGCGCGCGGCATGGAAATCCAACTTGCCTTCTGGCGTCCATTTTGGAATCCCGGCGTTGCCTAGGTCTTCGTCCATGGCCCTCGCCATGTGGGTTGGAACGTAAAGCAACGGGCTGCACGGCGGCTCCCGGTCGCTGTTCCGAGTGAATCTGGAGTAGAGCTTCGCGGCTTCCCCCTCAGCCGCGAAGGCCTGTAGGCGCCGCACCAATTCGGCAGAGAGCGGCTGGAATCCGGGTTGTCGGTTCTTGGTCCACGCTGCATCAAGCCAGACTCCACCCGCACCAGCGTCGAGATGCTGGATTTCCAGCGCTCTGAGTTCCCCCGCACGGAGGCCCGACAAAAAGGCCGTCTCGTAGAGCAGACGGCGGTGGGTCGGGCATGCGCTGAGCAATCGGTGGATCTCCTCGGATGTCATTGCCCGACGCTTGATCCGGGGTGACGTGTCCAGCTTTGGCAGGCGCACAACAGGGTTCTCGCTCAAATAGCCTCGGCGGACGCACCAGTTACAGAACGCTTGAAGTCCGTCCGCATAGCTCCATGCCGTCTTGGTGCTCTTGCCACGGGCGAGGAGATCCTGCACCGCCTCTTCTACACGCGGCAGGCAACCCTGAAGATCCGCCATCGTCTCTAGGTGGAGCCACTCCTTCCAGTACGCCAGGAAGTTCCGGCGCATTCGTGCATGGACTGCGCTCCAGGGGCGTCCCCCGCGACCTCCCTGAATTGCTCCCCAGTTCAGATATCCCTCTCGGACGTCATCGAATTGCTGTCGCTTCGCCTTGTCCGCCTCCGTGGGGGCGGGACGATAGCCGAGGGCGACCTGACGATGCTCGTCTTCCAGGCGCCGGGCGGTGCGCAGGGTCTCGCTCCGGTTGCGCGTCCCCCAGAAGAACTTCCGGCGTCCCGAGTGATCCTTGAACCACGCCTGAAACTTCCCGTTGCCACCAGGTTTCTTGCGCACGCCAGCCATCTCATTGCTCCTTGCGCCAGGGCGACATGATGAGCGATGCGAGCGAAACACCTCTCTTGCGGGCCAAAGCCCCCAAGCGTCGCCGCTCGGCTCTCGTCAAGTACACCATGACCTGCTCGCTATGCCTCTCCGATGGATGCTTCGGAGGACGCCCCGTGCGAAGCTTGTCCGCAGCGAGTTGCGCTCTGGTTCGTCTTGCCATGCTCACATCCTATTTTCGCAATCTGCGAAAGTCAAGGGTCGAGCTGACGGATTCGTTGCTCTGTTCGCAGGGCGTCTCTTGCTACGTCCTCGAGACGTTTCTCCATGTGCGTGCGAATTAGCCCCACTGTCCAGGTCGGTTTGCCCATCACTCGCACGGGCGGCGGCAGTTCCCCGCGCTTCACGGCCCGCTTCACAGTCACCTGATGGCATCCCAGCATGCACCCGGGCGTCGCCGGTCAGCAGAGCTTCCACAGCCGTGCGGATATGACGGGGAAGCTTCCGCCAGTTGCGAAGGGCCGACACGACGGCTGGCGGGAGGTCAGGAGGCAGGCGATCACCACAGCGTCAGACTTGCCTCAAACCGGGCCCATCAATCCCGACGACTTCATCGACTGATCTCGTTAGCGGATTGACCTGGGCAAGTCGCCAGGGAGGGATGACGGGGTGGCCGCTGTCGCGGCATCTTGATTCAGAGGCGAGTGACTTGTCTCTTCCGGTTCCTGAGCGTGCGGTTTGGAAGCCGTCCAATCCAGGCGTGTGACGCCAGGGGATGCAATACTCGCGTGATCTAATCACGCTCTTCGTACCACGCTCATCCTCGCCCGGCCAGGGCGACAGGGACGGGCCTAATGGCCTCCAGTGCTGGCGGTCGGCAACCGAGAGAACCGCGCGGTCGCGCCGACTATCCTCCCATTCCATTGCCCTGTCAGCCATCAGTCCCGCAATCTCATCTGCGGGCTGCATCGCGCCCCTCCAGGCCAAGTCACGGATGTCGCCAGGGCGTATCTTCCAGCATAGGAAGATGATGGACTCCTGTTCGTCTCGGCGAGGTAACAGGGATCAGGTGCGAACCGCTTTCTGATTCACCCTGGGTGCCCCAGAGTCGCCCGGGTGGAGCCCTTCGGCTGCACAGGCGCCGGGCAGGGTGGCACAGTAGGCCACAGTGCTGGTATCCTGCTCACTGACAGCTCACCCTGTGCCTGAAGTCAGCGGATGGCGAAGCGACAGCCCTGGAGACGGGTGAGATCTTTTACGGGCCAAGCCGGGAGCCGCACGTGCCGGTCCGCGCGGGGAGATTCGAGGCTGAGCCCACGCCCGCAAGCGACCGGATTGGGTAGCATCCTGCAAGAATGCGTGAAGAGGAAGAGATCCATGCGCGTTAGGTGCCCCGCTTGCGATAGGCCCGGGCCGGAGATCTCTGAGCATCTGATCACTCCGGGGGGCACGCGCTGCCGGTGTGCGTCGTGCAATGCCATGTTTCTGATCTTCCCCGACGGCTTCGCCGTCGGGGCGCCGGCCGCCGAGGCCGGGGACTCGGGGCAGACGGGCTCCGGGCAGGACTTGCGTTCGGAGACGGTGTCGCCAGTTGACCCGGGATATACAGCCGGTCCCGCAGAGGCGCTCTCCCCAACTGAAGTGGCGAGGCCTACTCCAAAGGACCCGACTGCCGCCGGAATGCTGTCTTCGGGAGACACTCTCGCGGACCAGTTCGAGATCCGGGAGTTCTTGGGGCGGGGCGGCTTTGGTGAAGTCTACCGTGCCGAGGATAGGATCTTGAGAGAGTCGACTGCGATCAAGGTCATCCCAGCTCGCGGAGACACAGACGCCCTGCATCGAATGGTGGCCGATGAGTATCGTGCCCAGCGGGGAATCCGTGATCGAGAGCACATCCTGACGGTCTCCGAGCCCCGGATCTGCCAGCGCGGCGAGGCAAGCTTGCTTCTCCTTCCAATGGAGCTTGCCAAGCAGAGCCTGCGTGAGTGGCTGGATGAGAGGCGAGACGGCGTGGGAGGGCGCCAGGGGGAGGGACTGGAGCTGTTCTGTCAGGCTTGCCGAGGTGTGGCCGCGATCCACGATGCCGGCCTCGTGCACCTGGATATCAAGCCGGAGAACGTGCTGCTCTTGGAACACATTCATGACAGCGAGGCAGCAACCAGAGAAGGTGATGGCGGAGAAGAGCCCCGCGGCACGCGGTGGCGAGTGAAAGTGGGAGACTTCGGTCTGGCCCGAGCGATTGGAGGCTCGCGAGACGTTCGCGCTGGCTTGGCTGCAGACGGGATCGGCACCCCGGCCTACATGGCCCCAGAACAGATCAGGGCCGCCCGGTGGAAGGATGTGGGGCCGGCGGCAGACATCTACGGATTGGGAATGATCCTGTATGAGATCCTAGATGGAGAATTGCCCTATTCGGGCAATGCAAGGGAGATCATTGAGAAGAAGAAGGACCTGGCGGTCGAAATCCAACCGCCCCCTGGTCCTGAGCGTTTGGTGCGACTCGCGATGGCGTGTCTGTCGAGGAGGCCTTCGGAACGGCCCGAGAGCGCCCTGGAGTTGGTTGAGTGCCTGGGGAAGGAGCTAGACGAGGCTACAGTCGCGGCAGTTGAGACAGAGGATGTGGAAGCACGAGAGCCCGAGATGGGGAAGGGGGAACGCGCGGGCGAGGAGCGGACGATAGAGATCTTCCCGGGTGTGCAGATGGGCTTCGTTTGGATTCCGCCGGGGAGTTTCCCCATGGGGGCCCCAAAGGACCAGTGGAAGCTGCATACGGGCTCCTCAAGCGTCGAGCCGGAGGAGTATGAGAAAGAATCACCTGTTCACGAGGTCGAGATCACGCGGGGCTTCTGGTTGGGGAAGTATCAGGTTACTCGTGCCCAATGGCAGGGCGTGTTCGACAGCGATCCCGACTTCGAGAAAGATACGAGGTGCCCTGTTGACGACGTTTCCTGGGAAGCGTGTCAAGCATTTGCAGAGGAACTGAACAATGCAATTGGGCAAGAGGTATACCGCCTGCCCACCGAAGCGGAATGGGAGTATGCCTGTCGTGCGGGGAGTCGGGCGGCATACTGCTTCGGAGATGACGAGTCAGATCTGCGCAACTACGCTTGGTACGATGACACCGCTGGTGGAGATGCGCAACCAGTCGGACAGAAACGGCCGAATGCTTGGGGCCTGTATGATATGCATGGAAACGTGAATGAGTGGTGTCAGGATTGGTTTGGAGCGAATTACTACGCCAGGTCACCCCGGCAGGACCCGTTGGGACCAAAGTCGGGCACTTATCGCGTAGTGCGTGGCAGTGACGCGTGGCTCCCCCAAAGGGAATGCCGCTGCGCTTCCCGCAGTTGCTGGAGTCCCGACGGCGAAGACAATCCGTGTAACGGCTTTCGCTTGGTGAGGACGACTCAATGACGCCTTGCGATCCTACTATCTTCCGGTCTGCTTCTTTGCGGACCCGACGACCCACCTGACCCGCTCGGGAGGGAGGAGCAACGCCGACCGGGCCGGCTGGCCGCGGGGGGCGCAGGATGTGCTCGGGGAATGGCATTTGCTGATGTCCTTCCAGGGCCGTAGGAGACTATGACGACTTGTCAGGAATGCGGCCATCCGATTGATCCAAGCGCGGGCTTCTGCTCGCGGTGCGGGGCTGCCCTGGGTCCGTCGGCAGCGTCTGAGGCCACACACGCTGGGGGCGGGTCTTCGGACGATCCTGATGTCACCATCGGTCCGGGTGACGGCCAGCTCAGTTCCGCTGCCAGCCAGTTCGAGATCGTAAAAGAAGTCGGCCACGGGGGCATGGGCGTCGTCTACCACGCCCGCGACGGCCTGCTGGGCCGCGAAGTCGCCTTGAAGCGGCTGTCTCCCCGACTACTGGGGAGCCAGGCGGGGATCCAGCGCTTCCTGGCGGAGGCACGTGCGATTGCGGCCCTGGCCCACCCTCACATTGTTCAGATCTACCAGTTCGGTGAAGATGGCCAAGGTCCCTTCATCGCGATGGAGTGGATTGAGGGCCAGGATCTTCGGTCGTTACTCAAACAGCGGGGCAAGCTGAGTCCCGGGGAGACCCTCGCCCTCATCCGTCCGATTCTCGAGGCGCTGGACTACGCTCACCGTAAGGGGGTCGTCCACCGGGATCTGAAACCCGCCAACATTCTACTCACGGCAGACGGCGTACCGAAGGTCGCCGACTTCGGGCTGGCCCGAATCGTGACGACAGAAGATCTCACGTTGTCCGGGGAGTCGGTGGGCACGCTGGCCTACATGGCCCCCGAGCAAGTTGGCGATGCGAAGCACGCGGACCATCGTGCCGACATCTTCGCGCTCGCCAAGATCTTCTATCAGATGCTGACCGGCGAACACCCGGGCACGGTGGATCTGCAGCTCCTGCCGAATGAGATGCGGGATATCCTACTCCGCGCACTGCGTACGAAACCCGAAGATCGGTACTTCAGTATCCGCGAGTTCCGGGAGGCGCTGGAAGGGGCGGTGAGCAAGCCCGTTGATCGGGAGCCCGACCGGAGACCGAGGCCGCAACCAACGCGGCGGCGGCGGTGGGCATGGGCGATGGCCGTGACGCTGACTGCCGTCGTTGGGATCGTGCTGGCTGTGGTCTACCTCCCATCACTGTGGGGCAGAGGTGGCAATCAGTGGAATGCCCCAACCGGGCAAGTATCGCCCCGCGAGCACGGGCCCGATCCGATGGAAACGGAACGCCCGCCGGCAGAGACGGCGCCTGCTGAGGGAGCGGATCGGCCCGGGGCGGTGTCCGAGGGCGAGCCTGCCGCAACCGCCGACCAGGGGGTGTCACGCTCTCTGTCGGGTAGTGCGCCGCCGACTGGCGTTCCATCCGCCGGGGAATCCCACACCTTTACCATCTATCCTGTAGTGGAGATGGACTTTGTCTGGATCCCGGCGGGTCGATTCCGGATGGGGTCGCCGAATGGTGAGCCGGAGCGTTACAACGATGAGGGACCCGTTCACGATGTCGAAATCACACAAGGATTCTGGTTGGGCAAGTACGAGGTAACTCAGGCCCAATGGCAGGCAGTGATGGAGGGCAATCCTTCGAGCTTCAAAGGGGACACGCGGCGTCTTGTCGTCGTGGAGGACGATCCTTCGAGCTTCAAAGGGGACACGCGGCGTCTTGTCGTCAAGGCCTCCTGGGAAGACTGCCAGGCATTCACTAAGAAGTTGAACCAGTCAGCAGGAGAGGAGATCTACCGCCTGCCGACGGAGGCCGAGTGGGAATACGCCTGCCGGGCAGGTACTAGGACAGCGCGATACTGGGGCGATGGACTGGAGAACGCCTGCCGCTATGCTAATTTGGCCGATCTGGCATGGGAGAGAGGGAGGCACTCCCGCTCGATGATCCACGAGTGCAATGACGGCTACGCGGAGACCGCGCCAGTGGGGGAGTTCAAGGCGAACGCCTGGGGACTTTTCGACATGATCGGGAACGTCTGGGAATGGTGCCAGGACTGGTATGGCAGCGACTACTATGCCGTTTCACCCGGCCAGGACCCGCGGGGGCCAGGCACGGGTTCGGGCCGCGTGATGCGAGGCGGGTGCTATTACAACGAAGCCCGCCACATCCGGTCCGCGCGTCGGATCGGCGCCACGAAGGGCACGGGCGGTTTGCGCTTGGCGAGGACGGCTTCATGACCCTTTGCACTCTTGCCATCTTGCGATCTGCTCTTGCGGACCGCGAGGTCCGCGGAGGGCCTGCTCGGGAGGCAGGTGTGAGCGCGGACCGCAGGCCATGCGCGGAGCGATGAGCTAGGCGTATCGCCGACCGAGTGGGCCGGACACGGAGTTGTGAGGTGGGGTGGAAGCATGGCCATGCAGAATGCCCCAATGTCAGCCGCATCGATTGCAGTTGATGGGAACTCCTGGAGCTGACCAATGCGCTGTCCCAAATGCCGCACTGAAATCCCCGAAGGCTGGGAGTACTGCGGGAAGTGCGGCACGCGCATCTCCGAGATCCCGGGGCAGACGCGTGGCAAGCCTCCCGGTGGCTCGACGGTCTATGTTCCCCCCACCCTCGAGAGTCCTCTTCCTCCTGGCCAACTCCTCGCCGGCCGCTGGCAGCTCGAGGAAGAACGCGGCCGAGGCGGTATGGGAGTTGTCTTTCGCGCACGGGACGCGAAGCTTCGCACCCGCACGGTCGCGATCAAGATCCTGAGCGAACAGCTTGAGGGAAGCCAGGAAGGGATCGAGCGCTTCCTCCGGGAGGCGGAGACCGTCGCAGGGCTGAATCACCAGTCGATCGTCCAAGTGCTGGATGTGGGGGAGGAGCAGGGCCGCCACTTCATCGTGATGGAGTGGAACGAGGGTAAGGATCTAGGGCAGATCTTGGAAGAGGGGGGCGCCTGGGATCTCGAACGGGCCTATCCCCTATTCCGGCAGGTCTTCCAAGCCGTCAGTTACGCCCACCGTCATGGCGTGATCCACCGGGATCTGAAGCCCTCGAACATCCTGATGACCCATGAAGGATTGGTCAAGATCGTCGACTTCGGACTTGCCCGGATGGCGACGGAGTCGGAGCTCTCGAAGACAGGCTATGGCCTAGGGACGCTAGCCTACATGCCACCGGAGCAGCGGCGGGACGCGAAGCGAGCGGATCACCGCAGTGACATCTATGCGCTGGGCAAGACGGTCTATCATATTCTGACGGGCGAGGTGCCGGATCCTGTCGACCCGGATGCACTCCCGGCGGGCATTCGTTCGGCGGTGATGAAGGCGCTGAAGCCGACCCCCGCCGACCGTTGGTTTTCGGTGGACGAGTTCCAGCGGGGCATAGAGGAAGGAGTCACGCAGCCGAGGGCCGGGAAGCCGGATCGCGAGCAGGCAGAACCGGAGCCCGGCAAGTGCTCCGAATGCGGGCTCCTGAACACAGAAGATGCTCGGTTTTGCGAGGGATGCGGCTCGGGTCTATTCCGGATCTGTCCCAATCCTTTCTGCGGCAAGGAGTTACGGATAGGACTCGAGTTCTGTCGATACTGCGGCACCAACATCGAAGACGAGGCCGCCTACCAGGAGCACATCACCCATGCGGAGAAGCTGCTGCAGCAGAAGCAGTATGGTCGATCGGAGAAAGAGGCCCGGCTAGCACTCAAGCGGCGAGCAGACGACAGCAAGGCGCAGGGACTGATCCGGGAGGCGCGAGAGAAGGCCAAGTGCGTGGAGGAGCTCAAGCAGCAGATGCAGAGGAGCTCCGATGAAGGTGCCTTCGATGCGGCTGAAAAGCACATCCGATCTGCCTTGGAATTGGCTCCGCAGGATGAGGACCTTCTAGAGCATCTCCGCACGTTCCCCCGCCGCCGGACGGAGTGGGGAGTAGCACGCACGGCAGGGCAACTCGAGGAGTCCCTTGCGGGCAAGCACTGGGCGGCAGTGCTTTCCCAGGCGGGAGAGATTATCGAGCTAGCCGGGGAGGAGGAGTGGGAAGAAGGATCCCTGGTTCAGACAACCCGTGCCCGCGCCGAGCAACTCAAGGGCGAAGCGAGTGAGCGGCTGGCCGATCTGAAGCGGACGATTTCGGACATCGAGGCGAGGATCGGAAGGGGCTACCTCCGGGAAGCTGGCGAGTTGCTCTCGCAGGTCCGCCGGGAGCATCCCCGCGATGAGATCATTCCCGCGAAACAGGCCGAGTTGGAGCGACGGACGCAAGAAGTCGAGGGGCTGAAACGGGAGCTGAATGCGGCCTGGGAGAAGCACCAGTACAAGGATACCGCCCGCCTTGCCGGGAAGCTGCTGGAATACCTACCTGAGGACGAGGAACTGCCCCGACTTCGCGAGGAGGCCGAATCAAGGCACGAGCAGTTCCGGGAGAGGATGAATAAGGCCCGCACCCTTCGGCGCGAACACCGCTACACAGAGACGCTGAGCCTGCTGGATGAGCTCGTGGCCGAGTGTCCGGAAAATGTACGAGCCGTACAACTCCAAGAGGAGGCAAAGAACGAGCAACAGAGGATCGTGCACGCACTGGAACGGGCGGAGCAAGCCCTTGCCCAGGGAGATCTCTCGAAGGCGCAAGGCCGGATCAAGGAGGTTCTTGGGATCTGGCCCCAAGAGACGCGAGCGCACGAGTTCCAGGGACGACTGCACGCCGCGCACCGCGCGGCCGCCCGGCGGCACGCAATCCGCGTCGGGATCACTGTGGGTGCGGTTGCAGCTGTCGCCGCCATCGTCGCGGTGGTCTTCACGATCCAGGACAATCGGGGGCATCTGTCTCTGGCTAAGCAGGCGCTTGCCGTCGGGGACTCGGAGCTGGCCCACCGGGAGCTGAATCAGGCCCATGGGTTGGGCGTTTCGGAGGAAGCTAGGCGGTCGACAGCGGAGTCGATTGGAGGACTCCTGCTTTCGCAGGGCGACAGTCTCCTTCAGGTCGAACAGTGGGATGCTGCTCGTAGGCGATACTCGGAGGCGAGAAGACTCGGGGGCACGCCGGCAACCGAGGCCGCGGTGCGCACCGCAGCCCTGAAGGAGCTGGCGGATCGGGAGATCGAGAGACTGCGGGGGGAGAGCGCGAGGCTAGAACAGGCCGGCCGCTTCGATGATGCGGTGGCCATGCTGCGGAAGATCGTGGCAGTTCGTTCCGAGGAGACGGTGGGGGTGGAGACCAGGGTGGGGGAGATCCAGAAGCGGGCCCAGCGCATCGCCACGATCACTTCCCTGACCGGCTCGATTCGTGCGGGCATTGCCGAGGGTACGGAGCCATCTCTTCAGGCCGCTGAGGAAGCGTTCGTGGAACTGATGCGACTGGATGCGATGGGAGCCGAGGTCGCGGGATTCGGGAAGCGGATCGCCACAATGCGCGATGAGTTGGAGAGGAGAAGAGAGGGTGAGAGGAGAAGACAGCAGCGCGTGGCATACTTGATTGCAGGAGTTGAATCAGATATCGGGCGGGGTACGATAGCATCCTTAGCGCAAGCCGAGGAAGTTCTGGAAGACCTGAAGGAATTGGATCCAACAGAGGAGCGAATCATCGAACTGGAGAGAGGCGTTCGGGCAGCACGGCACCACCTGCTCCCCGAGGGAGCGCAAGCCGGCCAGCAGGCAGCGGTGGAGCTCTCCCCTGGTGTCAGGATTGAGTTCGTGTGGATCCCGGCGGGGCGGTTTGGGATGGGATCGCCTAGAGACGAGCGAGAGCGTGACACGGATGAGAGCCCAGTACACGAAGTCGAAATCACAGAGGGGTTTTGGTTAGGCAAGTACGAGATCACCCAGAGCCAGTGGCAAGGAGTAATGGGCACCAGCCCCTCGTCCTTTGCCGGCGGAGGACTTCCCGCCGAGTGGGTCTCGTGGACGGATTGCGTGGAGTTCATCGGAAGACTGAATCAAGCCGCGGGACGCAGGATCTACCGTCTACCCACGGAAGCAGAGTGGGAGTACGCATGCCGCGCTGGCAGTCAGACGCCCTTCTCGTTCGGGGAGGATCGATCAGTTCTTGGTGAGTACGCTTGGTTCAAAGGCAACTCAGGATCTGATACGCATGCAGTTGGCAAGAAGCGACCGAATGCGTGGGGTTTGTATGACATGCACGGCAATGTCAGTGAATGGTGCCAGGACTGGTTTGACAACGATTACTATGCTTCTTCACCAAGGCAGGATCCACTGGGACCAACGACGGGCTCACAGCGGGTACTGCGCGGCGGGTGCTATTACCGCCTCCACAGCGACTGTCGCTCGGCGAATCGCCGAGCCCACAAGCCGGGCGTCTGCTCCCACTTGGTCGGTGTGCGCTTGGCGAGGACGGCGGGGTGACCCCTTGCCCAACTCCTCCTCCGGGAGGTGCCTTGCGAACACTCACTTGCCTCCCTTGCCGCTTCCCGTTCTCCTGATGCTTCTCGCGGTGCTCGCTGCACTCGCCTCGCATCCGACCGGCAACGGCTATCACGCCGCACTCCGCGCCGCCAAGACCGTCAACCCGTGGTCGCAGCGGACACCGCCCTAGGCTGAAGACGACGGTGCCCGTCGTCGCCCGGCCACAGTGGCGTGTGGTCCGCGCTCGGGGCGACTTCCGATCATCTGCGACCCTTGCGCAGCCAACCGTCAGAATCCCCCACCTGTGCATCTCGTCGAGGTTTGAACTGGACTCGCTCGTGGGCGACATGGCTGTCCGGCTCGCCGCGAGGAGTTCACTGTCGATCAGGGCCCGATCTCATCGGTCCTTGGATCGCCGACAGTGTGACGCCTATTCCGGCGTGTCGCCCGTCAGCAGGGTCTCGACGGCAGAACGGATATGGCGGGGAAGATCGCGCCAGTGGCGGAGGGCGGAAGCGACGGCCGGCGGGACGTCAGCAGGCAGGAGATTGCCTGGCACGCATTCGGCACACCGTTGGTGTTCGAGAGAGCGTCGCTTCTGTCCGGATTCTGTTAGTGTTTGCGCAGAGTCGGGGGGGGTATCTTCGGGCCCGGTGTCGACTTCTGTCCGTTTCTGTTCGGGACCTGTACCGGAAGTGTTCTGGTTCTGTAACCCCTTGTTTTCTTGTAGGTTGCAGATTCGATTCCCGCCGCCTCCACAGGTTAGCCGATTACTCCTCAATGAGTTGGGGAAGTACCTCTTTGCCGATGCCAATGCTGCCTCGTTGGCTGCGGGCCCCTGAGTGTTCCAGAAGCTCCATCGCCGCCTCCTTCTAGGCTGGACCACAAGAACCACCGGCCGCACGGCTCATCGGGGCGCGGACTCCGGCCGTCTGAGTTGAGACTTGATGATCTCAGGACGACGCAATAATGCGCTCGTAGCGCGGGTGTCCGCGGAGTGGATCCCAGTCTGGATCTAGCTTGAGAAATGGCACGGAAAGCCAGCATGGGATTGAGAGCACATATTCGATTTGATCTAGGGCAGCCTCGGATTCGCCGATGGCTACATAAGACCTCGCAAGCTCCACAATCCAGTTTGGACCCATGATTGCATCCCGGGAAACGGGACAGATCTCGCTAGCCTCTTTCGCTTCCCGGATTGCCGCTTCCTTGCGGCCGAGCTCGGCCAGCGTTCGGCCGTAGGAGCTGCGGACCCGTGGATCGTCCGGGTGCTCTGCGGCGGCCCTCTCCATCAAGGGCAGCGCCCGCTCGAAGTGTCGCCGGGCACGCTCCAGCTCGTCCATGTGCCGATAGGCAATCCCGGCCAGGAGATCCTTGGGGTGGAACCAGTACTGCAGCTCTATGATCTTTCGAGGATGCTCCGATAGTCTGGCCACTGCCTCCTGGTAGTTTCGTTCTATCATTTCCTGCATGTACCAGAACCAGACGAGAGAGGGTGTCTGTCGGTCGGGCACCCGCTCCAGAGTCGATCGCGCCGCAGCCGCATTGCCGGCGCCCCAGTGGGCCGCCGCTTCATAGAGGTAGGCAGGCTGCTGATCCGGCTGGACGGAGATCGATCGTTCAAACCGCTCAATGGCCTCAGAGAACCTCCGCATGTCCGTGTACGTCATGCCGAGCTGACACAGGAGTTGGAAATCCTGCGGGCTCAGCTCGGCTGCCTGTTCGAGATTCACCTGAGCCTGCTCCATGAGTCCCTGGCGACGCCATATGTACGCGACATTGGCGAGCAACGTAGGGTCATTCGGCAGACCCTGGGAGGCCACGGAGAACTCCTTCAGTGCGCGGTCGTAGTCTAGATGACCTCGGTAGTGGTAATAGCCCAGAACGAGATGGGCCGCTGGGAGGTCGGGTTGGAGCGCCAGGGCGCGATCCACCGCCTCCTTGGCCTCGCGCAACCGAGCGTCAGAGCGATCAAAACCATAGAAATACAGGCATAGGTGGGCCTCAGCGAGATCTACATAAGCCAGGGCGAAAGATGAATCCAACCCCACGGCCTGCTCTAGCATCAGCACGGCCTGCTTGTATTGCTCGGCGGCTAGGTCCGCCCTGTTCAACCACTCCCGACCCCGAACATAGGCTTGATAGGCAACCATGTTCTCGGTCGGTTTCGCCTGCAAACCTTCCTTCTCGGACTCGAGGATAGTGGCTCCGAGTCTCTCGATGACCTCCTTGGCGATTTCCGTTTGGACGGCGAAGACGTCCTCCAGCACGCGATCGTATCGGTCGGACCAAAGGTGGATGTCATCGGCCACACGGATGAGCTGTGGCGTAATACGAACTCGAATCAGGCCGCCATCTTGTCGATCCCAGCGGACCGTTCCCTCCAGGAGGAAGTCGACCCCGAGTCCTCTCCCGATCTCTTTGACCGTCTTGCCCTTTGTCTCGTACTGAAAGGCGCTCGTCCGCGAGATCACGCCGAGTCCACTGATCGCTGCGAGTCGACTCGTGATCTCCTCGCTGATTCCATCTGCCAAGTATCTGTCTTCCGGCTCACCCAGGTTCTCGAAAGGCAGGACCACGATCATCTGCCGACCGGCCGTTCGCGCTACGCTGCGCGAGGACATGGCCGTCCCCGGGCGAGATCCCTTCGCCGTTTCATCGCGCAGATCCTCGAGGGCGCATCCAAGATCGTGCGCGGTCTGAAAGCGGCCCTTCGGATCCTTTTCCAGACAGCGATCAATGATTCTGCCGAGCTGGGGGGCAAGCTCGGATCTGAGATCGCGAACCGCGTCCGGCACATCCCGAAGGATCGATGACACGGTTTCCGCCGGTGATCCCGCGCGGAATGGTCGCCGGCTCGTTGCCATTTCAAAGAGGATGATCCCCAACGAGAATATGTCGGACCGCGAATCAAGGGGCTTGCCTTGGAGTTGCTCGGGAGACATGTAAGGGACCGTCCCCGCGATGATCCCGGGTTCGGTCAGGAATTCAGTGGGTGCATGCGGGGCATCGATCATGGCGCTTGGCGCGACGGTCTTCGCCAGCCCGAAATCGAGCACCTTCACTCGCCCATCGCGCGTCACCATGATGTTTCCAGGCTTCAGATCGCGATGCGTCACGCCGCGCTCATGAGCAGCACGCACGGCGTCAACCAAGGGAATGGCCAGCTCGAAGAACTCCTCGAGTGGCAAGCCGCTGGATGGAATCCACTCGCCCAGGGTGTTGCCCTCCAGGAGTTCCATGGTGAAGAAACACACACCGTCAGATTCCTCCACGGAGTGGATCGTCACGATGTTTGGGTGGTCTAAGGCTGCGATGGCCTTGGCTTCTTTGCGAAACCGATCCAGCATGTCTGGGTCAGCACGAATGGAGGCCGGAAGCACCTTGAGCGCGATCCTGCGTTCAAGGTCGGTGTCCTCGGCGGCATAGACTTCGCCCATGCCTCCCTCGCCGATCTTCTTGAGGATCCGATAGTGGGAAATGGTCTCGCCGATCATGACGCCCCCGGCCGATTGAGACCGCACTTGACACCAGTCTAGAGATTCCCTGCTGGAGTGTCACCTGCTGGATTGCCGATTGAACTCGACGTCCTTAGGTACGGTCCTCAATCAGCAGAGGCTTACGATCCGGGGGCTCCTCCTGCTCGTAGACTGGGTATTGGTAGGGCTCTCTGCAGGACCGTCGGACTACCTAACTTGCCTCATGAATGTGCTTTGCCGAGTGCGCGAGACTAGTGTGGACCCAGTCGTCTCCAAGATGTCTCCACGACTGGGGTCGATTCCTGTTCACTCACGTAGACTCAGGAGCACTCATTGTGCAGCTGTAACTCCTGGAGTCAAACCCAGTAACGCTGGAAGTCGCACGCCAATTGCCGGTTAGAGTTTCTGCCCAAATTGGGTTCGATTCCCGCCGCCTCCACAGTCGCAGTGAACTCGAACTGCCCTCCGAGCTCTCGCGCTCGAAGGGCAGTTCCATGAACGCCAAAGTATCAATGGCGGTGCGCGCAAGGTAGTAGGGCCGTCCGAGATTTCGCTGAGTTGGCTGTGCATCTCGAGACCCGCATCCGCCGCCATCATTGCGCCTTGCCCGGCCAGGTCGAGGAAGTCGTCAGGCGGCATGTGACCTGATGGGCCCAGATTCAGCGGCTTGAGGTCCGATGGTTTCCCGTTTCCCCGCAGAGCACGGCAATTGCCCCTCGTTCCCCTCGGGGGCCAAGACGGCGGCTTCCTGCTCCGGCCGAATCCCAGATCGTGGTATGATAAAAGCGGAGTGTAGTCGCTGGTCCTCCATGGGATGTGATCTACGTGTCCGACTGAGGACACGGACTTTGGGAGGGAAGCCATGAGAAGAGCGAAATGGGTATTCGTCGTCGCTTGCCTTCCGGCGCTGGTCTTGACCGGGTCTCCAGTTACGGCCCAGGAATGTCCAGAGGAACCTCCACTTCAGCACTACACCGGTGGGGGCAGCGTCGTGTGCCCCTGCTTTGTGGCTGGCGAAGAGGGGGGATCGGTTTTCGAGGCCGTCAGTGATCACTACCCGATCGAGATCCTGCGAGTCGGCATCGGCTGGGGATCGCTGTACCAATCGAACCCCCAGCAGCTCGCAGAAGCCATCCATGTGTACGACAGCGGACTTCCGGATCCGGGCACTCCGATCTTTTCCTTTCCCGGCCCCCTATTCTCCGATGGCTTCATCAACGAGTTCGACTTCGAGCCGCTGCCCGGGGCGGTCATCATCGATTCCGGCCCATTCACCGTCACGCTCGAGTTCCTCGTCAGCAATGCGGGCGATCCCTACGCTTCGAGTATGGTCCACGACGGCAACGGATGTCAGGCGGGCAAGAACGTCGTTTTCGCTATTCCCGGTGGATGGTACGACGCCTGCGCCCTGGGCGTGACTGGGGATTGGGTCGTCCACGTCATCTACCGCCAAGTGGATTGCGCGATGGCGACTGATGACGAGGAGTTCTTGGTCTCCGATCCCGCGTCCTGCGTCAGACTGGTGCAGAGCTGGCCGAATCCATGCAATCCTGCCATGAGTATCCGGTTCGACTTGGTCAGGTCCGTTCCGGTGAGACTGATGATCTTCGCAGTGGACGGGACCCCGGTCACAACGCTGCTCAGCCGGCCGATGGCCCCGGGGTTGCACGAAGTGTCCTGGGACGGCAGGGATGACGCGGGGCGGCCTCTTGTCTCGGGGGCGTACTTCTATCGACTCGAGGCAGGAAGCTACAGCGAGGCGCACCGGATTGTCTTCGTGCGCTAGTGTCTGACCGCCTGTGGGTCCCGAAGGTCTTTTCGACCTCTTGGCACATCTCCAGTGCAACCGGGAGCCGCCCATGCTCATTCCAACTGCAATCGGGTCTACCGATTCGAACCTCGGGACGCACAATCCTATGGCTTCCAGGAAGATGCGCATTCCCACTATCCCGCAAAACATCCTTCGCTGCGCTCGGCGTCACTTGTGCTAAGATCCAAACCGCCAGCCCGTTTGTGCTGCTGGCTCTGGTCCGGGGAGAGGAACACAAGAGATTGTCAGGTGTCCCATGGACGGGAATCTCCACGGCGGGCTGTGCGGCCCTTCATTCCTTCCACTCAGACGGACAAGTTCCCGGCATTGCTGCGCGGCTGCAACACTGAGCGAGCCTGTCCAGTGCAGGTCGGCGCTTCGATCCAGCCGGCCTTCTGGCCCGAGCAACTCCAGCAGTTGAGGGACGCTGAAGCTCTCGGGACTCAGAGCCCCTCACCACCGAGACCACCGCCGTTAGCAGACTGAGGCTTGCTGGAAGTTCCATGCCCAGCATGTCCCCATCTATGATATGTATAGTTGTATGCAACACCTCGGCCGTTGCGCAATTGTCCCGTTGCTCGCGATCATGTTCGCCGCCTTCCTGGCCCCCCGGCCGGCGCCCGCCGCGGTTTACAACCTTCACCTCTACAGCGACAGCAACCCCGACTACACAACCCGCGAGTCCTACCTGCAGACGGTGCTGCCGCTGTGGGACAATCCGCAGGACCAAGCGATCGCCCTGTGGCGCTGGGGGGTGCGCAATCGGCGGCAAACCCACGCCACGCGCGAGGATGGGCGCGGCATCTGGGATCCGATCCTGTTCTTCAACAGTTACGCCAACACGTTCTGCGGTTACGTCGCGGGGTATCAGCAGTCGCTGATCGACGGCATCGGCGGCGACTGGCGCGCCCGCTACCTGGAACTGGGTGGCCACAGCGTCTACGAGGTAAGTTGGGATGCTGGCGCAACCTGGCACCTGTTCGACGCCTCCATGAACATCTTCTGCTTCGACAGCACGGGCGTCGTGGCGTCGGCAGCCGACGTGGCCGCGCCGCACACCAGTCCGCTGGCGGAGTTTCTGGGCGAGACCGGGCCAGTGGCGGGGCACCACTACATGTACAACTTCGCACCGGAGTGTGGTAGCAACCCAGTCAACCCCGACCAGCCGGAATCGAACTATCCCTGGGGCTACCGCGTCGCGGCAGATAACCCGGTGCTGAACACGCGCACTCTGCGCAGAGGGGCGGAGGCGTATGTCGACGGCTTTGCGGTGGAGACGTACTACACGCACGTGCGGCATGGGTGGCGCTACCGGCTGCACCTACGCCGCGGGGAGCACTACACGCGTCACTGGCAACACCTGGGCGAGACCATTGACTACTACCGGCCATCGACGTACGACATCGACCCAGACGACATGACCCCCGCCGGCGACATGCGGGGCAACGGGCACTGGGTCTTCACGCCAGGCCTGCAGTCGGTGGCTTACCGCCTGTCGATGTACGATGAGCAGGGGACGCTCCATCGCAGCGAGGACGGCGGCGGCGGGCCCGGCGTGCACCCGGCCGTGGCGGGCGAGGAGGCGTCGCTGACCTTCAAGGTCTACGGCGCCAACGTGATTACCAGCGGGCGAGTAACGCTGGAGGGCGTGCGGTCCTCTGTGGCCGACGACTTGCGGCTGAGCGTCTCGCGGGACGCAGGCCTGCAGTGGCAAGAGGTGTGGGCGGCCGACGGCATCGGAACTGTGTGTGCCGAGGTGGCGCTGGGGGCCGAATTGCTGGGGGGCGCCTGGGAGTACCTCGTGCGTTTCGACATGACGGCGGCGAGCGACGGCCGCGACTGCGGGCTGGAGGCGGTGACTATCGAGACGGTCACGCAGGTCAACCGTCTAGCGCTGCCGGGCCTGCAGCGCGGCGCGAACCGCGTGCGCCTCTACCGCGGCGAGCAGGCCGAGTCGGTTGTTCTGTGGCCGGCGCTTCACCAGGACGGACCGGTGCCCCGGTACCAGGAGACCGCCGACTCCTGGGACAATGTTTCCGCGCACGAGGAGGCCGACGCCTTCTTGCAGGCGGTCCTGCGTCCCCTTCAGGGGGGCCTGTCGGCCCACGTCACCTGGCATCTCACCACGCCCACCGACATCACGCGCTTGGAGTACGGCGGCAGCTTCCTGGCGCGCGCGAGCACCGTTGAAGATTTCGTCGACCTCTCGCACGCTTTCGATGGGGAGACCTTCACCGTTGGCGGTTTCTTCGACCACGCGACAAGCCCCACCTGGGATGGCCGGCTCTATGCCGAGGTGACTGAGCTGCCGTCTGGCGCGGGCGAGGTGTGGTTGCGGTACCGCTTCCAGTCGTGCCACGACTCGAGCTACGCCAGCACCGGCGTGCAGGACGCGCTGATGACTGTCGAGTACGAGCCGCGTGACGCCGTCACGCAACCGGTGGAGGTCACCTACTGCTGGACCGAACACCGCGTCGATGGCAACGTCGAGCGCACGCACACCTTTCTGGCGATGGCGGCCGACGAGGTTTGGCAGATCAACGTCGGCGGTATGCGCGAGCCAACGATGAACTGGGTGCGCGTGAACCTCGAGGGTTACGGTCCCGAGGGCGGAGCCGTCCAGTATGGCTACAGCGACGGGGAAGACGTCGGCTCGACCGGCGGCTACGACAAGCGACGCATCGGCTTCGCGTGGTTGGACAATCTGGCCTACGCGGCGCCGTATACTGTCTCCCGCGCGGGCGACCCCGCCAATCCCGACGACGGTGGCGAGTTGACCAACGGTTGCCTCGTGCCGCCGACCGAGCTCGGGAAGTACTCCAACCACGTCCAGGAACAGAGCGCCCTGTGGACGGGCGACGAGCCGGTGATCGTCGATGTCGACCTGGGACAGCGGCGGACCTTCCAGGCGGTGCGCGTCACCTCTCACCAGCCCGACGGCGACTACGGTCACGCCGGCCGCATCGGCGTCCTCGGCTCCGATGACGGCGTCGATTTCACACCCCTGGGCGAGATCACCCACGACGACCTCTGGTGCCCACTCGGCGATTGGCTGGGCTGGGAATCCGACCGCTCGTCCGACCTCGCCGCCTTGCCTGCCGGAGGCCGCCTGTCGTTCCCGTTCTGGCTGGTGTTGGACACGCCGGCCACCGCGCGGTTCGTGCGCTTCTGTTGCGAGCCGCTCTCGGGCTGCGGGCTGGGTTTGAGCGAACTGCAGGTCTTCTCTGAGGTGACGGTCAGCGATTGGCCGGAGCGCGAGATCTGGATGCCGGAACCGTCGGCCGGGGCGGACTACAGTGTTACCAGCGGCGCGAGTCGCGACGGCCGACCCGACGCCGGCCTAGTCCGCCTGCTTTCCGCGGCACCGAATCCATTCAATGCCCGGGCGCAGATCGCCTTCACGTTGCAGCGCGCTGGCGTCGTGACCGTGAAGGTTTTCGACGTGTCCGGACGGTGCGTGCGCACGCTCATCGACGCCGAGTGGCGGCGGGGCGGAGTGCACGCCGTGGCGTGGGATGGCCGGGACGACGCGGCGCGGGAACTGGCTTCGGGGGTTTACGCGTGCGGAGTGTGCGGGGTCGGACAGGGGGACATCGGGCGCGTGGTCCTGGTGAAGTGAATGGCGTTTCAGCCGCGCCGTCGTCCGGACGGGACGGGAGGAGCGTCATCCCCTGCTGCCCGGCCGTGATCCCGTGGTGCTCCTTGGCCTACAACATCGTTCCCCGGGTCCTCGTTTCCATGGTGGCGTCATTGGCAGATGCGCCTGGAGTATGGAGCGCGACATCCAGGAGGCTGTGAGGAGGCGGGGAGACGTACCTCCTCGTCTCGGGGGGCGAGAGGAGGGAATGCGAATAGCTGGGCCGTATGTGAAATACTGTGGGATAAGCCTACTGGAGTCTTCGGCAGACGCCCCGCCACGGCGTGTCCCGAATCTGCTATAATCGCCTTCACAACTACGAGTTAAGGCAGTGCCTTGTCGGAAGGAGGTTGACTGTGATGCCACGCGAAAGAGGGCAATCCCTGTGCCCATTGCTGATTGCCGCTCCTCTGCTTGCTTTGCTGCTCGTGCCAGGTATAGCAGAGGCCGATGATCCCATGCTCGCCGTGCGCCAGCTTGGAGGGGAGAGCTCCGTCTATCCCGTAGTTGAGGTCACCCGCCTTGCCTTCGAGGGAGACAGCCTCGTTGTGGTGTCGTCATACGGGACCGACCGCTTCTCGAGTGATGAGATCGAGAAGATCGAGTTTCTCTGGGGCTTCTCGGGCGTCGAGAGCCCTGAGGAGATCGCTGCGGCTGTTCGTGCAGTTCGTCTCTTTCAGAATCGCCCCAATCCCTTCTCTCCCGAGACGCGGATCGACTTCGAGCTTCCCCAGGCGGGGCAAGTGGAGCTGGAGATCTACAGCGTCGACGGACGCCGGATCCGCGCCCTGGTGGATGAGGAACGCGCCGCCGGTGCCCACAGTGTCCGCTGGGACAGACGGGATGATTCGGGGCAGAAGGTCCCCGGCGGAGTGTATTTCTACAATCTGACAGCTCCAGGCACCAAGCAGAGCCGCCAGATGATCCTGCTGCCATGAGTGTTGCGAGCAAGGGCCAAAGAAACATTGAGACACGAGATAGGCAATAGAGAAGGGGAGACAGAACGATGACTCGACGGATCTTGGCGGTGTTGGTTCTGGCGATGACCCTTGGAGGGGCAGGGAGTCAGGGCGAAGAAATGTGGAAGATGACGATCCACAAAGGGCCAATTACCGAGGAGCACTTCCTGGCGGAGATCGACAGCCTGACATTTCATGCGATAGACACGCTCATCTGCGACCCCGGGTACGGGAACTGCGACGGGGACACCGCAACCGGGTGCGAGACACACCTCGACACCGATCTGAACAACTGCGGGGCCTGCGGCCATATCTGCGATCTCCCGCACACCTTAATCCACATTTGCTCACAGGGGGAATGCCTCGTCTCCACCTGCGACACCGGGTACGGAAACTGCAACGGGATCGACGAGGACGGTTGCGAGGCAGACCTCCTAACTGACGTGTACAACTGCGGTACCTGCGGTCATAACTGTACTGTTTTGCCCCGCGCCGCGACCACCTTCTGCGAATATGGCATATGCCAGATCTCCACCTGCGACGCCGGGTGGGGAGACTGCGACGATGATCCCACCAACGGCTGCGAGAGGGACCTCTCCAGCGACGAGAACAATTGCGGGACCTGCGGCCATGTCTGTGATCTCCCGCACACCTCAGCCCACGACTGCGTTCTAGGGGAGTGCCAAGTCTCCACCTGCGACGCCCATTACGCCGACTGCAACGCAAATCACGTCGACGGCTGTGAGTCATGTCTGGGCGATGTCACGAATACCGAAAACGACTGCTTCACTGCGATCGACATGGGGAGTGTCTGCGGCGACGAGGGGATGGATTTCCAGACGCAGGCCGGCAGGGGCTCCAAGTGGTACACGGTGGAAGTTGAAGAATGCAACGGCTTGGGAACTGTGGATCTCTCGGTTGCGATTGTCCTGTCTTCACCAGATGGGGCGGACTATGACTTGAGAACGTATCTTGGAGCCTGCGAGTCCGATGAGCAGTGGGCGACCGGCGGTGTAGAGGATTGCATAGAGTATGGATGGACTGACCTTTGGGGTCAGGCCGATGGCAAGATGGTGTACATCGAGGTTTACCATGAATCGGGCAGCGCCTGTGGCGACTACACGCTGACCGTGGTTGGCAACACGACCTGTCAATGAATGGGACGCGCGATCAATAGCGCCTTGTCTACGGGAGACGAGGTGGCCGGGTTGTCGGCACGGCCTGTGGGGGACGGAGAGGCCGGTAGTAGTGGCTGCCGGGCCCCGGGCATGTCCCGGGCGGGGGCAGACAGTTGGGAGGGCGTGGGCCCGACCGGGCCTTTGCGCGCGGCGCTCGACGGCCGGTCGGTACTCGCAAACCGCCGGTCCCCCGCCAAACCGCCCCAAGTTCTCCGCGCTCTCTGTTCTTAAGGCCCGAGTGCTTAGCGCACTTTCCCGTCTCGGGGGGCGAGAGGGGGGGAGGGTGAACTGGCCGCCATGCGCTTCCCAACTGCAGTGAGGTCTACCGGATGGGGTTGTCAAGGCCCACAGTCAAGCTGGTGTGACCTGCCGATCCGAGAGCTCCTCACGGCCCCAGGATTGCTTCTTGCATACCGAACGGAGTGGTAGGCCACGGCATGATGTTGGTACTCTGCAACCGCTGATCGACAGGCGACCGAGTCGTGAGCCGACTTTACCCTCAAGCTGACGGGATGGTTCGGTGATGGGCAGCTGCGATTTCGGTGTCTTGGTGCGTCGCTGTATCGCCACATCTTTCGGCGTAGCAGCGTTGATCTGTCTCCTGGCCAACATCGAGGGCTGTGATCTGCGCGACCCGGCGCAGACCCATCACTCGGGAGCCGGGGGCATCAGCCTTGCGCTCGTGCACCCACCGGATGAGGAATCCTACGACGGGGCACAGGGGGACTCGGCCAGTGGTCTGATGCATGCGTATCTCTATCAGCTCGGCTTCGATTCCTCGTCCCCATACTCACAGCGACCCGCTTGCGGCGACCCGGGGTGGGCTGCCGCGGCCAGCAGTGATGGGGAGAGCCCTCTGGTCCTCGAGATCAGCGCCGTCACCGAGGAGACATGGTGGCGGGTGTTTGTCGAATCCGCCTCGCTGATAGGCCAGACGACGTTCCCGATCGAGCCGCACGATATCGAGCGCTTTGTCATTGTCGTCCTGCCACCGCACGCTTCCGGAATCGACCGACTCACTGTCTATGACGGGGTCTACGCCGACGCGCTCTCGGCGACCACTGGCGATCATCCAGGTCGAGGCCGTGGTGCAGCGACGCTCATCCCGGTAGCCGTGGAGAACCTCGCCGCGATTGGTGGATTAGACTTGGTGTTCATGATCGCCGGGATGGAGGAAGTTACTGACCTGAATGTGATGCTCGATCCAGGGAGTCGATTCTATGACTCGGCAGATCGGGATGCTATTCGCATCGACTCCGCGCTGTTGGATGCAACCGTCCCGGAGGAGCCCGTATACCAGCTACGAATCGACGTGGAAGGTGATTCTGGAGAGTCGCCAGCGATAGGTCCAGGAACCGATATCCTCTTCTACGTCGTCGCCTACGGGCCGACAACGGAGCCGCACTTGTGCCTGCTACCAGGTCACGCATCCTTCCTCGATGCGGAGGGCGAGTTTCAGGTGGAGCCGGACTTCGATGCGCCTGCGACAGAATGCACCTGGGCCCCTCGAGCTCGAGACGACGAATTCACATGCCTAGAGGATGGTGAGGTCACCCACGACTTGCTCGAGAACGACATCGATTTCGATGGGTTGCTTGATCCGGCGTCCGTGACCATCGAGTTGGATCCTCCCAACGGAGCGATCGTCGCAATCGATGCTGGCTCAGTGACCTATCGCCCTGCGCAAGGGTACGTCGGCCAGGATCAATTCACGTACACAGTCCTCGATGTCGACGGCAATGCATCGAATCGGGCCAGCGCGCAGATCACGATCCAGGCGATGCCGTGCACGGTCAGCCCGACGGTCCTGGATTTCGGAGAGGTTCTGATCGGCGAGAGGTCGCTGCAGTCGTTTGCGATCATCAACGAAGGTGCGGAACCGCTGAGCGGCGAGGTGGCCTTGAGCGGCTGCAGCGACGACTTCGCGCTCCAGTCGGGGGGAGGGGCATATGCCCTGCCGTCGGGCTCATCGCATCAGGTCTCGGTTGCGTATGCGCCCTCGGTGACAGGTGAGGTAAGCTGCACGATCACTGCGGGCACTGGAGGCTGCGCGGATGTCATCGCTAGCGGCGTAGGCATTCAGCCAGTCTGTTCAGTCGATCCGGAGGCCCTCGACTTCGGTCAGGTCAGTGTTGGCGAGTCCGCAATCCGGTCGATCACAATTGCCAATACGGGCACTGGAGTGCTGAGTGGCACGGTCACCCTAGGTGAGTCCTGCGACGGCTTCACGCTTGCGACAGATCCGTTCAGTTACGACCTCCAGGGCGGCGAATCGGCTACCGTGGAGATCACCTTCAGGCCGGCCACTGCTGGCGATCATGAATGTACGATTCTCACAGGGACATCATGTTCGGATGTTACAGTCGTCGCTACGGGCACCCAGGCAGCCTGTACGATCAGCACACCAACGCTCGCCTTTGGTGATGTTCCTGTGGGTACGTTGGCGACGCAGTCCTTCTCGATCACGAACGACGGGTCAGAGACGCTGAGTGGCACAGTCAGTTTGGGCGAGGGCTGCGGGAGCTTCGCGCTGCCGGCAGAGCCGTTCGGATACGACCTGGAGGCCGGACAGTCAGTGATGGTCGAGGTGGGATTTGCACCCACGGCGGATGAGGATTACCAATGCACGATCATTACGGGGACGTCATGCTCGGATGTCACGGCGGAAGGTTCGGGGGTACAAGCGCAGTGTACGGTTAGCGCGGCCACGCTCGCCTTCGGTGACGTACCCGTCGATAGTCTGGCGACGCAGTCCTTCTCAATCACGAACACTGGTCTGGCGGTTCTGACTGGGGTGGTCAGTTTGGGTGGGGGTTGCGAGGCGTTCGAGCTGGCGAGCGACCCCTTGCCTTACGAGCTCGGGGCGGGAGAGTCGGCAATCGTTGAGGTGAGGTTCTCCCCACCTGGGGAAGGGAACTTCCAATGCACCCTCGAGACGGGCGGCGGGTGCCTCGATGTGACGGCGAGTGGCACCGGCGTGGAACCGCTGTGCGAGGTAGAGCCGCAGTCGCTGGAATTCGGCGAGGTTCTCGTCGGGGAGTCCGCGATCCTGGAGTTCACGTTGTCGAATGCCGGTACGGGGAGGCTCGGCGGTGCGGTCAGTTTGGATCCGGGTTGTACGGCATTCGGGCTGGAGACGGAGCCGTTCGAGTATGATCTTGGGGCCGGGGAGTCTGTGATGCTGGAGGTTACCTTCGCGCCCGAGGCGGAGGGTGTCTACGCGTGCACGATTCTGACCGGAGAGCAGTGCAGCGAGGTCACGGCGACGGCTACCGGCATCCAGCCGGGATGCGATGTGGGGCCGGCAGCGCTGGTCTTCGGAGAACTAGACGTGGGCGGCAGCGCGGTCCTGGGGCTCACGATCACGAACGTGGGAACGGGGACGCTCAGTGGTGCGATCAGCTTGGGGGCGGGCTGCGAGGCCTTCGCGCTGCCCGTGGATCCGGTCGTCTACGAGCTCGCTGCGGAGCAGTCGGTGAGCTTGGATGTCACCTTCGTGCCCTTGGCCGGGCAGGAATACCAATGCACGATCGAAACCGGGGATGGCTGCGCGGATGTTACCGCGACCGGCACGGGTCTCCAGCCGCAGTGTGAGGTGGAACCGGCAGTGCTGGCATTTGGCGAGATCCTTGCGGACAGCTCGGTGGTGCGGGCGCTCACGATCACCAACACGGGCACTGGGACCTTGAGTGGCGCCGTCCGTCTGGGAGATGGCTGTGGGGTCTTCTCCCTGCCGAGCGATCCATTCGCCTACGAACTCGAGGCGGAACAGTCGGTGAGCGTGGACGTCACCTTCCTGCCCTTGGCGGCGGAGGACTATCAGTGCGCGATCGAGACCGGCGAAGGCTGCGCGGAGGTCACGGCGACGGGCACCGGCCTCCAGCCGCATTGCGAGGTCGAACCGACGGTGCTTGCATTTGGGGACATCCCTGTGGATGGCTCAGCGGTCCAGACATTCACGATCACCAACACGGGCACGGGAACACTCACTGGCACCATCAACTTAGGAACGGGCTGTGAGGTCTTCTCGCTGCCAAGTGATCCATTCGACTATGAGCTCGAGGCGCTGCAGTCAGTGAATGTGGATGTCACGTTCCTTCCTGTGGCAGGGGCAGAGTATGAATGCACGATCCTGGTCGGAGAAGGGTGCACCGAGATCACCGTGACCGGCACCGGTCTCCAACCGCAATGCGAGGTGGAGCCCGAGACACTGGCCTTCGGGGAAGTTCGTGTCGACGATTCGGCGATCCAGACATTGACGATCACCAACACGGGCACCGGGCTACTCGAGGGCGAGGTCGGCCTGTCGGGTGGCTGCGACGACTTCGGGATTGCGTCTGGTGGGGGCGCCTATGCGCTGTCTGCGGGGCAGTTCGTGGAGGTGACGGTGGAGTTTTCCCCGTCCGGTGTCGGACCCGGGAGTTGTCTTGTCGGTATGGGGAACGAGGACTGCTCAGAAGTGCTCTGCGAAGGCACGGGGGTCCAGCCAGTGTGCGACGTGTCCCCTACCAGTCTCACCTTCGGCACGGTGGTCATCGGAGAATACGCTGAGCAAGGCTTCTCAATCCAGAATACGGGCACGGGCACTCTGACGGGCTCTGTTAGCGAGAGCTGCTCCCATTACTCGATCACCAGCGGGCTTGGGAGCTACAGCCTGAACGAAGGCGAGATCCGAAACGTCACCGTGCGCTACGCTCCATCTTCCAGCGGGACGCACGTTTGCGAGGTGCAGACCGGTGCCGAATGCGCAAACGTGAACGCCACCGGGGAGGGCGAGCTCGCGCCTCAGTGCCTCGTATCAGTCAGCGAGCTGGATTTCGGGGTCGTGGAGGTAGACAACTTCGCCGACCTCCAATTCACAATTACAAACACAGGTGGCGGACTGCTCGAAGGTGCCGTCACCGAGGATTGCCCGGAATTCGCCATTACGGGGGGAGCGGCGCCCTACAGCCTGGCCAATGGTCAGAACCACCTGGTAACGGTGACCTTCACACCGACAGGGGATGGGGCGGCCGCCTGCGCCGTTCAGGCCGGCGCAGAAGCCGGCTGTGAGGCGGTGCACTGCACCGGTATCGGAGCGGCGGTCCTGTGTTTCGACTTCGACGACGCCTCGTTGGAGGGCTGGTATGTCGACTATGTCTTGACATGGGCATCGCTCACCGAGTTCCACGATGTCGGCGCCAGTACGAACTTCCAGGATTCCTGGTCGGATGTTGTGAACTACCCCAATGCCTACGGGAGTGATCCGAGTGGTGATTCCCAAGGGTCCTACTGGCTCGACACGATTGTGGATGGCAACCCGATTATCGTCACCGTACCGCCGGGAGACACTTGGTGGCTGGTGCACCTGCAGTCACCGGATCTGGACGATTATGCCGGGTGGCAGGAGGCCACCGGTTACAGTGCGCGCGCCCTTGATCACCTGTCATGGGCAGGGCCAAGGGACTGTTACTTCAGTCTTCACTACACGATATGGGACGAGGATCTGGAGACTGAGCGGTCGTGGCCCGATGTGTTTGGCACGGCAATGGCCATCGACACCTGGCAGTCGTATAGCGTGTCGTTCAATGACGCGGACTTGCCGGAGAATTGGCACCTGAGAAGGATCTTCGTGCAGATTTGGGGAGAGATCGGGTTCGACTACGAAGGCGGTCTCTATCTCGATGAGGTCTGCCCAACGCTTGACACCAAGGGAGGAGAGACAAGGCAGAATCAGGCCGAGTGAGACCAGGGAGCCCGAGATTTCCGGTGATTGACGTGACTCCACTCTTCGTACCAGGCTCGTCCCGACGTCGCCAGGGCCACGGGAACGGGCGGGGGAGGCATAGCCCGTTCGGGTGAGGCGCAGACTCCTCGAGCCAACAGAGCAGGTCGATCTTGTCTTTGAGGTCGATGCCCATCAGTGTGTACCGGTCCAAGATCGTCAGCATCCTCAGCGGTCGGCCAGCATGCGTTCGGTCATGCACGAAGTCGTATGACCAGAGGTGGTCCCGGTACTCGGGTCGAGGACGGATGCAGGAGCCATCGTTGCGCCACAACGCCCTTCCGGACCAGGATGTCGGGCTGGCGGGCGGACATTGGCTCAGGCAACAAGCCGGTAGTCGTGCTGAACGCCGCCGAGAACGGGCAGAGCGGCGAGTTTGCCCTCCTGCGGCGGAGGCTGCTTCAGTTCCGGATACGGATCGGGGATCCCATGGATCGCCTGCGACGGCCGCGCCGTAGGGATAGGGCAGTGCACTGAGTGAGGAAGTCGCAAGCCCACAGCTCCTTGCCGTGGTTGCGAATGGACGTCCGCCACGTCTGATCTCCGCGGGGCGTTCCCGACGCGGGACCACCTGATCACGGTCTCGGGTTTGACGATGACGAGAGGACGAGTCCAGTCAGACCAGAGCCTGCGGAGGGCGACCCAGAACACCCGGCCTCTTTGCGGAGTACGGTGCCAACTTCTGTGCCCAGTCAGCAGTTGACGGTCCTTCACGCACGCGGTACTTTAGGAGTCGTGAAACCTAGAGGAGGATCGGTCATGCGTTCATGGCGTCTTGTCGCTCTCCTTATTCTTGTTGTTCTCCTTCCCTTCGCTTGCTCCAAGAACGACGACCCGATGGAACCGGGCGACGAAAATGGCGTCCTGATGGGGCGCGTGGTCGATTCGTCCGGGGAGGACGCCCTTGGTGGTGTGGTGGTCCGTCTCGAGGGGACGGATCAGACCGCAGTGACGGCCGCGGACGGCTCCTTCGAGTTCACGGACCTCCCCGGCGGCGATTTCACCGTCGTGGTCGAGCCGCCCGACGGTGCGCCCTACCAATCGAACCGGATCGAGATCAGCGTCCACCCCGGCGGCACCGTGGCCGTGGATTGCACCGTCCTTCCGGACAGCGCGGCTCCCGGGCCGATCGCGATCTATCCGCAGTCGGCGCGCGTCGGCGTGCTGGAGAGCGTGCAGTTCTACATCGGTGGCGCTGGCGGCTGGATCGGGATCGAGGGCGGCGGGCAGGACGGCGTCCCGTACCGCCCGACCTGGTCGATCCGCTCCGAGCACGCGATCGGCGTCCTCTCGCGCGAGGGGATCTTCATCGGCACCGCGGTCGGAAGTGGACAGGTCGTCGCGTCTTTGAGCGCGAGCGTGAACGCGATCGCCGAGATCGAGGTCGTCGCCGACGGCGATGTCGCGCGGATCATCGTGCACCCGCCGTACATGGTGGAAGTGCTCGCGGGCGAGTCGCGCTATCTCGCGGCGTACGCGATCAATGGCGCCGGCGACGTCGCGAGCGGTGTTTCGCTCATGTGGAGCGTCGACCCCGCGACGCTCGGGACGATCGAGCCGGCCACCGACCTCACGCCCGAGGAGCGGGCGGAGATCCTCGCGCGGCTCTGGTACGGGATGGACGACGGATGGGGCGGACCGACCGACGACGACACGATCACGGTGCCCGGGGACAGCGGCGGCACCAGGCCTCCGGATCCGCTTCCCCCGGACGTCGATCTTTCAGACATAAGCATTGTCCGGTTCACCGCGGAGATGGGGGTTCAGGGAGAGGCGCGCGGCGAGATCAAGGTGGGCGTCGAGGGGGCGAGCTGGGCCGAGACCGTCGGTGTCTCCGTCCTCGCGCGCGGAACGCTGACCACCGTATATCTCCATCCGGAAGAGGTCGGGCTCGCGCTTGGAAGCGAGGCCTTCTTCTTCGCGTACGGCCTGAACGAGTGGGACCGCCCCATCGGTGGTCTGGCGTACGCGTGGTCGGTCGAACCCGCATCACTCGGCACGATCGAAGAGATGGAGGGGCCGTGGATGGGTCCCAACGATCCGGCCGACGGGCGGCCGTCTCCGGACTGGAGGGGTGGGGTGGTCTTGCGCGCCACGGAGGAAGGTGAGGGGACGGTTGGCTGCGTCGTGACCGACTCGCTCACGGGCGCGTCGATCGAGAGGACCGCGATTGTGCGCGTGGCGCCCGCACCGGTTCTCGACCGCATCCAAGTACGGCCGAACCCGATCGAGGCAACCCTCGGCGACTCGCTCCTCGTCGAAGCCGTGGCCTTGAACACGTGGAACGATGTCGACTGGAGCGCCCAGATCCTATGGTCCTACGAGGGGAACGCCGGCGTCTTCGTCCCGTTCGATGGCCCGCACCCGGTGGATCCGGACTCCACCTGGTCGCCCGGCGGGCCCGGCGACCCGACCGATCCGTCGATTCCCGGAAGCTCGTACGGCATGGCGTACGGGTACTTCCTCGCGAACAACCCCGGTGGAACGGGGACGCTGACCGCGACCGCCACGGCGACCGGCGTGCCCGGCGTGGCCGGCGTCACGGTCACGATCGACGTTCCCATCCGGGTTCTGGCTCGGTGAGGGACCCGGAGGTCGTCCTCGAGGGCCGCGCGGGTCCGGTGCGCAGGATCCCTTGCGTGGTCCGGAACTTCGCGGCCCATGCCGTGAAGATGCGCGCGAGGATCCCCGGGCAGCCGGTTCTCTCCGTCGCTCTCGTCTCGTACTCCGCGAGAAGTCCATCGCGGCGTCTTCCGAGCCCGCGCATATCCCGCACGGGGGTAGACATTTGCGAGGGTGGGGGGGGTGCTCTCTGCTCGTGGCCCTCGATTCCCAGCCTGCGCCGCTAGGCCGCCGGTCCCTCGCCAGACCGGGCCAAGTTCTCTCCCGTCTCCGTTCTTAAGGCCCGAGTGGTTGACAGTCTTCCCTGCCTCGGGGGGGGGCGAGACGGATAGATTGCGAACCGGGGCGGTACACTCAGTGGTCGGGGTCGGCTCAGACCCGCCGGCCCCTGCGGCTCTCGGGTAGGATAGGAGCTTGTCGATCAACTAGTCGATCTTGACTGTCTTGGCGACAGAAGGTGTTCCATTGACGAGGAGCTTGACCAGGTAGACACCTGCATCACAGCCCCGCGCGCCCCAACTAAGCGTATGCCGGCCACCTACCTGGAATCCAGGATCGATCTGCTCGACCAAGCGCCCCTGAAGGTCGAAGATGTGCACCGAGACATTGGCTGCGCCCGGCAGTGTGTACTGGATTTCCGTGTCGGTTCCGAAGGGTGTCGGGCGCGTGGTGAGCCTCGGGCGAGGTTCCAGCATCGCTTCACCCGCACCACTCGGGGTTCCTGCTTCCACCTTTATGGCGGAGAACCAGATCGCACCTGGATAGGTGTCCTGAAAGGATTCGTTGATGTCCCGGTAGATGGCGATATGCAGAAGCTCGCCCTCGGAGCGCAGGTAGCCTGGAGTGATGATCTCGGAACTGCCCAGCTGGTCATCACCCCATTCTGGATCCACTTGCTGGGGATTCGAGCAGTAATCCTCTCCCACGAAAGCCTCTTCGCCGGGACTATCCGAGCTAATGCGGGCGCAGAGGCAGACATCGCCCACTAGATGCGGGTCTTCCGGGATGAAGTAGACCGTGATCCTGATCTCAGGGACGCCGCGCAGCTCGTCGGGAAACGGGATTGTCGTCGCTGAGGGTTCCCAGGATTCACCCAGTGTGAACAGGATCCCGCGGTAACCGCGTGTCATCAGATCGGGGCGGGGCGTATGGAAGTCACCCGCGGTCAAGAGAATCTCCGCATGGGCGACGCTTGCCAGGATCAGCACAAGACCGACACCGAGTAGCACGCTTGTTCTAGCAATGTGTGAGTTCATGGTTCTCCTCCCTTCACGAGCCTTCGTTGCGTGGAACGTCGGGGTATTGAGAGCAACGAGTGACTCAATCGCGCTGAAGGTCGACGATGCCGCTTCTCATCCGTCTGCCTCATGTAGATGATAGCACTGCAGCCTGCGAGGGCGCTGTCGGGCCTGAGATCAGTCCACGCGTTCACCTTGAGGGAATCTGAGGCCCGCCCCGGAAACGTCATCCGCGGCACTCCTGGTAGCTTGGCCGACCGGGCCGAGGGAGTCGTGGAGCGACAAGTCACCTGACCGGCTTGGTTTCGGCGGCCTGAGTTCCCTGATTCCCAGTCCTCCGGAAGCGCTCGGCGTCACCCTCGTCCGTCTCGGGGGGGGAGATGAGGGGGGGCGAACTCCGGGCGGGGACAACAACCGGCAAGCAGCCCGTTGAACTCCGCGGTCCGAATTCTCTGCCTTCGCTTCCCCAGGCTGATTCCCTACCTGATCCGCACCACCGTCCGCGTCACCATCTCCACATCCGTCTCCAACCGGATCAGGTAGATCCCCGAGGGGACCGGGCGGCCGGTGTCGTTCAGGCCGTCCCAGACAACAGCGTTCCGGCCGGCCGCGAGTTGGGTGGAGAGGTCGCGGAGGCGGCGGCCAGTGATGTCGTAGACGATGAGGCTCGCTGCTTCTCTCGCGGCGGGGAGCAGGAATCGAGCGGCCGTCTCGGCGCGGAACGGATTCGGGTGGGGGGGAGAGAGCCGGGGTACGCGCCCGGCCGCGCCCTCACCATCTTCAACGGATGCCGCCGGAGAGATGGGCGGGGGAATCGAATCGACCATGTTGCTGCAGAAGTGCGTCCCATGGGCGCTGCGATCGGCCAGATCCCACTCGTCGTAGTCGAATGCGCTCGGCGCCGCGCCCATGAGAAACCCGGTCACCTCACCCTCGAGCCAATCCAGTGCGGAAGTCGTGTCGGGATCGAGAAGCGGGTCGGGGGCGGCCATGGCGAGGAGCGGCAGGGAGAACTCGGTCGTCTCGCCGTTCAAATGGAAAGCCCAGAGCTGCTCGGAAACCTCCAGCGAGTCACCCGGCTCGGCCCACGAGTTGGTGTCAGGCTCGGAGCGCACCCAGCTAATCGTCGCCTCGTGCGCGTGGGGAAAGAGCCCCGCGGCGGGTTTGGCCATCGAGGTCCAGGCGAAGAGCGTCTCGGATACTGTCAGGGAGGTGAACTCGAGGAAGGAGAAGGGGGCGGCCGTATCGCCCGGCGCGAGCCCGGCCCGCGCGAGAACGGCGCTGGTGCCGAGGACTTCGGTCGTGTCCGTCTGGACCACGCCGAAGATGTAGTCCGGGGTCCCGGGTATGCCCGTGCCGAGGGTGGGAACGCCGAGGATCGTGCTGCTGTCGCCGGGCACGGCGGTAAAGCCGCTCGGGAAGAGCCGCCCCGCGCCGGAGAGCCCGTCTAAGTCCGCGACCCCGGCGGCAAGCACATTCAACCCCGGCTCGGTGTCGGCGATCGGGATGTAGACCTCTGCTCCCCGCTCGATCGTCAAGGTGAAGTCACGGGTCCCGGAACCATCCACCACGACTCCTTCTTCGAGGCCGTAGCGGCGGATATCGAAGGCGAGGATCAGATTGAAGAGATCGGGGAACGGCTTGATCAGCTCGGCGAGAACGGTGAGGACGGGGATCCGCCCGTAGATCGCCCACAGATCGGTGGTCGTCTCGTCCTCAACGTAGATGACGTACGGCGTCCGCTCGACCGGATAGAGCAGTAGCTCGATCTGGAAGGGAAAGTAAATGGCGCCCGGCAGGTCATGGTCACCGATCAGGGGGAACGATTCGACGACCTGCGGGGAGAGTCGTCCGGTGCGGCCGCTCGTCAGATCCTCGATCATCGGAAGGATGTCCCGGATCGGCAGCGTGTGCCAGACGACCGCCGCGTCGAACTGGCCGTCGTTCCAAACGACATCGAAACCGGAAATGTCTCCGGTGTACGTCGGTCGGCTGATCGGAGCCGTGCGGGGCCGGATCGGGAGGATGACCGTCGCGGCATCGACCTCGAAGATCGTCGAGAACGAGTAGTCCATCTTCCCGACCGTGACCGTCTGAGGCCCGGAGAGCGCCACATCGGCGAAGGAGATCGCTCCGGCCGAGTCGGTCCACCCGTAGTTTCCGGGGAAGGGAAGAGCCGGGGCGAGACCGACCTGGACGAACGCTTCCTCGAGGGAGGCGCCGGTCCACTCATCGACGACCACGACGCTGAGGGTGCCGGAGATCGGGCCACCGCCGAATCCTCCGGCCGGATCGACCGCGTAGGCGGCGAACGTGGTGGAGAGCAGGAGTCCGGCGAGAAGGGAGCAGACCGGGACGTTGGTGCGAGCATTGGAAGCCATAGCGATAATCTCCGAGTTCCCAGATGAATAGGGGGATTTACTTACAAACCGTACCACCCGTCGGCACGTGTGTCCAGAATGCCGCACGCGAATGCAACCAAGGGTCGGGGCGGGCGCTCGCCCCAGCGCAAGCGCAGGAAATGCACGCCGACGGGGCAGTCCGGCGGCGTGGAAGTGGCCGGATGACTTCCAGCCGTGCGGTATCCCTCGTCGAGCAGGGTCAGACGACGTCCGTCGAGGCCGATGAGCTCGAAGCTCACGTGGCCATCTCCGGGGATGGAATATATGCTGACGACCTCGCGCCAACGCAGGATCCTCAGGGTTCCCGAAACATCTCCGGACCAGCCGATGCGCAAGTAGTCGGGAAGGTTGTCGATGAACCCGCGGGAGTAGGTCACATCCGGCGTGCCCGTGCTATTCCAGTCCCGCAGGAAGATCACGCTGCCGATCAGTTTGTTGCTCGCGTGTACACTGCGAATCCACCTCATCCTGTGGAGCAAATGGGTAGGGATGATGGGTGACACATTCAAGGGACTGCATGGCCTAATGCGTGTAATGACTAGTAATTGCGGGCGTTCCGCGGAGCGCTCGCTGCAACGCGGACAGCGTTTGGCGTTGCCCGCGCTGCCAAGTGGGGGTACCGTGGCGCTTACGGACGCGATCCCAATGGAGGGGATGTTCAGTAACTGTCTTCCCGTGCGCCTCATCGGTTGCATCCCCATTGCAAAAGGAGGATTTGATGCCAGACCGAGTCCGCAAGGTGAACTACTGCTACCTGACCGTGCCGCATCGCACCGGCAGGGGGGTGGAGGTTCTCGGCGAGCTCCGCGACGCCGACGTCGACCTCTTGGGCATGACCGGCTTTCCTGCCAAGCGCGGGAAGGCGCAACTCGACTTGGTGACCGAACGGATGGCCCCGATTCGCCGCATCGCGCGGGCGAAAGGTTGGCGGGTCAGCAAGCCGAAGAAGGGCTTTCTGATCACCGGCAAGGATCAGACCGGCGCGGTTCACCGTCATGTGCGCAAGCTGCAGGATGCGGGCATCAACATCACGGCCGCCAATGCAGTCAGCGCCGGCAAGGGACGCTATGGCATGATGCTCTGGGTGAAGCCGAAGGACTATCGTCTGGCGGCCCGCACGCTGCGCGCGAAATAGGCGTTTCCTACAGGTAGCATTCCCCGGACGATGGCGCTTGGGTGTGAGAAGCACAGCCGCGCGCTGACCGGGAGCCTACGGCACCGAGCGGCAGGGATGGCAGGGGAGCCGGCGGGGCGCAGTGTCGTGGCTGCGAACCGATTCGTTGCTGCGTCAAGGATTCACCCCTGCCTCCTGCAGCCGCACCCGCGCTTCCGGATTGTCCGCATCCAGTTCGAGAACCTCTTGCCAAGCGGCCACGGCCTCCTCGCGCCGGCCGGCCAGCGCGAGCGCGTCCCCGAGCGCCAGGCGGTAGCTCGGCTTGTTGGCGTTGAGCTGCACGGCGAACTCGAAGGCCCGGGCTGCCTCTCCCGGCTCCCCCATCTGCAGATAGGCGAGCCCCAGCGCATAGCAGGTGACCGCCGAATGGGGCATGCATCGGAGAGCCTTGCGGTAAGCGGCCACCGCCTCGGCATGACGCCCCAGTCGGTAGAGGGCGGTTCCGCGACCGTGCCACGCCTCGCCCGATTCCGGTGCCGCCGCGACGGCCTGCTCGTAGGCTTGCAGGGCCGCGGGGATGCGTCCCGCCCGGGTGTAGCGCAGACCCAGCTGGAAGGCATCGAAGGCGCGCGCCTCCGCGGTCGAGTAGGAAGCGGGCAGAAGCTGTAGCACGATCGCGGTGCTGAGAGCGCCGATGAGCGGCAGTAGGTGCCCCCCACGGACCGCGCGGATGGATTGCACAAGACCGTAGGCGGCCAGCGCGATGAATGCCGGCATCAGCGGGATGCGATAGCGCGCCGCGGCGAAAAAGAGGATCGTGACGATCCATCCGCTGGCGATCAGAGTCAGCCAGGGGGCTAGATTCCGATGCTGTCGCCACCCGCGCCAGACTCCCAGCAGAACGAAGGGCAGGATCATTCCGAAGCGCAGAAACGCGACTCTCAGCGGCAGGGCCTGCTCCGCCAGGATCTGGAAGTCGTTGATCTGGGGGATCTCATCGGGGGAGAGAAAGAGCAGCGCCTTGCGGCCCCACAGGGCGAGCAGGCGGCCGGGTTGCTCACGCATGAAGGTGAGCGCCCGGTGCATCCAGAAGCGGGATCCCTCTTCGATCGTCAATGGTCTTCCCGCAAGGCGTGCCGCCGAGCGGGTTCCGGTGACATCCTCGTCGAGATCGAGCGCGGGGGGCTGGCTAAAGATGCCGCGCGCGGCCGGGTTGTTGCCGACGAAGAGATTCATCCCGCCGTTGAGGGTCAGGATCTGCAGGTGTCCGACGGCGCGGGTCTGGTGGATCGCCTGCGGAATCAGCGGCAGGAGCAGGCCGGCGATCAAGAGCAGGGCCGGGATGAGACGCGGGTGGGGCGGCCGGGCTCTTCCCGAGGATGGGACGGGTCGCGACCGGCTCGGCCTGCCCCCTGGCCCGGCCGGCTTTCCGAATAGGATCAGGAGCAGCGCAAGCAAGGGGATGAGCAGGAAACCGGCACGCCCGACTGCCAGGATGCCACCGAGGATTCCGAAGAGCAGGTAGCGCCAGGGGGAGGAATCCCGAGCCGGCCAGAGCCACAAAAGCAGGCAGCTTGCCGTGAGCAACAACGGGGCCATCAGGATCTGGCTCTCGATCGCGAGAATCGGGCCCCAGAGAATGAAGAGCAGCCCCGCCACCAGCGCGACTTCCTCGCCGAACCAACGCCGGACGGCGAGGATCAGACAGAGCAGGGCGAGCAGTCCCAGCAGGGACTGGGCGATCTGTGCGGAAAGGGGTGTCGGCGGCGCGATGCGAAAGAGCGCGGCAAGAAAGGCTGGATAGAGGGGACCGAAGAAGAACGGCTCGGCCGGCCAACCTTCGCCGGCGGCGACCCGCAGGGCGAGGGTGAAGTAGTGGCGGCTGTCGAGGATCGGATCCTGGATGCGCAGGTTCGAGGCGAGGGTTGCCACGCTCCAGGCACGCAGGCCGGCGCCCGCGAGCAGCAGCGCCAGCGTGCCGAAGAGGAAGCCCTGCCGGGCGTTCGGAGACGAGTCCTCTCCGGCCTGCGTTCCTTGCGGTGTTGCCGATGTTTCCACGTGCTGATCGGCCGCCAAGCCTTGCGCCTCCTCGCTCATCTGAAGGAGCCCCCTCCCGCCCCCACCGTCCGCCCGACTGGTCGCCCGACGATTCTACCGCCCGGAGGCCTCAGGCGGACAGCCCTCCCACACACCCCTCCCGCTTGCTCCTCCCGCTTGCTCCTCTCCCGCTTGCTCCCGCAGATGCCGCTCCCTATACTGCGGGGCCGGTCAACCCAGGCTGCGGCCGCGCGCCGCGGGGGAAGTCAGACGCGCGGGCGGGGCCACGTGCGCCGCCACACGGGCGCGAGAGGGTGCATCGCGAGTGCCGACATCATCTCCAGCCGCATCTCTTACCGCAGGTAGGGCTTGGGGGCAATCCCACCTCTGGGTGCTCCTGCTCTTCGCCGTCGCCGCGCCCTGGTCGATCGCGGCGGCGCAGGCGGCGGTCGTCCTGGGTGCGCTGTTCGTCTTGGCGGGCATTCTCCTGGCGCGCAGACGTCTCGCCGGCACTCCGCCGCGCCCCCCCGTGACCGTGTGGCTCATGCTGCTCTTCCTCGGCATTCAGGTTCTCTCGATTCCCCTCGGCATCCATCCCGCCCACTCGCTCCGCAGCCTGGCCGGATCGTGGGTGCTCCTGTTTCCCTTCCTCTTCTGGCTCCTGCTCGCCGAGGCGCGTTACCGCAAATGGGCTCTGCGCGTCCTGGCGGCGAGCGGCGGGCTCGCCGGGCTCTACGGGTTGATCCAGCACTTCTTGGGCCGCAACTGGGTCAAAGGGCATGAACTCGAGGCGCTGATCGGCGGTGGTGGCTACATCGCCGTCGGCAGCCTCGGTCACCACCTGAGCTACGCCGGTGTGTTGCTGCCCCTCTTCTTCCTCGCGCTCGGTCTGGCGCTCGATCGACGGCGATCCTGGCTCTGGTGGGCCGCGGCGGCCTGCATGCTCGGCGGCCTGGGCTTCAGCTATGCGCGCACCGCCTGGGTGGGGCTTGCCGCGGGACTCCTCGTACTGGGACTCTGCCGGGGACGGCGGGCGTTGGCGGTGATCGCCGTCAGCCTCGTGGTCCTGGCGGGCTTGGCGATGATCGTCGAGCCGGCGATTGGCAGGCGGCTCCTCTCGCTGATGACGATCGGCGAGATCCCGCGCACCCGGCTCTGGTTGACCTCGCTGCACATCGTCGGCGACCATCCCTGGATCGGGGGTGGGTTGGGCAGCTTCAAGGCGCTCTTTGCCCAATACCGCGTGCCGGGGGAGTACATGTCCACGGCGCATCCCCACAGCGATCTGCTCAACGTGCTCGTCGAGACCGGCATTCCCGGAGGAGTGGCCTGGGTCGCCATTTGGGTGGCTTTCTTCTGGGAGACCCGCCCGCGCTTCGCGCACCCCGGGGGCCATCCCGGGCGCCCCTGGCTGCCCGATGCGCTGCGTGCCGGCGTGGCGGCCCTGCTGGTTGCGGGGTTGGGGCAGTGCTTCAGCACGGATGAGAAGGTGGCGCAAGTCTGGTACTTTGTAGCCGCCGGCGCCCTGCATCTCTGTCGTGGGGTGCGCCGCGGCGAGCAGCCGACCGGCGGCGCCGGCCACGGGCCGATTGGGATGGTCGGCAAGCCATCGATGGAAGCGGCCGGCAACAGGGAGCAGCCGGGTGGCTGAGCGCACGGGACAGAGCAGCATCCGCCTCTACCTGCGGATCCTTTCCTACATGCTGCCCTACGTGCGCCATCTGATCTTTGTTTTCTTCTTCAACTTCGGTTTCATTGCCTTCAACACCGTCTCGATTTGGATGATCGCCCCCTTCCTGACGGCCCTCTTCTCTCCCGGCGAGGCGGCGAGTGTTCCCGAAGCGGGGGCCCTGGCAGAGCCGACGAGCATCTTCAATCTCAATGCCTGGATGAAGCAGTACTATCTGCGGTGGGTCGCGCGTCCCGATCCGGTCGACGCGCTTGAGATCATCTGTGTCATAATCTTCTTCACTTTCTTGTTCAAGAATGTCTTTCAATACAGCGAGGCCTACCTGGTCAGCTACGTCGAGCAGGGCGTGATCAAGCGTCTGCGCGACGAGCTCTACGAACGCCTGCTCTACAAGCCGCTGCGGTTCTTCGACCGCTTCGAGACGGGTAACTTGATCTCCCGGATCACCAATGACATCACCGCGCTCAATGTGGCGGTCAATCGCAGTTTCACCAAGCTCATCCGGGATCCGCTGCTGATCCTGACCTTCCTGCTGATCCTCTTCTCGATCAACTGGCGTCTGACGTTGCTGGCGATCCTGGTGATCCCGATCAGCGGGTTCGTGATCCACAAGATCGGCCAGAGTCTGAAACGCAAGTCGCTCCGGGCGCAGGAGAGGATCGCGGAAGTGACGGTGCGACTGCAGGATACGCTATCAAGCATCCGGGTAGTCAAGGCCTTCTCCCAGGAGCAGGCCGAGGCGGGGCGCTTCCGGCACATGACCCAGCGGCATTTCGAGGCGATCCTGCGCCAGGTGCGCATGCACCGGCTCTCCTCGCCGCTCTCCGAGACGCTCGGGGTCGGCATCATGGTGGCGGTGCTCTGGTACGGCGGGCACGGAGTTCTCGGGCCGGGGCAACTGAGCGCGGAAGACTTCGTGCGTTTCCTGATCGTCCTATTCGCGATCCTGCAGCCGCTGAAGAGCCTCGCCGAGCTGAACAACAACATCCAGATCGCGCTCGCTTCCGGAATACGGGTCTTCGAGATCATCGATCATCCCTGGCAGATCCGGGAGATTGCCGACCCGGTCGAAAAGCGTTCGGTCGAGCGGCGCATCGAGTACGAGGGTGTTTCCTTCCGCTACGATCCGGACGGGAACCCCGCGCTACAGGGTGTGACCTTTGCCATCGAGCAGTCCGAGAAGGTCGCGTTGGTCGGGAGCAGCGGCGCCGGGAAGACGACGATCGCCAATCTCCTGCCGCGCTTCTACGATATCGATGAGGGGCGGATCCTGATCGACGGCGTGGACATCCGGGAGATGCGGCTCTCCGCGCTGCGGGGGATGATCGGGATCGTCAGTCAGGAAGTCCTGCTCTTCAACGATACGATTGCCAGCAACATCGCCTACGGGCAGGAGGGCCAGCCGAGGGAGCAGATCGAAGAGGTCGCGCGCCTGGCACACGCGCACGACTTCATCCAGGAACTGCCCGACGGCTACCAGACGGTCGTGGGGGAGAAGGGTCTGCGTCTCTCCGGCGGCGAACGCCAGCGCATCTCGATCGCGCGAGCGCTGCTCAAGGACCCGCCGATCCTGATCCTCGACGAGGCGACCTCATCGCTCGACTCCGAGTCGGAACGTCTGATCCAAGATGCGATTGCCAATCTGCTGCAGCAGCGGACTGTTCTGATGATCGCTCACCGGCTTTCATCGGTGATCAAGGCAGACAAGATCCTGGTCATCGAGGAAGGGCGGGTCATCGACGCGGGCACGCATGCCGACCTGCTCGAGCGTTCGAAGCGCTACCGGCATTTCTATGATCTGCAGTTCTCGGTCTGAAAGGGGGATGTCCGTGTCGCCAAATTCCGCTCCCCGAACCGGCCGGACGGCGATGATCGTCACCACGCTGCTGACCATCCTAGTCATCGGGTGCGGCCAGAGCCGGTTCGAGTTCCTCGTCACCGACGAGGAGGACCGTCCGCTGGAGGGCGTCCTCATCTACTACGAGACGTCCGACGGCAGCCGCGACACGGTCGGACGCACCAACGCGGAGGGCAGTCTCCTGGTGACCGGGAAGCACCTGGCGACCCCGCGCAGCTACCGGTTCTCGTCGTCCGGGGGCGGCGGCGGGAGCCGGCAGGTCTTCGATCCCAGCCGCTGCGCGCTGCTGGCGCTCTCGACGGCGGGGGGCTACACCTTTCGCGCTCGCGACGGGCTCGTGCGCAGTCCCGATCTCGACCGCGATCTGCCGGGCAAGAACTGGCCCGGACGGCGCATCGAACTCCAGCGCGCCGGCGCCGGCAGCGTCCCGCTCGATGCATCCTCTGCCGAGGTACAGCAGATCCTCCGGCGCACGCTCGATCTGACGGGTCCTGCGGGAGCGGAGGTCGAGGTCAATGGCCGCTTCGTCGGCCGCGTGCCGGAAAACGGACGCCTGCTGCGCGAGTTCTGTCCCGGGGACTCCGAGGCGTGTTTCGCAGCGTCGATGGACGTCGTCGTCCGCAAGCCGGGCTTTGCGGCCTTCGCGCGCCAGGCGCCCCTGCCGCCGGCCGGTGAGACGGTCTTCGTCGATGCCCCCCTGACCGCCGTGGCGACCGACGCCGGCGGGGATGTCGGTGGAGCGGCAACGGATGTCGGAGGCTCCGGCGCGGATCCTGTGCCGGGTGGACAGAGCGGCGCTGATGCGGGATCCGAGGATTCCGCCGCCGGGCTGGCCTGGGTGCGCTTCGAGAACCATGGCTATCCGCTGACCTGCGGCGCTGAGGGGACCGCGTGGCCCCGCGTCCTGATCAACGATGAGCGCCAGCCGGTGTCGGCGTCCGCGGCAAGCACGCAGTGGAAGGCCTACTATGATGTGCTGCTGCAACCCGGAGTGAGCTACTGCGTTGCCGTCCATTGCCACCGCGAAGGCGCCTCCGAGGAATCCTGGAACCCGTGGGATCCCGGATCGGGCGGGGCGAGCTGGTATCGCCTCCGGATCTCGACTGGTGCGGAGCGGGTCTTCTTCACCATCCCCCGCTACGAGGAAGGCAAGGGGCTGACGCTCAGGCCGCAGAGTGGCGGGACTTGGGAGGGGTTCCAGGTGGCCGGGGCCCCCCGGATCACCGGCGGCTGCACGCGCTGAATGGCTTTGCACGGATTGCGAGCGTGGAGATTCCATCCGGTCCGCTCGCCCCCTTTTGGGGGTGCCGAATCGCGTGGAGTGATTCAGCCCGTGGAGGCGGACCTAGTGCTCAGCGCGGTGTAGGCGCCGAGCGTCGATGCCTGGTAGGCCCCCGCCGCCGATGGCGCCGTCTGCCGCGCCCCCAGCCGCCACGGCTCGCGCTTGGGGAGCAGATGCACCTCGATCGCAACGGGCGCGGGCATCAGGTGCTCGAGCAAGTAGACCAGGCGCGGCCAGCGCGTGGCGTAGATCGGCTCCTCGACCTCCCCGCTCGTCGTCTGCTCCCATCGTTGCCAGTAGCGCTCGAACTCGCAGACCGGGCCGAGATTGATGACCGCGCCTCCCTCGACCGGACCGCCCGCGTCGAAGGACAGGCCGCGGAAGGGTAGGGCGCGCTCGGGGGTCAGCGGACCGATGCGCACGCGCACGGCACTACCTGCCGGTTGTTCCTCCCTACCGGCGACCGCCTGGCCGAGCCCGGCGACGAAACCGCCCCGGCGTGCCGCGCGCCCGGCGCGGGCGAGGCGCAGGCGTTGTCCGGCCGGGGTCGCCCGTGACTGGGAGCGCCCATCCTCGATGGCCACCCGTTCGTTGAGAAGACGCCCGATGACCGCCGCCACCCGGGAGGGATCGCCGACGAGGCGCGGCAGCAGGGGAAGCATACGCGTCCAGGCGCGCAGGGACTCGGGATCGAAGACCCGCCGAGCGCGGCGGATCGCATCCTCGCCGAGGCCGAGGACGCGGAAGAGAAAGGCATCGAATCCCTCGCTGCGATGTCCGCCCGAGAAGACCGCATTCCAGTAGCGCAGGTGGGACAGCGCCAGCAGGTGTTCGCGGTCGAAGGGCGAGAAGAGCCGCCGGGCTGCGGTGAGCTGGTCGCGTCCCTCCTGGCCGGGCAGCGAGACGAAGAGTCCCTCGGGGAAGAGATCGGCGATCCCGCGGCGGGCAAGCCAGAGACGCACCTCGCGGCCATGCCGGATGCTCTCGCCCGGGGCCGGCTCCTGGGCGAGCACCTGCGGCCGAGGGCGCCGCCGGCAGTCTTCGAGCACGAGACGGATATCGCTGAGCTTGACCCCGAGCTGTTCGAGTTGGCACAGGGCACTCAGCGCGCTGCAGCTGGTCGCGAAGCGATCGGTGCGCGCGAAGCGCGGCAGCCGGGGAGCGGACTCGTCCATTCCGGCCCCGCCCGTCACGTCGGCGGTGTCTGCTCGGCCTGCGGCGCTCACAGGGCCTCCTCGTCCGGCCGCGGGACAACCTCGACCCACATGCCGATCGGCACGCGCTTCTCGATCTGCCGGGTCGCCATGCGGCAGATCGCCGTCTGCTCGGCGGGGGCGAGGCGCGCCTCGGCGCTGAAGCCGACGCGCAGCTCGACCCCGGGGACCAGACGGCCCTCGCGGGGAAGGGAGGCGCGCCGGGCCGCGACGCGCTCGATCCGCGAGTCCATCGCCGTCAGATAAGAGCGCAGGTCCGGCAGGGTGATCAATCGATCGCGCGTGCGCAGCCAGACGGCGGCGTGGGCGAACTGGCGGTCGAGGATCCGCGCTCGGCCCCCCTCGAGACTGTCGGTTGCTCCGTCACTCTGAAGATAGCCGTCTCCTCCGCCCCGTGCCGGGGCGAGCATGCGGAGCTGCTGGATCTCGGGATAGTCGAGAGCATTGGCCGGTCGCGGGGCAAGGCAGTCGAGTTGGGAGGTGTTGGCGGCGGCGCCCAGAATGTGCCCCGTATTCAGATCGAAGTAGCCCACATCGGGAACCCGGCGGCGGGGGACGTGCACCATCAGGGTGATGTCATCGACGCCCGCCTCGAGCGTGAACCAGCGCTCCTCGCCACGCGAGAGGGCATCATAGACATAGGGGTATGGATGCCCCGTCTGGTCCTCGAGGGAGGCGACGACCCAGCGACCGAATGTCTTGCAGTACTGTCCCGGGCGGTCGCCAAGACCGAATTCGAAGAGCTCGCCGGCGACGTTGTAGTCGTTGCGGGTGAAGTTGAACCGGTCCCGGGGATCGCGGTGATAGCCGATCGCCAGGCGGGCATTGGCCGCGATGAGACTGAGGATCTCCCGGGGATCATCCGTCGCCGGATAGGGAAGCTGGACGAGTAACCAGATCGCCGATCCCGCGAGGCCGGCGAGATCGGCGAGCGCCTCGTCGTCGCCGGCGGATGCCGCGACCAGCGCGGGGAGGGCGCCGGGGGCCAGGGGCGTCCCGGCGGCGAAACGCCGCAGCACGCGGGCGTAGAGATGCTCCTCTGCCATGCGGGCGAAGAAACTCGCCTCGGTTGGAAAGCGGCTGGTTCCGTCGGCCGCGGCGCTCTCGTGCTCGGCGCCGGCGGGGATCAGCAGACCCGCCTCGGTGAACTCCCCGGTGGGGGTCGCCGCCGTCCAGGTGGCCGCATCGAGATAGGCGGCATAGCCCCGCTGGGGATCGGCGCCCGGGAAGAGCCCCGGTAATCCGGTGTCGTTCGGCTGCAGAAACAGCGAGAGATGCTCACTGTCAATTTGCGCTTCGGAGGTCGTCAGCCCCAGGAGCAGCCGCGGCCGGGGTGCTACCTCGCGCGCGCGGTGGCGGGAGGTCGTCATCTCGAGCGCTTCGTTCCACTGCAGGCGATAGAGCGCATCGCCGACCCAGTAGAGCGCTGCCGCCAGCTGGAGCGGCACCATCGGTCGCTCGCCCAGCACGACATACTCGGGCGTCAGCCCGCCGCTTGGGCGTTGCCAGGCGATGCGCATTCCGGGCCCGACGGGAGCGGGCTGCTTGACTTGTAGCCCAACGACCGTCTGCGCGGGACTCTCGAGGAAGGGTTCCTCGAAGTAGTTGCGCAGCAGCGTGCGCCGGTTGTGCTCGAGAGCCAGATCGACACGATCGTAGATCGACTCGAGCTCGCGGGCGAAACCATTGACCAGCAGCTCGAGGGTCGGGTCGAGCGCGGCCCCCTTGGCATATAAGCCGACCGCCTGGGCTTCGGCGAGCAAGTCGGCCTTGATCTTCTCGTAGTTCCGGCCTCTGCGGGGCGGACTCATGGCTGCGGTGCTCCTCTTGCTCAGGCGTCCATCACCTCACCGAGGGACATCGAGATCTGATAGGTGTGGCGGCCGAAGCGCAGGTGCAGGCCAACGTGGGGGACGCCCCCGCGCGCCCCGGTGGCGCCGATGCGCAGGGACATCGTTCCCCGGTGTACGCGGTTGAACTCGTTGATCAGTTCGCGGATGTAGTCCTCGGCCGAGATCCAAGAGAGCCGGTCGAGATCCACACCGAAGTCGAGCGCGCGCAGCGCCTCGTGCTTGCGCGAGGCGAAGAAGAGCGCCACGTATCGGCCCAACGCCTCCTCGGGGGCGACGCGCTGAAAGGCGCCCTGGTGATAGCGCAACGGAATGTCGAGGAAGTCCATGGCGGAACCTGTCTAGGTGCGTTGAGGCCCCTCTAGTTGATCATCACCATGCCGCCCTTGAGGGTCAGCATCGCGCCCCCACTCACCTCGGCGGTCGTGGCGCCCTCGGCCTTGAGCATCATGCCCTTCAGATTGCAGTTCATGCCCCCCTCGGCCTTGAAGTCCATGCCCCCCTTGAGCTCCATGTTCATGCTCGCCTCGGCCTTGATGTTTCCCTGGGCCTCGAACTCCATCTCGCTGGCCTTGGCCGAAGTCTTCTGATCGGATTCGATCTCGATGTTCTGTCCCGCCTTGACCGTGATGCCCTCCTCGGCCTCGATGGCGATGTTCTTCGCCTTGATCGTCAGGTCCCCCGACTTCGTGCCCAGGATCTGGCACATCGTTGCGCTGTCGCGCACCTGGATGTCGAGGCTCGTGTCGGCCTGCTCGGAGAGCACGACCGAGATGCTCGGGGTCGAGAGTGTCAACCGGGCCCCCTCGGAGGTGACATCGTGGATCACGCAGGTCGTGTTCTTGGAGAGGTAGTACTTGATGTTGTTGTTGGCCAGTTCGCCCGCATCTACGCCGGTGTGCTCGGGGAGATCCGCTACCAGGGCCTTGCTCGCGCCATTGTAGAGACTCCCCAGGACCGGCGGAGCGGCGAACGCACGCGGATCGAGCACCAGGAGGACCTCATCGCCGATCTCCGGCAGATTGAGGGTGCCGTGGCTCTCGCCGGAGGCTTCCGTCAGACAGCGTGCGGGGATTTCTTCGGTGAGTGCATCATCGCCGAATGCATTCAGGCGCACCTTGACGCGCCCGACATTGCTCGGGTCACAGGAATCGGTTACCGTTGCGGCGAGTAGGCGCGTGTCGGGCTCGCCGGCGGTGAGCGCCGGGGCGAGCAGCGGGGGGGCGCCTTCGGCGGCCGTTTCGAAGGCGATCGCGTAGACGCCGTCGAGGAGGGTGTGGCGCGCACGGGTAACGAAGAAGCGCTCGCCCTGGAGGGCATCGAAGCTGCGCGTGGCTGCCGGGGCGATGTGGAGCAGGGCACCCAACCCGACCCCGATGGCATCGCATTGTCCGCTTCCAGCGATCATCCGGGCAACGCGCACCTGTCCCCAGCGTCCAGCGATGGCGTCGAACTCCTGCTGCGAGAAGTGGTCGTCGGTCTCGACGACCGAGCCCGAGGTCGTCCCGGCGGCGGCGGCCTGCTGGGCCAGGGTACTGGTCGGCGGGCTGTCCTCCGAGGGGCCCGCCCAAGTGCGCACATCCTCGGCCTGATCGGCGCTGCCCGCATCGAGGCCCTGCTCACCGAAGTACTGGTAGCTGCTCGCCCGGACGTCGCGGTTGGCCGGGCGCAGCCCGATCGAGAAATCCCACAGGTCGTGGCCCAGTTTCAGATCGATGGGGCTCTCCAGGCCGGTGAGCGCGGAGAAGGGATTGACGGCGTGGATGTGCAGGTCTGCCGAGCGGGCGGCGAGCAGGAGCCCGAACTTGCGGCACAGGCGCAGCAGGAACTGCCAGTCGGTTTCATTCCACTGGGCAGCGAACGAGATCTGCTTGTTGGCCAATGCGCCGAGTTGCACGTTGGCCGCCTCGATCCCGCTGCCGAGGTGGTCGGCCAGCAACTCATCGACCAGGCTCCCGAGCGTCGTCTCCTGGAAGATCCGCGCGCGGGGAACAGCGTCCAGCGCTGCCGACCCGCTGCTGGCATGGAACTCCAGCTTCAGGCCATTGGGCTCGTAGACCAGACGCACCTCGGCGACAGTGCCGGAGAAAATCGTCTGCGGTCCCGGAGAGTCCTCGGGCGCGACGCTCTGATCTTCGATCTCGATCGTGACCGTCTGGCCGACGAAGGCGGAGAAGTCGGGCACGTAGCCCTCCTGCTCGGCCTTGTGCACATGGCTGGTCAGCGCGACCAGCCGTTGATGCTCAAAGACCTCTTCGGTCAGCTCGAGATGGAGCACCTTCGCCTGGAACGTGCTCTCCGCCAGAGAGAGGATTGTGCGCACGGGTCTCATGGGGCGGCCCCTTCCCACCGGGCAGGCACATTCCCGCTCCGAGGGGGGAGGGGACGGCCGGACCCGGCCGTACATGCGGTGGGTTGCGGTATGCGAGAGACGCAGCCGGGAGCGCCGGCTCCCGGCCCCCTCGGCCTAGACCTCGGGCCAGTTGTCCTCGTGGCGTTCGCCATCCACCTCGATGATCTCCGCCTGGATCTGGATTTCCTCGTAGATCCGGCGGGCGACATCCTCGACGCGCCGGTCGGGCATGCCCTCCTTGTACTGGTGGACGAAGCCGTGGTCCCAGACCAGCTCGCGCAGCTTCTCGTCGTTCTCGTCGAGGAACTCGACCTTGCCCGAGCGCCACTTGTCCTCGGTCGATTCAGAGGCCCAGCTGAACCAGTCGCAGTCTTCGTCGCTGGCCCGCCGGATCGTGATCAGGCCATTGCGCGAGCGGTCGGCAGGCCGGTAGTTCTTGTCGTCGGGCGGCGTGAACTGCTCGTACTGGACACTGACGATACCGGCGAAGGGCTTGCTGGCAACAAAGACCTTTGCTTGATGAGCCATTCCTTTTCTCCTCCCTGTCTTGGCACGCGGGCCGGCAGAAGTCCGATTACGCTCCTAAGAACTCCGGCCCGATTCGATGCACCTGCCGCGCCCAGCCGGGGGTCCGGCCGGCGGGGCATCCCCAGAGCGCGCCGGCCTACCAGTGGCAGTGCACCTCGGCGTCGCCACAGCGGAACTCCTCGGCGCAGATCTCGTACTCCTCGAGCATCGTCGCGCGCTCGGATTCAGTGAGATCGGGCACCCCCTCGCGGTACCTGGCCACATAGCCCTTGTCCCACTCGAAGGTCTTCATGATCTCGCCCTTCGTGTTGTAGAACTCGATCTTGCCGCTCTTGAAGTTCTTCGGCTGGCTGTCCCGGGACCAGAAAAACCCCGGGGTCTCGGCCTCTGAGCGGCGGATGACATGGATGCGGTGTGGCCGGGCGTTCTTGGTCGGCAGTCCCGAGCGGGACTTCTCGGTACGGATCGTGTAGAAGCATTCGTAGACGTCTTTGATCTCTTGACCGGCTACGTAGACACGCGCCTCGTTCTGATACTTCCTTTCAGCCGCCATAGACGTACTCCCCTTCTGTGTGGTTCACCACCCCTACTGACCTGTATCCTCGCCGAGCTTCACCGGAAGCTCGAAGAGAACCTTCTCGATGGGCATATTGAACTGCAGTTCCAACTTTACCCGGATCACGCCCGCCTCGCCGGAAGACGTGTCCTCGTAGGTCTCGAGCTTGCTCCAGCTCTTCAGGGGCTTGCCTGGTCCGGTCAGCGCATTGAGGAAGGTGCGAATTCCGTGCTCCAGTCGGTTCTGCGTCGCCCCGTCCCAGTTGCGGAACTCAACCCCTTTCGAGAAGTCGCTCAAGACGTTGCAGATCATGTCGTAGACGCGCGAGACGGCGAAGAACTTGAACTCCTCGCCACTACACAGTGAGCGGGCCCCCATGAAGCGCAGCGTGTCGCGCGGGAAGGCGAGTGGAATCAGATTCAGCTCGCGGCTCATCGTGCCATGGTCCTTGGCGTTGAAGACCACCTTCGGCCGCGCGGCGCCCTTGACATCACCCTTGATCTCTCCCGCGGGAGTGACATGCGGGCCTTCCTCGTTGTCGGTGTAGTAGATCAGTCCGGCGAGGGCGGCGGAGGATGGCAGATGGACATCCTCCTTCTCGTACTTCTCCTTGTCCCGCCCGACCAGCTCATTGACGGTGACGATCATGTGGCGTTTCTCATGGCTGGCGTCGGGGATGCTCTTGAACTGATCGAGCTGGAGGCGCTCAAGGTAGTCCTCGGCCTCGTTGAAGCCCTTCTGGCCGCCGAAGGCGTCGGTGAGCAGCATCATCCGGTTGTTTTTCAGCAGCGCTCCGAGAGCGCCCACGTGATCCTTGCGGAAGTGATGGCCGGGGATCAACAGCATGCCATAGGCGCGGTCCTTGTAGTCGGCATACTCGCCGTAGTTGGCGACCTCGCGCGCCAGCTCTTTCATTCCGTCGCTGTCGGGCTCGAAAAGCTCGTCTTGATTGGCGTTGAGCAAGGTGACGTTGAGCTTCTCATTGGGGTCCATCTGGGCGTTGTCGACGAAAAGGGCGAAGGTGCGGTACTTGCGCTCCAGATCGCGGGTCTTCTCGCTGATCGCTCCCAGGTTCTTCTCGAGCAGCTCACGCGCCTTCTTGGCCAACTCCTCGGCCTTCATCTTGGCATCCTCGTGCGAGGATGACTCTGCGAGCAGTTGCTTGAGCAGCTTCAAGCGCAGCCCGAGCGTGTAGCGCTCGCTGGCGAAATCGGGATCCTGCAGGAATCGTTTGGTCTCGGGGATGTCATCCTCGAGATACCAGCGCATCGCGGGAATACTACGCCCATCGTAGAGCTTGGCGCCGCTGAGCATTGCCTTGAAGTCCTTCCAGGCAAACTCCTTGACCGCCTCCCGCTGCGCTTCCTTCTCCTTGACCTGCTCGTCCGCGGCTTGTTTTTCCTTCTCGTCCGCCATCTCGCTCTCCTTCTAGTGCCAGGCGCCGGGCGGCACCCCGATCATCCCCTTCACCGGCCGTTCCATGAGGATCAGCTCTCGGTGCTCTCGAGCAGGTTCAGCACCGCATCGAGACGCTGCTTGAAACCCTCGCGAGTGGCGGCGTCTTCGAAGACCTGCTTCCACTTCCCACCCTTGCCGAAGAGCTTCAGGAAGTGCTCGAGCAGATCGGCGGTCTCGGCTTGCTCGCGCAAGGCATCGAGCATCAGAATGGTGTTGTCCCGGTTGAAGTCGGAGATGCGTTTGAAGTGCAGCTCTGCATCTTCCATGTCACCGTCGAGCTTGTCGAATTCCACGGAAGCCTTGGCGGGAACCTTCTCGAACAGCTCGCTGGTGTCGCGGACCTCGATCAACTGGTTCTCGAAGTCGGGATCCTCGCTGAACTGATCGACGTACATCGTCCGGTTCATCTGCAGCGCCTGTGCGACGGTCGTCAGCTTCGGATCCTCGAATTCGGCGAACTTCCATTTCTTCTTACCTGCCATGACTCCTCCCTTTCATCATTCCGAAGGCCGGGTGGTGACCTTCATCTCATCACCGTCGGCATCCACGACGAAGGTGGTGCCGGGGCCCGGGTTTTGCCGGATGACAATATCGGCGATTTGGTCGATGACCAGCCGCTTGATCTCACTGCGCAAGGGGCGGATGCCGAACTCATCGCTGTGCCCGAGTTCGTAGAGCAACTCCTTGGCCGCCGGGTGCATCTCGAGGGCCAGCTCCTTCTCGGCCATGCGCTTGGCGAACTGCTTCGATTCGAGGTCGATGATCGAGAAGATCTCCTCTTTCTCGTAGGGATAGAAGGCGACGAGTTCGTCGATGCGGTTCATCTGCTCGGGCGTGAAGACGCGCAGGGCGATCTGGCGCTTCTCCTCTTGCGTCAGGCGCCGGCCCTCGCGATGGGCGGCGAGGATTTCCTGGGCACCGGCGTTGCTCGTCAAGATGATCACCGTGTTGGTGAAGTTGGCCAGGCGGTTCTGGCCGTCTTCGAGCCGCCCCTCATCGAGCACCTGAAGCAAGAGGTCGTAGATGCCGGGGTGCGCCTTCTCGATCTCATCGAAGAGGACGACCGAATAGGGCTTCTTGCGCACCGGTTCGGTCAGGCGCCCGCCCTCTTCATAGCCGACCAGGCCGGGGGCGGCGCCGACGAGTCGGGCGACGTCGTGCTGGCTCTTCAGCTCCGACATGTCGACCCGGACGACGTTCTTCTCGTCGTCGAAGAGGAAACGGGCGAGCATCTTGGCGATGTAGGTCTTGCCGACCCCGGTGGGGCCGAAGAAGAGAAAACTGCCGATCGGGCGCTGGGGGTCGCCGAAGCCGGCCCGCGAGCGGCGCACCGCCTTGGCGAGTAGGGTGACCGCCTCTTGCTGGCCGATGACATACTCGCCGAGCAACTCCTCCATGCGAATCAGCTTCTGCGCCTCTCCCTCGGCGACGCGCGAGACGGGCACACCGGTCGCGCGCGAGACGTAGTTGGCGGCGGTATCCTCGGTGACGATCGGTGTCCAGGATTCGAGCTGTCCGGCGAGCGCGGCAACCGCCTCGGCAGCGGGCTTCTCGGGCACCCCCTCCAGCAACCCGGTCAGGGTCGTGTCGAAGCCAAAACGGCTCCTCAGCTCGGTCAGAACCTCGGGAACCCGCTCCCCGTTGTCACGGAGCTGTTCGATCGCGGCCATCATGAAGACGCGCGTGTCGGCGGCGGCATTGTCGACGACGTCGAAGGCGCTGTCGGGCAGGCGGCGTTGGCGCAGGTAGCGCACCGCAAGGCGCACCGCCTCCTTGAGCGCCTTGGGCTCGTAGGTCACGCCATGGTGTTTCTCGTAGCGCCCGATCACTCGGGCGAGGATCTCCTCGGTCTCCTCCTGAGAGGGCTCCTCGACGGTAATGACCGCAAAGCGCCGCTCGAAAGCCGCATCCTTCTCGATGTGCTTGGCATACTCATCGCGCGTCGTGGCGCCGATTACTTGCATCTCGCCGCGCGCCAGGGCGGGCTTGAGCAGGTTGGCGGCATCGGCGCCGCCCTTCTGCGCGCCGGCGCCCATCAGCATGTGCATCTCGTCGATGAAGAGGATGATCCCGCCGTCCGCCTCGGTGACCCCGGTAATCACGTTCTTGAGGCGCTCCTCGAACTCGCCGCGGTAGCTGGCGCCGGCGATCAGCGAGCCGACATCGAGCGAGAGCAGGCGCTTCTCGCGCAGGAACTGCGGCACTGTGGCGGCGACGATCCGCTGGGCGAGCCCCTCGACGAGCGCGGTCTTGCCGACGCCGGGCTCGCCGATGATCAGCGGATTGCTCTTCTTCATGCACGAGAGCGTGCGGATGACCGCCTCGATCTCGGTCTCGCGGCCGATGACCGGGGAGAGCTTGCCATCGGCGGCCTGCTGGGTCAGATCGAGGCAGAACTTCAGCAGTGCCTCGGCGGGCGCCGAGGTGATCCCGCCGGTCGTGGGGCGGCCCTCCTCAGGCGTGCCCGCGGCGCCCGGCACCAGCCGCGCGGCCGGCCCCAAGGCGCGGACCTCGTTGATCGCCTTGCGCACCAGGCGCGAGTTGAGCCCCGTCTCGCCGAGGATGCTCTTGCTGATCGGGCTCTCGTCGTCGACGAAGGCGAGCAGCAGGTGTTCGGCGCCCGCCTCGGTCTCCTCGTCGTTGCTCGCCAGCTCCTGGGCCCAGTACTGGGCGGCCTCGAGCACCTTGACCGCCTTCGGCGTCGGGGCAAGCGTCTCGGCCCGCACCGAGGTCGGCAGGGCGTACTTGAGGTCCTCCTCGAGAAGCGCCTTGATCTTGTTGGGACTGACCTTGAGATGGGCGAGGACCGTCGGGAGGATGCCCTGATCGAGATTGACGAGGGTGAAGAAGAGGTGCTCGGGGAGAACGAACTCGCTGCGCTGCTGGCGGGCCATGGCCTCGGCCCGGCGAAGGATCTCCTGGAGCTCGCCCGAGAGGTTCGTCCGATCCATGGCTCTCCTCTGGCGCTACGTGGGGACCGACTAACACGTCCCATCCAGGAACACTAGATTTCCTTCAATCTACAGAGGTTTACCCCGGGTTCTCAGGGGTGTCAACGGAAAGCTCCACTCGCGTCTACGGGCTTCGCGAGCAGGGCCGAGCCGCGTCCCCGATCCCCCTCATGGCATCTCGAGGCTTGCCCCCCTGGGTCGCTCCCGCCGCACGCCCCCGGGATGGCGCTTGGGGCAGGCCCGGGCGGGCCCGGAGGGCGCGTCCGCGGGGCAGGTTTGGGGCAGGTCCGGGGGCAGGTTCGCAGGGCAGGCCCGGGGCAGGTCCGGGGGCAGGCCGGCCCTGCCCCGCTGTCGGCGCCTAACGAACGATCATGACACGGCGGATGCGCCTGCTGGTTTCGCCCTGCAGCCGGGCGAAGTAGACCCCCGCGGGGACCGGATGGCCCCCGCCATCCCGCCCACTCCAGAAGATCCACCGCTGGCTTGCGCCCAGCAGTCCCTCCCAGAGCCTGGCGACGCGACGGCCCTGCAGATCGAAGACTTCCAGCCGCAGGTGTTCATCGGGCGGGCCCGCCAGCAAGAGACCCAGCTCCCCGGTCGCCGGATTGGGGACGATGCGCACGAAGGCGGGCGCTGCCGTGGGGAGGCCGGTCGCGGCTTCGAGGTCGACCACGAAGCGGCCGGCCCGATCGACCAGGCAGATGCCCGCCCAACGCTCGCCTGGGCTTGCCTCCGGCAGCCAGGCGGCCGGGGCAACCAGTGTCCCGATCGCCGAGCACGCCCCGGCCTGAGGAGCGCGCGCCAGCACCAGGGCGATCCCTGCGGCCTCCGGCCGGGCGCAGGCAATCCAGGCTTCGTCCGCCTGGAAGCTGAACGGACTGGCAGGGGCCTCTGTGACTGCGGGCGGGCTCGCGAGCGCCACATCCGCACCGGCGGGTGCGGTCGGGTTTCCGAGGAAGAGGGCGAGGACCGCCGTTTCCCCATCCGGCAGGTCGAGTGCGAGGTCCCAGGCCCGCGTTCCCGGCCGGGCCGAGGCGCGGGGAGTGAGCCGGAGCGCCAGGCGGGGGGACTGCGGCCCGGGTGGGACTCCGCCCTCCAGGGCGGCGAGGCCGTCGCGGGCGAGAACCTCTCCGAGGGCGTAGCCGAGGCCGACCAGATCGGCCACATCGATGCGGCTATCGCGATTGAGGTCGGCCAGGCCGGCGGAGATCAGATCCTCCTCGATGGGAGTCACCAGCAACAAGTGGGCGAGCAGGCTCTGGAAATCGTCGAGCGAGAGCAGCCCGTCGCCGCCGAGATCGCCCGGGTGCAAGGCCTGAGCGGTCAGGGGAAGCGATCCGCAGGCGGTGCTTCCCGTGAGCAGGGTTGCTTCATGGAGGGAGCGGTCACGGGGGATGAAGCGGAGCTGGAAATCGAGTTGGTCACCGGTTGCGGGCAGCGAGAACTGCGGCCACCCGTCGGGGACCTGCTCCGGAGGCAGGAGGGCCAGCCCGAGCGTGTCGCCGGTCAGGGCGATTGTCCCACTCAGCGGCAGCGTACCCGAGTTGGCGATCTGGACCGTCTCGTAGACCGCGTAGGGCGAGGCGACGGTATCCGCCTCGACGAAACCGATCGGACCGAAAGTGATCGTCTCGGCGGGGGTCAGCGTACAGCCACCCGTGGCGACTTCTCCGTTGCCGGTGCAGATCACATCGGCACTGCAGCCGAAACTGAGGGTGCAGGCGAAGGCCCCTGCGCTGGGCGGGCTGAAAGCGACCTCGACCGTGTGGACCTCGCCGCAGGCGATCGCGTAGCTCGCGCCGCCGACGACACTGAACCCCTGGCCCGATGGCGTGCAGGCGGTGAGCGCGCCACTGATCTCCTGGCAGGGTGAGAGGCCGTCGTTCTCGATCGCGAAGCTCAGCGAATCGGTTGTGCCGACGAAGAGGGTGCCGAAGTCAATGGTCTGGACCGTTCCCGTGGGCGGCTCATTGGGGTAATCGACATTGGTCCCACAGATGCCAGGATTGATCGAGGTTCCGGTCATCTGAAGCTGCAGGCCGTCGCAGTCGCTGCCGAGGGAGAGCCGTCCCTGGTTGATCGTCTCGATCGTCCAGCCCCCGGCGGTCTCGAGCGGCGTGAAGGCGAACGTGAGGCTGCAGGAATCCCCCGCCGCGACGCTGATCTGGAGTTCTTCCCCGATTTCGGTGACACAGGCGCTCTCTGCTGGAGGCGTCAGACCGAGGTCGGCGATCTCGGCGGTCTCGAGCGTGGCGGTCATCTCTCTCGCGCCGTCATTGTGGACCCAGGTCGAGCGGCTGACGGTCTCTCCGGCGAGCACCGTGCCGAACGCCAAGGTCGATGGGGAGAGGCGGCAGGCGGTGGCCGCGAGTCCCGTCCCGGTGAGCGTGCGCGCCCCCAATCCGGTGCAGTCGCCCGCCCAGTCGAAGGTGCACTGATACGACGCGGCCGCCGGGGGGAGAAAGGCGATGCGCACGGTGTCCGTCTCGAGATGGCCGAGACTGTCACTGGGGTTGGTCAGCCTGAAGGCACTGCACCCGTTTCCCTCGAGCAGGGCGCTGCCGTCCAGCCGGCCGCCACCCGTGTTGGTGATGCAGAGCGTGACGACCGCAGAATCCCCAACGACCACGTTGCCGAACTCGAGCGGTTCATCCGGTGGGACACCCGGGGTGCAGAAGGCACAGACGGCCTCCCCATAAGTCCCGGTTCCGCTGAAGTCGATCGCCGTCGTCTCCAGATCTCCCTCGGTATGGACGACGCCGAGCTCGGCCGCGTAAGTCTCTTCGCCATAGGGGCGGAAGTAGACCGTGACGATCAGGCTCTCCTGGGGTGCAATCGAGATCGCTTGCCCCGGAAGCGGGTCGGTGGCGAAGATCGCCGGGTCGCCGGTCTCGGGTGGGTCGGGGAGCCCGCTCAGGGTGAGGTGTCCGTTCCAGGCGCCGCAGCCGGCATCGGTCTGATTGAGGAGCACCAAGCTCGTCGAATCGGGCAGGGCGCTTGCCGGATCCGCAGCAATTCCCAGGGAGCCGAAGGCGATCGTGCTCGGCGGCGCGCGCAGGGAACCGAAGTCGGTGATTGTCACCTGGAGGGTTCCCGGCGGACATCCACAATCGCTGCCGGTCTCGACGAGGCCCCACCGCGTGCCGCACTCGACGCTGGCAGCGCCGTCGTAGAGGAAGCCGACCACGATCGGGATCTCGCCGCCCGCCTCGAGCTCGTAGGCCACCGCCCCATCCGCGACGAAGAACCCCTCCTCGGTGCCGCTCGCCAGGAAGACATCGCCCGACAAGACTCCAGCGGAGTAGTTGTGGACGTAGAACGAATCGGTCAGGGCGGCGGATTCACCGCGGGTGACGGTACCGAAGGAGATCGTATTGGGGGAGAGGTGGCAATCGGGAGAGACACCGCTGCCCTCGCAGACGACCTCGCAGCCATAGGTGACGTGGAGGATGTCGGTGCGCACGCCAATCACATACGGGGCGAACCGCAGGGCGATGCTCTCGCTTGCCAAGGGTGCCAATGACTGGGGCAGGGGCTCGGTGACGATGTTCCAGGCTTCCGTTTCTTCATAGAGCGCCAGACTGAGTGGAATCGACCGATCGGCCGAAGGGTTGGTGAGCAGGAGGGTCAGATCGCGTGCCGAACAGACCGCCACGCTGCCTGCGGTGAGCGTCGCCGCCGCCGGGCAATCAGGAAAGGGGGTATCCAAGCGCTGGACGAAGACCCGAGCCCCTGCCCCGCCGGCGACGTAGGCGACGCCGCCGCCCGCGCTGCAGAGATCGATCAGGTTCTGCATGCCGGTCGGGGCGGCCGCGAGGATTGCGGATCCATCGACCTCCCCGGTTTCGCCGTCGACCTGGAGAGCCCACAGCTCCGTCCGGTCGGAAACGAGGACGCGGGCGACGACTGCGCCGCCCTGGTTGTCGGAGACGGCGCGCAGGCGCGGCGTGTAGCCGCCGAGTTCGCTGATCGCGCTACTCGACCAGTATGCGGCGCCGGTGGACACCTTCAGTTGGGTTCCCGCAAGCTGCCGGGGCGCTCCGGCAGGGTTGGTGCCGACCAGCATCGTGACCTCGGCCGCGGCGGGGAACTCCTCGAAGAAGAAGGGACCGGGGGAGTCGATGTCTTCGTCGAGTTGGAATTCCGGGAACGAGAGGGGGCCCCAGCCGGAGAGCGGATCCTCCGGGGCGAGCCGGCGTGCGTACAGCACGGTCGCCCCAGTGCCCCTGTCGTGGTGGTGCCAGGTGGCGATCGCGCCCCCAT
>JAGMBO010000050.1 GCA_023129715.1 Candidatus Eiseniibacteriota bacterium | reverse complement strand
GGTGGCCGCGCGGTGGCGGAAGCGGCGGGCCGGGTGGCGGCGCTGTCGACGAGCCTCCCCGGAGCAGGGGGCCTGCCGGGGAGGCGGGCCTCTCTCGATGGGGTTGTCGACCGACTGCGCGAGCAGTTCGGGTTCCGGGCTCTGGTGCGCGGGCCGTCACTCGAATTGCTTGCTGAACTGCCCAGCGATGTGCACGGGTTCATCTTGCGAACGCCATCGCTCACGCGCTGAGGGCGGGGGTGGTGGGAGGGGGCGTCGTGGAGGCGGCGAACCCTTGCTCTGGGGACGCAGCGCCTACTCGCTGCTGCGCGGTACGCGACTGCCCGCGGCCCTTGTCGGGCAGGCCGCGCAGTTCGGCTACCGCGCCTGCGGACTCTTCGATCGCGAGAATCTTTACGGCGCACTCCCCTTTCTCGAGGCGGCCGACCAGGCCGGCATCCGGCCGCTGCTCGGCGCGGAGCTCTTGCTTCCCGGGCGGGTGCTGGCGGAAGCGGCTGGTGCGCGATGTCGCGGCGGGCTGCCGGATGGGATGGCGGACGGGAGGGCGGTGCCGGCCGCGGTGCGCTTGCTGCTGGTCTGCCGCGACTTGAACGGGTACCGCAGACTGGCACGCACACTCACGCGCTTCCATCTCGCAGGCCCGCGAGCCGCCGCGGCGGAACTCCTGCGGGCGACGGGCGGGCTGAGCGTGCTCGCCGACCAGCCGGAGGCCTTGGGCTGGTTGCGGGAGGGTGTGGCCGCCGCGGATCTCGGTGCGCTGCTCGTCCGGCCGGGGCCGGGTCCGGGCGCGGAGGCGCGGTTGCTGAGCGTGGCTCGCCGTTTGGACGTGGCGCCAGTCGCTGCTTGCCGGGCATTCGTCCTCAGCGCGCACGAGCGGGGGACGGCCCGGCTGCTGGTGGCGATTCGGGATCATGAGCTCTGGGGCGGGCGGGAAGAGGCGCGCCACCAAGCGCGCGGGGGCAATTCGGGGATGCGGGGAAGGGGGGACCGCTTGCTCCCGGTGGGGGCAGCGGCGGCGCGCTTTCACGACCTTCCCGAAGCGCTGGCCGGTGCGGGAGAGCTGAGGGCTCGCTGCCAGCTGCAGCTTGCCGCGTTGGCTTCGGGGCAGGTGCTGTTGCCGCGGTTGGACCTTGCCGACGGGGCGCGGCGCTTGCGGGCGCGCTGCCGGGCGGGGCTGCGCGAGCGGCCCGGGAGCGATTCCCCAATGGCGCGCCGTCGCCTCGAGAACGAGCTGCGGGTGATCGAGGCGCTTGGGTTCGTCGACTACTTCCTGATCGTCGGCGAGCTGGTCGATTGGGCGCGGCGGCAGGCGATCGCGGTGATGGGTCGCGGCAGTGGGGCCGCCTCGCTGGTGGCGTATGTGCTCGGCGTAACAGGGGTCGATCCTATCCGTTACCGGCTATGCTTCGAGCGGTTTCTTCATCCTCTGCGTCGCGACCCGCCCGATCTCGACCTCGATGTAGCCTGGAATCGTCGCGCCGAGGTGCTCGAGTATGCACTGGGCCACTTCGGCGAGGAGCGGGCCGCTCTGATCGGGACGCACCAGTTCTTCGGGGCGCGGGGGGCGCTGCGTGAGGCGGGGCGGGCGCGCGGGCTGAGTGATGATCAGGTTGCGCGGGGAGCGCGCCGTCTGCCCTACGCCTTCTTCGGTAGGGCGCAGGCCGCGGCGGGAGGCTCGGGGGAGAGGGGCGAGGCCGAGGCCCTGCGCAGCCTCGCGCGGGAGGACGATCCTGCCTTGGCGGGCGCGGCGCGCGCCGCACTGCGGCTGCTTGGCCTTCCCCGCAACCTGGGGACCCACGCCGCGGGCTTGGTCCTGGCCCCGGGACCACTGTGCGAATTCGTTCCGCTGGAGCGCTCGGCGGCCGGGCACCGCGTCACCCAGTTCGAGATGCGTGCGATTGCACGCATCGGTCTGGTCAAGATCGACCTGCTCGGTAATCGGGCACTGGCGACGGTGGCGGAAACCTGCCGCCGGGTTGGAGGGCTGGCGCTGGGGGCGTTGCCGGGTGACGATCCCGCGACTGGCCGGTTGCTCTCACGCGGGGCGACGCTCGGGTGCATCCAGCTCGAGTCGCCGGCGATGCGCACGCTGCTGCGACAGCTCGGCGCGGCGGATCGGGAGCAGGTGATTGCCGCGGTCGCACTGATCCGCCCCGGCCCGGCGGGCAGCGGGATGAAAGAGGCGTTCATCCGGCGCGCGCGGGGGGAGGAGCCGGTGCGTGTACTCCACGCGAGTCTTCTGACCGCGTTGGAGAGTACGCTGGGACTGCCGCTCTACGAGGAGGATGTGATCACCATGGCCGCCCTGGTGGGCGGCTCGAGCCTGGCCGAGGCCGACTTGCTCCGGCGGGCGGTCGCCGAGGCGGTACGACGGGCGAAGGTGGCGGGCGTGGGGCACGGCGACGCGCCCGAGGGCCCCGGAGGCGGGGAGCGCATGGGGGGCGGCGCCTGCAGCGAGGGAATGGAGCTGGAACGTCTGGAGCGCGGTTTCCTGCGGGCCGCCCGGCAGCGCGGGATTGCCGCGGCGGCCGCGCGCGGCGTGTGGGATGCGCTGGTGCGCTTCGCCGCCTACGCGTTCTGCAAGGCGCACGCGGCCGGGTACGGTGTGCTGGCTTACCAGATGGCGTGGCTGAAGGTGCACCATCCGGGCCCCTTCTTTGCGGCCCTGCTCAATAACCACCGCGGGATGTATCCGGCGCGGGTCTATGTTGATGAGGCGCGCCGCCGGGGTCTCCGCTTGCGACCCCCGTGTGTCGTCTGCAGCGGTCGCGGATGGCATTGGGAACCGGACCCCGGGGAGGTGGGGACGCTACGCGCCGGCCTGGGGTTGGTCCGCGGATTGCGCACGGCGACGGCTGCCGCGCTCATCGCGGAGCGCGCCGAGCACCCGTTTGGCGATCTGAGCGATCTGGCGCGCCGCGTGCCGGCAAGTCTGGTGGAACTCGACGCACTGGTATTGAGCGGGGCCTGCGACGAAGCCTTTGGTCAGGCGCGCGGAGAGATGCTCTGGCAACTGCGCCGCCGGGCGCGGCGCCGGTCGCCGAGGCCGGCTCACGCGTTGCGGGCGGGGGCCGAGGGGCCCTCCCGGCAGGGGACGCTGGCGCTGCAGAGCGAGTGCCGGGCGGCTCATGCGCGGAGCGGCTGGAAACGGGTTGCGGTGCGACAGCGGGCGCGTCTTGAACGCCGCTTCCTGGGGGTCAGTCTGGCCTGTCATCCGACGCAGCTGCTGACGGTCGATCCCGGTGCGGGGGTGGAGAAGATCGCCGATCTGCACCCGGGTATCGGAGGGCGGGTCTCGGTGCAGGGGATCGTCTCGGCGCTGCGACGGCTCCGCGACGCAGGCGGGCGGGTCCTGCTGTTGATCACCCTCGAAGATCGCAGTGGCATGATCGAATGCATGGTAGGCGAGCCGCTGGCGGCAGAGGTGGAGCTGCGGGTCGACCAGTTGATTGCCGCCGGCGGCCGGCTGCGGCAGCGCTATGGTGCGGTGACGCTGCAGCTCGACGAGGTGCGGGGGCTCGGTGAGCACTAGACCAGCGGGCCCGGCGAGGGAGCCGATTCCGCGCCCCGTCCGTGCGATGGCCTCGCGGGGGAACTGGGTCGATGCGGGGGCCGGCCGGAGCCGCGCGCCGCGGCGTTGCACTTTTCACTTGAAGTCGGCCTGCCCGGGAGGCTTTGCTACGGCTTTCCGTGTCCGCTGCCGGCGCGTTCGGCGCAGATGGGGGCGCATGATTGGTCGAGGAGGAGCAGGATGAAGGGGAGCGCAGCGGTGCGCAGTCGAGGGCCTTGGGCCGCATGGTGGACACGTGCCGGCTTGGTCGTGCTCCTGGTGGTCTTCGCCGGATGGGGCCTAGCGGCGGGCGCGGAGCAGGCCGATCCCGGCCCAATCGCCCAGGGGACGACCGCCGAGCATCACGGCGCTGAGGCCGGCGAGCACCATGGTGAGGGCGCCGGAGACCAGGGTGAGGCGACTGATGGGGGGCATGGAGAGCTCGGCGCGGAGCTGCCGCTCTGGAGCGGGATCCCCTTTGCCGGGATTCTGCTCTCGATCGCCCTCGGGCCCCTGCTGGTGCCGCACTTCTGGCACCGGCATTTCGCGAAGATCTCCGCCTTCTGGGCGCTGGCCTTCGCGGTCCCCTTCGTGATCGCGTTCAAGGGAGCGGCAGTCCACGAGATCCTGCACATTTATCTGATCGACTACATTCCCTTCATTGTTCTGCTCTGGGCGCTCTTCACCGCCTCGGGCGGGATCCTTTTGCGCGGCAGGCTGGCCGGCACGCCGCTGGTCAATCTGATCATGATCTTGATCGGCACCGCCCTGGCGTCGTGGATCGGCACGACCGGCGCCGCGATGCTGATGATCCGCCCGATCCTGCGTGCCAATGCGCAACGGCGCAGCCGGGTTCACATCGTTGTCTTCTTCATCTTCCTGGTGGCGAATGTCGGGGGGGCGCTCACGCCGCTGGGAGATCCGCCGCTGTTCCTCGGGTTCCTCCACCACGTGCCCTTCTTCTGGACGACGACGAATCTCTTCCCGCACATGATCTTCGTCGTCGCGATCTTACTGGCGGTCTTCTTCCTCTGGGACACCTTGCTCTATCGCCGCGAGCAGGCCGACCTGCCGCCCGCCAAGAGCGAGCCGTTACGACTCGAGGGGGCGCACAACTTCCTCTTCCTCGGCGGCGTGCTCGGGGGTGTATTGCTCAGTGGAATGTGGCGTCCCGGGGAGATCAACGTTCTCGGGGTCCAGCTGGGCATCCAGAGCATCGCCCGCGAGCTGATCTTGATCACGATGGGGCTGCTCTCGGTGATCACCACGCGCAAGCAGATCCGGACCGACAACGAGTTCACCTGGTTTCCGATTCAAGAGGTTGCCTATCTCTTCGCTGGCATCTTCATGACGATCATCCCCGCGCTGGCGATCCTGCGCGCGGGTCCGGATGGGGCGCTCGCCTGGTTGCTGGCGGCGGTCCAGGAGCCGGTGCACTACTTCTGGGTGACCGGCGGACTCTCGAGCTTCCTCGACAACGCTCCGACCTATCTGACTTTCTTCAACTCCGCCCTGGGGAAGTTCTCCGCGGGAATGCCCGAGCCCGAGGCGGTGGCGGCACTGATCCGGGACAAGTCGATCTACCTGAAGGCGATCGCCGCGGGCGCGGTCTTCATGGGAGCGAATACGTACATCGGCAATGCCCCCAACTTCATGGTGCGCTCGATCGCGCAGGAGTCGGGCGTGCCGATGCCGAGTTTCTTCGGTTTCATGATCCGATTCTCGATACCGATCCTGATTCCGATCTTCGTGCTGGTGACGCTGGTCTTCTTCTAGACGGCGTCGGGCGACGGGAGCATCTCGATCGAGGCGGCAGAGGAGGAACGCGCGATGCAGGACTACCGTGTCATGGTGCTGGAGGGCTCCCTGTCGGAGACGAGAGCGTTTCTGGCGGGTTTGGTTGCCGGGCGGGACCTCGCGTGGGATGTCCACTTCTGTGAGGAGTGTGGAGTTGAATCGGAATCGCTGAAACACCGGCTGCTGGAGAAGCTGGGTCTCGAGAAGGATCTGACGCGGGTGATTGTGAGCGACACCCTGGCGGCGCGGATCGCTTCCGCCCTCGACGCGTTGCCCAGGGAAGCGCGGGGGAAGCTGGGGGTGCACGCTGATGACGGGATCCGCGAGGCGTCGCTCGCGATGAACTTCAAGATCTTCGATCGGCGATCGGCCGCTGAGGTGCGCCCGTTGCTCGCCGACCCGCCTGCGGGGGTGACGGTCGAGCTGAGCCGCGACGAGGAGGAATCCCATCCGTCGGCCAAAGGTGTGGAAGCCTATGCCCCGGAGCACGACTTCATCTGGCGTGTGCGCGGCACCGCGCGCGGGCCGGTCGCCGGCGTGCTCGCGCTGCGGGCTAGGCTGCGGGCGTTTGAGATGATCGATCTCGAGCCGGTCCACTTGACGCTCGCCTCCTGACCAAGAGGAGCGGGAGAGCGGCGCCGGGCGCCGTGATGCCCCAGGTGTTCAGGATGTCCGAAGAGCTGCAAATCCTCGCCGCGCCGGGAGAGGCGGAGTTGGTCATCCGGCGCTCTCGCTTCACCAGCATGGTGCAGGCGTGCACGGTCCCTGCCGAGGCGGCCGCGCAGCTCGAGGCGATCCGCCGCTCGCACCCCAAAGCGACGCATCATGTCTCGGCGTGGCGTCTCCGGGATCGTCAGTCCGCGACAGTGCGGGTTCACTGTGACGACGACGGCGAACCGGGAGGCACGGCGGGACGGCCCACCCTGCAGGTGTTGGAGACCCACGGTCTCGTCGACGCGCTGCTGGTCACGGTGCGCTACTTCGGTGGGATCAAGCTCGGCGCCGGAGGACTGGTGCGCGCCTACGCGACTGCCGCGCGCGAGGCGGTGCAGGCAGCCCGGCTGGTGCCGCTCGTGCCCAGCCACGAGCTCTGGATCGGCGTCGACTTCGACCTGCTGACGGTGATCGAGCACTTCTGCGGGCGGGAGGGCATTCCGATCCATGAGCGACGGTACACCCCCCGTCCCGAGATCCGCGTCACCGTGGCGGTAGCCGATCGGGAACGTGTCGAGCGCGCGCTGGTGGATGCTACCGGCGGGCGGGTGACGATCACCCAGGTGTGAGCGGACGCCGGGCGGCGTAATCGGCCAGAATCCGGCGATGATCGAAGGCGATCTCCGCGGGCAGAGCGTTGCGGGGGAAGAATCGGGCATCGGCGGCATCGTCTCCAGCGGCCAGAGTTCCGGTCGCACACCCGGAGAAGACCACGGAGATCATCGGGTGGCGGGGATCACGGTGGGGACCCGAGTAGGCGTGGAATTGCCGCGCCTCTTCCAAGGTCAGACCGGTCTCCTCGCGCAACTCACGGGCGACCGCCTCCTCGAGCGTTTCCTCGGCCTCGACGAATCCCCCCGGTAATGCCCAGCCGGCGGGAGGATAGCGGCGCTGCACGAGCAGGATGCGCCCCTGATCATCTTCAACGAGGGCGTCGACCGCAACCAGGGGATAGGGGATCGGCACGGGCTTTCCGCAGTGGGGACAGGGCAGCGTCCTCATACCGCCTCTTTGTCGGGTTGCCGCCTCTCCCCGGGGCGGGCAGCTGGGCTGCCGGTCCCGGGGGCTGGGCTCGCGTTCGGCGGCGCCGCGATTTCCTGCGGCGTGAGGATTTCGCCCAGGGTGAAGAGCGCCTCGAGATCGACGCCCTCCCGCGCCATGTGCTCGGCGGCGCCGCTCTGCCGGTCGAGGATCACGACCGCCCGATCGGCCTGGGCGCCCGCCTCGCGTACCAGCCGCGCGGCCCGGATCAGCGAGCCACCTTGGGTGATGACATCATCGAACAGGACGACGCGGTCGCCGGCACGCAGATGACCCTCGACGATCCGCCCGGTGCCATGATCCTTGACGCTGCTGCGAACGATGAACGTGCGCAGCGGTGTGCCGTGGAGGTGGCTGAGCGCGGCAAGGGCTCCGGCGATCGGATCGGCGCCGAGGGTCGGGCCGCCGGCGGCATCGGGCCAGTGCTGCTGGAGGCGATCGAGCAAGAGGGTGGCAACCAGGTAGGCGCCCTCGGGATGGGTCGTCGTGCGGCGCAGGTCGAGGTAGAAATGACTCTCGCGACCCGAGGCGAGGGCGAAGGAACCGAACTCGAGCGAATGCTCTCGGATCAGCTCGCGAAGCCGTGCGCGGGCGCCGCGGCGTTCGGTCTCGTTCGGAAAGAAGGGTTTCATGATTCTCGCCCCCTGGGGTGCCGGGTGTCATGCCGCCGTGCGGCCGAGCTTCGGCCCTGGACGCGAGCCGCGATGCGGGCCGCGATGCGGGCATCATGTGAATCGCACATGTAAGGAGTCTAGATTTGCCGGTGGCGGAGTGTCAAGGTGGCCCTGCTAACACGAGCGGCGTCCCGCTATTGCAGCGGAACGCCGACTCGCGCGCTGGGCCGTGGGGGGGACGACCGGGAAACCGGTTAGTTCTCCTGATCGCAGTCGTCGCGACCGTTGGGTCCGGGCACGGCAGGTTCGCCCGGCGTCGGCCCGAACTCGTTTGACGGACCACGGGCGTCGTTGCGGGCATCGGAGTGTGGCGCACCGGAGTAGGCGAACTCGAGGGGCCCGCAGCGGATGCTCTCGTTGCCGTCGAAGTCCACGGCGGCGAGCATGAAGTAATGCAGACCGTACGAGGTGTCCTCGCGGTAGACGTAGCGCGTCTTGACCGGGTCGATCAGCTCGACGCCGTGCGGGCATCCATAGCTGTTGGCCCGGTAGGGACTCGGATCGTAGACATAGACCCGATACCCCGCCAGGTCGTCATCGCGATTGGGTGACCAGGTCAGCGCAAAGCCGGCGTCGGTCGCTTTCTGCATGTCCAGACCGGTCGGCATCGCCGGCGGACTGTCGTGGAATCCCGATGCGGGTATTGCCGAGCCGGGCGCCACAGGGGCCCCATCTTCCGAGCTGCAGCCCAATGGGGCCAATCCCAGGAGACCCAGGAAGCCCATCGCGAAGAGCATGCTCGCTGCTCTGGAGCGGTGCATGAGAAACCTCCTCATAGTTCACTGCCTACTGCCGGTCAAGATCCCCCAGGATCTCCCATTCTCACGGAAGCGGGATCATCTGGTTCGCCCGGCTTCGAGCAAGGGGTATGCCGCCAGTGCGCCAAAGGTACCCAGGGACATCCAAGCTCTGTCGCTGTTGCCTTGCTGGTCTAAGTTTGCGGGAGAACCCATCGGGGGGGGTGGGTGTGGGGTGCCTACCAGGGGCGTGCCGTGGCTTGCCGCTTGCATGGCAATCTGCAATGGCGGAGTCTTGAAGAATGCAAATCGAGCATGGATTGGCGCACTGCCGGCTTGGCGACGGTGGACAGGCCGGCGATAGATCGGGGAATCGCCGCCTGTGCCGCGCCCGGGAGCGGCAACCTAGTGCTACCGGGTGGATCGGGCGGGGCGGGCGAAGCCTCGGGGGCGTGCTCCGCGCTGCGCTCTTCGGCGCAGGGCTCTGCGCCACGTTCTTCCTTGCCGACTCCCATCCCGCGGCAGCCGCGGCGGCGGCGCAAGGGGCCGGTGACGCCTGGATCCCGCCACTCGCGCCCCCGCTGGCCTTGACGGGGACCTTCGGCGAGTACCGCACCGGCCACTTGCACACGGGGATTGATTTCTCTACCGGGGGCGAGACAGGCATGCCGGTGCGCGCCGTGGACGCGGGCAGCATCGTCCGGTTGCGGGCGGGCGCGGGCGGGTATGGGCGCGCGCTCTATCTGCAGACCGAACGGGGTCTCCTGGCGGTCTACGGACATCTTGAGCGCTTCGCAGGGCCGGTCGAGCAGTACCTAAGGGTCGAGCAGGGCATCCTGGGCGAGTATGAGATCGATCTCTACCCCGCGCCGCATCGCTTCCGTTTCGCCGCGGGTGATACGATTGCCTGGTCGGGGGCAACGGGGAGCGGGCCGCCGCACCTGCACTTCGAGTTGCGCGATGGGGACCGGCCGCTGAACCCCTTCGATCTCGGCCTGCCGGTTCCCGATCTGCTGCCTCCCGAGATCGAGGGAATCTGCTTGCACGCCCTCGCCCCCGACGCGTGGGTCGCGGGGGGGGTGCAGGGGGTTCTTCCGCCGGGAGAGGGAGAGACATCGGTCGCCGTGTGGGGTCGGGTGGGTGTCGAGTGCCGCGTCATCGATCGTAGCGGAACGACCGACGCGCGCCTCGCTCCCCTGGGAATCCGGCTTTGGCTGGATGGGCAGGTGCTCTTCGAGCGGCGCTTCAGCGAGCTGGACTTCTCCCGCGGTCGCGATGTCGGGCGTATCTACGGGACGCTGGAGCGTAAGGCGGGGCCGTGGGCCTATCGCCTCTACCGCTGGCCGCCGGGCGCCTCCGCCGATGTCGGCACGGTCGGCGAGCATGAAGGGATCATCGATGCCGGACGCCTGAGTCCCGGCGATCATCGGCTTGGCCTGGAGGCATGGGATGCGGCCGGCAATCACAGCGAGTGTTGCTGGACGCTGGTTGCCCGCCCTCCGCTCCAAGTGCGGCAGTGGCGCGCGGGGCCCGATGGGAGTGGGGGCTGGCTGCTCGGCGTGCAGCTCTCCGGGTGGACCGAGGGCCTTTCCCGCCCTCCGCGGGTCGCCTGGAGCGACGGTCTGCGGCGAGGCGATGCCGTTTGCCTCGCCTTGGCGGAAGGCTGGTTCAGCGCGCGTGTCGCCGGGGCGGGCTGCGTCGAGCTCCTCGATCACCAGGGCGACGCGCTGCTGCCGCCTGTATGGATCGGCGACCCGGCCGAGCGCGCCGGTGGATCGGCGGGCGCCGGGGAGGTTCGCGTCGCGGTCGTTACCACCGAGGGCATGCTTGCCCTTGAGGTGCTGCCGGAAACGCCCTGGGGCGGCCTGCCCGAGGCGGTGCTGGTGAGCCGGCAGGGCGCGCGCGTGCCGCTCGCTCTGCGCGGGCGCGGCCCGCGCGGGGGGTGGCTGCTCGCTGCCCCGGTCGAGAGCGGTCCGGGGATCTGGGAGTGGCTCGCGTGGGAGATGCCGGGTGGGGCGGAGCAAGGGAAGGTGGTTCTGGGCGGCCTCGTCGGGATTTTCCCTGGGGCTGACGAAGGGGTTGAACCGGCGAGCATGCGCTGTGCCGGAGGGCGGTTGATCCTGCAGCCGGCCGCTGATACCTTCTTCGGCCCGGTCAATCTGAACGCGGCCTTGCATGGGCGCGGGGACTCGCTCTGGTCGGCGTGGGTCGACTCTGCCGGTTGGGTCCATCAGCCGGGCGGGCAGGGGATGCCCGTGGCGGCGCTCCCGGTGCTCGGCCCCTTGATCCGCCTGGGTCCGGAGTGGTGGCCGCTGCGGGGCGGGCTGACGATGTCGTTGCTGCCCGAAGTCTGTGCCCTCGCGGCTCGCGAGGGAGACCGCTGGGGACTCTTCCGACGCACCGGGGAGGGGGAGTGGCGGTGGGTCGGACAGGAACGCGGCGCGGGGCTGGGGGCGACGATCGACCGGCTCGGCGACTACGCGCTTCTCGAGGATCGGTGGGCGCCGAGCGTGGGGGCGATCTTGCCGCCACCGGGGGCGACGCTGCCGGTGGCTCCGGGACGGCTGGAAGCGTCGATCGCCGAATGGGGCAGTGGCTTCGATCCTCGCGATGCCGATATCCTGCTCGATGGTAAGATGCTGATCGCGGCTTGGGATATTGATGAGAAGTTCCTGGTGGCGCCCGTCGAGACGCCCCTGGAACCAGGCACGCACCACTGGGAGGTGCGGGTGACCGATCGGGTCGGGCAACTGGGGGGTGGGGAGTTCCAGTTCACCGTTTCCCCACCAGCGACCGGGGTGGCCGGCAGAGATCACTGACCGACGACGCCGGGGACGAAGACGTCATGCAGGATGGTTGGCTTGATTTCGAGGCACCGCTCGTAGAGCTGGAGCGGCGGATCGATGACCTGCGATCGTTGGCCACCAGCCAGGATCTGCAGGCTGAGCGCGAGCTCGAGCAACTCGAGCGCAAGGCAGTGGGCCTGCGACGGCGGATCTTCTCGGGCCTCAGTTCGTGGCAACGCGTGCAGCTTGCCCGCCATCCGCGGCGTCCCCACACCCTCGACTATATCGAGCACCTCTTCACCGACTTCGTCGAACTCCAGGGCGACCGGGCCTTCGGTCAGGATGCCGCGCTGGTGGCCGGACTCGCCCGTTTCCAGGGGAGACCGGTGGCGGTCGTGGGACACCAGAAGGGGCGTAGTACGCGCGAGAACATCGCCCGCAACTTCGGCATGCCCCACCCGGAAGGCTATCGCAAGGCGCTGCGCGTGATGCAACTGGCGGAGCGCTTCGGCAATCCGATCATCGCCTTGGTCGACACGCCGGGCGCCTATCCGGGAATCGGTGCCGAGGAGCGCGGACAGGCGGAGGCGATTGCGCGCAGTGTCCGCGAGATGAGTCGCCTGCGGGTGCCGATCATCGTCTTCGTTACCGGGGAGGGAGGGAGTGGTGGAGCACTGGCGATCGCCGTCGGCGACCGCGTCTACATGCTTGCCTATGCTTTCTACTCGGTGATCTCACCGGAGGGATGCGCCTCGATCCTCTGGAACACGAGGGAGAAGGCGGTCGACGCCGCGGAGGCGTTGAAGTTCACCGCGCGGGATCTGGAAGCGCTCGGCGTCGTCGACGGTGTGCTTCCGGAACCCGAGGGCGGCGCTCATCGCGATCCCCGCACCATGGCGGCGACGATCTCAGAGACGATCGCCGTCTCGTTGGCCGAGCTCGACCGGCTCGCCCCCGACGTGCTCGTCCGCCAGCGCCAAGAACGCTTCCTGGCGATGGGTGCCTATCACGAGGTCGATCCCGCCTGAGCCCCGCCGCCGCCCGCCCGCCCGTCCCCGGCGGCCGTTACCTTCCAGCGTTGCCCCAACCGTTCCAGCACGAAGGCGGCCTCGTGGGCCTCGTCGAGGGAGGTGGGTGGGGTGATGCACCGGGGCCGCTGAGCGGCGAGGCGTGCGCCGAAGGCCGGGTTCCAGAGAACCGGCGGTGCCGCCTTCCCCTCGGCCGGGGCGGGAAAGAACTCGGCGGCCGCCAGCCCGCGGCTCTGTTCCCCGAGCAGAAGCGTCTCGTGGATCTCGCCGAGGGGGGCATAGCGCAGAGGATGTGAGGTGCGAAAGAGCGCCAGCGTCGGCACACCGAGAGCCACGGCGAGATGCATGGGGCCCGCGTCGCAACCGAGGTAAAGGCGGGCGTTCTGGAGAGCGGCGATCAGGGCGGGGAGGTTCCGCAACAGGTGGACCTCAGCCCCGCCTGGAGACGCAGCCGCGAGGGCCTGGAGACGGGGGGCCTCGCCAGGGCTGCCGATCAGCGTCAGGCGTTCGGCGAGTTCCGGTGGGAGGCCGCGGATCAGTTCGGCGAAGCGTTCCTCCGGCCAACGCTTCGCGCCCCGGCCACCGGGATGGATGAGCAAGCGGTCTCCTGTGGGGGGGGTGGGGCCGTTGCCCGCCGCCGGTGAGCGAGGCGGGAGGCGCAACGGAGGCACGTCGGGTGATGCGCCCAGAGCGGAGAGGAGCAGGAGGGGCGCGAGGGCGTAGTGGGTTTCCCTGTGGGGAGGGGCGATGGGCGTCGAGAGAGCAGAACGGGAGCGAGGATGGGCGAAACCGATGCGACGGGGCGCGCCGGAGATGACCGTCAGGAAGGCGTTGTAGAAGGAGTGCGTATCGGGGTTGCTGAGCTCGAAGGCGAGATCCCAGGCCCCGTGGCGCAGCGTCGCCAGGTGGCGGGGGTAGGCATGGGGGTGGCGGATCAACCAGCGCTTGCGCTCGCAGATCTGCTCGTCGACCCAGGGGCTCTCCGCATGCACGGCGGCATAGTGGTCGCTGAGCAGAAGACCGATCCGGGCCTGGGGGAAGCTGGCCCGGACCGCCTGCAGGAAGGGGATCATCAGAACGAGATTGCCCAGGCGGTTGTCCTGGCGAACCAGGAGAATGCGGCGCACGGCGGCGAGGTCGGCATCCGGCGGGGCGGGCCGTGGCGGCCAGAGGGCGGCCGCCAGGGGCAGCAAGGTCCGCTTGGCGCGCCGCTCGAGACGGCGCCCGAGCGGGGCGCGGCGAACGGCCGGGCGGTGGGTGGGGCCCTGCATTGACACCCTGTAACCCCTCTGATAGGTTGCGCGTGGGAAGTTAGGCAAGCTCCACGACTTGCCGTGCCGTGACGGAGCACCGAGCGATCTTAGGAAGCGCTCCCTGGGCAGGGCAAGGTGAAAGGCGGGGCGCGCGGTGCGGTTCCCGCAGACGTAGAGGAGCGGTCATGGCCTTGTCAACCGATCTGCTGGAGATCCTCGTCTGTCCGGTATGCAAGGGGGATCTCGAATACCTCCGCGAGCAGGAGCGTCTCGTTTGTCATGCGTGCCGCCTGGCCTACCGGATCGAAGAGGACATCCCGATCATGCTCCCCGATGAGGCCGAGTCCCTGGGTGGGGAACCGAGTGCGGATCAAGCCGGTAGCGGAGAGGAGAGCGGGAAGTAACCCGCGCGCCTGCCGTGGGGCAGGGCTTCCGATTCAGATGCTGGGGACCCGAACCGTGCAGGGCAACCGCCAGTCGATGTTCCGACCCCGCAGGCGGGGTCGGCTTTCGCTATCCGGGGCGACCGGCGCTCCCGCGTTTCGCCTGAAGCGTCGGGGCCGCGGCCGGCAGATCCTCCGCGCGGGCCTGGTGATCGTCACCATCGCAGCCTGTCTCTCCGCGGGCGCCGCCATGGCGTTCCCGCCGGCCGGAGCGCAGCCCGCGGATCCGGCGGCGATCGCCGCTCCCTGGCGGCAGGTCTCGGCGACCGATGAACGGATCGTCCTGCGTCTCGATCTCCCCAACCCGACGTGGCACGGGCAGGGCGAAGCGGGTGGCGAGTATCGCGCCGCCGGTTTTCCCGGTCGGGATCCCATGGGACGCGGCTGGGCGCCGACCGTGGGGCTGCCGACGGCGCTGCCCCCCGCGGGGACCTATCGCGTAGGCGTGACCCTGGGCGATCTCGTCACCCTGGCGCAGCCGGCGGGAGCGCTGCGCGCGCGCCCGGACCTCGAGGAATACATGGGATCGCCGACGCGGGTGGTCGACGATCCCGGCTGGCGTCCCGTCGACGAGCTTGGGTTCGTGCAGGTCCGCCGGCCCAGTTGGCGGCGGGGTGTCCGGGTCTTGCCGGTGCGGGTTTTCGCGGTGCGTGAGGGAGCGGCGGGAACGCTGGTGACGGCGGGCGCGATCGAGATTCGCATCGACTTAGTCGGCGTGGAAGGCTGGACGCCGGATGGGCCGGCCGGCGGGGGAGCGCTCGGCAGGGAGCGGGCGGTCCGGGTGGTGACCAATCCCGAGCAGGCCGCGCGTTGGCGACGTGCCCGACCGGTGGCTCGCCGGGCGCCGGTCGGCGACGGCTTCGGCACCGCGACTAGTCCCTGGCTGCGCATCGCCGTGCGCGAGCGCGGCGTCTATGCTCTCGACGCCGACCAATTGCGGGATGCGGGGGTCGATCCGGCGACGGTCGACCTGAACCAGTTGCGCCTCTTTGCCGGGGGGCAGGGCGCGTTGCCGGCGGATAGCCTCTGGTCGAATCTTCCCGCCTGGATGGAGCCGGTGGCGCTGCATGTCGAAGACGATGGCGATGGGGTCTGGGACGAGGAGACCCGACTGTGTTTCCTCGGCAGCGGCCCCGACGGGTGGCGAGACGACCTCGGGCTTGATGCGCCGTCGGCCGACGATCGCTACTTCACGCATCCCTATGCCGATCACATGCACTACTGGCTCTGTTGGGGTGGGGGGTTCTCGACGGACCCGGTGTGGATGAGCACGCTTTCGGCCGATCCCGCGGGGCTCCCGCTGCGCACCAGCGCCACCGCCCGGCGGCACATCGAAGAGAACGTCTACTACGACAGGCGCGTGCGGCAGCGGGGTCTCGATTGGCCCCGATTCTTTGCCGTCAGTGTGCGCGCCAGCAGCGCCGGACTGGGCGCCTCGCTGGGGGCGGAGCTGCCCGGGCTTTTCCCGGGAGCCGCTGCGCGGGTGAGCACCGCGTTGTGGGGCCGCACATGGGGACTGGCCGCAACGGATGATCACTACGCGGTCGTGCTGGTCAACGGCGATACCCTGGGGACCGTCCGCTGGGAGAACCTCGATCGCCAGATCATTTCCGCCGACGGGATGGCGGTCTCGGCCGAGAACCTCGTCTCCCTCTATGTGCCGCAGCGGCTGGATGCCTTCGGCGGTCCCCTCAGTGACGGGGTCTACATCGACTGGGTCGATGTAGAGCATGCCTGCCTGCTCGAAGCGGTGGAGGATTCGATCGCCTTTTTCGTCTCCGCCGAGACAGCGGCCGGGGCGGCCTTCCGCATCGCCGGCCTCTCGCGCCGCGACGGGTGGCTGCTGATCGACGGGAGCGATTGGCGGCGGCCGGTGCGCCTGGAACCCGAGATCGCGGCGATCGCTGAAGGATATGCCGCCGACTTTCGCGTCACGCCGGCGGGCGAGTGGGCGCACATGGTCTGTCTGCACCGCTCGCGGGCGGCCGCGCCGGCGGAGATCGCCCGGGTCGATTTCGCCGACGGGTTGCTGCGCGACCGCCGGACACCGGTCGATGTGTTGATCGTCGCCGCCGAGGAGCTGCTTCCGGCGGCCGAGGCGCTGGCCGCTCATCGGCGCACATCTTTCCCTGGTGAGGGCGGGGATTTCCTGCGGACCGCGCTGGTCGACGTCGTCACTGTGCAGCAGATTTTCGATGAGTTTTCTTGGGGGCGGAGCGATCCGGTGGCGCTGCGCAACTTCTTCGCCCTCGCCTACGAGGCTTATCGCGACGATCCGGCCATGCCCCGGCTCAGTCATCTGGTCCTCTGCGGCGATGCCTACTTCGATCCACGGGGCTATCTGCGGGGCAGCCGACGGGAGTTGGTGCCGGGGATGCAGCTATTCACCTGGGACTACCAGCTGCGGCAGATCTGGGAGCCGGCTTTTTATGGGGATGACTGGTTCGGACTGCTTGACGGGGCCGACGACGAGGCGCTCGACCTGGCGATTGGACGCCTGCCGGTGAACAGTCTCTCTCAGGCGTGGAACCTGGTGAACAAGATCATCGACTATGAGACGTCCGCCCCGCTGGGAACGTGGCGCACACGAATGCTTTTCGCCGCCGACGACGTCTGCCAGGGCAACGAACCGGACGATCTCGGCTTCACCCACATGACGCAGACCGAACGGCTTTGCGAAGAAGCGACGCCGCGGGATGCGCAATTGGCGAAGCTCTTCCTCTACGAATACGGCGCGGAGTGCCGCTACGATCGCAAGCCGGAGGCAACGCAAGACCTGCTCGCCGAACTGGGTGCGGGGGCGCTGCTCTTCAACTACGTGGGTCATGGCAGCGAGGTCCAGATCGCCGATGAGCGTCTGCTCGATCAGTCGTCGGTGCCGGCGCTGGACAACGCAGGCCGTCCCTTCTTGATGATCACCGCATCCTGTGCGGTGGGGCGCTTCGCCTCGGGGGAGGAGGGCTTGGCGGTGCAGGCGTTGCGGCTGGCGGGCCGGGGGGCCCTGGCGGTGGTCAGTGCCAGCGCCACCGCGGCGAGCGGCTACAACGCGAGTCTCAACCGCTACTTCCTCGAAGCCCTCTTTCCCGGCGATGGCTTGGCGGGATCGCACGGCTTCGGACCCGCCCTAATGGCGGCGAAGTGGATCAACAGCACCCGCAACGATTTGCGCTATAGCTTGATGGGGGATCCGGCCTCGTCCTTCGCCGTGCCGACCCATGCAATCGAGCTACGCCTGACCGATGTGCCCGGTGTGGCCGCGGGAGAGGATACGCTGCTCCGCGGTGGGGGGGCGACGCTCGAAGGCGAGGTCGTGGATGCCAATGGGCAACGGCTCACGTCCTACACGGGCCGTGCCGAGGTCCTGGTGCGCGATTCCGACATCCACCGCACGCCACTCCCGGGAGCCTCGGACCGGGACTACCTCCTGCCGGGTGCGCGGATCTTCTCGGGTGAGGCGGAGATCGAGGAGGGGCGCTTCTCGCTGTCTTTCCTTGTTCCGACCGCGCTGCGCACCGGGCTGCGCGGACCCGCGCGGGCCTATGCCTATGCCCGTCCCACTTCGTCGCCCGGAGGCATTCTCGCCGGTGATGCGTCGGGAGCCCTTCCCGCGCTCTTCATCCCGGAAACCCGCATTCCGGTGATCGACGATACGCTCGGACCCGCCATTGGGCTCTACTGGGAGGATCCGTCGGCAGCGGTGACGGGTGGCAGTGTGATCTGGGCTACGTTGCAGGATGTCAGCGGAATATACGTTGCAGCGTTGGCCCCCTCACGCTCGGTGGTGCTGACGATCGAGGACCGGGACGAGCGCATCCTGGTTGCCGAGGATCTCGCCGCGACGGTCTCCTTCGGCACCGACTTCCGTCAAGCGGTGCTGCGCTATGCGATTCCCGAGGGATTGCCTGCCGGGGAAGCGCTCACGCTGGCCCTGGAGGCATCCGATAATGTGGGGCGGCGTGGACGGGCGACGCTTGCGTTCTCGCTCGGAGGTGGAGCAGATTCCCTGGGCGCCTTGCTTGGTATGGTCTACAATTTCCCGAACCCGATGGAGAGGGAAACCCGTTTTCTCTTCGAATTGGAGCGGGAGGCCGATGTCGAAGTCGCGCTCTATACGGTCAGTGGGCACAAGATCCTCGATCTGGAGGCCCTGGGCCTGACCCCGGCGCGGGGCCGTGAGATGGGGATCCCCTGGGATGGGCGTGACCAGGATGGTGATCGGGTTGCCAATGGGCTCTACTTCTATCGCGTGGTGGCTCGGGACTTCTCCGGGCGGCGTGGAGAACGCATCGAGCGCCTGGTGGTGCTCCGGTAGGGCGGGGTGCTTGTCCCCGTTTCCGCGCCTGTGCTAATGTGGGCCAAAGGATTGTCTTGGGCGAAGTTGGCGTCTCCGGGGGGAACTCCCGCGCCAGTCGGGGGTTTTCGCAGACTGGGGAGCAGACCGAGCCCGGGTGCATCCCCGGGGAGCGGGGCAGAGAGGTGGCACGATGAGACGTTTACGATGGGGATTTCTGGGGCTTGTTGTGGCCGCGGCGCTGCTGAGCACCACATTGACTGCCCACGCGCAGACCCACGGTGGGACGGGGATTCTCAAGATCAAGCCGGGCGCGCGCGCAACCGGCATGGGGCAGGCGGGTGTCGCGTTGGGGCAGCGGGCCCATTCCGTGTGGTGGAACCCGGCGCTGCTGGCCAGTCTTGAACGCCAGGAGATTTCCTCGACGGTTGCCAAGCTGGTGCCCGATCTGGCCGACGATGTCTACTACCTCAATTTCGCCTACGGTTCTTCGTTCGGCGATTGGGGGGGCTTCGGCATCAACGTGATGTATCTCTCCTACGGCGAGACCGAGGCGATGCCGGAGGAGGGGGGGGAATCCCCGGGGACTTTTCGCAGCTATGAGTTCGTGCCCGTCATCGGCGCCGGTCTGAAGCTCATCGAGGGCGATCCGGAGAGCGCGCTGGCCGGGCTCGATGTCGGCATGTCGATCAAGTACGTCTGGGTCGACCTGGCCCCGGCGTGGGCGATGGCGGTGGCCGGGATCGAGAACAAGGATGGCCGCGCCGACGCATTCGGCGTCGACATCGGCATGGCGATGCGCGGGCACCTGGTGCTGCCTTACGCGCTCGGGATCAACATCCAGAACTTCGGCTCCGACCTCGTCTTTCTCGACGCCGACAATGCCGATCCCTTGCCGCGCAATCTGAAGGCCGGGATCGGCCTCTGGCTCCTTCAGTCGGATGCCGTGGAGATCGTGGCGGTATTCGACTTCAACAAGGCGTTGATCGACTATCCGACGCACGAGTACGCGTCGGATGACGTGCGTCCCAAGATCGGCTGGGGCGGCATGAAGGAATTGCTCAATGGTGGGGCGGAGATCACCCTGCAGGAGCGGCTCCACTTCCGCCTCGGCTACGTGCACGACCCGGAGGGCGAGATCGAGGCGATGACCTTCGGCGCCGGTCTGGATGTCGGGTTCGGTTCTGCTCGCACGGTGCGCTTCGATTACTCGAGCATACCGCAGGCTCTCGATCTGGCCCGGGTCAGTTACCTTTCAGTGGGGGTACAGCTCTAGTGCGTAGGCGTCACTGGGCAGGCATCTTGTTCGGAGCGATTCTGTGCGGAGCAGTGAGCAGTGGGGCGGACGATCGGGCGATCGACCGCCCCCTCACATTGCGGCAGGGGAACGCCAGCGTGACCGTTGCGCCGGAGTTGCCCCTTGCGCCGCGCGGCCTGCCCGCGCACTACCACCCGCGTCCCTTCCCGGGCGTCTTGCGCGACCCGGGGACCGAGCGCCTCGAGGGTCTGCTCTGGCGGCGGCTGCGTGAACGGCATCCGGAGCAGAGCGCGCGCGGGTTCCTCACCCAGCCGCCGGCCAAGTTGGCGCAGTGGCTGCGGGACGCGGCGGCGGTTGCGGAACCCGACACGATCCGCATTCTCGCCTTGCGCGTCGACTTTCTCGAGGACAGCGCCGGCGATGCCAGCACGACCCTCGATGGGGGCTTCGACCTGCGCGATTCCTCCGACGTCTTGATCGATCCACCGCCTCACAACCGGAGTTACTTCGAGAGCCATTTCGAGGCGCTGCGTCGCTACTATCTGCAGCAATCCGGGGGCCAGGTCGTCCTGACGTGGGATCTCTTTCCCGCCGAGGAGGACTCGGTCTACCATCTGAGTGACACTGCGGACTACGGTCCGTGGGAAATGAGCTACGGCAGCCAGTACATTCTCGATCTCGCCGAACGCCTGGTACGCGACGGGTACGCCCTCGCCGACACCTGTCCGGCACCCCCCGATTTCCGGCACTACGACAGCTTCTGCCTGATCCACGCGGGGTCCGATTTCCAGGGCGACATCAACTATGACTCCTCCTACGACATCCCCAGCTTCAACATCTACCTCGCCGACCCGGTCGCGGTGCAGGACTCGAGTTTTTTCATCGACCTGATCCTGGTGGTTCCCGAGAGCGTCAGCCAGGACGGCTTCACCGGTGCATTGAACGGGGTCATGGCCCACGAATTCGGACACCAGCTCGGATTCTACGATCTCTATCACGTGATCAACTTCTATCCGATGGTCGGGATGTTCAGCCTGATGGACTCGGGCGATCAGCTCTACGGGCAGGTGCAGGACACGCTGCGCAACGAGATCGTCTTCGTGCGCGGGGCGATGCCGGCGAGCATCGACCCCTGGACGAAGATGCTCTTTTTCCCCGGCGGCGTCGATCCCCTCTGGATCACCGCTGACGGAACCTATGAGTTGCCCGCGGTGCAATTCTCGAATCAGTTACTCATCGTTCCGATCGGGGGGCATGGGGTCGCGGAGGATCAGTGGTACTCGGACCCCGAGGATGACGGCTGGCGTCCCGAGCTGCTCGCCTCGGAGTACTTCATTCTCGAGAACCGCCCCTATGACTTGAATGGGGACAACACGATCTATCTGCAGTCCGATCCCGAGACCGGCGTCCTCTTGGGGCCCGCCAATATCGACTCGACGGTGACCGACTCGCTCGGTCTGCCGCCGGATACGCTGGGATCCTATGAACAGGATTTCCTGCTTCCCGGCAGCGGCATCCTGATCTGGCATGTGGACAACGCCGCGATCCAGGCGGCCGGCAGTGTCTGCTACGGTTGCATCAACATCTCCCGCGAGCGCCCCGGCGTTGATGTCGAGGAGGCGGACGGGATCGATGATCTCGGCGACGTTTACAGCGTACAGTGGACGGGCGGAGCGCACGACTACTGGTACCAGGGGGGTTACGCGACCTTGGGCGTCGATACGCGGCCCAACAGCTCCTCGGGGGGTGGTGGGGTGACCGGGATCCAATTCGAGGTGCTCGACTCGGCGGACGTTGCCATGCGGGTGCGCATCACGCGCAGCGGGATTCGTGCCGGTTGGCCGCGCTACATTGCGGCCCCCGCGTCGCCGGCGGTGATCAACCCTGTCGATCTCGACGGCGACGGAATTTGCGAGATCGTCACGGGTGGCGGAACCTCGATCTTCACCTTGGCGGCCAATGGTGGTGCCTACGCGCATGCGCGCTACACCGACGGGCTCTTCGTCGACCCGACCGACAGTCTGCTGATTCCGGGGGTGGCGGTGGAGCGAGCCTTTGTCGACGCGACCGGTGAGGGCAAGCCGCTGCTGGCGGCTGCGACCGGGACGCGCGTGTTCGGCTGGGATCGTTTCGGCGTGGAGGTCTTGCGCTATCCGGGTGGTACGGGCGTCGCGCCCGGGTTGCGGTTCACCACTGCGCCGATGCTGCTCGACTCGGTTTTGGTGATTGGCGATGCCGATGGGCGTCTGCGCGGCTTGCTGCCGGGCGCGGCCAATGAACTCCTTTGGCGCACGGCGGAGGCGGGTTTTCCGGCAACGGCGCTGGCCGCGGGCGACCTCTACGGCGTTGCCGCCCCGGCGCTTGCCTGGGGGGACGAACGGGGACGGCTCCAGGTTGCCACCGGGTCTCAGCGGATCGGCTACCAGGTCGCCGAGGGGTGGCCCCAGACGCTGCCGGGCCCCGTCTCGCGGGTGGCCCACCTGCTGCTCTGCGAGGATTCGCTCGGTCAGACGGGAACGCTGCTGGTGGTGAACGCGGATGGTCTGGTAGCGCTCTACTCCGCGGAGGGCGTGCTGCAGGAGGGCTGGCCGCGCACGCTGGCCGAGCCGCCGGCCGGGCCACCGGTGATCGGCGACCCGGACGGGGATGGGGTCCTGGAGATCGCCGTCACCGATCAGGGCGGGACGATCCATCTCTTCACCTTTGCGGGTGTCGAGGAATCCCATTGGCCTCGGTCGGTCTGGCATGCCGACGAGGGGAGGTTCGGCACGGTGCTGGCGGGGCCTTCGATTGCGGATGTTACCGGGGACGGCATCCCGGAGATCCTGCAAGGCAGCGCCGATGGGATCGTGCATGCGTTCGGCGGCGGGGGTGAGCAGGTGACGGGCTGGCCGCGAGCAGCCGGCTACTCGTTGAGCGCCGGGCCGATGGTCGCGCCGACCGGGCCGCACGGCGGCTTGCAGGTGCTGGCCGCCGACGCCACCGGTTTCATGACGATTCTCGAGACCGGATGGGCGGCGCGCGAGCCGCGGCCCGGCGAGATGTGGCGCGGCGACGGCGGAGCGGCGCGCCGCCATGCAGTTGCCCGCGCCCAGCTGCCGGTGGCGACGGGCTACGCGGGTCTCTGGGATGAAGGCAGTCTGCGTTTCGTGCCCAATCCGGTGGTGGGGCGCCAGGGGCAGCTGCGCGTGCGCATGGGGGTCGCGGGTACGCTGCAGATGAGGCTCTTCGATACCAGCGGCGCGGAGGTCTGGAGCGGCACGCATCGGGTCGCCCAGATCGGGCAGCCGGTCGCCTGGGATCTCGACCTGTCCTCGATTGCGCCGGGACTCTATGTTGCCCAGATCATGGTGGAGGGTGGTGGGGAGCGGCGCCAGACCATGCGCAAGCTCGCCCTGGTTCGCTAGGGAGTCGCACTCATGGGTCGCAGGCCGGCGATGATCGTTCGCCTGGGAGGATGCCGGGCGCTGCTGATCGCTGCTCTGGTCCTGCTCGCCGGCATGGTCCTGCCTGTCGAAGCGGATGAGCCGGCGGTGGGGGTCGGTGCGGATCGGTGCGGATCGCCGGGGACAACACCCGCCGTGGGGCGCCTGCCGCTCTGGCTCGCCGGTCCGGGGGCGGTCACCGCGCCCTGGGAGCGGGCGGTCGCGGCTTCCCTGCCGGAGTGGCCGGGCTTGGGGCAAGCAGGGGCCAGCGCGGGCGGGGAGTACGGCAACAGCGGCAGGGACGGCAGCCGCCGCGTGGTGCGTCAGGCGCTCGTGACGGCGCTGATGTCGGCGGTGATTCCGGGGGCCGGCCAGATCCGCAATGGTTCGATTCTGCGCGGCTTCGGATACTTCTTCATCGAGGTGGGTGGCTGGGTCGCCTACAGCGCCTTCCGCGGAGGCGAAGAGGACAAGACCGCGGAGCTGGGTCGCACGTCGGCCTATTGGGACTATGAGCGCTACCACGAGCGGGCGCCCTATCTCGACAGCTGCCAGGTCTACGAATGTCCCTGCGGCTACTGGAGCCTGGATCGCGACGAGGAGATCGCGAGGGTGATCGAGCGCGGGGACGAGAGCCGCTTCTACGAGTACATCACGCGGGATGCGTACGCCTGTGGTTGGGACTCACCGCTGAGCCGCAGGATCTACCGGGGCTTCTGGAGTGATCGGGAAGATCTGCGGGAGGCCAAGAGCTGGTCGGGCCGGCTGATCTTCCTCAATCATCTCGTCTCGGCGGTGGATGCCTTCCTCGAGGCGCGCAAGATCCGTTTGCAGCTCGACGAGTCGACGCGGGTGGATTTCAGAATGCGTGGTCTTCCCTTCCGGGTGCGGCCGGAGGTGCGGATCACGCGGCACTTCGGATGATCTTCGCCGCGGGCGCTTCCACGGACGGCCGCGGGAGAGCGTGATCTGCGGGGTGAGCGAGAGGCTCGATGCCGAGTGGCGTCGGACCGTGAGGGAATCGGGGGCATAGGGTGCGAACGGCAATGATCTGTTTCGGTTTGCTCCTCTGGATCGGCTTCGGCGATCCGGCGGCGGGCAGCCGAGTCGCCGAGCCGGCGAGCGCCGGCCGGCTCGTGCGCCTGCAGGGAACCGAGACGATGGGGTATGGCATCGATGGGCCCGAATCATCGGTGACGCTTGTGGCGCCGCCGGTGGGTGTCTTAGGCGGGAGGGAGGGGTGGGGGGTCGCGCCGGAGTTGGCACAGGCCGCGCAACCCCGCTTCACGATTGGTGGCCGCGGCCCGGAGCGGCGGCGGGCCTCGCGCGTGCGCGCGATCGGCGCCTCGTTGCTCTTGCCGGGTCTGGGGCAGCGGGCCAACGGGTACCATGGAAGGGCGCGGGTCTACTGGGTGGCCGAGGCGGCCATCTGGGTTGGGTTCGTCGCCAGCCGCGTTCAGGGCCGGGTGCGCAAAGAGGGGTATATCGAGTACGCCGAGACCTATGCCGGCATTGCGGATGCCGGCGGTCACTCCGATGGCTTCTACCGCAATCTGGGGAACCACTCGAGCAGCGAATCCTATCGTCAGGAAGTCGCCCGCGATGCGCGCGCGCTGTATGGCGACGATTTGGCGCAGCGCGAGATCTACATCCAAGAGATCATGGGCGGGTTGCCGGCTTGGGAGTGGCGCTCCCTCTCGGCCCAAATTGAATACGGTGACCGGCGCAAGGACAGCCGCAATGCCTACCGGCGCGCGAGCCTCTTCCTCGGCGCCGCTCTGCTCAACCGTTTGGTCAGCGCGGTTGATGCCGCCTGGCTGGCGGTCAAGCGCGGCGATGAGGCGGGGGCGGATCGGGCCGGGGGTGGGCGGCTCTTCTATCAGCCCGAGGAAGATGGGGCCGGGTACCTCTGCTTGCAGTGGATCCTTTGATCGGCCGCCCGGGCGAGAGGAAGCCGGCGATGCGCAGGGCAGCCTGTCTGGGTCTCCTCCTCGCGTTGCACGGGCCGGTCCCCGCGATTGCGGCGGGAGAAATCGCCTTGCCCCTCTCTGCCGCCGCCGTGCCGAGCGAGGGACGCCTTGAGACCATCTGGCATTGGGGAGTGGGGGCGGCGCGGCTGATTCCCGCGGCGCTCGATGTCCATCCCTCGGGGTTGGTCTGGGGCATCGAGGCGCGGCGGCACCGGCTCTTCCGCTGCTCTCTGGATGGGAGCGACCTCGAGTTCGCCGCCGGCGGTGAGGGCCCTGTGGAGCTCGGCTTCGCCTCACACGTCTTCGCTCGTTCGGGACTGAGTGTTTTCACCCTCGATCCCTGGAATCAATGGATCGAGCGCTATGATCTGGCTGGTGTGCGTGAAGGGCGCCTCGATCTCGCCGCGATCCTCGAGCAGGCTGGGGAGTCCTTGATCGATCCCGTCGACTTCTGCCTGCGTCGCAGCGGGGAGCTCTTCGTCCTCGACCGCGAGGCGGGGCGGATTCTGGCCTTCGATGAGGAGGGGCGCTTTGGCGGAACGATTGGTGAGCTGGGCGCGCAGGCGCTGCGCGATCCGCTGGCGTTGGATGTCGACGGCCATGGGCGTCTGTACGTGCTCGAGGCGGATCCACCCGAATTGCTGATTCTGGAGCTGGCGGCGAAGCGATTCACTCACCGGCCTTTGGATGCGGAGGGGGATTGGGTGCCCGTCTCGCTGGCCATCGATCCCTGGGGAACAGCATTCATCGGCGATGCGTCGACGGGTCGCATCCGGGTCGAGCCGCACACTGGAGAGGTCGGCTGGTGGCTCGATGTCTCCGCGGACGGGCTCACGCCGAGCGACCTGGCCGCCGACGGCGTGCGACTCCTGGTCGGCGACCGGGATGCCCGGCAGGTCTGGGTCTTCCTGCTCACCTATCAGCGCCGGGAGTCCCCTCGTGATGGCGCCTCCGGCAGCCGCTAGGTCGCCTCGCGCGATTCGGCGTGCCCCCGGCACGCTCGAGATTCGTGCAGCGCCATTCAGTGTGCCGCGCGACTCACGGTCCGTCGACGTCGAGCGGGCCGGGCCACGCCGCGCCGCGGTGCTGGTCTGGCTGCTCGCCTTCCTGCTCCTGCCGGTGACGGCCGCTGAGCCCGGCGCTGCGGAGTCTGCGGATTCATCCCGTGTGGCGGCTTGCTGCTGGCGGACGGGAGAGCACCAGATGCGTCTTCCGGCGCCGCAGACCGGGGATTCGCTGCGATTGCCCCACCGCCCGATCATCGCCGCATCGCTGCGGGTCGCCGGCGCGCGCGGCGTCTACCGGCCGGACAGCGACTACCGCCTCGACGGGCCGAGCGGAATGCTGATCTGGCTCGGTGCGCCGCCCGTCGAGGCTCAGGGGTTGGAGATCCGTTATCGTTTCCTTCCTCTCGTGCTTCCGGGGGCCTGGGGCCGGCGCACGGAGGCGTGGCCGGAGACTCTGCGCGCACCCTCGCTGGTGACGCCTCCGTCGCCACGTTCCCTGCCGCCCGGGGCCCGGCTCGAGATTGGAGGCAGCAAGACCTTCAGCCTCGAGTTTGGCACGCAGCGGGATGCCAAGCTGCACCAGTCGCTAGACCTCACACTGCGCGGCCAGCTCGCCGAGAGTGTCTCCGTGCGCGCGGTCCTGACCGATCGCAGCACGCCGCTGCAGCCGGAGGGGACCACCAGCGAACTGCGGGACCTCGATCAGATCTTGGTCGAGGTGGCGTCGCCGTGGGGGGCGCTGCGGTTGGGCGATGTCAACGTCTCCCAGCAGGGGTTCCTTTTCCTGCGCCACCAGCGTGAGATGGAGGGACTACATGTGCGGGCGGGCGCGCCCGCGGGGCGGCACGGCACGGGGGCCTTCGGTCGCGGCCTGGGGCGTCACGTCACGCTGCAGTTCTTCGGCGAGGAGGGCAAGCAGGGGCCCTATCACTTGCTGTCGCTGGCCGGCGAAGGGAGCGGTGCGGAGCGCCGGCCGGGAGAGGATGCGGTGGTGGTCGCGGGCAGCGAGCGCGTCTTTCTCGATGGGGTTCCCCTGCGTCGTGGCGAGGATGCCGACTACACGATCGACTACGCCTCGGGTGAGGTCTGGTTCACACCGCGGCGGGGCATCGGTGCGGTCAACGAGATCCGCATCGAGGCGCAGATCCGGGAAGGCGCCTTCGATCGCGACTATGCCGCTCTGGCGGCCGCAGCGGGTGACTCGAGCCTCGCGCTCGCGCTCGCCTGGATGCGCGAGGGGGACAATCCCGACCGCTCCGCGGCGACCGGCTTGAGCGCCGCTGAGCGCGAGTCGCTGCGCGCGGCCGGGGATGATCCCGATGCGCTCGGCGGCGGGGCGACTCCCGACAGTCTCGGAGAGTACGCGCTCGTCGAGGCCGACACGCTCGCCGCACCCTTCTTTCTCTACATCGGGGACGCTGCCGACGCAGGGGCCTATGAGACGCGCTACCGGGTCAGCTTCGTCGATGTGGGGGAGGGAGAGGGAGACTACGTCGCCGGCGTCTCCATCATGGGCGAGACCTGCTATGCCTATGTCGGGCGCCGCCGCGGGCGCTTTCTGCCGGGGCGGCGACTGACCTTGCCCGAATTGCGCGATATTGTCGCGCTGCGTGCGGGAGGCCGTTGGGGGCGCGCGGTTCAGTTGCACGCCGAGGGGGCTTTCTCGCGCTACGATCGCAATCGCCTCTCGTCGCTTGACGACGATGACAACGATGGCCACGCTCTTTCCGTGGAGGGCACCGTCGGGCTCGGCGCGCTCCTGCGAGGGAGGCGCGACCTGCTGGCACTCTCCTTCTCGGGACGAGACGTCAGCGAGGCCTTCTCCCCACCCGAGCGGCTCGACCCCGCCTTCAGCTACCGGCGCTGGAATGCGAGTGCCGACTCGGTGCTCGATGGGCGCGACCGGCGCGCCCGGATCGGACTCACAAGCCGGCCGCTGGCGCACTACCGTCTGGGGGCCGCATGGGAGGGCTTGGAGTCGCCGCGGGATTTCTCGGGTCGCCGCTGGCACCTCTTCGCCGAACGCACCGGGCGCCTGAGCGCCCAGGCGCGTTACTGGAGCAGTCGCACGCGGGAGGCGGGGACCCCCGGACGAGCCGAGCGCATGCATCTCGCGCTCGGGTGGCGCGGGGATCTGGGTGGGGGGATCGACTACGACGCCGAGGAGTTGCTGCGCGGCGAGCGGGGACGTCAGGAGGGAGAGAGCTACCAGGCGCTCGGTGTGCGCGCCGAGGTCTCAGGGTGGCTGGAGGGTCTGACCCTCGCCGCGGATGCCCGCTGGCGTGAGGATGATCGCTGGGAGGCGGGTGAGCCGGAACGCGTGGAGAGCCGGCGGCAGTTTCACACCTCGGTTGCGTATCAGCGCGGAGCGACCGGGGTCGACCTCGACTACACGCGTCGCGTAACCGAGGGGCGGGGCACGGCCGGGCGCACGGAGACCGATCTGGCCGACTGGATCATTGCCCACCGGGGATCCGCGGCGCGCCTATCCGCCGAGTGGCGGGGCCGGATCACCTCCGAGGAGAACCGACTGCGCGGCGAGCGGCTGCGCTACGTCGGAGGCGAGGCGGGGCATTATGACAGCCTGGGACGCTACGTCGGCACGGGAGACTACGAGCTCTACTACGAGCAGGGCGACAGCACGGCGCTCGAAACGCGTCTCGAGTCCGCCGTGCGGTTGCGGGGGCGTCCCCTGGCGCATTCACGCGGGGACCGCTCGCTGCTGGGCGCGTTGGAGACCTCGCTCTTCGGCCGTGTGGAGCTCTCCTCGCCCCGTTCCCTGGGCGCCCTGTTGTCGGCGCCGGATGAGTTGCTGAGCGGCGGTGAATTCAGCCGGAGCCATCGGCGCCTGCTGCGGGGAGATCTGTCTTGGAAGGGGCCGGCCGGCCTGCCGGTGCCGCGGCTGCGCTGGGAGGGCCGCCGCTCGCGCGAAGGGAGCCTGACGGGCTCGGTCAGGCGGCAGGTGCGGGACCTGCGCAGTGGTGCAGTGCGCTGGACGCTGCGGCGTGGTCTGCGGGGTCGGGTGGAGATCGGCCGGGAGGGGGAACGCGAGGAGGTGCACTGGCCGGCGAGCGGACTCCTTTCCTACGACGAACGGATCACCCGCTCGCTGGCGCTCGAGCTGACCTGGTCGCCGCTGGATCGACTGAGCGTGCGCATCGAGGGGGAGGATCAGCGCGAGGACTATCGCCCGGAAGGGTGGGAGCGGCGTGTGCTGCGGGGCACCGGCGAGCTGACGATTGAACCCTTGCGGCAGACGAGGTTTGAAGCAGAACTTGAGCGACGGTGGGTAACAGGCGACAGAGAAGCAGGTTCGGCGTTTCATACAGCTCGTCAGGGATGGAGGTTGACGTGCAGTGGGTCCGTGCGCCCAAGGCTCGGCCTGAGTGGCACGCTCTGGGTGCGCATCGATCGGGAGGATCGGGGTGACGCGGTGGTTTCGGGCCGCATGGAGGCCCGCGCCTATTTCTAGGGCGCTCCTCGTGCTGGCCGCGGTCGGCGCCGGATGTGCCGGCGGCTCGCCGGGGATGCCGCCGGCGGCGGTGCTCCAAGATGAAGGAGCACCCGCGATCCATTGGGTCGAGGAGCCTGCTGCTGACCTCCGTCGGCGCTTGCAGGCCGGTCTGGGGGGTATCGAGGCGGGAGCAGGGTCGGTCGACTCGTTGCTGGCGGCGCTCGCCGCACGGGGCTATCTCGAGGTCACCCTGTGTCGGGAGGCTGGGGGCGGCTGGCGCGCCGAGGCGCGGCCGCGGGTCGCGGCGGTGCGCCTCGAGATCTCACCCGACTCCCTGGTCGAGCTGCTCGGGGCGGCGGGGGAAGAGCTGGGCGTCCCTGTCGAGCGTCGGGACCTCGGTCGGATGCTCGACGCTGAGATCAGAGCGCTGCTCGCCGACTGCGATGAGGCGGGTTTTCCCCTGGCACGGGCGCGCTTCCTCGACTACACGGCCGACTCGGAGCTGGTCCTGCAGGTCGCGGTTGATCCAGGGCCCCGCGTTTGGCTCGGTGAACTGCGCTTCTCGGGTCAGAAGACGAGCCGGCCCTCGTTTCTGCGGCGCGTGGCCGGCTGGCGCGGTCCGGAGCCCTACCGGGCGTCCCGCTGGCGCGAGGTGCGTGCGCAACTCGCGGCGACGGGGCTCTTCGAAACGATCGAGGGTCCCATGCTGCTTGTCCGCGGCGATGCCGGCCCCGCGGGCGCGCGCGACACGCTCGATGCGGCGCTGCTGATCCACCTGCGCGAGCGCCCGGCGAGCCAGATCCAAGGCTTGCTCGGATACTCGGACCGGGAGTCGAGCGTGGGCGGAGAGGCGATTGGACTGACCGGCTTTCTCGACGTGCGGCTTGCCAATCTGCTCGGCACCGGTCGCGCAACACGGATCTTCTGGGAGGGGTGGGGGCCGGAGCGCAGTACGTTCCTCTTCTCCTGGCACGAACCCTTTCTCTGGCGGCTGCCATTGGCGATCGATGGGGCGCTCGAGCACGTCCAGGAGGACACCCTGTTTGCGCAGACCGAGTGGCGCGGTGACCTGCTCTGGAGCCCCGGTTCGCTCTGGGATTTCGGGATCGGATGGGGGCGGACGCGCCTCGTGCTGGGGGGGGCGTTGGGGCGCACCCTGGGGCGGGAGACGACCCGGTTTCTCATCGAGCGCCGGGCGGCGGAGACGCCGGGGGAACTCGGATGGTCGGGGCGCGGTCAGTTGAGTCAGATCTCCGGGGACGATCCCACCGTGCGGCGCCTGGAGCTCGAACTGGACGAGTGCTGGGCCGGTGCGCATTGGCGCGTGGAATGGGAACAGCTGGCGGGCCTGCTGACTGGCCCCGATTCGTTGCTGCGCAGCGATGCCTTCTTGTTGGGAGGCAATCGAAGCCTGCGGGGCAGCTACGAAGGCGAGTGGCGCAGCACCGCGTACGTGATCCAGCGGTTGGCGGGGGGGCCGCGGATCGATCGGGAGGGGACCTGGGCCTACCTGCTCTTCGATGCCGGCTGGTTGCGCGATTGGGATCCCACCAGCGGCGGACTGCGCGGCGTGGCTGGAAGTCGGCGCCTCGTCTGGGCCACCGGCTTGGGGCTCCAGGCGCCCTCGCGCGCGGGCCGCGTGAGAATCGAGTATGCGGTTCCGGGTGGAGAAGCGATCCTCCGCGGCCGCCTTCACCTCGGAGTGAGCGGCGCGTTCTGATCTCTGCTTGGCAGGCACGCCGGCGGTGACTAGACTGCCGGCATTACCCGGGACGCTTGCCCCCTGCATGTTGGAGATTCGTGCAAGACCGCTTGGAGGGAGGATACCAATGATCAAGAAGAGCGTGATCCTGCTGGTCTTTGCGCTGGGAGGGCTGTTGCTGAGCCGGTGTGCGCAGGAACCGCCCGATCCGGTGGTGATCAGCCTGGAAGGGCGCACCGTGCCGCTCTCCGAGGTGGTCTATGAGTTCGACCGCCTCAACGCGGAAACCAGCTGGGCGCAAGCGAGCCCCGAGCAGCGCAAGGCGTTCGTCGAGACCTTCGGGTCCAAGGAACTCCTGGTCAAACGCGTGCACGAGGTCATCGGCACCGAGTTGGTCGGCCGCGAGGCGCGGGAGTACACGCGCTGGCTCGACAATCTCGAGGTCGCCGTCATGTGGGACAGTCTGGTCGCCCGCGAGCGGACCTCCGCGGCGGAGCGCGATTCGCTCGCCGCGCTGCAGTCGCACGAGCGGCAGATGACCCACGTCTCGTCGCGTGATGGCGATCTGATCGCGGCGATCGGTGAGCGCGTCGCGGCCGGGGAGGATCTGCTTGCAGTGGGCAGGGACTTTGCCGAGCGCCATCCGGAGAAGGTTCTCCTGAATGCCGGCGGGTGGGTCGATCGCACGCGGCTGCCCGCCGAGCTCGCCGATCCCCTCTTTGCGTTGGATGAGGTCGGGGCGATTGCCGGCCCCTTCGATACGGAGCGCTATGGGTGGCACATCATGTGTTTCGACGGAGAGCGTGCGGTCGATATGGAGGCGTGGGCCCAGGAGTTCGAGGCCTTCATGGAGGAGGGCAAACGCCGCAGCGTGATCAGCCGCGCCCGCGAGCGGATTCGCCAGAAGTATGCGTTCAAGGCTGCCGAGGAGAGCTTCGAGCCGATCCGCCGGGCCTTCGAAGCCTTGTTCGATTCCTTGGCGGGGGACGATCCCCATCAGTTCTCCGCTGACCTGGCTGCCTTGCGGCCCCCGCTGCATCGCCTCACCGAGGAGGAGCTGGCGCTGCCGCTGGTGAGTTGGAACGGAGGCGCCTGGACGCTCGGCGAGTTTGTCGGCTCCCTCGATGAGACCAACATCTTTTTCTGGCCCGGAATCGGTGGAGACTGGCGCATCCGTGGCCGGATTCTGTTGCGGATGGAGCAATGGGCGTCCCGCCGGGAGGCGCGCGAACTGGACGTGCTGAACGATCCCGAGTTGGCGCGCATGAAGGACCGCAAGCGCACGGAGCTGCTGCTCGATCGCTTCTACGACCAGCGCGTTCGTGCCCAGGCGATGGAGGTGACCCGCGAGCACATCGTGGGCTACTGGGAAGAGCATCGCGAGGAGTACTGGTCGGACGCGACCGGGGTCTATGGGTATCTCTGGGTTCCGGCCGATGCGAGACAGCTCGCGGACGAGGCGGTCGCGCAGCTGCGCGCGGGCAGGGAGTGGGAGACCGTCGGGCGGGAGATGGCCGCGCGGGATACGAGCGTCGACTTCCGGGCCCTGCTCGATGAGCAGCTTGCGGCGAGCTATGCCAAGTTGACCCCCCTGGTTCTCGGTTTCGAACTTGGGGAGCAGCGGCCGCTGATTACCGACCCTGTGGAATACGGGGAGGGTTGGGTCGTCCTGTCGATTCACTCGCAGTCGCCTGCGGAGATGCTCGATTTTGCCGCGGCCGAGGAGCTGGCGCGCAGGGATCTTCAGCGTGAGCTGATGGAGCGCCGGCTGCTCGAGATGCTCGATGACTTCGCGCAAGAGTACGGGCTGGTGATCAACTGGGAGGCGATCGAGTAGCGCCCCGCTGCGGCCACGGATGGGAGGCGATCGAGGGGCGCGCCGCGGCCACGGATGGAGTCGATCGAGTGGCGCGCCGCCGCCGCCACGGAGCGGTCCCGCCGGTCCGATCCGGTGCGCTCGCCCGCTTGGGCTGTGCCGAAGCGGGCGAAGTGACTTGGCCGGCTCCGTGGCTGCCTGGGCCGCTTGGCCCTCGGGTCAGGCCGGTCGACTAGTCGCCGGACGGTCCGCGGGAGAGTAGATCGCGCAGGCCGGTCTCATCGAGCACCGGGATGCCGGCGGCCTCTGCCTTGGCGAGCTTGGAGCCAGGGTTTTCCCCCGCGATCAGGTAATTGGTTTTTCCGCTGAGGGTCGCCGCGACGCGGCCGCCGCGGGCAATAATGTGTTGCCCGGCCTCCTCCCGGCTCCAGTTCGGGAGCGTTCCGGTGAGCACGAAGGTCAAGCCGGCCAGGCTGGAGGGTTCCGCGGTCTTCGCGATCGGGCGGGGGATGATGCCCGCTTGCTCAAGGCGAGCGAGCAGCTGGCGGCTCTCGGGTCGCGCGAAGTAGCGGTGGACCGAGGCGGCGATCGTCGGACCGATCTCGGGCAAGGAGGCGAGCGCCTCGGGGTCGGCCGCCGCCAGGTCGTGTAGGAGAGGATAGGCTTCGGCGAGCAGCCGGGCGGCGCGGGCGCCGACGTGGCGAATCCCGAGCGCGTGGAGGTAGCGAGCGAGGCTCGGCCGGCGAGACGCTTCCAGCGCGGCGCGCAGATTGGCTGCCGAGCGGGGGCCCATGCGCTCCAGGCGGGCGAGCTCCTCGGTGGTGAGCGCGAAGAGATCGGCCACATCGTGAACCATGCCGTGGTCGACGAGCTGCTCGACGAGAGCCGCTCCGAGCCCCTCGATCTCGAGGCCGCCCCGGGAGGCGAAGTGCAGGATGCGTCGCTTCAGCTGAGCGGGACAATGCTCGTTGACGCAGCGAATCGCGACGGCGCCCGCCTCGCGTTCCAGTCGCTCGGAGCAGACGGGGCAGCGCTGGGGCGGGCCGAGCGGCCGCTGCTCGCCAGTGCGCGCCTCGCGATGCACCTCGACGACTTTGGGAATGATCTCACCGCCCTTCTCGATGGTCACCCGGTCACCGAGACGCGCATCGAGACGCGCGATCTCATCGGCGTTATGCAGGGTGGCGCGTTTCACCGTCGTGCCGAGGATTTGAACGGGTTCGAGAACGGCGACCGGAGTCACGGCTCCCGTGCGGCCGACCTGCCAATCGACGCGGAGGATGCGCGTCTGGGCCCGGTCGGTTTCGAACTTGTAGGCGATTCCCCAACGCGGCACCTTGCTCGTCGCCCCGAGTGAGGCATGCCAGGTGAGGCGGGCGAGCTTCAGCACGAGGCCGTCGGTATCATAGGGCAGGTCGCGGCGGCGCGACTCCCATTGCTCGCAGAGGGCCATGGCCTCGTCGATCCCAGCGGCGCGGCGCACATGCGGGTTGACCGGCAAGCCCCAGGCGCGCATGCGCTCCAGGGCGGCGCCATGGTTCTCGATGCCCAGCTCCGGAGCGTCGAGGAGTTGGTAGGCGAAGAGCGCGAGGTGACGTTCGGTCGCCAGGCGGGGATCGAGCAGCTTGAGCGTTCCCGCGGCGGCATTGCGCGGATTCGCGAAAAGCCCCAGTCCCGCCTCGCGGCGGCGGGCGTTGAGCGCGGCAAAGGCGGCGCGTGGGAAGTAGACCTCGGCGCGCAGCTCGACGCGCTCCGGGATCGGGGCGGCTTCAGCCGAGAGCACCAGGGGCAGGCTGCGAATCGTGCGCAAGTTGGCGGTGACGTCGTCGCCCTGTGTGCCGTCGCCGCGGGTCAGCCCGAGGGCGAAATGGCCGCGCTCGTAGCGCAGGGCGACGGCGATGCCGTCGATCTTCAGCTCGACGACATAGGCTAGGGGGCCCTCTTCTCCGAGCAGGCGCCGGGTGCGCTCGTCGAAGCGGCGCACCTCCTCCGCGGAGTAGGTATTCTGGAGACTGAGCATCGGCCGGCTGTGGGCGACCGTCCGGAACGCGGCCAGGGGTTCGCCGCCCACGCGATGGGTGGGGCTCTCGGGATCGTCGAGCTGGGGGAAGCGCTCCTCGAGCGCGGCCAACTCGGCCATCAGGCCGTCGAATTCGCCGTCGCTGATCGTGGCGGCGTTGTCGACGTAGTAACGCCGGTTGTGCTCGCGGATGGTGCGGCGCAACTGCTCGACCTTGCGGCGCGCCTCGTTCCGTTGCATGCATTCCCCCCCGCCGGCCCGGCCAGTGCGCCGGGAGCGGCGCCGCCGGGATCCGTGGCTCCGGTTAGGCTAGGGAGCTAGGCGGGGATGATGCAATGCGAAAGTCACCCCAGCCACCACCGATGGCGAGGCGGGCGCCGGCTGCGTGCTTGCGGCCCGGGGCGCGCTTCGCTAGGTTCAGACGTTGCCGTTGGCGAGGAGGGGCCGTGGCCGCGGACACCTTGATCATGATTCCGGCGTTCAACGAGGCGCGCCGGCTGGCGGAGGTTCTGACCGCGATCGGCCGCGTCGCCCCGGAGGCCGACGTGCTGGTCGTCGACGACGGCTCGGGGGACGGGACCGCCGAGGTGGCCAGGGGGCAGGGAGTCAACGTCGTCGTCCACCCCTTCAATCTTGGCTACGGGGCGGCGCTGCAGACGGGGTATCGCTTCGCCGAGCGGGCGGGCTATCGGCACTTGATCCAACTCGACGCCGACGGGCAGCACGATCCCGCCTCGATCGCCACGGTGCTCGTGCCGCTGGCGGCGGGCGCCGATCTCGTCCTCGGCAGTCGCTTCCGCAGTGCGGAGAGCTACTCGCCGCCCTGGACGCGGCGGATCGGGATCCGGCTCTTCAGTCGTCTCGCGTCGCTGGCGGTCGGGCAGCGTCTGACCGATGTGACGACCGGGTTCCAGGGGCTTTCCCCGGCCCTGGTGCGACTGCATGCCGAGTCGCGCAGCTTCCCCGCCGACTACCCGGATGCCAACATGATCGTCCGCGCGGCGCGGGCGGGGCTCGTGATCCAGGAGGTCCCGGTCGCCATGCGGGCGAATCCGGAGGGGGGGACGCTGCACGTTGGCCTGCGACCGGTGCTCTATGTGCTGAAGATGCTGCTCGCGGTGCTGCTCGAGGCTTCCCGGTTCCGCCGGTCGAGGAGGGGATGATGCTGCGACTGATGTTAGTGCTGGTCGGTGTCGCCATGATCGTGCTGGCCGCGGCGCAGGGACGCGCGGGGCGCCTGTCCATGGGCCATGCCGCGGCCTGGTTCTGGGTGGGGCTGGGCGCCCTGCTGCTCGCGTTGGTGGCGACACTTCTCGAGCCGGTCGATGCCGTGCTGGCCTACGCGGGGCTGCTCTGGGCGGTGGGGGCGTCGATCGGGTTCGGGATGGCGCATGCCCGGGCGCAGACGCGGCTCGACGAGCGGGTCAAGTCGCTGGCCCAAGAGATCGCGCTGCTGAAGGGCGGAGCGGAACAAGCGCGGGGGCCCTCCCCGGGGGCCGAGGCCGCGGGGGGCACGGACGACCGTGGGCGGCGGAGCGGGTGACCGGATGCGATCGATGTCGCGAAAACTGCACGAGATCCTCGGGGAACGAGGTTTGTTGGCCAAGGTGGTCGGCGGATACGACTGGCGGCCCCAGCAGTTGGTGATGGCTGAGGCCGTGGGGCAGGCGTTGACGGACGAGCAGATCCTGCTTGTCGAGGCGCCGACCGGGGTCGGCAAGACGATGGCCTACCTGGTGCCCGCGGCCCTCTATGCGCGGCGGGAACGCGAGCCGGTCGTGGTCAGCTCATACACCCGGACGCTGCAGGATCAGATTCTCCTGCTGGAAGCGCCCCGCCTGCGGCGCCTGATCCATCCCGATCTGCGCATCGTTTCCTTGAAGGGACGCAGCAACTATCTCTGCCGGAGACGCTGGGATATGTTCGTGGCCGAGGAAGGCTCGGGGCCCGATGGGCGCCGGGTGATCGACCGGCTCGAGGGGTGGGTGCAGACCACCAAGGGGGGCGACTTCGCGGAGGCCCCCGACTTGGGGCGCCGCGGGGGGTGGGCGCTGCGGCGCATCGGCGGCGACGCGCGCTTCTGTCGCAGCCGGGCCTGCCACCCCGACCGGGGGTGCTTCCACAAGCGCGCGCGGCGGGAGGCGCGGCAGGCGGAGTTGGTCGTCGTCAACCACTCGCTGCTGCTCGCGGACGCTCTCGGCGCCGGGATTCTCCCGGAGCATCGCGCGCTGATCGTCGACGAGGCCCACCTGCTTCCCGAGGCGGCGATCGAGCCCCTCAGCGTGCGAGTCGGCGAACTCGGTCTGACCGAACGCCTGCGCGGCATGGGGGGGACGGGGGAACCGGGATTCAGCGACCGTCTCCGACGGGTGATCCGGCGGCTTCCCGGCAAAGTGGCAATGCGGAATCTGACGCGTCGCCTGCGCCAGCTCGAGAGCGACTCGCGCGAGGCACTCTCCGCGGCGCGCGCCTTCTTTGATGCGCTGCGCACCGCCCCCGGCTACCCGCGTGAGGGGGAGCGGCGGCGCTATGGGCATGGCGAGCTGCCCCTGGATGCATTTCTGCCCGCCGAGACCGACGCACTCCTGGAGGGCCTGGAGCGTCTGGTGACCGCAGCGGGCGAATTGCTGGCGGCGACCGGCGAGGAGGTCCGCAGCGCGTCGCCGGAGATCGACGAGATCCTCGATGGGGCCGCGGGAAACCTGGCCGAGCTGGAAGAAGCCCGTCTGAAACTCACCGAGCTCCTGGGCGCCGGCGGAACCGAGCGGGTCTATTGCCAGGAAGCCAGCCGACGTGAGGGGATCCTGCTGGCGGGGTTGCCGATCGAGACGGGCCCGCCCCTGCGGGAGCACCTGCTGCGTGGCGTCGGGGGGTTGGTGCTGACCTCGGCGACGCTGGCGACCGGAGAAGACTTCTCGTTCTTCGCGCGCCAGGTGGGGCTCGAACGCGACGAGGGCGAGCGGCTCCGCCTGGCGAGTCCCTTTCCCCTCGAACGCCAGCTGCTGACGCTCGTGCCGCGCGCGGCGGTCGATCCGCGCCAGGAGGGCTACATAGATTTTCTGGTGCAGACGCTGGCCCGCATCATCCGGAGCGTGGCGCGCAAAACCCTGGTGCTCTTCACCTCGTACGATGCGTTGCGTCAGGTGCACGCCGGCCTGCAGGCGAGCGGGCTGCCGCCCCGGACGGTGTTGCTGGCCCAGAGCCGCGCGGGAACGCGGGGGGGCCTGATGAGCGCCTTCCGGGCCCCGGGGCACGCGGTGCTGCTGGGCACGGCCAGCTTCTGGCATGGGGTCGATTTCCCGGGAGAGGAACTGGAACTGCTCGTGGTCACGCGCCTGCCCTTCCCGGTGCCGAGCGATCCGCGCGTGGCGGCGATCGGTGAACTGCTCGAGACCGCCGGCCGGTCGAGTTTCCGCGAGCACGCCCTGCCCGAGGCGGTTCTGCGCTTCCGCCAGGGGCATGGACGCCTGATCCGGCGTCGCGGAGACCGGGGGGTGTGTGTCATTCTCGATCCGCGAGTCGTCTCGGCGCGGTATGGCGAGGCGTTTCGCGAGGTGCTGCCGACGCCACCGGTCGTGGTGGCCGATGGGGACGATCTGGCCCGCCAGGTGGGCGCATGGTTGAGCCGCGAGCCGGGCGCTGAGGGTGAGCCGCGAGCCGGGCGCTGAGAGTGAGCCGGCAGGGGCTCGCGGCCGAGGGTGAGGCCGTGCAACCCGGGGCCGTAGGGTGAGCCCGTGCAACTCGCGGCCGTAGGGAGTTCGGGCAAGGAGGAGGCTTCAGGATGAGTGGTGAGCAGCATACGACACCAGCCCCGCCGTCGCCTGCGTTCGATCGCGGCACGCCTCGGCGCGTTCGTGCCCCCCGGGGCGCGGAGCGCAGCTGCAAGGGGTGGGCCCAGGAAGCGGCGCTGCGGATGCTGATGAACAACCTCGACCCGGAAGTTGCCGAGGTTCCCGATGAACTGATCGTCTACGGGGGCACGGGTCGGGCAGCCCGTTCATGGCCCGCCTTCGAGGCCATTGTGCGCTCGCTGCGCGCGCTCGAGAACGACGAGACGCTGCTCGTCCAGAGCGGCAAGCCGGTGGGGGTCTTCCGCACACACGAGTGGGCGCCGCGCGTCTTGATCGCCAACTCGCACCTGGTTCCCCATTGGGCAACCGCGGAGCACTTCCGGGATCTCGAGGCTCGTGGCCTGATCATGTATGGGCAGATGACCGCCGGGAGTTGGATCTACATCGGCACGCAGGGGATCCTGCAGGGCACCTATGAGACGCTCGCCGAGGCGGCCCGCCAGCACTACCAGGGCGATCTTGCGGGGCGCTGGGTGCTGACCGCCGGGTTGGGGGGCATGGGGGGCGCCCAGCCTTTGGCCGTCACCATGAATGGCGGGGTCGCCCTGGTTGTGGAGGTCGATCCGCAGCGCATCGAGCGGCGGATCACCACGGGCTATCTCGATCGCTGGACGGCGGATCTCGACGAGGCGCTCTCGTGGGTGCACGAGGCGGTCGCGCAGCGCAAGGCGGTCTCGATCGGCTTGCGCGGCAATGCCAGTGAGGTTGTGCCGGAGTTGTTGCGGCGGGGAGCGCGCCCCGACCTGCTCACCGACCAGACCTCGGCGCACGATGCCCTCGAAGGCTACATCCCGGGGGGGCTTAGTCTCAGCGAGGCTCTCGAGCTGCGGCGCCGGGACCCGCAGGGATATATTGCCCGCTCAATGGAGTCGATGGTACGCCACTGCGAGGCGATGGTTGGCTTCTCGCGCCAGGGGGTGCCGACCTTCGACTACGGCAACAATCTGCGCGGCCAGGCGTTGGCGGCCGGCTACGCCGAGGCGTTCGCCTACCAGGGCTTCGTGCCTCTCTACATCCGGCCGCTGTTCTGCCGCGGCAAGGGACCCTTCCGCTGGGCGGCGCTCTCGGGCGATCCGGCCGACATCCATCGCACCGACCAGGCGATCCTCGAGGCATTTCCGGACGACCCCGTGCTAGCCCGCTGGATTCCCCTGGCCGCGGAGCGGGTCGCCTTCCAGGGATTGCCCTCCCGGATCTGTTGGCTCGGATACGGTGAGCGCGCCCGCTTCGGTGCGGTGATCCAAGATCTCGTCAAGCGGGGCGAGTTGAAGGCGCCGATCGTGATCGGGCGAGATCATCTCGACGCCGGCAGTGTCGCCTCGCCCAACCGGGAAACGGAGGGCATGCTCGATGGCACCGATGCGGTCGCCGACTGGCCGCTGCTCAACGCGTTGCTCAACACCTCTGCCGGCGCTTCGTGGGTTTCGCTTCATCATGGCGGCGGCGTCGGTGTGGGCTACTCGATTCACGCCGGGATGGTGGTGGTTGCCGACGGCAGCGCGCTGGCGTCGCAGAAACTCGAGCGGGTGTTGACGACCGACCCGGGGACGGGTGTCATGCGTCATGCCGATGCGGGCTACGAGGCGGCGATCGATTTCGGCCGCGCGTCGGAGATCAAGCTGCCGATGCTCGAAGACTGATTGACTGCTCGGGCTAGCTCGCGACGGGGCCGACGCTTCCTGAACGGTGCGCCGGGGCGGACCGTTGCCCCAGCGCGATCGCCGCGGCGCGATTGCCCATCGGCCGGTCGCCTCTCGGCCGGTCGGCCGCATGGGCCCGCAAGCGCGGAGGGGGAAGCGCGATGAAACGCCAGGTATCGTTGCTGATCACCGGTGCCCGCCAACTCGTCACCGTGCCGCCCCCGCCGGGGGGTGGGCCGAAGTGCGGTGAGGAAATGGGGCGCCTGGGGGTGATCGAAGAGGGTGCGCTGGCGATCGAGGGTGCCGAGATCGTCGCCGCAGGCCCCAGTAGAGAGATCCGCGCCGCCTTTGCCCCCGGTCCCGAGGGCCTGGAGATCGATGCGCGCGACTGCGTCGTGCTGCCGGCGTTCGTCGATCCGCATACCCATGTCCTGTTTGCCGGCACGCGTGAATGGGAGTTCCAACTGCGCCTCGAAGGGATCTCGTACATGGAGATCGCCGCCCGGGGAGGCGGAATCCGCTCGAGTGTGCGCATGTTTCGCGAGGCGGAGGATGCGTCGATTCTGGCGGAGTCGTTGGAGCGCCTCGATCGAATGGTCGCCTACGGCGCTGGAACTGTCGAGATCAAGACCGGCTATGCCCTCGATCCGGAGGGGGAGCTGCGCGCTCTGCGCCTGATCGCCGAGCTCGACCGCCGCCACCCGGTGACGGTGGTGCCGACCTACTTGGGGGCTCACGAGATCCCCGACGAGTATCGCGGCGACGTCGAAGCCTACGTGCGCCTGCTGACCGAGCGGATGATCCCCGAGGCCGCGGCGCTGGGCGTGGCGAGATGCTGTGATGTTTTCTGTGAGCAGGGAGTCTTCTCGGTCGAGCAGTCACGCCGCATCTTGAAGGCGGGCCAGCGGGCGGGGCTGGCCGCCAAGCTGCATGCCGATGAGATCGAGCCGCTCGGGGGCGCCGAGTTGGCCGCGGAGTTGGGGGCCGTCTCGGCCGATCACCTCGGGCGAGTCTCCCCGAAGGGCATTGCGGCGATGGCCGCCGCGCGGGTTGTCGCCGTGCTCTTGCCCGGGACGCTCTTCTCTCTGGGCCGGCGCGAGTATGCTCCGGCGCGCGCGATGATTGCCGCGGGAGTTCCCGTGGCCCTTGCGACCGACTGCAATCCTGGGAGTTCGATGACCGACGCGATGCCCTGGATCATTGCCCTCGGCTGCCTAGCGATGCAGATGACCCCGGGCGAGGCGATCACCGCCGCGACCTACAATGCGGCTGCGGCCCTGGCCCTCGAGGCGCGCTGCGGCAGTCTGACCCCCGGCTACCGGGCCGATCTCCAGATCATCGCCGCGCCTTCCTATGCCCGGCTGCCCTACCATGTCGGCTCCAGTGACCTGCGGGATCTCGTGCTTGGCGGCGTGCCCTGGATCCGCGATGCCCGTCCCGGCGCGCTGCGGCTCTAACCGCAGCCGCGGATCATCGTTCCTGAAGACCATCTCCGCGCGGCGACACGTCCCGGCGACCCCTTGCCCCCTTGCCCCACACTGCGGATTGGCCCACGGAATCGGTGCCGGCCGGTGGAGAATCAAGCCCAGCGTGCCGATGCCCTTAGAGGAGTCTCCGTTCTCGAACCGCAACCGCCCGGGTTGGGCAGGGGGGAACGTATCTTGGATCGCAAGAGCAGCAGCCGCCGCACGGTCTATTGCCTGGCCAAGGAAGGTCAGATCGAGAAGGCCATCGAGACGTTCGCCGAGTTCCTCTCCTCGGGGGAGGCAGGGCCCTATGATTTCGTCTACATGGGCGACATGCTGATCAAGGCGGGCCGGCAGGACGAGGCAATTGGCCGCTACGAGGAGGCGATCGCCGCCTATGCGCGCCTGGGGTTCAACCGCAACGCGATTGCCTTGGCGCGGAAGATCTTGCGCCTCGATCCCGGGCGCATCGACACCTCTCGCCGCCTGGGGGATCTGTATGTGGCCGAGGAACTGATCGGAGATGCGCTGCATGCCTACTTCGACTACCTCGATGTCGTGCCCGAGGAGGTCAGGCAGGAGGAGGTCTACCGCGAGGTACTGCAACGCCTGGAAGAGCTGGCGGTACAGCGGGGCGATTTCGCCATCCGGCTGAGCGAGTTCTTGCGACGGGCCGAGCGCTTCGAGGCGGCCGTCGGAGTCTTGACCCGTGCCGCGGAATTTGCCGAAGCTGCCGGCCGGGATGACCAGGCCCGGGATCTGCGCGACCGGATCAGTGCCATCGGTCCGAGCCTGATGGGCGGCGCCGAAGACATCCCGGTGGAGGAGACGATCGGCGGGGATGTAGTCGAGGAGGCAAGCGCGTCAGCTGAGACGGCCCCCACACCCGCGTCTTCCGCGGGAGGCGGAGAAGCTGAGGAGTCGCCCGCTGAAGCGGAGGAGATCCCCGGCTCCGGCACGATGGCGTTTGGGGAGGTCGATCTCGGCGCAGCCGGTAAGGACGGGGACTCCTCGTCCGAGGCTGCCGGGAAACCGCCGGTTGAACAACGGGACTTCCAGACCCATTATGATCGCGGCGTTGTCTTGATGGAGCGGGGGAGTCTCAATGAGGCCCTGGCGGAGTTCGAAGCTGCGGCTTGCGACTACGATCTCACCCCGGAGCAGGCGGCGCGGTTGCAGGAAACCCGCGGACGCTGCTTTGCCGCGCTCGACCGGCACCGCGAGGCGATCCGCGAATTCGTGCTCCTCTTGCAGAACTCGACGGGGGAGCAAAGTGACGTCGCGCGACGGCTGACCCTGCTGGCGCGCGAGTACGAGGCTGTGGGGGAGCTGGATGAGGCGCGTAAGCGCCTGCAAGAGGCGCTCGAAACCTGCCCCGACTGCGAGGCCGCGGCGGACGTCCTCAGCCGGCTCGAGCGGGGGGCGGCCTAGCAGCCCCATCGCCGACCACCCCCTCCGTTCCGGAGGCGGCCGGCTCGTCGTCGCTCTGGTCTTGACCGTCGTCTCCTTACTGGGACTGCTGCCCGCGACCCTGGTGGCCCAGACCAACGGGGCTCTGAAGCAAGGTGAGCCTCCAGGCGCCGCGGGGCGGGCCCCGGCGTCCGCGGCCGACTCGCTGGCCGCGCTTGCTGACTCGCTGGCAGCGCTTCCCGACTCCCTGGCTGCGCTTCGCGACTCGCTGGCAGCAGGCGGTGAGGTTGGCACTTGGGCCGACTCGCTGGCAGCAGGTGCTGACTCTGCCGCGCTGGGCGCTGCCGACGCGCTCGCCCGAGCCGCGGGGGATTCACTCGACGCGCGCCCGCGCCGGTGGTGGGATGCAGGTTGGGCGCTGCGACAACTGCCTGCCGTTGCGCGCCAACCCTTGCTGGAGCAGGGCGCGCCGCGCCACTCGACGAGCATGTTGCTCTCCGATGCCCTGTGGCGGGAAGCGCCGATCGGTGTTCATCGTTCCGGGAACCATGGCGCCTGGGATCTGCCCTATTGCATCAGCCCCGGTCTCGACCGCCTCTCGCTCTGGCTTGCAGGGCAGCCGACCAGCGGCCCGGGGATTCCCGAGGCGCTGACGCATACGCTGTCGCCGTTGCCGATCGGTGAGCTTTCCTACCTGGCACCCGATCCCTGGCTCGATCCCCTGGCGAGGGGGGGCGACGGCATGCTCTGGGCGGCGGAGCGCGAGGAGCCTTGGCAGGAGGCACCCAGTGCAGTGCGGATCAGCGAGGGGCCCGGGGGGGCGGCGGCCGAGGAGCTCTATCTCGGGCGGCGCAACGGACCGTGGGGGTTCACTGCCGCCTACGCCCACTCACACTCCGATGGACGCCCATTCTGGGTGATGCCACGGTATTCGTACAGTCGGTACCAGAACATTCGCCTGACCCTCGACCGTGCGACACCCGACGCGGGATGGCGGGTCGCGGCTGCCGATCGAACCGGCCGCACGGTGCTCGAGGAAGCGGTGAAGCTGTACTGGCAGACCCAGGAGCTCTCGCTGCAAGGGCAATTCGCCGAGCGCGACTGGCTGACGGTGGAACTCGCGCTCACCCGGCGCAACGATCTGCTGCGCAGGTGGGGGCCGGCGGGGATGGCGCGGCGGAGAAGCCGCTCGACCGAAGGCGTTGTGCGCATGGCGGCGAACCGCGGCTCCTGGTCCCTGCTGCTGGTCGGCGCGCTTGCCGGGGTCGACGTGACCCTAGAGCGCGACAGCTTCTACGTGGCGCGGGAAGCCCAGCCGGAGATAGGGACGGCGGTCGGCGTTGCTCGTCGGGGTGAGGTGGTGACGCTGGTCGCCACGGGCGGCTGGAGCGATCCATGGTGGGGCAAGGAACACCTGCGCGGGCACGTGTGGGTCGGTCTCGAACCGGTGCGCGGAGTGCGCCTCTCCTTCGATGGCTGGATGGGAGCGACCACGCCGTTCGTGCCCCGTCTCGATGGGGATTTCGCGGCGCTGCTCGACGAGTCGATTCTGCTCCCGGGAGGTGTCGAGGCGACGGGGGTTCCCCTGCGCCGCGTGCGTCATGGCGAGCTGGGTCTGACGCTCGGAACCGCGGCGCGCTCGGTGAGCGTGGGCGGGTTCGTGCGGGAAGTCGAGGGAGCCATCGGTCTCGATCCGGCGCAGGCGCTTCTGCTGGGTCCCGCGGAGCGCGAGGCCCAACGTCTGGCCGCGCTGACCGGGGAGGCACGCCTGGCGGGGTTGAGCGGGAGGGGCGATCTGAAGCTTCCGCTCGGCCTGCGCATCTACGGCGACGGGCTCCTCTTCATTCGGCCGGAACGTGAACTCCTGCCGGTCCTGACCGCGCGCTACGAGGCGCGGGCGGGAGCGGCGCTCGGCTTCGCCCTTTTCCGGGGAGACCTCTTCCTCGAGGGACGACTGCTGGGGCTCTTCCGTGACCGTTGGGTGACGCCGGCGGGCGAGGCGCCTCGGTTCGAACGCTACGATGGCGAGATCCATGCCACAGTGCTGCGCCGGGCCCATCTCTTCATGGCGACGCGCAATCTGCGCAACGAGGAGCACTTCTCCGCCAGCTATGTCGATGGGGAGTGGATGACCCTGCCCTTCCAGAGTACCGAGATCGGCCTGGAATGGCATTTCCTGCGCTAGCTGCTCCGGTGCCGGCGAAGCTGCGGCTGCCGGCAGCGCACCGGGGAGCTGGGCCATGTTGATGACACCCGGCGAGCGTCGTCTGCTGGCGCTGCTGGTCCTCTTCCTCGCGGCGGGTCAACTGATCACCTGGCTGCGTCACGGCGGAGTGCTGCCGGAGCCTGACGCGCTCCGTGGCGGATTCCCCGGCGAAACGGTGGAAGCCTGGGCTGCGGAGAGCGTCGCGGCCGAGCAACCGAGACCGAGGCCCGCATCACTCTTCACCGCCGGCTATCTCGACCTCAATCGCGCCGACAGCCTCGCGCTGGTGGCTCTGCCCGGCATCGGTCCGGCTCTGGCGGGGCGCATCCTCGCCCTGCGACGGACGCGCGGGAGGTTTGCGAGCGTCTCGGAGCTGCGCGACGTGCGGGGCATCGGGCCTCAGCGGCAGGCGGAACTCGAGTCTCTGGTGCGCGTGGTCGGCGCGGAGGATTCGGCAGCGGCCGGACGCTAGGTCGACCGGGCTGGTTGGGCACGAGGCT